>JAPLDI010000002.1:0-47712 GCA_026391795.1 Bacteroidota bacterium
AAAGTGCTACTCATTCAAGAATTTTCCCGGCATATCCTGCAGGTGTTCGGTATTCCAGTTCCTACTTGAGTGCCCCTCCATGGTCTTAATTACACTTGCATATAAATTTCACTCAAAAATCACAGCCATGAAAAATTTTGTAAAAAACTACATCGGAAAAGGAAAGAAAATCGAAGGCCTTGAAATCATTAAGATCAACTTCAAAATCGAAGACCTCGTAAAGTTCTCACACAAATACAAGGATGAAGATTACATCTCCCTTGAAATCGCAAAACTGAAAAGCCCCGACCAATTCGGACATGACTACACCGCTTATGTAAACCGCCTGGAAGAATCCGAAGTCAACGAACCGGTAAAGCCCACTGAAACTCCCAAAAAGAAACGCAATACTTCAAAGAAGGTTTCCAAAGACACGCCATCAGTAGAAATCCCCTTCTGATCAAACACAGAAACCCTGAGAAAGGCTGCCTTCCGGCAGTCTTTTTTTTGTTCGCGAATCAGGCTTTTTTCTTTGAGACCAGGACAAAGAAGAAACCCTGCCAAAAAAGAAATCCCTTCCGGGCAGCTTTTATAAAAAGCAAGCAAAAGCCAACCCACTATTACTCAAAATTTGTAGCAAAGTTAAACTCGTGAAAATCTTTTTCGCTAAGAGTGACCGCCTTCTGGCACTGTCACCCTTCGGGTTCATTCAGATTTTATTGCATAAAATCATGACCTGAACTCTTGCTTAAAATTTTCACTCCGTTTGTTCCCGGTGGCATAAATTTTTTCTTAAACCCAGGCGAGCCAGATGCCTAAAAAAGTCTGCAGGGCAGCAGCGAAACACAATGACAAAGATTACAGCACCAGTACTGAAACCGACCAATGGCGGAGCCTCCAAGGAAGAAAACGCAGTTCTTGCAGCTGCAAAAACGGTTCTCAACCCTGAAGAGACCAAAACCGAAGAGCAGAAGCCTCTCCTGAAGGTTGAACCTGAAAAACCTGTTGTTCCTGCTCCTGAACCGGTCAGGGAAATGACCCTGATGGAGAAGATTCTCAAGGTCGAAAACCTCCAGCTGGTCATCGAAAAAAGGGCCAAGCTGGTCCAGACACGCAGCGAACTGGAAAGGTTTCAGACCGCATCCAATGATTTCAACTGCTCCATGCGGCTGAACGACTCAGACGGAAATGTCTTCACCACCAGTTTCACCCCTGGCATAAAGAAAGTCATTGATTTTCTCAGGTCATCATTTGATGCAAGCATCTCTGATGTTGAAGGCAAAATCAAGTTCTGACCTTCGGTTAAGTCCATGATTAGGGCGTTCAGGCTTAGGCCTGAACGCTTTTTTTATGGTCGTAAAGACACATTCACCTATTGATATGGTCGATAAAAATCAACTCAAAGCAATCAAATTTTTAGATAAATGAAGTCAGTAGTAAGATTAAGTTTTATCGGAGTTATTTAACCGACTGCACCCATTTGTTTTAAGTAATTCTCGATATTTATGGGCTTTATTTAGCATCGTTGGATCATAGATTCGTGATCTCATTTATGAGAATCATTCCGGGGATGGCTGAGAACCTCTTCCAACTCAGCTTTCCCTTTTTTGGTAAGATATGTAGTGAAACAGGTAAAGATGCCTTTGAGATAAACCTGTTTCATTTCTTCATAGGATTTACCGGTATCGTAAATTTCAAGGGTGATCACCCAGAAAGTAAATTGACTTGTTAATTGGAACACGATCACTTCGAAATTTTCAGGTTGAATAGAAGATTCGTCCAGTGACCAACCTTCTATTAGTAACTTAACCATCTGGAGGATTGCCTCACGGTCCTTCCTGAAATTGTCGGCAAGGTGCTTACCCATTTCATGCTGAGACCTGACAGAAGAGGCTATATTGGCCTAAATTTGATTTAATGCTATTATGTTGAGGAGCAGGGCTAAAGTATTCCTTATCTTTGTAGTGTGTCACATGACAGTCCAAAATACATTGTTGAAGAAAAGAGGCAGGCAATAACTCCCAAGGCAAGCCAAACCCTGAATCTTGGCAGACGTCGGAAGGAAAAACTGCTCACCCAGATATATGAAGTAGGAATGGTTATAGTTAACTGTTCTTACAACTCAATATATGGGGGAGGTATCAGAATCCAGAATTCCACTGTTCTTATGGATAAGACTACTGGCAATCAAAGTAGACTGCTTCAAGCTTTGAACATCACCATTGCTCCCGAATGGATGCATGTTCCGCGAAAGACAACAGTACAGTTCACTCTTGTCTTTGCCCCATTGCCCGGATCTTGCGAGATTTTCGACCTAATTGAAGATATTTCCCACTCAAGTGGGTTCAGAATTCAGGGAATCAAACGAAATAAGCGTGATATATATAATGTGACCATCGATAACCCATAAAGACACTCAAAGCGAACCTTTTAGCGGTTTGGGTTGACTATTTGCAAGGATTAACCGTGTTTTATAGTATTAAAACAAATTTGTCAATAATTAAAACTCTTGGAAAATGGCCTGCAACACTATATGGTTGGGTAATGGTATCCTGTTCAAATATTCAGGAACCGTGACCAGCCAGGAGGTAGAAAAAACAATGGGTATAATGAGCGGCGACAATAGAGTAGACACGCGAACGTATCAGATTTCAGATTTTACAGATGTCACTAATAATCTTATCACTCCAGAAGATGTTAAAGAAATAGGGGACCTGGATAAATCAACTTCCAGATGGACTTCTAAAAAAATACGAAATGCTGTCATTACGATTGATCAACAGTTTATCCCAATTGTAGAAAAGTACTTCAGGGGATTTGAGGGGACCGCTTGGGAGTGCAGCATATTCGATAACCTCGAATTGGCATACGAATGGGTCAATAGGGATTAAAGGGAATTTGATGGGTTAAAAACCATGTACGCCAATAAATCGCTGCTGTCTGTCAAGGCTATACATGATTTTTTTGTTGATAATGCAGCATTATCTTGTTCGCACTTCGCAATTCATACCGTTCTCTTGTTTCCGTCTCCTTGCTTTTATCCGAAATATATATTATTGTTTTACCACCATCAAGGACCACGGGATATTTATCTTTAATCGAACCCATCAAAAGTTTTGATTCGGCGATTTTTAACCGATTTTGTTCGTTCATCATCCGTTTTTTTTGCAGAACATGACATTTATGAGTTATGACAAATCACTAATTTTTTAGTAAATCCAATTTTTTTAAGAAATAACAAGCTAACATTGTTTTTCTAGTGTTCGTCAGCAAGACGATAAAACTTAACCACTTGTAAACTTGTTTTACAAGTGGTTAAGTTTTAATATTGAAAGTTAAGTTATTATACCAGACCTTGAGCCATCATCGCATCGGCAACCTTCACGAAACCACCAATATTGGCTCCTTTTACATAGTTGATAAAACCATCAGTCTCAGTACCCCATTTTACACAATTTTTATGAATGTCAATCATGATGTTGTGTAAGCGCATATCAACTTCTTCGCGCGTCCATGAGAGACGCATAGAGTTCTGTGACATTTCGAGGCCTGAAGTAGCAACACCACCGGCATTTGCAGCTTTGCCAGGACCATACAGGATTTTCTTTGCAAGATAGATTTCAATTGCTTCAGGTGTTGAAGGCATGTTGGAACCTTCTGACACGCAGATACAACCATTGGCCATTAGTGCCTTTGCATCGTTGCCATCGATTTCATTTTGAGTTGCACAAGGCAATGCAATGTCGCATTTTACTTCCCAAGGGCGTTTCCCTGCCAGGAAAGTGGCTTCGGGATATTTGTCGCAATATTCCTTAATACGGCCACGTTTCACATTCTTCAGATGCATTACGAAAGCCAGCTTTTCTGCATCTATGCCCTTGGGGTCATGAATAGAACCTTCAGAATCGGACAAAGTAACCACTTTACCACCAAGTAATGTGGCTTTCTGCGTTGCATACTGGGCTACGTTACCTGAACCGGAAATTGTAACAATTTTACCTTTGAAATCAAGACCGCGGGTCTTGAGCATTTCCTGGGCAAAATAAACATTCCCGTAACCGGTAGCTTCAGGACGAACCAATGAGCCACCCCATTCCAAACCTTTCCCAGTAAGAACGCCTGTAAATTCATTACGTAGACGCTTGTACTGGCCAAACAAGAACCCGATTTCACGACCACCAACACCAATATCTCCGGCAGGTACATCGGTATCAGGACCAATGTGGCGCTGCAGTTCTGTCATAAAGCTCTGGCAAAATTGCATAACTTCATTGTCGCTCTTTCCTTTTGGATCAAAATCGCTTCCGCCTTTACCACCGCCCATAGGCAAAGTAGTCAAACTGTTTTTAAGCACCTGCTCAAAGGCCAAAAACTTCAGAATCCCCATGTTAACAGTAGGGTGGAAACGCAATCCGCCTTTGTATGGGCCAATGGCGCTGTTCATCTCAATCCGGTATCCACGATTGATTTGAATTTCGCCTTTATCGTTTGTCCATGGTACACGAAATATAATCGTGCGTTCGGGTTCGGCAAATCGTTCCAAAATCTTTGCCTGCTTGTACTTGGGATTCTCTTCAATGAAAGGAATCAGCGATTCTGCAACTTCCATTACAGCCTGATGAAATTCTTTTTCACCCGGATTCTTGGCAATTACCTTAGCCATGAATTCGTCGAGCAGTTTTCTTAACATGTCGTTGTTCATAGTTGTTTAAATTAATGATAGTTGATTTAATTAATGATTGAGTGTTCTAATCGATTCTTAGATTATGCCTTGGTCGAGCATGGCGTTGGCAACCTTAAGGAAGCCTGCAACGTTTGCGCCTTTTACATAGTTTACATAGCCTTCCTTATTTTTACCATATTTCACACAAGCCTCGTGTATACTACACATGATTTGATGCAGCCGTTCATCAACCTCTTTACTCGGCCAACTGAGTTTCATGGCATTTTGCGACATTTCAAGTCCGGAAGTAGCCACCCCACCTGCATTGACAGCTTTACCGGGTGCAAACAGGATTTTATTCTCCAGGAATTGTTCAATGGCTTCAGGTGTACTTGGCATGTTTGCTCCTTCCGCAACGCATATAACACCGTTCTTTATAAGGTTGAGGGCATCATCCTTACCCAGTTCGTTCTGGGTTGCACAAGGGAGGGCGATATCGCACTTTACTTCCCATGGACGTTTACCTTGGTGGAACTTAGCACTGGAGAATTCATCGGTGTAAGGTTTTACGATATCCTGATTGGAGGCTCTCAGTTCAAGCATATACTCAATTTTTTTACCAGAGATGCCATCAGGATCATAGATGTAACCATCAGGACCTGAAATGGTAACTACCTTTGCACCGAGTTCGGTTGCTTTTCTAACAGCACCCCACGCAACGTTGCCAAAACCGGAGATGGCTACAACTTTACCCTTAAAGGATTCACCTTTGGTTGCAAGCATTTCTTTTGCGAAATAAACAGCACCGAAACCGGTTGCTTCCGGCCGCACAAGACTTCCGCCCCAGTTCAGTCCTTTACCTGTTAACACACCAGAATTTTCTCGTGCAAGTTTCCGGTACATGCCATACAGAAATCCTATTTCGCGGCCACCAACACCAATATCACCTGCGGGAACATCGGTTTCTGGTCCAACCAGTCTCCATAGTTCCAACATGAATGACTGGCAAAAACGCATAATTTCTGCATCTGATTTGCTTTTGGGGTTAAAATCGGACCCACCCTTTGCACCACCCATGGGGAGTGTGGTAAGACTATTCTTGAAAATCTGTTCGAATCCTAAAAATTTCAGAATGCTTAAGTTCACGCTGGGGTGGAAGCGCAGGCCCCCCTTATATGGACCGATTGCATTGTTAAACTGAATCCTATAACCCAGGTTTACCTTTACTTTTCCGCTATCGTCAACCCAGCAGACCTTGAAGGTCAAAATACGATCAGGTTCAACAATCCGGTCGATGATGTTGGCCGATTCAAAATGCGGATTTGCATTGTATATCTCTTCGATTGATTCCAGTACTTCGCGAACTGCCTGGAGGTACTCGTATTCTCCCGGATGTTTTTTCTCCAGGTCATTCATGATTTTCTCTAAGTTCATTTTGATTCTATTAGTATTGATTGATGATAACTAAGTGTCATTTCATTTTCCGAGTTAAATCCAACAATCCATTTATTATTGTTAGTGGATGAGCAGGATTGCCAGGGATATAAAGGTCAATATAGTATTTGTCTAAAAAACTCCGGTCAATAGCCGGGCTATCAGCAAAAATTCCCCCGCTGATAGCATCAGTCCCAACCAGTACTATAATTTTTGGATCGGGGGTGGCGTCATAACAAATCTGAAGTGGCTCGGCCATATTTTTAGTAATCGGACCGGTAATTACAATTCCGTCGGCATGACGCGGAGAAGCTACAAACTCAATCCCAAAACGGCTCATATCGAATTGAACATTATTTGCGGCGTTAAGTTCCCACTCGCAACTATTATCACCGCCAGCTGAGACCTGCCTTAATTTGAGTGATCTTCTGAATAAGTGGTGTATCTCTTTCCTTACCTTTATGGGGTTAATTGTTACCTGTGCATCATCACCCTCCTTAATTATTAAGCTTTCCCTCTCATTGGCTGCAATTTTATAATCAGTTGTAAAATTTATTTTTTCCGGAAATTGTTTAGCACACTCCCCGCAGAAGGAACATTTACCCAAATCCAATCTTACCGGATTGGCTGATATCGCATTAAGGGGGCAAATATTGACCAAGTCGCTTTCGTTCACCTTTGCATTGTTGATCACAGGTCGACCCCTGAAAATGCCAGGCGCTTTGGCCACTGTCACGTCAGGAATAAACTGTCTTCCCTGATGGTAAAGTGTTTTGATATGTTCTAGCATTTTAAATAAATTTGAGCAGGCTATAAATCGTGCCCGCAATATGATAGGTTAAAACTTTTATTGCAAATCGGGAAATCAGAGATCTCGTTATTCCTCACCGCCATAGCTAATGCCATCCAATTATGGAACGAAGGGTCTTTCACTTTATACATCACCAGTTCACCCTGGGTATCCGTAACGGCACAATGACAAATTTCACCGCGCCAGCCTTCAACCAATGAAATAGCAAAAGAATCTGGTTCAGGTGATCCCAATGGCTCCTTGTCATTATTACACTCCGGAATCCTGTGCATGAGTTCGCGAAGATAATTAATAGACTGAGGGACCTCCTGCTTGCGTATTTGTAAACGAGAGTATACATCACCGTGATGTTTGATAATAGGAGCATGTTTCAAGCCTTTAAACAAAGCATGCGGATGTGATGAACGGATATCCCTGCTCAATCCACTGGCACGGGCAGCAATTCCTACTGATCCTATGGATAAGGTATCCGCTAAGGTTACTGTTCCGGTTCGTTCAAAGCGGGACAGGGCGCTGGGCATTTTAAACAATTCTCTACGTACCTCATCAAAGTCAGGTTCAAATGCATCCAGGACTTCTTTGAGCCGGAATGCCAAAAAGGAAGTAAATGGGTATTGGTTACACCCTGGTCTGATCAATCCTTTGGCCAGACGATTTCCACACCATTCCTGCAGGAAATTGATGATCGGCGTCCGCAGACGTCCAAAAACAGCGCTGCCCAGCTGATATGCCACATCAGTGCATGCAGCGCTTAAGTCGCCGGTATGAATGGCTATTCTCTCCAATTCAAGCGCTATCGTTCGGGAAAAATCAAGTTCCTCAGGCGCCCTGAAACCACATAAGCTTTCCCAAACGGCAGCAAAGGCTAAGGTATGCCCTACCACATTGTCGCCCGCGATGCTTTCAGCTATTTGCACCCGTTCAGAAAGCTTCTTCTTGCGGAGAAACAGGGATTCAATACCCCTGTGCTGGTAGCCCAATTGGATTTCAAGATGTAAAATTTGCTCCCCATTGCAAATAAACCTGAAATGTCCGGGTTCAATCACACCGGCATGTATAGGACCTACGCCCACCTCATGCAATTCTTCGCTCTGAATGGCATAAAATGGGTAGTTGGCAATTGTTTGCAAAGTATCTGCACGATCATGCCCATATCGCACAGGTTTAAGCCATGGATGTCCCTTAAAGAGAATTCCAAAATTTTCATGAATTTCACGTTCAAATTTCTCAAAACAGAAAATTTTGGATGACATGGAAGTCAGGATATCAGTGGGTTTTACAAGACAGGACGATATATGAATGTCATGGCTTTGGTCATTGGCAATGCAACAAATCAACTTTATATTACCACTAACAGGATATCCAAAATAATTTACGCAATGTCTTTCCGACGAATCAGTTATAAAACCGACATTCAATTCAAAGAAAGCATCGTATGAATTTTCAGGAATTTGTGAGATCGGGATACATTGATTATTTATAACCGTAGTATATTTCATATTACTTATGTAAAAGCATTACAGCATCATTAATTAACTGCATGAAGGCATCAGGAGGGTTTAACCCCAGGTAAATTGCGGCAGATAAAAGGACAAATTGGGAGGCAGATTCCCAGGGATTAATCTTGACAATTTTGCCACCCGGTTCATCGTATGGTAAAAATAACATGGAAAAAATATTTTTCCCCAACGCCCACATGATCATGGTAAGCAAGATAAGAATCATGACAAATAAAAAAATGTTATGGGATTCAAACAATGATCGGAAAATAAGAAATTCGCTCACAAACATGCCTGATGGGGGCATTGCTGTAATACTTACAAATATAAGAAGCATCGCAAGCGCTCCGGTTAAATTTTTACTAAAATAGCCCCCTGTTTTATTGATAATGTACGTGTCAAAAACACGATGGATTTGATCAATTTGATAGAAAACACTTGCCTTGACGAAAGAATGCAGTACCATGTGCAAGATTGCAGCAAAATACCCGATTCCACCTGAAGCTAGTCCAATAGCAGTTAAACCCATATGTTCAAGACTGGAATAAGCAAACATTCTTTTTAAATGATTCACTTTTATGATATACACTGTTGATACAAAAATCGAAAGGAAACCACACAATAGTAAAATCTGGTTCATCCATGGAAGAATGCTGGTATGGGACATTAAAGAGTAAGTTCGAAAAATAGCCACAAACCCTACATTCATAAGGGTTGTGGAGATGAAGGCACTAATCGGAGGTGGAGCTACGGTATGGGCGTCAACAGCAATCGTATGCATTGGGAACAACCCCATTTTTGTGCTAAATCCGACAATCAAAAAAATAAAAGCAAGTTTCAGCCAGAATGTATTGATGTTTTGAAGGTGGCTGGGAATGTCGGAGAAAGAGAGATTGACCGAATTTGCTTCCTGTAAGGCTTTACTTAAAAAAACAATCCCGACAAATGCAAACGTGATTCCAATAGAGCAAATGAAAACATATTTCCAGGTAGCTTCCAGGGTAAGATGGGTCCGTTCATGATAAATCAATACGGCTACGCTTAATGTTGTTGCCTCAATGACCACCCACATGACGCCTATCGTAGCAGACAGATAGACACAGGTCATTGCCCCAATTAGAATAATCAATGCAGCAAAGTAAATACTTTGATTACGGCTATCATCCTTTCTGTGCTGAAGATAAAGGTAGCTATGAAAAATAGTTGTATAACTCAGGATGGTCAATACGAAAAGAAAAAGAATACCCAGTGAATCATAATAAAAATTTCCACCAAGCTCACTGGTTTTCAAATGGGAAAAGCCATAAAAGGCGAGCGCTGTCTGTGCCGAGAGAAATATGATTAACAGGAGGATGCGAATAAGATTATTACGATTTACAAGGGTTCCAATCCCAAGAAGCAAAACTATGATCAGGTAATATCCAAACATGGAAGTTAATCTTTTAGGTTTGATAAATTGTCTACACTCATCGCTTCAAACGTGTCGCCAATTCGGTTGGTAAAGATCCCAAGGACCAAGACACTAACGAATATATCCAACATAATTCCAATATTGACCAGCATGGTCATTTCACTACCAAGTGCAAGCGATAAAACAAAAATGCCATTTTCAATAATTAAATAGCCCATGACATGTGTAATTATTTTACGGCGTGAAATAATGAAATATAGTCCTGTAAATAATGCAGATAATGCAACTACAAAAAATATTTTATCCAACTCATTATCCTTAATGCTATTTACAAGCAGTATCGAAACGACGCAAATCATGGTCACAATAATTAACGAAATGAAATTGGGCAAATAGGGTTCCGCTTCCCGGGTAATCTTATTGTGTTTAATAATATATGCCAAAAACAAAGGAACTGCCAATGACTTAAAAAAGATGGTTTCCATCAGGATCAGAATCAAGTTTACCGTATTTATGTCATTCAATTGAATGAACACCACCGTGAAAAGGATTACTCCCTGAAACGCCAAAACCTTGATATATGTCATCAGCCGGTTAGCAATGGCGATAAAAAACAAGGTGATAAGAAAGGTGATAAGCAAGACATTTATCATGGTACTCAATTTTTAATGTTAAATGAATTTCCCTAAAAGCATTAGTACACCGAAAAATATTAACAAACTAACTGAAGTGAGTGCAAAAATAAACTGTGCATTATGGCTCATCCTGAACCGGGCCATAAAAGATTCGATGGTCCCGGTGATTACTGCAGCTAATACCTGAATGGCAAAAAACATCGGAATAGTATACTCATAGGGAAACATGCCAATAAATAAGTTAACAATAAGCGCTCCATAGATGGAAAATTTAAGCAATCCTGCTGAGAGAATCAACCCCAAATCGAATCCACTATTATCAAGGATCATTACTTCGTGAATCATCGTTAATTCAAGATGGGTTTTTGGATCATCAATGGGCATTCGACTATTCTCGATCATCATGATCATCCCCAGAACAAATGCTGCCAGTACTGCTAAGGCGTAGCTAATGGGTGATCCCAAATGTAATGTGGCAAAAATTTCCTGAAAAGAGGTTTGTCCGGTGAGTAATGCCATCGACCCTAAAAGGATAAAGAATGCAGGTTCGGCAAACATGGAGTAAAGTGCTTCACGGCTTGCTCCCATGCCCTCAAAACTGCTACCGGTATCCATGGCTGCTATGATGCTGAAAAATTTACCCAGCGCCAGTATATATGCAAAGAAAATGAAATCACCATGGAAACTGATAAACCCTTTCGATTGTCCAAAGGGAACAACAAGCATGGCCATAATTACCGAAGAAAAGTAAATCGTAGGAGCTAATTGAAAAATGAGACTCGTGGTATTACTATAAACCATTCCTTTCTTAAAGAGCCGGATGATATCTTTTATTGGCTGGAAAATTCCCGGGCCTTTACGTCCTGACAAAATGCTTTTTGTACGATTTATAACCCCCGTAAAAAACAACGCTGCCAATAAAATTAAAATAAAACTGAGCATAATTATAGCCGTTTTAAAAAGTCAATGAACAAGGATATTGTGTCGAAAATCATGGGAATAAAGATTACTCCTATAATATAAAGCACTCCGTATAAAATATAGTATTGCAAACTACCATTTTGTAGAAACAAAAATCGCTTCAGAAATGATTTGAAGACCTTAATAGGTTTGTCGATGAGCCATTTTTCCAACTTATCATAGGCGTGTGATTCGTAGTGACTTTCACCCGGAAATAATCCAATCATCTCCTTTTCATGTTTAAAAAACAACAGTGTTGGTTTATTTAATTTAACATATGATCTTACAAAGGAACCTGCTGTATATTGCAATTTGGCTGTTGGCGACATATATCCGCATCCCCAGGTAGTACCAATAGCAATCTTCCTATGATTCAATACCCATTTCCTGATTGAAAAGATGATTAGGGCAAGTAAAATAAATCCCCAAACGGCAATGCTTATTGGCGTTAATGCTGCGAATGCTTCAACCGGGAATTGAGCATTCGTAACGCCAAGCCTATCTGTAAATAAACTAACCGGACCTTCCAACATTTTTATGAACAGCTGAGGAACCAATCCAATAATAAGAATAAAAAATGCGATGACGTAGAGTGGTAAAAGCTGAAGAAACGGGCCCTCTTTAACTTCATGGTGAAGCTCCTGGCGAGGATTCCCCAGAAAGACAATCCCAAAAGCTTTTGTAAAGCACAATAGTGCCAATCCGCCTATCAAGACCAAACCCAGAATCAAAAAAAGAATAAAAATAAGTGAACTTAACGATGCATTTTGCAACCATTGATATAAACCGGTATAGATTATAAATTCCGAAATGAACCCATTAAAGGGAGGGATACCTGAAATAGCCACAGCCGCTATTAAAAACAAAAGGGCAGTCTGGGGCATCTTTTTAATCAATCCTCCCAGATGTTCAATATTTAAGGTATGTGTTGCCTGATAAACCATCCCGGCGGTATAAAATAAAAGCGATTTAAAAAGAGCATGGTTTAAGGTATGTAGCAATGCCCCGGCGAATCCGAGTGATGCTATTACCAGATTCCCTGTTCCCAGTCCGATGCAACCGATCCCAATACCCATCCCGATAATACCGATATTTTCCACGCTATGGTAGGCAAGTAATTTTTTAAGATCGTGTTGCACAATAGCCAACATTACACCATACAAGCCCGAGATCACTGAAAATGTCAGAATAATATAACCGATTGCCGTATAATCTGCCTTAATCAGCAGAATCATCCTCAAAATGCCATAAATACCGCATTTTATCAGGATGCCCGACATGATACCTGAAATATGCGCCGGCGCTGCCGGATGTGCATACGGTAACCAGGTATGGAAGGGTACAAAACCTGCTTTAAAGGCAAATCCAATAAAAAATATCATAAATAAGAATAAAGCTCCTGAGCCTGCTTGCGATGAGCTGAATGCGGTGATGGCCTGAAAATCATAACTTCCTGTCTTGTTTGACACCCATAAAAAACCAGTCACCATTAGAACAACGCAGATGTGCGATTGTATGAGGTAATTTATTCCCGCCTTCAATGTCACCTCTTTTTCATGTTCAAATGTTACCGCTATGAAGGCCGAGAACATCATCACTTCCCATGCAACAAGAAATGCAATGCTGTTTTGAATGGCGGTAAGACTTACGATGGCAGCGTGTAAAAGAAGAACGGCGATGGCATGCAGGGATATTTTTCCCCGTTTTTCCTTGTAGGCATTCATGTAGAAAAGTCCGTACCATCCACCTGAAATGAAAACAAAGTTGATTATTAAAATAAACCATCCCGACAGCGCATCAATCCTGATTGGAATCATTCCTGTTATCGCACTGCCCGGAATACTATAGCTGATCATCTGTCCGGTGAGACTTTGGACTGCCAGATACCCGGAGATCAGCGCATTCATAACTATGGCTGCAAGGACAATAATTCCTTTCATCTTAACCTTAAGAAATGGAATTATTAAAACTCCTGTAATGCAGATCAATATGAATGTTACCAGAAAGGTCATCTTATGATATTGAATATAGTAAGCAGAAACAGTAGCAGAATAAAAACAATTCCATACAGCACATAGGATTGGGTTCGGCCATTTTGAATAAATCTAAAATATCCGGACCATTTAATCAGATACTTTGTAATAGTTTCAATAAAATTGAATTCGAAAAAATCGAGATAGTGTGAATCATAATTTCTTTTTTCCGGAAAAATTTCACCTGGCTTCAATTCCTTAAAACGTTTTTTCTCAATGAGAAGGAAAGTGAATATTTTGCCCAATGGTTTGGAGAAAGACTTGCCCGTGTATTGCATTGTGTTGTTTGGAGCGATGTATCCGCACCCCCATGTAGTTCCTGTAGCCATTCTTCTCCTTTTCATAACCGATGAACGAATGAGCCAGATCATGCCCATGAGTCCAATAAAGAATAGAGAATACAAGCCAATATTGGCAGCTGTTTTGGAATAAAAACTTATGGAAATTGAATCTATAAAACCCGGATGACTCATTCCATCCAATATTACTTTAATGATATTCAGAAAGACCTGGGGAAGAAATGCTATGCTCATCATAAAGGCGATAATGAAATACTGAGGTACCAACATAAGGGTAGAAACCTCGTGAGGCTTGTGTTGAGGAATTTCGCGTGGCTGTCCTAGAAAAATTGTACCAAAAGTTTTGGTAAATGTAAGCACCGACAACCCACCTATCACACTAAGCCCTGCTAAGACCATGATCATCAACATTATCTGATATATGGAATCAGTATGTATTCCTTCAATTAAACCGCTATAAATGATAAATTCCGATACGAACCCGTTAAATGGGGGCATTCCACCGATTGCAATAGCGCCGATAAGAAAGATGAACGCAGTTTTAGGCATGCTTTTAAACAGTCCGCCAAGTTTTTCCATGTCTCGGGTATGCGTTTGCTGATAAACCGATCCTGCTGAATAAAAAAGCAATGATTTAAATAACGAATGGTTCAATACATGCAATAGAGCCCCGCCAAATCCAAGGAAATACATCAGTGGTGATTGGGTCCCAATGCCAATTAAACCAATACCGATTCCAATACCAATAATTCCAATATTCTCAATGGTGCAATAAGCAAGCATCTTCTTGAAATCACGGTGGACTGAAGCATTTAAAATTCCATAAATCCCGGTTAGTACAGACAAGGTGATGATGATTTCTCCCAGCAAAATAAAATCTGATTGTAAGTAGCTAATCATCCTGATTATTCCATAAATCCCTAGTTTTACAATGACTCCAGACATGACTCCGGAAATATGTGAGGGTGCGGCAGGATGAGCATGGGGCAACCAACTATGTAACGGAATAAATCCCGCTTTTAATCCAAACCCTGTAAAAAACACTAAAAACAGCCACCGGTTAGAATTCGTCTGAAAAAATGTCCTGATAGAATCAAAACTCAATGATCCGGTTTGACTATATACCCAGATAAACCCAACTGTCAGAAACACAACACTAAGGTGCATTTGAACCAGATAATTTATCCCTGCTTTGATGGTTTGGCTATTATGGTGGTCAAATATCACCAATAACATAGATGAGAGCGACATAATCTCCCAGGCAATCAGGAAGGCAAATCCATTTTGTAAAATGCAAACCCAAACCATTGAAAAATGAAACAGAACGAACAATGACCAGTGCAGGGCCAGTTTAGAAGATGAATTCTGATATGCTTTCAGATAACCTGTTCCAAAAATGGCCCCTGTGACGGCAGTAAAATTAATGATCAGAATAAACCATGCGGATAATCCGTCAATGCGAATGGGAACATTCCCTAAAAAAGTTCCGGCGTAAAATGCAAAGTCCACAACCTGGCTGATTAATGCATTAACAGCAAGCCAACCAGTAGCCAATGAACCCAGGATAACTGCAGCGACAGCAACATAAGGCTTAACCTTTGAAGGAATAATTGATATTACAACAATTGCGAAAAGCGGTATAATCCAACTCAAATTAATCAATTCTACCATATGGGGCTTTCTACTTACAGAATTTCTGCTTTTTACAAAATTAAGTATATCTTCCTGTTTGTGGGCAAATTCACATCAGAATCGCATAGATCAACGCTCAGTGCAAAAGGGAACTTGTTTGATATTCCTGGATGCCTACAGGTAATAAAACGCGGGAGGCGCCTTGTCGTGCATCCAGGCCTCTTCTGATGTGTTGACAATGCAGAATAAATGAAAGGGAAATATGGTGGACCCTCGAACTGGCGAAAACGATGATGAGCAGTAAATCATTTTCCGATCATTTTAAAGTTGATCAACAAAACCAGGACGAAGGCCACCAATGCTAACACATTCAATGAGATGATAAATTGCGGATTTTTAGATAGTTTTTTTCGCGCTCGAAATGATTCAATCAGGCCGATCATGCTGGCAAAGGCAATCTGAACACCAATGAATAGGGCAATCCTTGTCAGAACCGGCCATCCGGCCGGGATTAGGAAGTTGGCCACCAAAACTCCGTACATGGCTAACCTCAATAATGTGCCGATTTGTATAAGTGCCAGATCAAAACCGCTAAAGTCGAGTATCATTACTCCATCCACCATGGTAGTTGCATTTCGCGTATTAGGATCATCGACCGGCAATCTACTGGTTTCGACTATTGCGATTTGGATTAGCACATAGGCAGCGAGGGCACCTATGATAAAGGAGTTATAACCGACAAGTTGAATTGATTCAACGATTTGCTGCATAGAAGTATAACCCGTGAGAAGAGCCATACTACCAAACAGTATGAAAAAGGCGGGTTCAGCGAGCATCGAGAAGAGGGATTTTCTGTTGGCACCCATACCACCAAAACTATTCCCACTGTCTATCGCCCCCAGCATGAAAAGGAATTTTCCGAGGGCAAGCATATATGCAAAGAGCACGAAATCCCCTTCAAAAGCAATGATGGGAGGTACTCCGGGAAAGGGAAGTAGCAGAAGGGCACAGAGTATTGTCGACAAGTAAATTACGGGAGCAATACGAGAAATGTAACTCGTTGTGGTGCTGATCACACTTCCTTTGCGTAACAACACCCGGATGTTTTTCCAAGGTTGTAGGATACCTGGTCCTTTCCGTCCGCTGGCGGTGCTTTTAACTCGGAGAATGATGCCCGGGAAAAATATTGCTGCGATGATAGCCAGCAGAAATCCCATTATATAATACTTTCAGATAAAGTAAAACAATAATATTCGAGATGAAAATGAGATAATAATCGTTGCAGAAATGGCAATGTTTCCATCGGGAAATGCAAAGTAACAACATTTATGTGTAATATCGAGTAATATAGATAAGAAATTACAATCAAGAAATTGTTTTCATACCTTTTGGTAGAGTTTAATTTGCATTGAATTAAATTGTTATGATGGTATAAACTTTTCTTGCCACCTTAAAATCAGCTACTCGTTTTTGACGGATGAGTTAATTCGGTACTTTTGAACCCTTAAACTCATTGATGTTATGACTAAGAAAAAAAGACCAGTTATCGAACGTGAAGAGGTGGTTGTGAAGTTTGTCGGTGATTCCGGCGACGGCATGCAACTCACTGGTAGCATGTTTTCGGACGTTGCTGCAATTGTTGGAAACGACCTTGCTACATTTCCTGACTTCCCTGCTGAAATCCGCGCTCCCCAGAACACTGTAGCAGGTGTATCCGGATTCCAGGTGCACATGGGCAGTTCTAAAATTTTCACTACCGGAGACTTGGTTGACGTGTTGGTTGCCATGAATCCTGCATCCCTCAGATCGAATCTGAAATGGGCAAAAAAAGGAGCAACAATTCTCACTGACACTGATGCTTATGACGATAAAACCATTGAGAAAGCAGGGTACAAAGCAAATCCATTTACCGACAACTCTCTTGATGGTTTCAACATGATTATGGCCCCCATTACTACACTTACAAAAGCAAGTTTACAGGAACTTGGGGTTGAGAACAAGATCGCCGAGCGCAGCAAGAACATGTTTGCCTTAGGCATGCTTTATTATATATTCAATCGTGACCTGAACTCATCATTCAAATATTTTGAGCATAAATTCAAAAAGAAACCGGAACTGATCGAGATTAACAAGATTGTCCTTCAGGCCGGATACAATTATGCTGACACCATTGAAGCTCTTGAATCGGTGATCCAGGTTTCTGCTGCTCCAATGGAGAAAGGCCGTTACCGTAATATAACAGGCAATCTGGGCACAGCATGGGGATTGCTTGCTGCCGCTGAAAAATCAGGGCGCCCTCTGTTCCTTGGTTCTTACCCCATCACACCAGCGACGGAAATACTGATGGAACTTGCAAAACACAAATCATTGGGAGTAAAAGTGTTCCAGGCAGAGGATGAAATCGCAGGGATTTGCTCAGCAATTGGGGCATCCTTTGCCGGGTCCCTTGCATGTACAACCACATCAGGTCCGGGTCTTTCATTGAAAAGTGAAGCAATAGGCCTTGCCGTTATCACTGAACTGCCACTCGTAATTGTCAATGTACAACGGGGAGGTCCTTCAACCGGGTTGCCAACCAAATCGGAACAAAGTGACTTGTATCAGGCATTGTTTGGTCGAAATGGAGAATGCCCTGTAATCATTGTTGCGGCATCGACTTCTGAAAATTGTTTTTATTACTCGTACATGGCTGCAAAGCTGTCTATGGAACATATGACTCCTGCGATTCTGCTCACCGATGGTTATCTTGGTTTCGGTTCAACCTTGTTCAGAATTCCAAAGATGGCCGATATGCCTTCAATCAACCCACCCATTGCCGAAGCAAACGATTCTGATTACAAGCCATACAAACGCGATCATGAAACGCTTGTTCGCCAATGGGCCATTCCCGGGACCGAAGGCTTACGTCATCGCATCGGAGGCCTGGAAAAAGAAAATGTTACCGGAGTTGTATCATCAGACCCAATAAACCACCAGGTAATGACCGACATGCGTGCGCAAAAGGTTGAGAAGGTGGCAGATTTTATACCTGAACAGGAAATTGATGGTCCCGATAAAGGAGACATGCTTGTGGTTAGTTGGGGAGGTACCTATGGATCTGTTCATTCGGCTGTAAGCAAGATGCAAAAAGAGGGGAAGAGTATCAGCCATGCTCATTTCCATTACATCTTGCCACTTCCGAAGAATACGATAAAGGTACTGAAAAGTTTTAAGAAAATTGTGGTTTGTGAACTCAACAGCGGGCAGTTTGTAAATTACCTCCGGATGAAGTTCCCGATGCCCAATATTTTCCAATTCAACAAAGTGCAAGGATTGCCATTCATGATCAACGAGTTAACGGATAAGTTTAACCAACTTTTAGAGGAGAAATAAGATGGATTTCATTAATATGACAGTTGAACGGACAAATGTTCAATTAACCAAAGCAGATTTTGAAAGCGATCAGATGGTAAAATGGTGCCCGGGATGCGGGGGTCATGCCATTCTTGCAGCTATAGAACGTGTATTTCCCAAGATCGGTTACCGCAAGGAAAACTTCTGTATGATTTCCGGCATCGGCTGTTCATCCAGGTTTCCCTATTATGTAAACACCTATGGGATTCATGGCATCCATGGCCGGGCTGCCGCAATTTCAACCGGTGTAAAAATTGCCAACCCCCGACTGAGCGTTTGGACAATTACTGGAGATGGCGATTCTCTCGCCATTGGTGGAAACCACTTCATCCATGTGATTCGCCGGAACGTCGACCTGAATATCTTGCTGTTCAACAACCAGATCTATGGACTGACCAAAGGCCAGTATTCACCTACTACTCCGATGGGCAAGATTACCAAAACCTCACCCATGGGAACCATAGAACATCCATTCAACATAGGTGAACTGGTTATGGGCGCTCAAGGCACCTTCTTTGCCCGCGTCCCTGACAACAACATCGCCCTGATGACCGACTGTATGTTCGAAGCTGCAAAGCATGATGGAACCTCTGTTACTGAAATAATGGAGAATTGTGTAATTTTCGCCGACAAAGCCCATGCACCGGTGACCGGCAAAGATGTGAAAGATGAAACCATGCTGATCCTGAAGGATGGTTCACCTATGGTTTTTGGCAAAAACAATGAAAAAGGCCTGATTCTGAAAGATACCATGCTAGACGTTGTTGAAATTGGGAAAAACGGAATCACCATCGAGGATATCCTTGTACATGACCAATATAGCCAGGATCCGGGCATACAACTTATGCTTGCCAAACTTGCACCCCCTCATTTTCCGATGGTGTTCGGTGTGATCCGTTCAGCCATGTATCCCACTTACGATGATCTCGTAGAAGAACAGATCAAATTTGCCAGGGAGACCTCAAAAATCAAGAATGTGGATGATTTGTTGAATTCGGGTGATACCTGGGAGATATAACAGTTTCTCGTATCCACAATGGATTAAGGTAAATAGATGTAAACCAAGGAACCATCTCGTATGGTCTGATTCTTCAACAGAGTAAGGTTATTTTTCAACCAGCCAATCCAAAGCCTATTCTCTACTTGCGAACATCTTGTGATTTTTTCTGCTTGATAGGCTGAGCATCACTCTCATCGTAATCGACCTCACAAAGCTCAACCCCACCAATGCAATAAATTTAAAATATGGAGAATTGTGTGTCGTCAGCTCCTTTATTATCTGTATTTTACCCTTGTCCATTCGCATTCCGGTAAAATCAACCAACGCTAGTAATGACTGAGGGCGATGCATTTCCACAAATTTTTCGACTTTTTCAACCCTGTGATTGATTTCAGTGCTAATGTTTGAAAAATCCATGTTAAGGATGTGCTTGCCTTTATGGTTAATGAATTGGACTGGGGACATGATGATAATTTTGTTCCGAAAGTTAAACATTTATTGGTTGCTTCGTTCCAAATTTTGAATCTATGAGCCTACTTTAAAAGAGGTAAAACAAAAGAGGCGATTATTCTTATTATCTTTGAGAAAATCCTAAAACCCTATAGCCATGGCTAAAATAACGAAAGAAGATGCATTGAAATATCATGAAGAAGGCCGTCCGGGAAAGATAGAAGTAATCCCCACAAAACCCCACAGAACCCAACGGGATTTAGCTCTTGCCTATACTCCAGGAGTCGCATTTCCCTGCCTTGAGATTGAAAAAAACAAGGATGATATTTACAAATATACTTCCAAAGGAAACCTGGTGGCTGTGATATCCAATGGCACAGCCGTACTTGGCCTGGGAGATATCGGCGCCGATGCAGGGAAACCCGTAATGGAAGGGAAAGGTTTGCTCTTTAAGATTTTCGCTGATATTGATGTATTCGATATTGAAGTTGAGACCCACGACGTTGAAAAATTCATTGAAACGGTTAAAAATATTGCCGTCACATTCGGCGGTATCAACCTTGAAGATATCAAAGCGCCTGAATGTTTTGAGATTGAGGAACGGTTAAAGAAGGAACTTAATATCCCGCTCATGCATGATGACCAGCATGGTACGGCTATCATTACTGCTGCAGGCTGGATCAATGCCATTGAAATCGCCGGGAAAAAAAAGGATGAGGTAAAGATAGTTGTTAACGGCGCAGGTGCCGCTGCCATCGCCTGTACCAAAATGCTGGTTTCCGCCGGAGCCAAAATAAAGAACATTGTCATGCTTGACACCAAAGGGGTTTTGCGTAAAGACCGTGCCGACCTAAACAAGTACAAGCAGATCTTTGCAACCGACAGGGATATTCATACGCTGACAGAAGCAGTTTCTGGTGCCGATGTGTTTCTCGGGCTCTCAACCAAAAATATACTTTCCAAGGAAATGGTACGTTCCATGGCAAATAACCCAGTAGTTTTTGCCATGGCGAATCCCGATCCAGAAATCACCTATGAAGATGCTATGGATGCTCGTCCCGATGTTCTTATGGCAACCGGACGATCCGACTATCCGAACCAGGTGAACAATGTTCTCGGCTTCCCGTTCATTTTCAGGGGAGCGCTCGATGTGAGAGCAACCTGCATCAATGAAGAGATGAAAATTGCGGCTGTTTATGCCCTTGCAAAATTGACAAAGGAGGATGTTCCCGAACATGTAAGTAATGCCTACAATGTAAAACATCTGGTTTTCGGAAAAGAGTATTTTATCCCAAAGCCACTTGATATCCGTTTGATTACTTCCGTAGCTCCTGCTGTTGCCAAAGCAGCCATGGATTCAGGGGTGGCACGCAAGCCGATTACTGATTGGGAAGCATACAAAGCCGAGTTAATTCGTCGACTTGGTTTGGAAAACCAGCTTGTCCGCCGCATCACTTTGAAAGCAAAAACAGAACCAAAACGGATTGTATTTCCAGAGGGGACGAACCTAAAGATTTTAAAGGCTGCGAAAGAGGTTTATTTGGAAGGCATTGCCAAACCCGTACTTTTGGGGAATGAAGAACAGATCAGGCAGATTATTGCCGAAAATCATCTTGACATTACCGATCTTCCCATCATTGATCCAAGGAGCCAGAAGGAAGAAGTTAAACGCATACAGTTTGCGGAAATGATTTGGGAAAAAAGGCAGCGTAAAGGAATAACCCATGATGAAGCCTATGAACTGACCTACAACCGGAATTATTTCGGCATCATGATGGTAGAAACCGGTGAAGCCGATGCTATGGTTTCAGGTGTGACCAGTGAATACAGTGATGTGATGGGGCCAGCCCTAAAATTGATCGGATCCAGACAGAACCTTAGCAGAATTTCAAGTATGTATATGGTTATTACCAAAAGGGGCCCGTTCTTCTTTGCCGATACCACTGTAAACCTAGATCCCGATTGGAAAACACTTGCCGAAACCGCTTTGCTTACAGCAGAAATGTTACGCAGATTCAATATTGAACCGGTTATCGCCATGCTTTCGTATTCCAATTTCGGATCCATCAAACCTTCGGAACATACAACCGGACCTGAACGGGTGAGACAGGCTACGAAATTCCTACACCAGAACTATCCAGATTTACTCGTTGATGGTGAAATACAGGCTAATTTTGCGTTGAACAGGGAAATGCGGAATTCTAAATTCCCTTTTTCCAAAATTGCCAACCATGATGTTAACACATTGATTTTTCCAAATTTAAACTCTGGAAATATCGCCTATAAAATTATGCAGGAAATCGGGGGTGCTGAAGTGATCGGTCCGATCCTGATGGGAATAAACAAGCCCATCCACGTTGTCCCGATGGAATGCAGCGTAAGAGAGATTGTACATATGGCTACAATCGCTGTCGTAGATGCCCAGCATGTTAAAAAAACTGACAATTGATCTTACTTTTAACATTAATGTGAATCCACATAAACCACCCGGAAGACTTTTACTGATTCCTGTGGACCTTCATGGGAAACTTTGAAAGTATTAACAACTTTAAACTGGAAGCACTGAATATTTATGTCTTGACATTTTACGATCATAAAAAAAAGCGTTTAGGCTCTCGCCTGAACGCTTTTTTAATGTCTGGACCGAAGGTCAGAACTTGATTTTGCCTTCAACATCAGAGATGCTTGCATCGAACGATGACTTGAGAAAATCTATCACCTTTTTAACTCCAGGGGTATAATATTTTTTTTCTGTGACCATGTCGTTTTGTATTTCGTAGAATAACGAAACAAAGGTAAAGCAAATATTCAGGTAATAATGCAGATCGGGAAATTTGGAACCGGTCTCAATAAAGAGATGCCATAATATCAGGAGACGTCAGTCGTGAGGTTGGGAATATTAAAGAACCTTGATTCTTGATCCGTTATATTGCAGGAAAAATATTTTGGGTACCCATTTGGCTACCTGAAATGCAAAACCCGCGATTAACGCGGGTTTTAAGCTTGAAAAGTACCCCGGGCGGGACACAACAGGTGAAAAGCGACGGAAACCGACTGGAATTCTATATCAACTGTCTCTGCAGTCGGTTATGTTCTATTATTCTCAAATGATCCAGATGCATCAAGTAAACATTATTCGGTAACAGCCCAGAAGAGGACAACTGCAGTAACCCCCTAGCTCCAAGTAACGACAGAATTTTCTCAGGATGGTGAACTCCCCTTAGTCCAAAGTGATGTTAAAATAAATATTGGCACATAATGACTACAATTGCATCTGACTTCTTGATTGAACCGAATCATCAATAATGGATTTCAAAAACAAAAATCGCCAATTGAAAAAAATAATTCCCCGACCACATGTTATGCAAATTGTTTGCACAAAAAAAGGGTTTCAGATTTTGGACCTTCTGAAACCCTTGCTGCTGCTGTCTCCCCGCCAGGATTCGAACCTGGGACCCATTGATTAAGAGTCAATTGCTCTACCAACTGAGCTACGGAGAGGGTTAAGGGCGGCAAAGGTAAGAACTTTTCGTTAATTTAAAAACGTCTCAACTATTTTACAGGAGCATTTTGTTGATGATGGAGGATGGAGAATGGAGGATGGAGAATGGAAGAAATGGAGTTTAATATAATGTTGAATGCCCTCTGTGGTCCTCTGTGCCTTCTCAGTGAACCTCTGTGTAACTGACTTTTTGAGCGCCTGGGAATTACACAGAGAGCCACAGAGGTTCACAGAGAACCACAGAGGGTGAGTACAAGCTAAAATGAATTTAGCGTCTTGGCGCCTTAGCGGTGAAAAAACATCCGCAAAGTCTGAAAAGACCGGGAGAACGATAAACTCATTCCAAAAGAAACTAAATATGTAATTCCCACGTTTACTTATTATCATATTGCCTATTCCCTGATGCCTAATATCTAATACCGAATGCCCAATGCCTATTCCCTAATTTTTCTTAATTTCGCTACTTCGCTACTTCGCCATTTCGCTATTTAACTATGATCGCCTGGAGCCCGAAATTCCTTTATTACTTCACACCCCTGATCCGGGTTTCAAAATACATTAAGTGGCGGTTCGGGCGGAAATACCGCTGTTCGGAACTCGACCTCAACCAGGTCAGGGAGCTGCTGAAGCCGGGGATGATCCTGCTCTCGAGGCGGGAATTCGAGATCTCCAATTATTTTATCGACGGCTACTGGACCCATACCGCGATGGTGATGCCCGACGGAAAGGTCATCCAGGCCACCTCCGGCGGGGTGGTGATCAACACGATAGGGGAGTTCTTTACAAAGACCGACGACTTTGTAATCCTCCGGCCGAGGTTCTGCGGCGTGATGGAGATGGAAAAGGCCTGTTGCCATGCATCCGAAAAAGTAGGAACACCCTACAGCTTCGACTTCAACAACTCCGACGATACACTCTATTGCTCTGAACTGATCCTGAAAGCGTATGCAAAGACCTGCGGGTGGAACAAAA
Source organism: Bacteroidota bacterium (assembly GCA_026391795.1). GTDB lineage: Bacteria > Bacteroidota > Bacteroidia > Bacteroidales > FEN-979 > FEN-979. The sequence goes on from JAPLDI010000002.1 coordinate 24,674, forward strand.
AGAGCCAGATGGAACCGGTTGAGTTCAAGACCCTGTGCGACGGAAAGATCGTTCATCCTTCAAAACTGTACAACAACCGCAACGCCTGGGAAGTGGTTTTTCAGCTAAACTGATTCGATGCCATACCGGAAAGAACATAAAAGTGCACTGAACGTCATGGGAGGGGTTGAACAGCCCTCGCAGATCAATGAAGCCGCAATCCGGAAACTGAAATCGGGAAGGTCCAAACCGCTGAGTGCAGAGGACTTTGTGGCAGGAATCCGCGAAGGCAACCGCACCATCCTCAGCAAAGCCATCACGCTGGTTGAGAGTTCACTTCACTCCCACCAGGAAAAGGCTCAGGAAATAATTGCTCAGTGCCTGGCAGTCAGCAGTCAGCAGTCGGCATCCAGCATCCCACATCCCACATCCCACATCCCACATCCCACATCCCATATCCCGGGAAGCATCCGCATCGGCATCACCGGCGTTCCCGGCGTGGGGAAAAGCACCTTCATCGAAGTCTTCGGGAAATACCTTACCGCACAGGGGCACAAGCTGGCTGTCCTGGCGATCGATCCGAGCAGCAGCCGTTCCAGGGGAAGCATCCTGGGCGACAAGACCCGCATGGAGGAACTGGCAAACGACCCGCATGCCTTCATCCGCCCCTCCCCGTCGGCAGGCTCCCTTGGTGGAGTGGCCCGGAAGACGAGGGAGACGATCATCCTCTGCGAAGCAGCCGGTTTTGATGTGATCCTTGTGGAAACAGTAGGGGTAGGACAGTCGGAAACCGCCGTTCATTCGATGGTCGATTTCTTCCTCCTGCTCATGCTGGCTGGTGCCGGCGACGAGCTGCAGGGGATCAAACGCGGGATCATCGAAATGGCCGACGCCATCTTCATCAACAAGGCCGACGGCGAAAACATCAGGAGGGCACAGATGGCAGAGAGGGAATACACAAATGCCCTTCATCTCTACCCGCCCCCGGAATCGGGCTGGAAGGTGCCCGTCGGACTCTGCTCTTCCCTCAACCGCGAAGGAATCCGGGAGGTATGGGATACAATCATGGAATACCGTGAACTTACCCTTCGGAACGGATATTTCGGCACCAACCGGAAACAGCAGAACCTGCATGTCCTCCACGAGACCATCGACGAAGCACTGAAGAGCCGGTTCCACTCCCGGAAAGAGATCCAGAACGGACTTTCCAGGCTTGAAAAAGAGATCATGGAAGGGAGCATCAGCCCCTACCTGGCGGCTAAGGAGTTGCTGGAGAGCTACTATTCAAAGTAAAAATCCCTTTTTTTATCCTTCGTGTGTACTTTGTGCGCCTTCGTGGTTAAAATTTTTAACCACAAAGGAACACAAAGGGGTTCACAAAGGAGCGCCCAAAATTCACAGAGAAAACAGGAAAGAGGAGATACTTGTCCAGGCATCGATCCATCAACTGAACATGAATTGAAAGATCCGGTTCATGGCGGAATCGGGAAAAGCGAGAAAATTGATCAGGAACCCGATGGTAAGTGGAATGGCCAGCAAGGTCATGTTCAGGATCACGCGGTAGGCTACCGGAAGATTACTCCTCGTCAAGGCACGGGTTTTAAACGCTTTTCTGATCATGAAAATCCGGTGTTCAATGCTGAAGATAACGGAATACAGGAAAAAGGTAATGGTGAAAACTATGGAAAGCGTCCCGGTGATCAGAAAAATGACCAGGTCATGAAAAACGATGCCACTGGTCAGAAATACCAGCGGAATCACATAGGGCCGTTTTCGGTTCCCACCCAGAAAGGAATAGAGAAGAAAAATGAGGTACCCTGAAAAGGGATTCCACATTCTCCAGAAACCGCAAAAACTCCCCTGGGAGAAACTCTTTCTGATGACTTTGAAAAGGGCCTGGCGGAAAGAAAAAAAGATGTACCCGCGGCGTTTCAGGTACTGGTCAAAGCTGAGGACAGGAGTTTTGGAGATGCCGCTCATACATCATCATCAAAGATGTTCAAAGATATAAATTAATTGAATCAGGAAATAGTTTTCTCCTTTTTTCCCGGAAAGATCATCGAAAGGATGATAAACACCGAAAGGATCCCGATGATGATGCCCAGGGAATGGTTCGTCGAGATGCTGATCTGAAAGACCATCTTCACCCCGATAAACGATAAGAGACAGGCAAGCCCGAGCTTCAGGAAACGGAACCGGTTCATCACATTCATCACCAGGAAGAAAAGTGACCGCAGCCCGAGGATGGCAAAGATGTTCGAAAAGAAGACGATCAGCGGGTCGCGGGTTACCGAGAACACCGCGGGGACGGAGTCGACGGCGAACAGCACATCGGAAAACTCGATGATGATCAGGACAATGAGCAGGGGCGTAATGAGGATCTTCCCTTCTCTCCTCACCCAGAAATGGTGCCCGGTTTTATCACGCGTGACGGAAAAATATTTTGAGAGGAATTTCACCACGGGATGGTGTTCCGTGTCGATCAGCTCCGCCACCTTGCCCGAAAAGAACTCCCATCCCATCTTGAACCCGAGGATAACAAGGATCACCCCGAAGATGATGAGGATCCATTCAAACCGGCTGATCAGCGCACTGGCAACGAAGATGAAGAGAAACCGCATGAGGATGGCGCCGAGGATCCCCCAGAAAAGCACCCGGTGATAATAGCGCTGTTCGATGTTAAAGGAGAGAAAGATCATGATGATCACGAAGATGTTATCCACCGAAAGCGAATATTCAATCAGGTAACCGGTAATGAATTCGAGGGAGAGGTTGCGGTTGTAGTCAGCGATCGCGATGGAATGATCAGGATTGATAGTCCGGAGGGGATGATGGTACCGGATAACCAGCGACTGGATATCCGCATTGGTCTTTATCCCGTGCAGTTCGTTGCCGAAAAACCGGAGAAGGAGATAGAACCCGATGGCCAGTCCGACCCAGAAGAAGGTCCACAGCAAGGCTTCGCGGAAGCTAAGGGCATGGCTTTTCCTGTTGAAGATACCCAGGTCGAGGCTGAGCATCAGCATGATGAACAGGAGAAAGCCTGAAAAGGCGATTATTTCATACGTTCCGGTGAGCATATGCAAGCTGTGTGTTGATCAAAAGGAGAAGGGGCAAAATTAGGAAAATTTATTAATTTTGCCGATCTTCTCCATCACAAGTAACCTGGTTTATGAAAGATACTTTAGCGCTGAACCCGAATCCCCTCATCCGATTTCTCGAAAAACCCAGTCAGGATTTCAACAAAAACGACCTCCTCCGGTTCATCGAAGCCAACGGAATTGAAATGATCAATTTCCGGTATGCCGGGGCCGACGGGAGGTTAAAGACACTGAATTTCATCATTAACAGCAAGCGCCACCTCGACAGCCTGCTCAGCGCAGGTGAGAGGGTTGACGGCTCCAGCCTGTTTCCCCATTACATTGAAGCCGGGTCCAGTGACCTCTATGTGATCCCCAGGTACCGCACCGCTTTTGTCAATCCCTTTTCGGAAGTACCTACCCTTGATATCCTCTGTTCCTACTACGACAAAGACGGTCTTCCCTTTGCCAGCTCACCCGAATACATCCTGAAGAAGTCGCACCAGGCGCTCCAGGAACAGACCGGGATGATGTTTGAGGTGATGGGAGAACTGGAATATTACATCATCAGCGACAAGGACGATGCATACGAAGCCTTTGACCAGCGCGGGTACCATGAGTCGCCCCCGTTCACAAAATGGGGAGGGCTCCGGATGGAGGCCATGCGCGCCATTGCCAAATGCGGCGGCAATATCAAATACGGACACTCGGAGGTGGGCAATTTTTCGGAAGGGGGATTCAGCTTTGAACAGAGCGAGATCGAATTCATCCCGGTAAAGCTGGAAGAAGCTGCCGACCAGCTCCTCATCGCCAAATGGGTGTTGCGGTGCCTTGCCTACAAATACGGCGTAACAGCCACCTTTGCACCCAAGATCACTACCGGGAAAGCCGGCAGCGGACTTCATATCCATACCAAACTGGTAAAGGAGGGCAGGAATGCAATGGTTGACGACGGGGTTCTCTCCGTCATCGCCAAAAAAGCCATCGCCGGCTACGTCGACCTGGCCCAATCGCTCACCGCCTTCGGCAATACCATCCCGACAAGTTACTTCCGGCTGGTACCTCACCAGGAGGCGCCGACCAACATCTGCTGGGGCGACCGGAACCGCTCCGTGCTGGTCAGGGTCCCCCTGGGCTGGAACTCAAAGAGCAGCATGATCACCGACTGCAACCCCGGAGAAGCTGAAAACGGACGCGATTTCAGCCGCCGGCAGACCGTTGAATTCCGCTGTCCCGACGGATCGGCCGACATCTACCTGCTGCTGGCCGGACTCACCGTGGCAGCCCGGCACGGACTGACCATGGACAACGCCCTGAACATTGCAAAAGAATCGTATGTGGATGTAAACATCTTCGAAGAAAAACATAAAAGCCGTACAAACCATCTGAAGCAACTTCCCGACTCGTGCTGGCACTCGGCCGATTGCCTTGAAAAGCAACGGACCATCTACGAAAAATTCGACATCTTCCCTCACCAGATCCTCGACGGCATCATAAAGAAACTGAGGAGTTATAATGATGAAAAGCTGCGTACAGGCATCCAGGACAACGAAAAAGAGGTCCTGAAGCTTGTCAAGGCTTACCTGCATTGCGGATGATCCCGGACTGCATTTTAGTAACATTTAATCTTAATCGCTGAAAATGGAGAACATACGTTTCAGTGCACTGGAGATTTCAATCCAGCGCAAACGCAAACCTGTTGCATTCCCGGAAGGAAAAGCATCAGAATATTTCGGGGAGCTGACCTTCAACTCCTCCGCCATGAAGGAATACCTTACCGCGGAATCGTTCCGGCAGGTGATCAACTCCATTGAAAAGGGAGAACGGATCGACCGGAAGACGGCCGACCAGGTTGCAGCCGGCATGAAGGCATGGGCACTGGCCAAAGGAGCCACCAACTACACCCACTGGTTTTTTCCCCTTACCGGGCTGACGGCCGAGAAGCACGACTCCTTCCTCGATCCTGTCGAAGGCGGGAAAGCCATCGAGAATTTCAGCGGCAACCAGCTTTCGCAGCACGAACCCGATGCCTCGAGCTTCCCGAGCGGAGGCATGCGTTCGACCTTCGAAGCACGCGGATATACTGCCTGGGATCCTACCTCCCCGGCTTTCATCATCGACAATACCCTCTGCATCCCCACCCTGTTCGTCTCCTATACCGGCGAGGCACTGGATTATAAAACGCCGCTGCTCAAATCACTGGCTGCCATCGATAAGGCGGCGGTTGACGTATGCCGCTATTTTGACGCCGGCGTCACCAAGGTCAATGCCACCCTGGGCTGGGAACAGGAGTACTTCCTGGTCGACAGCGCCCTTTACGCCGCACGCCCCGACCTGGTGCTGACCGGCAGGACGCTCTTCGGGAACGCCGCCGCGAAAGACCAGCAGCTTGAAGATCATTACCTGGGAGCCATCCCCCAGCGGGTGATCGCCTTCATGCAGGAACTGGAGATCGAAGCCCACAGACTCGGCATCCCGGTCAAGACCCGCCACAACGAAGTGGCCCCGAACCAGTACGAATGTGCCCCCGTGTTTGAAGAAGCCAACCTCTCGGTCGACCATAACCAGCTGATCATGCACCTGATGGAGAACATTGCGAAACGGCACGACTTCACCGTTCTCTTCCACGAGAAACCTTACAGCGGCGTCAACGGATCGGGAAAGCACAACAACTGGTCGCTGGCCACAAACACGAAAGAAAACCTGCTTTCGCCCGGCAAAACCCCGGAGAAGAACCAGCGCTTCCTCACCTTCCTGGTCAACATCATGAAGGCCGTGCACGATCATGCCGACCTGATCCGTTCCATCATTGCAACGCCGGGCAACGACCACCGGCTTGGCGCCAACGAGGCCCCGCCGGCAATCATCTCCGTCTTCCTCGGGAGCCATCTCTCCGCCATGATCGAGATGATCGAAAAAAGCAATAAGAAGATCGCCCCCGCTTCGCAGAAAGGAAAAGCCAACCTCTTCAAAAACCTGCCGCGGATCCCCGAGATCCTGGTAGACGAGACCGACCGCAACCGCACCTCGCCCTTTGCATTCACTGGCAACAAGTTCGAGTTCCGTGCCGTGGGAAGTTCGCAGACCTGCGCACCGGCCATGATCGTTCTCAACCTGATCCTCGCATCCCAGCTGCAGAAATTCAAGGAAGAAGTGGATGAGCATATCAGGAACAAGGTGAGGAAAGAAGACGCCATCTTCAATGTTCTCAGGAAATACATCCAGGAATCAAAGAACATCCTTTTCGAAGGCAATAACTACAGCAAGGAGTGGGTCGAGGAAGCCGCAAAGAGGAAACTCTCAAACTTTACAAGCACCCCCAAAGCGGTGAAAGCCATGGTTTCGAGAAAGACCATCAAACTGTTTGAAGAGAACAAGATCCTGACCGGCCGTGAACTGAAAGCCCGCCATGAGATCCATCTCGAAGACTACACGAAAAAGCTCCAGATCGAATCCAGGGTGCTGGGCGACCTGGCAACCAACCATATCATCCCCGGGGCGATCAAATACCTCAACATACTCTGTGAATGCGTGCAGCGGCTCAGCGAGGTCCTCGACCGCCGTACCTTTTCGAAAGTCTCCGCCAACCAGGTCGAGACCATCACCGAGATCTCCGAACACATTGCAAAGGTGAAGTCGATGGTCAGCGAGATGCTCGAAGCACGGAAAGCCGCCAACAAGATCGGCAATTCAGAAGACAAGGCATTCGCCTACTGCGAGAAAGTGCTGCCCTGGTTCGACAAGATCCGCTACCACACCAACAAGCTGGAACTGCTGATCGATGATGAGATCTGGACCCTTCCGAAATACAGGGAACTGCTGTTCGTGAGATAGCTGATGAGTTGATGAGCTGATGAGCTGATGAGTTGATGAGTTAAAATAATTGGTGAAGTGGCGAATTAGTAAATTCCCTCTGTGGTCCTCTGTGACTTCTCTGTGAACCTCTGTGTAACCTTATTAACCTCCTTTGTGAGCCATTGTGGTTAAATTTTCAATGCCAGAATGACACCTTGTTTTTAATCACATGTGTCATGTTGTCTGGTATTTGGGTGAATAATCGGGTGGTACAGAAATTGAGGAAGGAGGGTACAATTCGATAGTTAATTAAAATATGGAGGATTGAAATATGAGTATCATCAGATTTAGCAGACCAAACGCATTAGCAGATGTTTTTCAGAATTTTTTCGACAACGATGCCGTTGATTTCTTCAACCGCAAGGGGATGGATCCTGCTGCCAACATCCTTGAGCACCCCGATTCCTTTGAACTGAACATTGCCGCACCGGGATTGAAAAAGGATGACTTCAAGATCCACCTCGAAAACAACGTTCTTACAATTTCTTCAGAGGTTTCGGATGAAAAGGAAGAGGCAGAAAAAAACTACACCCGCAAGGAGTTCCATTACAGTTCGTTCAGCAGGTCGTTCACCCTTCCCCGCACCGTTGATCTTGACAAGATCAAGGCCGACTACGAAAGCGGTATCCTGAAGGTCATACTTCCGAAGAAAGACGATGCACGGCTTGACATTAAAAAAGAGATCAAGATTTCATAACCAGAATTATGATTTCCTGAATCATCTGCAAAGCAGAAAAAGAGGTTTCCCGGAGGAAGCCTCTTTTTTTTCTTCAGATGATTCCTCTGTGAACCTCTGTGTCTTCTCTGTGGTTCTCTGTGTAACTAATTTTTTCAGGGGTTGGGAATTACACGGAGGTTCACTGAGAAGACACAGAGGTTCACAGAGGGAGAGTTACAATTTCTAAACATCTCCAAAAGCTGTACTTTTGCCTTCTCAAATTTCCCTCATGACCCGGAACCTCAAATCCCATCTCGCCCTTCTCGTCACCACCCTCATCTTCGGGATGCATTACATGATCGGGAAAAGCCTGATGCCGGTTCCGTTCCAGCCCATGCAGCTCCTCTTCCTCCGCTCACTCGGCGCGCTCCTGCTCTTCTGGATCTTCCAGCGCTGGTATGTGAGGGAAAAGGTGGTGAGGCGCGACCTGTGGATGCTTGCCCTGTGCGGCTTCCTGGGCTTTGCCGCCAACCAGGCCCTGTTCTATGCCGGGCTGAACCTGACCACCCCCGTCGACGCCTCGATCATCCATGTGCTGAACCCGGTGTTCGTCCTGGTCTTTGCCAGCATCCTCATCCACGAGAAGGTGACCTTTCTCAAAATCATCGGCATCGCGCTCGGCGCCGCCGGGGCGCTGATCCTGATCCTTTACGGCAGGATGGTGAACATGAGCACGAACTCCTTTGCAGGCAACATCCTGGTGATGCTCAACATGCTCTGCTACGCCATGTACATCGTGCTGATCAAGCCGCTGGTTGCCCGGTACCACACCATGACGATCCTGAAATGGGTCTCCTTTTTCGGGTTTCTTTTCATCCTGCCCTTTACTGTAAAGGGGATTTTCCAGCTGGACCTTCCGTCGGTTTCGTTCCATGCCTGGCTGGGCGTGGGGTATGTGGTTGTGTTCAACTCCTTCATCGCCTACCTCCTGATCAACTTTGCCCTGAAAACGGTGGAGGCAAGCATGGTCAGTTATTACACCTACCTTCAGCCGGTCATCGCATCGGTGATGTCGGTTTCACTGGGAAAGGATATCCTGACGCTTCCAAAGATCATTGCTGCAGTGCTGATCTTCGGGGGTGTTTACCTGGTAAGCCGCATGAAAAAGAATGTCCCCGGCCGGGTCAAAGAAGGTGCCTGAAGGGGATGAGGAGGGCTTCGAAGATCTTTTCAATCAGGGCCCTGTCGGCCCATAGTTCATAGTCGAACGCTTCCGAATTGTTCAGGGTCTCCCTTACATGCTCGTGGAGCTGCCTTACCACTTCCGGCTCGTTCCCGATCAGGGCGATCTCATACTGGTAACGGAAACTCCGGTAATCGAAATTGGCGGAGGTGATGGAGAAGACGGTGTTGTCGATCATCATCAGCTTGGCATGGAGGTTATTCGGGATGAAGAACATCATCTTCACATTGTTCTTCGAGAGCAATCCCAGGTACCGGTTCCGTAGGATGTCGATGATCCTGACATCCGAATGTTTGGGCATGATCACGGTGACGTCAACACCCCGCTTTGCTGCATCCATCAAGGCTTTCCGCAGCAGGAATCCCGGCAGGAAATAGGGGGTTTCAATGATTACCGACGACTTTGCATTGCGCAGCAGTTTCAGGTATTTCTTCTTCATCCGCTGCAGCGGGATGGAAGGCACGTCGCGTATGATCTCCCAATCGCCCATCTTCAAGGTGCGGGTATGCGCAACTTTATTCGGGATGAGGTAGGGGTTGATGTTTTCATAATTCTGGAGGAAGACCTTCCTGAACAGCTGGCTCAGCTCGCCTTTGATCCGCAGGGCCAGTTCGCGCCAGTTCAGGTTGTATCCGGTGATGTTCATCGAGCCGATGTAGCTGATCTCGCCGTCGATGACGATGATCTTGCGGTGGTCGCGCCGGTGGCCGCGGGTGAAGATGTCGGTGTTCAGCCGGATCTTTTCAAAAAACTTTACTTCGCCCCCGTACCGGATCAGCTCATCGAAGAACGATTCGGAAACGGGCCCCCTGCCCCAGGAATCAATCATCAGCTTTACGCTGACCCCTTCGTGTGCCTTGCGGGTGAGCGCGTCGCGGAACTTCACGCCCATGTAATCGTTTGCGAATTTATAAGTCTCGAGGTAGATGAACTGCTTTGCCACGGCAATGTCGCTGAGCATTACATTGTAAAACTTCAGGGGGTCGTCGAGTACCAGGAATTCCATAAGGTAAAGGTATACTAATTTTGTGTAAGTTTGCAAAAAAGGATGTATGATCATATCCATGACCGGCTATGGAAAAGCCCTCGCCGAGCTCCCGGGGAAAAACCTGGCCATTGAGATCAAATCCCTGAACAGCAAGGGTCTCGACCTGTCGGTGAAGCTTCCGTCGGCATTCCGTGAGAAGGAGATGGAGATCCGGACCCTGCTCTCGCAGCGGCTGGAAAGAGGAAAGATCGAGCTTTTTGTATCGGTGGAAAAATCGGCCGACTCGGGTTCCTTTTCCATCAACAAAACGCTTTTTCTCCATTACCACAAAGAGCTGAAAACACTTCTGTCGGAAGCAGGGGAAGAGAGCAATGAAAGCCTCTCGTCCGTCATCCTGAAGATCCCGGATGTGTTGCAGAGCGAGAAGGCGGAGTTCGACGAACACGACTGGGAAACCGTTGCGCAGGGAATTGAAAACGCCCTGAGTTCGGTGGAGGAGTTCCGCACGGCCGAAGGACAGGTGCTGGAAGACGACATCCGGGGCCGGGTCGGACTGATCCTTGACCTGCTGGTGCTGGTCGAACCCTTTGAACAGAATCGCCTGAACGACATCCGCGAACGGATCCGGACAGGCTTCCAGAAGATCACCAAATCCGATCTTTTACAGACAAAACCCGACGAGAACCGGTTTGAACAGGAGCTGATCTACTACATCGAACGGCTGGATATCACCGAAGAAAAGGTACGCCTGAAAAAACACTGCGATTATTTTATCGAGACGCTGAACGATTCCGCCTCGCAGGGCAAGAAGCTGGGATTCGTGGTGCAGGAGATGGGACGGGAGATCAACACCATCGGATCCAAGGCCAACGATGCCGGCATCCAGAAGATCGTGGTGCAGATGAAGGATGAACTCGAGAAGATCAAGGAGCAGCTGCTGAATATTCTATGATAGCTGATGAGCTGATGAGGTGGTGAATTGGTGAATAATAAAAAAAATTGAACCCCGTAGGGGTGAAATATTTCTAACCCCGTAGGGGTGAAATATTTCTAGCCCCGTAGGGGCGAGATATTTATAATAGCGAAGTAACGAAATAGATTTAGTTGTTTTGGTAATGAACCTCTGTGTTTCTCTGTGTCTTCTCTGTGAACCTCTGTGTTATTCTTTATAAAATATCACCGCAAAGACGCAAAGACGCAAAAGAGTTGAAATCAATGATTTTTTAGCGCCTTGGCGCCTTAGCGGTAAAAAAAAATAATTTTGCCGCCAATTCATTGACAAGCTGAAGAATGAAAAGAAAAGCCATTATCGTTTCTGCTCCTTCCGGTGCCGGGAAGACCACCATCGTGAAGCACCTGCTTGGGATGTTTCCTGAGCTGGAGTTCTCCGTCTCCGCCTGCAGTCGCCCGAAACGTGAAAAGGAGACCGACGGGAAAGACTACTACTTCATCACCGCAGAGCAGTTCCGTGAAAAAATCGCCGCCGATGAATTCATCGAATGGCAGGAGGTCTACCCGGGCAGTTATTACGGAACCCTGAAGTCGGAGATGGAGCGGATCTGGTCGGCGGGGAAGACCCCGATCTTTGACGTGGATGTGCTGGGGGGGATCAACCTGAAGAACTATTTCGGGAGTACGGCCCTCGCGGTATTCATCCAGCCGCCTTCGATGCAGGAGCTTGAACACCGCCTGCGCCACCGGGGGTCGGAGACTGAAGAGAGCCTCCGGATAAGGCTCGACAAGGTGGAGAAAGAGCTGACCTACGCGGGTAAATTCGACCGCATCATCGTCAACGACGAGATCTCCACCTCCAGCAACAAGGCAACTGTGCTCATCACGGAGTTCCTGAACACAGAACCGCAACAACCAAAAGAATAAATCGGAGGCACCCTGATGACGCCAAAAAATAAAACCGGCCTCTTTTTCGGATCCTTCAACCCCATCCACCAGGGCCACCTGATGATCGCCAACTACATGGTTGAGTATACCGACATCAGCCAGGTCTGGTTCATCGTCTCCCCGCACAACCCGCTGAAGGAAAAAGCCACCCTGCTGGCCGACCATCACCGGCTGGCCATGGCCAACATCGCCGTGGAGGACGACCCCCGGTTCCGGGCCTCCAACATCGAATTTCATCTTCCGCAGCCATCCTACACCATCGACACGCTGACCTACCTTTCGGAGAAATACCAGGAAAAGGAGTTCGTGCTGATCTGCGGCAGCGATACCCTGCCCACCTTCGCAAAGTGGAAAAATTACGAGATGCTGCTGAACCATTACCAGCTCTACATCTATCCCCGGCCGGGAACGCCACCCAGCGAATTCGACAGCCATCCCCACGTTCATTTCACCGAAGCCCCGCTGATCGAGATCTCCTCAAGCTTTATCCGGAACGGCATCCGGGAGGGAAAGAACATGCGGCAGTTCCTTCCCGAAAAGGTATGGAAATACCTGACGGAGATGCATTTTTATGAGCTGGCGAGCTGATGAGCTGATGAGTTGATGAACTGGCGAGCTGGTGAGCTAGCGAACTGGTGAGTAATAAAATATATTGAACCCCGTAGGGGTGAAATATTTCTAGCCAGGAGATAACAAATACCAATAGAGCCCCGTAGGGGCGAAATATTTATAATAGCGAAGTAACGAAATAGATTTAGTTGTTTTGGTAAAGAATCTCTGTGGTTCTCAGTGTCTTCTCTGTGAACCTCTGTGAAACCTATTTTTACCGCAAAGGCGCAAAGAAAAAAATTCGTAATTCGTAATTCGGAATTACTTTTTAAGTGTTTTTCTTGCAAATCCCTTCACCGCATTCAGCGTCTCTTCCGGCGCCTCGATGTACCCCATGTGACCGATGTTTCTCAGGATCAGGCATTCCGAACGCTGCGGCAGGGAGACCATCTGCCATAGCCGGTCGAGAGGGGCCTTGGGATCCTTCAGCCCGATGATGAAGAGCACCGGAACGGGGATTGATTTAAGCACTGCACTCTGGTTCTTGCGGACCTTCATCCCTTCCAGCGCCGCGATGATCCCTTCCTTCGGGATCTCCTTTGCACGCTTCACCAGGCCAGCGATCTTCTTCGCATATTTTTTCCGCGACCCTTCCGGGAAGAGGGAGGGGATGAACCCGGCTACAAACCTGAAGCTGTCCTGCTCCACAATTTTTACCGTGCGATTCCGGTTGGTCTTGTCGGCGGGAGAATCGGGGAAAGGATGCGAGTGAAAGAGGCAGAGACCCTTCAGCATTTCAGGGTATTTTGCAGCAAAGGAAAGTGCCACATAGCCGCCCATCGAATGGCCGACCATGACACATTTCCTTACCTTCCGCTGTTTGAGCACCTCATACACCACCTCCGCCTGCAGCTCCATGGTATGGATCTTCTCAACGGATTCGCTCTTCCCGTGGCCCGGCAGGTCGATCACGATCACCCGGAACGACTTCTTCAGCTGGTTCCGGAACGAATCCCAGATCTTCGAGGTCTCGGTAAAGCCGTGAAGAAGAACAATTGTTTTTCCTTTGCCGGATTCGGTGAAGAAGATTTTGCTGTCGTTGAAGGTGATTGTTTTCATGGGGATTGGGTGTTAAGTGTTGGGTATTGGGTTTTAGGTATTAGATGCCTTTGCGTCTTTGCGGTGAAAAGAGGTTTCACAGAGGTTCACAGAGAAGACACAGAGAACCACAGAGGTTCTTAACCAAAACAACTTCCTGTATTTTGCTACTTCGCTTTATAAAGATGTCGCCCCTACGGGGCTCAATGAATTTTTTTACTCGCCAGCTCACCAGCTCATCAGCTCATCAGCTTCTCTATCTCCTCCACTGTCTTCGGTATCGGCTTGCCAAGCACCCGGGCGCCGGTGTCGGTCACCAGGATGTCGTCTTCGATGCGGATGCCGCCGAAGTCCTTGTAGCTCTCCACCTTGTCGTAGTTGATGAACTCCGGGAGCTTGTTTTCTTTTTTCCAGATGTCGATCAGTTCGGGGATGAAATAGATCCCGGGCTCGATCGTCATCACGAAGCCTTTCTGAAGCTTGCGCCCGAAACGGAGAAAGGCAAGTCCGAACTCCTTGCTGCGGGTCACCTCGTTGTCGTACCCCACCAGGTTCTCGCCGAGCCCTTCCAGGTCGTGCACATCCAGTCCGAGGGGATGCCCCAGTCCGTGCGGGAAGAAGAGGGTATGGGCCCCTTTGCTCACGGCTTCCTGTACGTCGCCCTTCATGATGCCGAGGGCTTTCAGTCCTTTCACGATCTCTGCAGCTGCAAGCAGGTGGATCTCGCGGAAGGGTACCCCGGGCTTCACCGCTGCCGTCGCGGCAAGGTTTGCATTGAGCACCACCTGGTAGATCTCCTTCTGCCGCTGCGAGAATTTGCCTCCCACAGGCACCGTGCGCGTGATGTCGCTGGCATAGTGCAGGTCGGCCGATTCGCAGCCGGCGTCGATCACCATCATCCGCTCTTTTACAAGGGTATTGCCGTGGTAATGGTTGTGAAGGGTCTGCCCGTTGATGGAGAGGATCACCGGGAAAGAGACGGGTCCCGCATACGAAAGTGCGATGCCTTCGATCACCCCGGCGATCTCCTGTTCCACGATGCCGGGTTTCGCCATCTTCATGCCGGTGGTATGCATTCGCCAGGCCACATCGACCATCTTTTCGATCTCCGCGATCTCGGCTTCTTCTTTTACCATCCTCAGCTTAATGACTCCTTTGATAAGTTCTTCCGAAGCGCCGGCACGGACCTTTGAAGGATGGATGTCGAGCAGGTCGGAAAGCTGGAGGATCGTCTCGCCGCGGTATGGCGGAAGGTAATGCACCTTGCGTCCCTTCGACTGTGCCTCAAGGATGAGCAGGGCCAGCTCTTTCAGCGGTGCAGAGTTTCCCACGCCGGCCAGGGCTGCCTGGTCCTTGATCGTAGGCTGCTTGCCCATCCAGATGATATCGTCGATGTCGACATCGTTGCCGAAGATGGAATCGGTCCCGTTGTCGAGGTCGATCACCCCGGCCAGGTCGGGATGATCGAGCCCGAAGAAATAGAGGAAACTGCTGTCCTGCCGGAAGCTGTATGTATTTGCGGGGTAATTGAAAGCGGCGTCACGGTTGCCGGGAAAGAGAACGAGGCCTGTGGACAACTCCGCACGGAGTTTTGCCCTTCTGTCGGAATGGATTTTTGCAGGGAACATAATTTAGACTGTTTTGAAATAGTGAAAAAAAGGGAACTGTTTTGCCTTATTGAAAAAATTAAATTCTAATTTTGAAACGGTTAACAAATATAATACTTAAAAGCAGGTTATGAATTCTTCATTTCTACATTTTTCCTCCATCACGAAAAAGATATGGATGGCCGGATTGGGGTTGTTCCTGATGACCTTTCTCCTTGTTCATCTCAGCATCAACCTGTGTTTGCTGAGGAACGACGGCGGCGAGTGGTTCCGCACGGCAGCCCATTTCATGGGAACCAACTACATCATCAAGGGATTCGAGATCGTGCTCTTCGGCGGATTCATCTTTCACGTCCTGCTCGGGATCATCCTCCAGCTGAAGAACTGGCTCTCACGGCCGGTACGGTATAGGGTGACGAACAAGACCCCCACACCGTTCCTCTCCAAATACATGATCTATACGGGAGCCGTGGTGCTGATCTTCCTGGTCATCCACATGTTCAACTTCTTTTTTATCAAGATGGGATGGGTGGGCAGCCCGGTTCCGTTCCTCCAGGAGGGAGAGCCCGATTTTGCAGGCGTTGCGCTGTACCTCTTTTCGCAGCCTGCTTACTCCATCGTTTACATCGTCCTGATCATCGCCCTGGGGTTTCATCTCTACCACGCCTTCCAGGCGGCATTTCAGACCTTCGGGCTGGATCATAAGACCTATACCCCGTTCATCACCCGCTTCGGGATCTGTTACGCGATCATCATCCCGTTGGGATACATCATCATTCCTCTTTATTTTCTTATCTGACAGGCATTATGGCTGAATTAAATGCAAAAGTTCCAACCGGTCCGCTGGCTGGAAAATGGACCCGGTACAAGGACCATCAGAACCTGGTCAACCCGACAAACAAACGCAAGCTGGATATCATCGTAGTGGGTACCGGGCTGGGAGGCGCTTCGGCGGCTGCTTCGCTCGGCGAACTCGGATTCAACGTGAAGATCTTCTGTTACCAGGACTCTCCCCGCCGCGCGCACAGCATCGCCGCACAGGGCGGGATCAATGCGGCCAAGAACTACCCGAACGACGGCGACAGCATCTACCGCCTCTTTTACGATACCATCAAGGGGGGTGACTACCGGGCACGCGAATCGAATGTTTACCGCCTGGCGGAGGTCAGCAACAACATCATCGACCAGTGTGTGGCACAGGGTGTTCCCTTTGCACGCGAATATGGCGGATCGCTCGAGAACCGCTCCTTCGGCGGGGCGCTCGTCTCGCGTACCTTCTTCGCCCGCGGACAAACCGGGCAGCAGCTGCTGCTGGGCGCTTACGGTGCCCTCAGCCGCCAGCTCAAGCTGGGAACGGTGACGCTTTACAATCGCCACGAGATGCAGGAGCTTGTGGTCATCGACGGAAAAGCCCGCGGCATCATCGCCCGCGACCTGGTGACCGGAAAGCTGGAACGCCATTTCGGCCATGCCGTGGTCTTTGCCACCGGCGGTTACGGCAACGTCTTCTACCTCTCCACCAACGCCATGGGGTCGAATGTCAGCGCCTGCTGGCAGGTCTTCAAAAAAGGAGCCTACTTCGCCAACCCCTGCTTCACGCAGATCCATCCCACCTGCATCCCCGTGCACGGCGACTACCAGTCGAAACTCACGCTGATGAGCGAGAGCCTCCGCAACGACGGCCGCATCTGGGTTCCGAAAAACAAGGAAGATGCCGAGAAGCACCGCAAACGCCTCATCAAGGCAAAAGACATTAAAGAGGAAGACCGCGACTATTACCTGGAAAGAAGGTATCCCGCCTACGGGAACCTCGTTCCCCGCGATGTGGCTTCCCGCGCCGCCAAGGAACGCTGCGATGCCGGTTATGGCGTCGGGGATACCGGCCTGGCCGTGTTCCTCGACTTCGAAGCCTCCATCAAACGTCTTGGGAAACAGGTTATCGAAGAACGCTACGGCAACCTTTTCCAGATGTATGAAAAGATCGTGGATGAGAACCCTTACGAAAACCCGATGATGATCTACCCGGCCGTGCATTATACCATGGGCGGCATCTGGGTGGATTATGAACTGATGACCACCATCCCCGGGCTCTATGCACTGGGTGAAGCCAACTTCTCCGACCACGGCGCAAACCGGCTGGGCGCCTCGGCGCTGATGCAGGGACTGGCCGACGGCTATTTCGTGCTGCCCTACACCATCCAGAACTACCTTGCCGGCGAGATCGGCGTGAAACGGATGGATACAAGCAAACCCGAATTTGAAGAGGCCGAGAAGAGCGTGCGCGACCGCATCGAGAAACTGATGGCGGTGAAAGGCAACAAGTCAGTCGACCATTTCCATAAGGAGCTGGGCAAGATCATGTGGGAATATGTTGGGATGGCAAGGAACGAAGCCGGATTGAAAAAAGCCATCGAACAGATCCGCGCCCTGCGTGCCGAATTCTGGAAAGATGTGCGGATCCCAGGCCTGGCCGGAGAGATGAACCCCGAACTGGAAAAGGCCGGCCGTGTGGCCGACTTCCTCGAGATGGGCGAACTGCTGGCACTGGATGCGCTGAACCGCAACGAAAGCTGCGGTGGCCATTTCCGCGAAGAGTACCAGACCGATGAGGGCGAGTGCCTGCGCAACGACCAGGACTATATGTACGTCGCTGCCTGGGAATACCTCAAAGAGGGGGAATTCCAGCTGCACAAGGAACCGCTCAAATATGAAGAGATCGAGGTGAAGCAAAGAATCTATAAATAATTACGAAATCCGAATGAAAATAAGTTTAATGTTGTGAATACTTAGCGTCTTCGCGTCTTTGCGGTAAAAAAGTATACCGCTAAGACGCTAAGACGCCAAGAGTAAAAAAAAGCTGACATTATGAATCTGACGTTAAAGATCTGGAAACAGAGTGGCCCCAAAGAAAAAGGGAAGTTTGTCACCTACACGTTGAAAGAGATATCCCCCAATTGCTCCTTCCTGGAGATGCTCGACATCCTGAACGAGCAGCTGATCAACAAGGGAGAAGAGCCGGTAGCCTTTGACCACGACTGCCGCGAGGGGATCTGCGGGACCTGCAGCCTCTACATCAATGGCCGTCCCCACGGACCTGACGATGCCGTCACCACCTGCCAGCTTCACATGCGGAAGTTCAAAGACGGCGACACCATCATCATCGAGCCCTGGCGGGCCAAACCCTTTCCCGTGGTGAAGGACCTGATCGTCGACCGGTCGGCTTTCGACAAGATCATCCAGGAGGGCGGGTATATCTCCGTGAACACCGGCGGCGCCGCCGAGGCCAACTCGATCCTGGTCAGCAAACCCAATGCTGAACTGTCCATGGATGCAGCCGCCTGCATCGGGTGCGGCGCCTGCGTGGCAGCCTGTAAAAATGCCTCCGCCATGCTCTTCGTCTCGGCCAAGGTAGCCCACCTGGGGCTGCTTCCGCAAGGAAGGATCGAGGCCAAAGAACGGGTGAAGAAGATGGTGGCCATGATGGATGCCGTGGGATTCGGCAACTGTACCAACACCTACGCCTGCGAGGCTGAATGCCCGAAACTGATCTCCCGCTCCAACATCGCCCGGATGAACCGCGAGTTTATGTGCGCGAAAGTGTCATAAGCTGATGAGCTGGCGAAAATGAGGATGGAAACTGGAAGATGGAGGATGGAGGATGCCTTTGTGCGCCTTTGTGAAATCCTTTGTGTCCTTTGTGGTTAAATTCTTTAAGCGATACAGAATACCTGTTTGGGTACAGAACCTCTGTGGTTCTCTGTGTCTTCTCTGTGAACCTCTGTGAAACCTTCTTTTTACCGCTAAGGCGCCAAGGCGCAAAATCCGCTAAGAAAGTTTACCCATCTGACTTCCGACCTCCGACCTCTGACTTCTACCTGATGCCCAATACCTAATTCGTAATTATTTTGCGTGTTTATATATTTTTAATATATTTACTCCTCGTTTGTATATCTGCACCGAATAACAATATTTTTACTACAACCCGCTCGCGTGAAAGCATCGTTTTGGCACGGCTTCATGTATCCCTCCCTCCTGAATTCCCTATTCCCCCCATATCATTCACTAAAACCATCGTTATGAAACGACCTGTATTCTTCCTTCTTTTCCTGGTTGCATGCCTGGCGGGCCATTCCCAGGCAACAGATCCGCAGCCGGAAAAGAAAACCCGGAAATTCCATGTCGGGGTATCGTACACCTACCTCTCAACCGACATGAAAATAACCTCCCTCACCATGCACTCGGTGTGGCAGGGACAGGATTTCGGCACGAGCGAAGCCACCGGTGATGAGCTCGACGACATCAACTCTTTTGTAAAGCGGACAGGCACCGTGAACGGCATCAGCCTGGAGGCAGGGATGGTCCTGCTCTCAAAGCCCACCACAAACTTCCATATTGAAGGAGACCTGATCGCCGGGATCGCGAATTCCTACACACGGATCTATAACAAGAACTCCGGCAAGGAGGAACAAACCTTCAATTCGGGGTTGAAGAAGCCTTTCCTGGGACTCAAGTTCGACATCACCTACCGTTTCACCCCGGCCTGGGGGCTCTCCCTGCGGCCGCTGTTTGCCTGTACCTGGGGCGTCACCACCGACATCACCGACGACATCTACCCGCCGGCCGAGAATTTCACGGAGACAAGGACCGATGATTTCTTTTTCACCTACCACCGTAGCAACCTGATGGCGACATTCACCGTCAAAAGGTTCACCGTGGCCATCGGACCGGGTTTCTACCTGGTGCAGACCAACCACAAATACAAGATCAACCGCACAAACAATGAAAGCGGGTACCTCCTCACCGATGAGTTCAATTCGAAGCTGGTATCGACTGCATTCATCGACGGGGCCATCGCACTTGAATGGAGGATCATCGACCTGCTCACCCTGACGGCATCCGGTGCTTTCGGCGCGGATGTGACTGCCAGCGCCGGGCTCCGGTGCAACTTTTAACAGGCTTATCCATGAATCACCTAAAAAAATTTACGATGCGCAGATATATTTTCATGATCATGCTGCTCCTGCCGGTGATCATCCGGTCACAGACACTGGCCCCCGACCATGTGTGGGGCGGCTCGAACGACTGGTACAAATACGGGAGTTCCTTCTACAACTACAACGGGGTCCTCTATGTCTTCAAGTTCCACGATAACGGGAGGTACCACGGCGCCTATCCCTATTTCTACACCATGAACAAGAAACACAACTATGCCGATCTTGCCAAACTGAACTTCGGATCGCCCCCCGGGCAGAACTACATCGACTACTACGGGTACAAAGGGGAAAACGACACCTATTACACGCCCCCGCTGCTCGGCCGGAACTTCGGGTTCCAGTACGAGGGCCGACTCTGGTATTTCCAGCAGGTGAAATGCTCGTTTACCGACGACATGACCTGGAAGCCACCCAACGAGAGCTTCGAATGTTTTGCACAGTTCCCGGAGGATACACTGGGCAAACCCTTCACCTACTACCAGACCTCCAACCCGCCCCCCACCCTCTACAAACAATGCGCCTTCCAGCTCGATTCCAACCTTTATTTCATGGCTGTCAGCACCAACGACGGGAATGTCCACAACTGGTACATCCAGGAATATTCTTTTAACGCCTCCACGAACAAGTTCTCCCATGTGCGGGATGTCAACCTCTTCCCCGGGGGCAGCATGTTCGGCGGTTACATCAAAAAAGTCGATTCCCTCGGGCAGGAATACGTCATCGCGTACACGTATACACCGGGAGAGGGTGGTACCCTTGATTTCATCTTTCCCGACAACAACGGCAGCCAGACCACCTTTACCGTCGTCCCCTTCGGGGCGCTGCAAGGCATCGCGGCAGGGACGATCGTGAACGGCACCATCAAAGCGGGGAGGAGCACCGACAACACCCCCGGCGAACCCGACCGTTTCAACGAGTTCGTGATCGACCAGGACAAGTCGAGCGACGGCACTCACCACGTACGGTTCCAGGAACGCATCATCAAGGGCGACAGCCTCGTCATGGGGCAGACAGGCACCATCACCCTGCCCTCCTCCTGCTACCCCGCGGAGGTGAGCAGCAACTTCGACATGTTCGGGACCTATGAACTTGTGCCGACCGACATGACCACCCAGATACCGGGGATGGACGGCTTCCAGCAGGAAAACTGGTTCTTCTATCCCAACAAGGACGGACACTTCCAGGGGGCGCAGTTCGTTTCCGACCAGTGGAAACTTGAGGATGCCCAGACAGTTTCGAGCAGCGACCTGTCCGATAGTGTCTCCTACCCGGGAATCAAAAGCATCTGGTCGCTCACCGGCATCGTCGACGGCGCCCCCCCTGTATCTGTCAACTGGGATACCTGGGTGGCGAACCACCCGCTGGGCACCGAAGCCACCGAGCTGATCTTCGAGACCGAACAGCAGAGCCAGACGGAGATCGCCAACACCTACGAAGACCAGTGGAGCGTGGGCGAGAACATCGACACCCAGAAGGGAGGCAAGCTGATGAAAGGGACCCTGAGCGAGGAGTTCAGCTATGCCAACGCCTTCCGCAACGTCATCTCCCACGACACCCTCATCAGCGTGACCTACTCCAATACCTTCGGGCTGAATGAAGAGACACAGCAATACGGGTATTTCATCTGGACTGTCCCCCACATCGAACGGTTCACCTATAATAAATACCCCTGGTGGGACAAGGGAACCCAGTACCCGATACCCTATTCCACCCAGTTCCTTTTCCGCACCATCGGCACCTCCATCATCAACGAAAGGATCCCCATCGCCAGCCATCCCTTCCTCATCGATAGCGCGAACGATGTCACACTGGCCGACTGGCGCGACACCTCCCGCACCGACCTGGCACAGGCAGTGATCGGCTACAGCGTGCAGCCCCTCTTCGACATCCGGTGGGACGACGGCTCGCACGGCGCCACCGGCACCTTCCTGACGGAATCAACCTCCAGCACCAGCTACGAAAGCACGAGCCAGTACAACGTCACCGCCAGCGCCGGGGTGAACATCGCCAAGGTCTTCAAGCTCAATGTCACCGGCAGCTATGATGTAAAGTACTCCAACGAGACCACGGTCAAGACCGAGTTCGGACAGAAGATCGTGGCATCACTCGACCCGCTGGTAAACCAGGACGACGGAACGAACAACTTTTCCGTTGAGATGCTCGCCTACTGGCTGAGGCCCGAAACCAACGAGAACTGGTGGTTCTACAGCGGACTGGCCGACCAGAAGCCCTGGTACATCTCCTACATGGTGACCGACTGTTCGAAAAAGATCAGGCTGCTGGCCCCCGACGACAGGAGTACGCTGGAGGCGACGGAGCTGCTTTTCAGCTGGATGCCCGAAAACGGCGAACTCAGCGATTACACCCTCTTCATTGCCAGCGCGGCCAACATCGCTGCCGACAACATCCTCTACTCGGAACCTGCAGGCGGCCTCGAGCAGCTTTCACCTTCCGGCTTCAAGCCTGAAAAAGGAAAGACCTACTACTGGGCAGTGAGGGGACTCAGCGATAACCGGATCGTGGTATGGTCGCCGTCGCAGCCCTTCACGATCAAAGCCGATGTGCTGCCTTCGGGCGAGGCGGAACTGAAAGCACTCGTCTTTCCCAACCCGGCCGAAAACAGCCAGTTCCAGGTGATCGTCGATTCACAGGAGGGCAAGACGATCAGCATCTCCCTCTTCGACCTTAACGGGAAGCTGACGGCATCAAAGGAATTCAAAAACTGCCAGAAGGGGACGGTACGACTCGCTTTCACGGGGACGGAGCTGCATCCCGGCATTTACCTTGCCGCGATCCGGACGGGTTCGGCGCAGGTGATTAAGAAGGTGGTGGTGAAGTAGAAGATGGAGGATAGAGGATGGAGGATGGAGGAAGGAGATTGCCTTCGTGTGACTTTGTGAAATCCTTTGTGTCCTCTTGCTGACGCGCGTTTCCTAACGCGTGCCTTATCACTGCTCGTTTTTAACGAGCATTCATATTTCTTTAAATATTTCCCTCAGGCCGGGGGGCATTGTTACTTGTTGTTTCCTTTTGCTGGTTTGCAACCATTGGCATTCTTCTAAAGCGAAGACAGGATTTAGTAGAAAAAA
>JAPLDI010000002.1:47729-109411 GCA_026391795.1 Bacteroidota bacterium
TCGTTCAACTGGTTGGAGAAACAGCGCTGGGTACAGCTGCGTTGCGGTGACGAGGCCACCCGGCCTGAGGGAAATAAATATTAGAAGTAGAAAAGTTTATTGATCCTGCAATATTATAATCTCGTTGTGAATCCTTTTGGACGAGCAAAAGAAATGAACAAGAAAACAGGCCTCCTGGCCTGAGGGCAGGAAAATCGTGACACGTAACGCGTAACGCGTCTCTGCGGTTAAAATAAATAGCGAAAAACAAATAGCGAACAGCGAATAGCGAACAGCGAATGACGAACAGCGAAAAGAGGAGAAATGATAAGTTGACGGAAAAGCACTATTTTTACTAATCAGTATAAAGATGTCATGAAAAAATATTCCGGTGGGGTTGGCCATTCGTCATTAAGGAAGAGAGATTGCTTTTGTGTGCCTTTGTGAAGACCTTTGTGCGCCTTTGCGGTTAAATTTTTTTAATCACAAAGACACGATGAATTAACAGCGAAAAGCGAAAAGCAAAATCAGGTATCAGTGAAAAAATAACAGAGATAATCATGAAAACAAGATCAAGATTCATCGTTCTTTGTCTGCTCGTGGCCGGTGCAGGCAGTTTCTTTTCCGGCCATGCTCAGACCGTCAATAAATATGGCCTTAAGGTCATCTCCGATTACCAGGAGTACCTGAAAAGCATTGTTGCCGATAACGCAAACTTGCTGGTAAACATCCGGCAGGAAATCCCGGAGATCGTTCTCGATATAAAATATGCCACGAAGGATAATTTTATACATGAATCCGTCTACAAGCAGCCCCTTGCCTTTGCCCGGAAGCCTGTAGTGGAGGCCCTTGCTGACATTCAGGCGGAACTCAAAATCCTGGGCCTCGGGTTAAAGATATGGGATGCCTACCGTCCCTATTCCGTTACCGTTAAATTTTATGAGAAGACGCATGACTCGGTCTATTGTGCCGTTCCCTGGAAGGGGTCACGTCACAACCGGGGCTGTGCCGTCGATCTGACCCTCATCGACCTGAAAACGGGCAAGGAGGTTGCAATGCCCACCGCCTATGATGATTTCACGGACAAGGCCCATCCCGACTTCATGAACTTACCTGAAAACATCCTGAAGAACCGCGAATTCCTGGTCTCCCTGATGAAACGGTACGGGTTTACACCCTATCCTTCCGAATGGTGGCATTATGATTACCAGGGATGGGAGAAGTTCGATCTGATGGATATTCCGTTTGAACAGCTCCACATAAAGTAATTCCGTTAATACGCCTGCCTGCCGCAGGCAGGGATTACTAATTTTTTTCTCTGCGGCCTTTGCGTCTTGGCGTCTTTGCGGTAAAAAGAAGGTTTCTCAGAGGTTCACAGAGAAGACACAGAGAACCACAGAGGTTCTGTACCAAAACAGGTATTCTGTATCACTTAAAAAAATTAAACTGCTAAGACGCTAAGGCGCAAAAATCACTCAGGAAATCCTGACCTTATAGTAAAGGAAAAGGGTAATGAAATCAGGAATGAAATTTTCGCTATTTCGCTATCTCGCTATCTCGCCATTTCGCTATTTATTCGTCTCCCGGTCAAAGGTCCCTTCGCTCTTCTCCACCTCCTTGCCATCGAGGGTGACGACGTAAGAGAGGAAACAGCTGTTTTCGCTTTTGTACTTGCAGTCGATGCTTTCGGTATACTTCTTACCGTCGCGCAGGCTGCTGTGGGCCAGCGTGAAATGATCGGGCGTGACCCAGGTGAAGGTATGGTCGTGAGCCGTTCCCATGTTGTCGACAGAATACCAGTGAAGTTTCTTAGCATAGGGATCGTAGCCGATCAGGTTGCTGCACTTGTAGTTCCCCATCGTCGGACTTGTAGCCGTCTCCTCCATATAGACCCCATGGCCTTCGGCAACGGGGGTGTAAACAACGGTATAGTCGACCACCTCGGTTTTGCCTCCTGCTTTCATGGTAAAATGGGAATGCCAGGTCCCCAGGTACTTCGAAAAGTTGGAGATGCCGGCATCAATCTTCTGCTCCTGTGAATAAACGGATGAAATCATCAGTATCATCGCGGCTGCTGAAACCAGGGTTATAATTTTTGTTCTCATTGATTTACCTCTTAAGATTAATTATGCGGCAAATATAGGCTGACATCGAGGTTTTTGTATCTGTTTTCCGAAAACAGTATGAGATTTCATGAAGAACAGGCTCAATCACCGCCGGGAAACTTTATCTTTGCTGTCAGCCCAGTTTGATTCGCAGCAACCTATGACGCGGTACCCGATTCCACATTTAACCCTGTTCCTCCTCTTTTTCATCTCCCTTCCGGGGATGGGGCAGGAGCCGAAGCCGGTCACCGTGGGGATCTTCACCGACTGCCAGTACTGCAACTGCGAACCGGGTACCGAGCGGTACTACCGGTTGTCGACAACGAAGCTGGATTCCTGTATCAAAGAGTTCAACACCCTGAACCTGGATGGCGTCTTCCACCTGGGCGACATGATCGATCACGGGTATGAGAGTTACGACAGCATCCTGCCCCGGTTCCGGCAGTTCAGGGCGCCTCTGCACCTTGTGCTGGGCAATCACGATTACATGATCAAAAAGCAGTACAAGCCGGGCCTCCCCGGTCATATCGGGATGAAGGAGGACCACTACCGGGTGGATCTCGGCCAGTGGACATTCCTCGTGCTGAACGGCGACGACCTGAGCTATGTTGCACCCCAGACGCGGGTGCAGAAAGAGGAACGTAACGAACAGGTCAGCATCCTCTATTCGAACCTGGGGGTGAACGGCATGATCTGGAACGGCGGCATCGGCATCGAACAGATGAAGTGGCTTGATGCGCAGCTCACCGATGCCGGGAAGGAAAACCGCAAGGTGATCGTGGTCTGCCACTTCCCGCTCTTCTCACGATCCGACCATAACCTCTTCAACCGCGATGAGCTCTTTGCGATGATCGCCCGGTATCCTTGCGTAAAGGCCTACTTCTGCGGTCATTACCACTCCGGAAGCTATACCCGGAAGGAGGGGATCCACATTGTCAACTTCAAAGGGATGGTCAACACCGGCGTGAATGCCTTTGCGGTGGTGACCCTCACGGCCGACAGCATCCTCATCAGAGGTTACGGACGGGAGACAAGCCGCAGGCTGGGGGTGAGGTAAAACAGTGTTACGTTTCGCTCCCGTCAAATCTCAGATTATATTATTCAATTTCAGCCGGTTACTAATTTTGTAACAATATTGTTGGCTCTCCATACAGAGATGTAACACATTTGTCGGATTAAAAACTTGCATTTCCCTTCCCCGGCGCAGCATCTTTGCAACAGCTACATATCAGGATTGTTTTCCTCCCTTATTAAATCGGATTTTTCAGGAGAAAAATTCTTCTTTATGAATTTCCGGTGACCGCGCCTGTTGTGGCTTTTGATTTTTTATCGGTGCAGATGAATCAGTTAATGATCAAAAGTTAAAAGAGAGCATATGAAAAAGGTAATCCTTATTTTCTTTTTTGGGTTTCTGGCTGCCGGCTCAACCTTCTCCCAGGTAGGGATCGGCACAATGAATCCGAACTCTTCCTCGATGCTTGATATTTCAAGCAGCACGAAAGGACTCCTGATCCCCCGGATGACGACTCTCCAGCGAAACAGTATCCCGTCACCTGCCGATGGATTGCTGGTCTATGACACCGATCTTCGTGCCTATTATTTTTTTCAGAACACCAGCTGGCAACCTGTTTCTCCGGCCGGGCTTACCGGATCAGGTGCATCGGGACAGGTGTCGCTCTGGAGCGGGGCAACCGTTTTATCGGGAGACAATTCCCTCTATTGGGACAACCTGAACAAGCGGTTCGGGATCGGGACCAGTTCCCCCGCTTCCCGCTTTGTGGTTGCCAACGGGTCGTCCGTTTCGACCTTTTCGGTGGAGGCCCCGACGGAATTGAGCGGGATCTGCAATACGTTCTCAGGAAATGCTGCCGGGCGCAATACCACGACAGGGCAAAAGAATGTTTTTATCGGCGACAGTGCAGGAATGCTGAACACCACAGGCGGATCGAATGTCGCCATCGGGACCGGCACGCTCAAGGGAAATACCACCGGAAACTTCAATACAGCCATCGGCTTCAATGCACTTGTAAAGAATACCGGGGGGGTATCGAATACAGCGATCGGGATGAATTCGCTTTACTCGAACACCACGGGCCTGTCAAACACGGCCACCGGTTACCGTTCGCTTTTCCTGAATACGTCTGGAAATTACAACACAGCCCACGGGTACCAGGTTCTTCAGAGCAACACGACAGGATACAAGAATACCGCCTTCGGGTACAATGCGCTTCAGAACAACACGGCGGGCAATGACAACACGGCGACCGGGAGTGGCGCTCTTTATACAAACACCACGGGATTCAGCAATACCGCCATCGGTGAAAACACCCTCTATTCGAACACCAACGGGGCATACAATACGGCCATCGGCATCAGTACACTTTTTCTGAACACCACAGGGGCAGCCAACACCGCCGTGGGATCGCTGTCGCTCAACAGCAATACAACGGGCAGTTCCAATACCGCCACCGGGATGCAGGCGCTCTGCCTGAACACCTCGGGTTCATTCAACACGGCCGACGGGCTGAACGCCCTTTACTCGAATACGACCGGACAGTACAACACGGCCACCGGGTATCATGCACTTTATGCAAACTCAACGGGTTACGGCAATACAGCCGACGGGTACAAATCACTTTTCTTCAATACCTATGGCAACAGCAATACCGCCGCCGGGTACATGGGGCTCTATGCGAACACCACGGGCTCGGGCAATTCGTCCTTCGGATACATTGCACTTTCGAACAACACCGAGGGGGTATGGAATACCGCCACCGGATACGGGGCTCTTCAATCGAACACAACGGGTTCATACAACACGGCCCACGGCTACGGAGCACTTTATTCAAACACAACCGGCCAGTCGAATACAGCCCTGGGAGAGCTGGCACTTTATATCAACACGACGGGCAACTATAATGCTGCCTTCGGAAATTCCGCACTGTTCTTCAATACAACCGGCAACTGCAACCTGGCGCTCGGGAATTCAGCGCTTCAGAACAATACCACGGGCTCATTCAATACGGCCGCCGGGTATCTTACTCTTCAAACGAACACCACGGGTTCCTGCAATACCGGCACCGGGTTGCAGACCCTCTGGGCAAACACCACCGGAAACAACAACACATCCAATGGGTACCAGGCGCTGTATAACAACACCACGGCCTCTGAGAATACGGCCACCGGGATTGTTTCATTGAATGCAAATACAACGGGTTCATACAACACCGCAACCGGTTCCCATGCACTTTACCTGAACACCACGGGCCAGAACAATACGGCAAGCGGGTATGGTGCACTTTATATGAATACCACCGGCCAATCCAATACAGCAGAGGGTTTCCAGGCGGGCTACAACAACAGTACCGGATCGGGGAATACATTTATCGGGTACGGGACGAATTGCCCGGCCGCTAATTTATCCAATGCAACAGCCATCGGGAACGGGGCCCAGGTTGATGCCAGCAATCATGTCCGTATCGGGGATGTCAATGTCACGCAGATAGGGGGCCAGGTGGGATGGTCAAATTTATCGGATGTACGGTATAAGGATAACATCACCGGCCTCTCGTTCGGGCTCGGCTTCATCCTGAAACTGCGGCCGGTGGAGTATACGATGAAACAAGGCAACGGACGCAAGGACTGGGGTTTCATTGCACAGGAGGTCGAAGGTCTGATCGGGAACGACAAGAATATCCTTACCATCGGCAAAGGCAACGACCGACTGCTGGGACTGCGTTATACCGATTTCATCGCGCCGATGGTCAGGGCCATACAGGAACAGCAAACCCTGATCGAAAACCAGCAAACCCGGATCGATAAACAGGAACAGCAGATCGAAGCGCTCCTGAAACGTGTTGATAGCTTGGAAAACAGGATCCCTGAAACGGGATTGGCCATTAAGAATTAGGTATTGGGTGTTGGGTATTAGGTGTTAGGTGTTGGGTATTGGGTGTTGGGTATTGGGTGTTGGGCTTTAGGTATTGGTATTGAGTAAAGGGGCGGTGGGCGTGCGTTCCGGGGAGCCGGGAGATACGTCAGGAAGGAACGGGAACGGAAGTCTCCCGGCCTGAAAGTTAATAACAGAAAACAATCAATCCAGTAAAAACCGGTCGGTTGTTAAAATAACCTGTGAATCCGGAATTTTGGTACCGGCATCATTTTCGGCGGTAATAAACAGTTTAATGGGTTTCGCCGAAGATGCCTTGTTAAACGACGCTTTTAGCTTCGTTGACAAAAAGGTTGTTGCACTCTTCAGCTGGCCGATGCATTCCGTTACTTCAAGGTCATTCACCATCCATACCAGGTATACTTTTTTTGATGGCTGCAGCCTGTTGACTTCGGCTAAATTTGATATCCTCAACCGGATACAATAATTTTCATTCAGGTCCTTTTTTACTTTCACGTACCCCCGTGCTGCCGGAACAACGGCGGAACTTAAAAAAACGACTTTTTTGACGAACAGGTTTTTTACAAAAAGCTTCAATCCAGGTGCTTTCATAATAAAGGGTTTTAGGGTCCGGAATATTCTTCTGAGGAAGATATAAAGGTACGGTTCAACCCCTCTCAGGTTAAACAGTACCTTTTTCAAAAGCAGATGATCAATGTTTTGACATTATCTTGTCAAGTTCTGCTTTGGTTTTGCCAAGTTTGATCTGGAGTTTTCCCAGCATTTCGTCTTTTTTTCGATCTGCAAACATGGGATCATTATCGGTCAGGTGTGCTAACTTCTGTTTGAGCAGGCCTTTCTGCTCATTCCAGTTTCCTTTTGCTTCTGTAGTGTTCATTGTCTTGAAATTTAGTCGTGAAAATAGTTCCACAGTGCAAAGGTGAGGGCATAAAGCAGGGAAAGCGTTACACAACTCTGGAAATATCTTACATGATTCACAGGTGTATCAACAGGCTGATCACCGATGGGTGAGGTGCGGTCTCAATTCGTGACGCGTCACGTGTTACGCGTTACGCCTTCACCGTCAGCTGTTTTTTTAGATAGTTATATAGAAACGGTCTAAACAGCATTACCTTTGCATCCTCAGGATCGGGTCGATGATCGATATCAGGAGATCCTGCAATAGTTTAACATGAATTTAAAAACACCAGATATGACAACAGTAGTAATCCGTCACAAAGTCGGAAATTTCGATACATGGCTCAAGGGCCACCAGGACAGGGTGAATGCATTTTCGCCGGTCGTTTCAAGTTTTAAAACCTTCCGGGATGCAGATGATCCCAACTCAGTCGCGATGGTCATGCAGGTGGCCGATCTTGAGAAGCTCGGTGAGATGGTAAATGACCCCAAACTCAAGCCTTTCAAGGAGAAGCATACGGTTATTGAACCGATCGTTGTTTCTTTTGAAGTGGCGGTTTGAGGGAAGGAAAAGCGGTACACGGTACACGGTACACGGTACACGGTGCACGGTACAAAAAAATCGTAATTCCTAATTCGTAATTATTTCTTTGTGCGCCTTTGTGAAGACCTTCGTGCGCCTTTGTGGTTAAAAGAAAATTAGTCAATAGGCAATAGGCATTAAGGACTGCCGACTGCAAGAAAGGGGTTGCTTCGTCCCCCGAGTACTCGGGGTCCTCGCAATGACAACGGTTGGGGGGAGGGAAGGAGATTGCTTCGTCCCGAGAACTTGGGACTCGCAATGACAAAATGCGAAATGCGAACAGCGAACAGCAAATAAATACGCCGTGTACCGTGTACCGTGTACCGCTTTAGAGGCTGACAACCAGGACCAATAAACAGGAAAAGCATGGTAAAACCCGGGAAGCCCTGAAAAGTAATCCTTCAACAAATCGATAATTATGCGTATCTTGTTGAAATCCCAAGAATTTTAAGTAATTAGTAGAAAACGAACGATGAAAAAAAGCACGCTGGAGTATCGAATGATGATGGAGCATAACCGGTTGAAAATACCCAATTCAAAACTGCTGACAGGTTCGCTGGCTGGTAAATATCCCATTTCCCTCGACGGGGGAAGAACGACCATATTTATTTCCGATATGAGCAAGGAGGCAGAGATCCGGGAAAAATACCAGCAGCGGCAGGACAACAAGCTTTTTTTCTTTGCCAAGAAGCCAAAGGTATAATTTCTTAATTTTGGGTGGGAACCCTAACGGACTGAAAGCAGATTCATGAGATCGTTGCGTAAACGGATCATTGCCTATCTCCTGGGCATCTTCACCCTCCCGAAGGTCAAGGAACAGGTTGCCCGGTATGCCAGGGCTTTTATGGGTGAAGCTTCGCGGTATTCTTCCGGGTTCAGGGGAGAAGCCCTTGAAACCCGGGATGCCTTTGTCATTCTTGCCAAGTACATAAAAAGGGAGAAGATCACCCGGCTTGAGAAAAAGCAGTTTCAGCACCAGGTTGTCGACCTGCTGAAAGGCACCGGTGTGGTTGTCCCGGTGATGCTCATCCCGCTGCCCTTCATCAGCACCCTGCTCCTGATCATCATGGATCACCTCCTGCTCAGCATGAACATCAAGATCCTTCCTTCTGCATTTTATCCCGAAAACAAGCCCGGGTTGCTTACCCCTGAAGGGGTTGAAGAGGACCTGGCCGTGGTAGAGGTTAGTGAAAAGAAAATTAGTCAATAGTCAATAGGCATTAAGGGCTGCCGACTGCAAGAAAGGGGTTGCTTCGTCCCCCGAGTACTCGGGGTCCTCGCAATGACAACGGTTGGGTGGAGGGAAGGAGATTGCTTCGTCCCGAGAACTTGGGACTCGCAATGACAAAATGCGAAATGCGAACAGCGAACAGCAAATAAATACGCCGTGTACCGTGCACCGTGTACCGCGTTACGCCGCCTCCCGCTGAAGCCGTTTCCTGCGCTTAAAGACGGTCGTGAAAACAAGTCCGGCGGCGATATTCAGGAGGCTCAGGTCAAAATAAACCCACCCGGGCAGGGGCACCCAGCCGGTCCTCCGGATCACGGAAAGGAAGGCCGCGAAGGTCATCAGGCAGGCCCAAACCAGTGTGATGAGCATGCAGCCGCGGATGAACTTCGGATTGTTCCATTTCTCTTCGGGCATCCCCCTCTTTGCATACTGCAGCGCAAAAGGCTTCCCGATCGCAAGGGTGAACCACATGATGGCGGCAAGTCCCAGGTTCGACAGCAGGTCCATCTGCCTCGCCATCCAGGTATCGTTGAGGAGGTTGATGGTGATGAGGCAGACGATAAAAAACACAAACGTCCCCCACGTGAGGATAAATCCCCTTTTCAGATCACCGAACCCAAGGGTGACGGTTGTTACAAGGCTGATGATGACGGCGATCTTCAGGCTCATCATCGTATGGCCGGAGATAAAGAGAAAAAGCATCCAGGGCAAAAACCCCAGCATCAGGAGTCCGAGTTCTTTCAGATCAGGGAGGAAACTTTTGGTGTTCGTCATACTATTTTCGTGAGTTGGTTGCAAGGGTTTCAGAAGCAACTGGCGGTCCGCAGTTGCATTGCAAAGATAATTTTCTTTTAACCACAAAGGCGCTCGAAGGTCTTCACAAAGGCGCACAAAGAAATAATTACGAATTTGTACTTTTTATTCGTGTGCCGTGAACCGTGAACCGTGTACCGCGTACTGTGTCACAATTTTCCCTATATTTGATACACTCATTGAATACGCTGACAACAGCATCGGGCAAAACCGTTGCAGGAACCCGCCCTGTTGCCTGATTAACGGATTTATCAACACTAAAATTTCTACTATGTTTACGGTACAGGTAATTGAGAGTAATTCAGGGAAACCTGCGGAAGGTAAAAAGGTAAGTGTGATCTTTAACGGTTTTACGCGGGGAGTCGCCAGGGACCAGTACACCGACCGGAACGGGGAGGCTCATTTTTCGGAAGACAACGGCGACGGGACCATC
Source organism: Bacteroidota bacterium (assembly GCA_026391795.1). Lineage (GTDB taxonomy): Bacteria > Bacteroidota > Bacteroidia > Bacteroidales > FEN-979 > FEN-979. Next base: position 57,681 of record JAPLDI010000002.1, read on the forward strand.
TATGTGCAGGGAACCAAAGCCTACGAAGGCAGGATTGAAGGAAGAAAGATCATTTATACGTGAGGAAGATAGACTGCTATCGCGCGTCCTCCGCTGAGCGAATTGCAATTCCGCTCATTGCAACTGGCTGGCGAGCGTCCTCCAAAGGTGGAGAAATTCCCTGACGCGTGCTACGACGATTTTCAATTCTCTTCACTTCACCCTCACCACCGCCCCCCCTGCTTATGCCATGCCTTTGGCAGGTAAACGCGCAGGCAGGCGAATTACGATGGAAGGTCAGTTTGCGGAAGATCAAAACCAAAAGCCAGAAGACTGATACCAAATCCCGGGGGACTCCTGGCGATTGGCTGATTTTCCGCAGGCCTTTTATTTCCTTATCAAAACGCGACAGGTATACGATTCAGAGGAAGATCTGAGGTTCAGGCAATAAACCCCAGCCGGCAGGTCCCGGGTAAGGTTTACCATCTGATCCACCTTCCCGTTCAGGAGGGAGACCGGTTTCTGGTAAACAGTCTGGCCGGTACCATTCATCAGGGTGAGCGTTGCCGTTTCGCCCTCCGATGAAGTAAACGACCCTGTTACCCGGAAAGCACCCGGGTTCGGATTCGGGAAGATGCTGAAATTGCCCGCTGCAGCTGCAGGGTTTCCGGTACCCAGGGTGGGGTCGGCTGTCATCCTGCGCACTTTTTCGCCGTTGATGTCAGGAAAATAGAGGTTGTTGCTGGCATCAAACATCAGGTCGAAGGGCTTATTAATCTCGGCATTAATGGCAAGGCCGCCGTCGCCGGTCTCTCCTGCAACTCCGATACCGGCAACCGTATTGATGATCCCGGCAAGGTTGACATTGCGGATGCGGTCGTTCCCGCGATCGGCGATGTACATCTTTCCATCAACATCAAACAACACGGCTGTTGGCATGTTCAGCAGGGCGGCAGAAGCAGGTCCGCCATCACCGCTGAATCCCCAGGACCCGTTCCCGACTACTGTGGTAATAATTCCCGCATGATCAATTTTGCGGATGCAATTGTTCGTGCCGTCAACAAAGTAGAAGATGCCGCCGGGGCTGAAACACGACCTGTAGGGGAGACCGATCTGTGCGGAGGTTGCAGGGCCGCCGTCGCCGGTATACCCCGCTACACCGGTCCCTGCAAAGGTGGTGATGATCCCCGAATGATCGATCTTCCGGATGGCGTAATTCAGCCAGTCGCAGATATACATGTTGCCATCCGTATCAAAATGGATATCCCGGGGAAAGTTAAATTGTGCAGCCGTGGCCGGCCCGCCGTCACCGCTGTACCCGGCAGTCCCGATGCCGGCAATGGTTGTGATAATACCGGAAAGATCCACCTTCCTGATCACGCTGTTTCCGAAGTCGGTAATGAACATGTTCCCGAAACTGTCAAATGCCAATCCGTCCGGACCGCTTAACTCAGCCGCCGTTGCCGGGCCGCCATCGCCGGTATATCCGTGAAATCCTGTTCCTGCAAAGGTGGTGATGATCCCGGAGGGATCGACCTTCCGTATCACATTCCCGTTTCCCTCGCCGATATAGATATTTCCATTCGCATCTCTTGCCAATGCGATGGGTTGATTCAATTCGGCATTGATTGCCGGGCCGCCGTCACCCGAATAACCGTTCGTACCGGTACCGGCAAAGGTTGAAATGGTCTGGGCCCCTGCTGCAGCGGTGAAAATCAAAGCAACCGCAAGGATTGCCAATGTCGTGTAGATCCTTTTTTTCATAGTGTTTTTATTTTATGGATTTATGTAGTGTTTCATGTCAGGATATTAACATGAAGTCATTATTCCGGTTTTTACGGTTACAAATATAATAAACCAGGAGGAAAACTGGTAACAGGGATGTTTCATAAATTGACAGACAGGTTTCATATTTATTTCCGCTGACTGCTATGTACTTTTCTTTTGCCCTGCTGAGCGGAATTTGCAATTCCGCTCATTGACCATGGCTGGCGATCGGCCTCCATACAGCCCCTCCCCCGTCCCCTCCCCAATCGGGGAGGGGAGTCTTCATTTATTTTGCTTTTCTCCCGCAAAAGCGGGATAAATCTGTGCCGTGATCCTCATCACGCGTCAAGCGTTTCGTGTCACGATTTTCCTTCCCTCCGGCCGGGCGGCATGTTTTCTTGTTCATTTCTTTTGCTCGTCCAAAAGGGTAACAACGAGATTATAATATTGCAGGATCAATAAACTTTTCTACTTCTAATATTTATTTCCCTCAGGCCGGGTGGCCTCGTCACCGCAACGCAGCTGTACCCAGCGCTGTTTCTCCAACCATCGCTACGGTCCTGCCCTTTCGGCAATAGGCAATTGAGGTTATTTCTACTAAAAAGGGGAAAAACAAAAAAAGCCACCCTTTCAGGTGGCTACGATAACAAATGGAAGATATTGCTGGGTTAAAGGGTATCTGAAAAATCAGCTTCAGAAGGTGTTGTTGGAGGCAATGTGCTGTAATCAACAGGCTGAACCAGGTCACTCTCATCGAAACCGGCTTCCAACGGGGTAACGGGAGCAAAAACAGTATAATCCGTCAGCGTGGCAATCTCTTCAAATGTGGCTTCCACGGGTGTGACGGGTGCAAGTGATACCAGGCTGGTCGTGGCGTTTGTCTCTGTTACGGGTGCTAAGGTCATATTGTTGTCGGCGAATGAGGAACTAACCAGGAGGCTGAAAACTGCTGCTATGATAATCGTTGTTGCTTTCATTTTGTGTTTGTGTTTGAATTTGATGAAGCAAAGATATACCCGATTACAGGGGTGACACAGGGCTTTTCGGCTGGCGGAAGCTGGTTCCCGACGAACAGCGGAAAAAGAGCGGTGAAAAGGTAGAAGGGCATTAGGTATTGGGTATTGGGTATTGGGTATTGGGTATTAGGTGTAGGCAGTAGGCAATAGGAGTTGGCCAATAGCCATTAGGGAAACAGTCTTTGCGCACTTTGCGAATAACTTTGCGCCTTTGCGGTTAAAAGAAAAACAGGTATTGGGCATTAGGTATTAAGGACTGCCGACTGCCGACTGCTGCGGGTTCCAGGGGAAGATCAGGAATAAAAAGCAACTTCCCGGGTAAACTATTTATTAAAATAGTTGACAATTAAATATTCTCTTATTATATTTGATCTCCAAATTTTTGTACATCACGGATAGATCGTTCCAGTTACAGTTAAGTACTCTACTTTATTGTTGTTTTATTGGTGTTTCAATCCGGCTTCTTTGAAGAGACCTGCCCTTATAAGCGCCCTGAAGATTTTCATTTATCCTGAACCGTAAAAATGGTATACCGGACCGGTATCACTGAATGCCAGTCCTGGATGAGAACTAACCTTTCTTAAACAAACGTACCTATGAAAAGAGATTATGAAACCGGGATCGATACGAATACGATCTTTCTCGAAGTCACGGTTGGAACTCCAGCCACAGCGACAACCATTGTTTTTCTGACCCTGCCGGGACTCGACCCGGAAGTGATCGCCGAATCGGGCAACAGCAACGGGAATATTCCGGAGACCCCGATCGGGAAAGCAGGTAAGATCAGGAACGGATTCCTGAGGATTGAAACAACCGTTGACCTTGGAACGCTGCCTGAATCCACCTGGCCTGCAGCTACCGAGAAACTGGTCGTCACCTATGTTCTGAACGGAGGCACTTCAGGCAGGGATGAGTTTACGTTTGATCCGGATGACCGCAAAATAAGTAATAACGGAAAAATAATCGCGATTGGTAAACCGATAAAATTGACATGATTATGAAACGGAGAACTATACTTACTTTCCTGGCAGCATTTCTCCTGGTTCCTTTTCTGAACGCACAGGATGCTTCAACAAAGGAGATAAAACTCGAGGACCTGCAGGTTCCGAATTCCCCCGCCTTCATCCTGCTTGATGTGGCGCCGACGGCAATTGAAAAACCCGCAACGGCCAAGGCATTTACGACAAGCATTTTAAATTCGGTTGCCGAGAATAACGGGATCCCCCAGAATTACGGACTTGAGTTTACGCCTTTCTGGTTCATCAAACACCCGAACTTCAATGCATTCAAATACTACGGCATCCACTATGAGGCCAAAGGGAAATCAACCCGGCGCGTGTTTGCCGGGCTTCGGATGGCTGGTGTCTCTTTTGCCCTGGTCAACAACAAGGAGTCGAAAGATTCGATGCTGGTTAAAACCAGCAATCTTTCCCTGGGCTTAAGGAGCACGATCCTGAAAGTGATCTCAAACCAGGACCTCCGGGATATTGTCAGGAATAACGATTCTCTTATTGCCAGGTTAGGGAAGGCGACCAGGGATCGCGGGAAGATCGATGCCAAGCTCGACATAGTCAAAGACAGTCTTTCTGTGGTAAACAAAAGAATAGATACAGAAACGGACACCTCTAAACTACGTGCCCTCATCGCAGAGAAACGAAAACTTGTAAAACGATCCATCATTCTGGCAGCAGAAAGCGACGACCTTCTGAACAATACTTCTGTAGATACAAGCATCATCCGGTTTGAGAATACGATCAAAGAGATCCTTGCCCGGAAACCGCTTTTCGCGGTTGACGGAGCCGTGGCCCTGAACTGGGCCTTCGACAACAGCAATTTTAAATCCAATTATTTTGACCGGTTTGGCGCCTGGCTTACGATGGATCTGTCGCTGCCGTTAAGTAAAAAGAATGCAGCAGAGAAGAAAAATTACATCAACCTGTATGTTGTCGGGAGGTATCTTTCCGGCCGTTCGCTGGATGAAACGGACTCACTGGTCCGCCAGGATGTGCTGGACTCGGGGGGCAAGATCGAACTGGAAATTGCACGTTTCTCTCTTTCGGGCGAGTACCTCTACCGCCTGAACATGACGAACAGTGCTCAAAACAGCTTCCGGGCATCCGCGATGGTAAAATTCAAGATCATGGAGTCGCTTTACATCACCGGAGCCTACGGGAAGAACTTCGGCGACAAAAACAATGTGATTGCCCAGGTCGGAATAAACTGGGGTTTTGGCAGCGGGCTTGAATACGTTGTGGCCGGTAAGAAATAACCCTGTAATATCTCCCTTGTATTAAATGCAGGCATGCTGATCCTGTTTAACATTCCCGGATATGAAAAAACTCCCTTCAATCGTAATTCTTGTTACCCTGGGATTTCTTAGCAGCTGCGGCCCCAGCGCAAAAGAAACGGAAGACAGAAAAGTTGCCGACTCCATCCGCTTCGCCGACTCTCTCTCGATGGTGATGGCACAACAGCAGCAAATTGCGGATTCGATCGCAAAAACTCAAACGGAGGGAAGAAGCATTGACTCTATCGCCCATCAGGATAGCATCAGGAAAAATTTAAAGGGGAACAACAACACAAAGGGAAAACCCAAGCCGAAGATCGTTGAATTTCCCTGGCCGCCTCCAAAATCTTCCGCATTTATTGTAATCGACGACACCTACATAAAAAACAAATCAAAGCACCAGTTTTTAAAAGACGTCGCCGAAAAACTTAACATTGCCTTGCTGAAATGCGGATATTCCGAGCGCAGTTATTACCATATTCCCGGAGGGTTTGTGCTTGTTACGCGCATTGAGCAGATTGAGAATGACGGGTCGCCTAAAAAGGACAGCAAGGCACGCTGGTCGGTAAATTATCAACTGCCTAAAATTGTTGATTTTAATACCCTTATAAGGACAATTTTTATTGCGCAGCCCGGAAGGTTCAGGGTTATTGTCTTCGCGGTAACAAACCAGTTTGTCCCGTCCTCAAATACTGTTATGCCCAAGAAAGATGCCATCAACCTGGTGAATGGAGGCGCCCCGGTGCTGATTCCCCAGATAGGAGATTCGGTTTTAACCGAAGACCACCATTGTTGCGCCTATATTTATGAATACGAACAACTCTCCACAAAGGACAATCCGGTATTTGTGAGTACCAGTGCGATCCCGGGGATGCAACATTTAGAGAAGACCAACATCTTAAGGAAATTAGAGAACAAAAATTAAAATCCGGAATATGGTAAAAAGCATTTCAACGGAAATTGCTAAGAAAAGATTAGCAACCGTATGGTTCGTAATCGGGGGGATCCTTTTCCTCTTTATGCTGAGTCTTACCCTTACCGGGAGATTTGGTACGAAGCTTCATGATGTCTGGTCATGGTTCCTGCCGATTGTTTTCCCCTCGCTTACTTTAATGATCGGTGTTTTTGCAGTAGATGCGTTGAGCAGCGGAGTTAAACCGGCAAAAATTGACCGTTATATCTTTGTACTTACTTTCATAATGTCAATCGTTTATCTATTGACAATTTTAGTGGTACTGATCGTAAGCAGCATCAATCCGGAACCCATTGATATCATGACGGCGTCAAATTTTGGCCTCGGTCCTTTCCAGGGAGTTGTCAGCGCCTGCATCGGGATTTTCTTCATCCAGAAAGATAAGGGGAAATAGAGAATTAGGCAATAGGCATTAGGCGTTGGGTATTAGGTGATAGGTATTAGGCATTAGGTATTGGGTATTAGCCACATCTGACGGCTGAGAGCCGGTGATCTGGTGAGTTGACGAGATAATTCTCTGTGGTCCTCTGTGTCTTCTCTGTGAACCTCTGTGAAACCTCTTTTTACCGCAGAGACGCAGAAGCGCAGAGAAAAATAAATAGCGAAAAGGAAGAATGAAGAATTGGGCGTTTATGACTGCCGACTGCCGACTGCCGACTGCTGACTGCCTGAGCGCCCTCAATACCCCTTCTTCAGCGCATACCTTAGCCTGATCTCCCGCTCCCGGCTCTTGTCTGAAATAAAGATGATGGTGCGGCCATCATCCAGAACCACGGGGTACTTGTTCACTACCGAGCCTGCCGAAAGCTTCGACCGGGGCACGGAAACCTTCTGGTTCGAAACCCCCATCCTGTTTTCCAGGAGATCGCTCATGCCTGCATGATGTGTGCTTTTCATAGGATGTGCTTTAATTACCTCATCTAAAATTACAGCACATCCGGTACTTCCAAACAGGACCCGGGCCTTAGTTATAAACAGGTGGCTGTGAAAATGTTTTAAGCAACTCTGAACTCCGGTAACGTGAGTAATTTAGGTATTAGGCGTTGGGTACTGGGTATTGGGTGTTAGGTGTTAGGAGTTAGGTATTGGGTATTGGGGAAAAAGAGGGAAATATTCTTTGTGCGCCTTTGTGGTTAAAATGAAGAAGGCATTAGGTATTGGGCATTAGGTATCAAGGGGTTGCTTCGCTTCGCTCGCAATGACAACGGTTATGGGGCATAGCAGGAGATTGCTTCGTCGCTACGCTCCTCGCAATGACAAACAGCGAACAGCTAATCCTTACTGGTTTGTGACTTTTTGGGCTTGTCTATGGCGGGTTGCGGGAACAGCTGGTTTTATTTTTATCTCAAGGTGTTTTCCCAGTCCTGTTTCGATAATCTTCCAGAGTGTGGCCAGTTCGACGTCCGACCTGTCGTTTTCGATTCGGGAAATATAATTTCTCGTAGTTCCGCTTATTACTGCAAGTTCCTGCTGCGTCATCCCCGATTCGATCCTCGCATCCCGTATCAGGTGACCTATTTTTATCCCTGCCTCCGATTCCTCAGGATTGCTGAACTGAAAAAGAACATCGGCACCGATCTCGAACGGCACTTTCTTCTTCTGACCGTCTCTCATGGTAATGAACTGCTCAACATTGTTCCAGGAAAGGGTGTTGTTCTGTAATATAAACCGGCTGAATTCATCAGGGTTAACAAGAACGAATGCCGGTGATTTCTCATCAATTCCTGTTTTATCGAAGACTTCCCTGAAATCAATGGTTCTTGATTGTCCGTTGTTGAACACGACAGAAACCTCAAGACCGTTCACACGGTTGACCTTCAGGATCCTTGGCAAGATTATTTTTCTTCTCATTTTAACAAGGGATTTAATTCATAAAACACGCTCAATGCCCATACCCTGTTCCCTTCAAGCCATTTATATACCAGCCTGAGCTGACGGGATGGTAAACTCCCCGCGTAAATACTTCCATTTTGGATTTCGATCAATACTTCGAATTCGTTATAGATTGCGTGAATGTGGGGCGGCCGGTGGTCGCCATTGTATACATCGATCTTCAGCTTTGTATTAATTGTATCGATCGTGGGCATTAAAAAACTTTTTGCAAAGGTACCTAATTAGATACCATTTGTCAAATAAAATATGAAAAGCCAGGCAATAGGCATTGGGTATTAGGTATTAAGGACTGCTGACTGCCGATACTATCATCTTCACCTCCGCCTCATTCCCCCTGTACTCCCCGAACCGCCGTCGCGCGATGTTCGCGTGCCTGCCAACCGGGTTAACAAGGAGAACCAGGGTGGGTGATGAGTTTTCGGTTAGGGGAACGGACTCCATCACGGAAAGAACCTGCTGATCGGCTTCTTTGATCGTTCGAATGACCGACCATTCATAAAGTCTCGGATGAAAGGAGCATAGGAACTTTGCCGCCACTACTCCAAGGACAAGGATCACTTTTGGCTTTTGAATTTCCAGTTCCAGCCGGAAGAGGGATCTGCAGTGTTCCATGAAATATTTTTTTGTATTTACATCGAATTTCCTCTTTTTCCGGTTCCTGATTCCCGACTCAGGCCTGAGTTTTGTTCCCAGTATGACATTGGTAAAAAAACAGCGTTCGGGGTCGACGCCCCCGTTTACCAGGAGGAGGAGAAGGGTATGCCAGGGAGGTGTCATCCTCAGCCAATGCTCCTGCCATCCGTGAAGCTTGTTGAAGTTGAGGTTACTGTCGAATTGCGGTCCCACGACCATGATCTCCCTGTTTGATATCATCCCGTTTTCAGCGTTAAAGATTCCCGGTCCCCCAGGGAAGAAGATATTGCCCGGCACATCCCCGCAGATCCGTTCGATACCGGCGGGGTAAGCGTTGAATTTTCTGATTTCGGAGAAAAGGATTTCGAGTTCTGAGGTCATGATGCTGGATGCTGGATGCTGGATGCTGGATGCTGGTTGTGTGGGGTTGGGTATAGGGTGTTGGGTATTGGGTGTTTGGTATTGGGTGTTTGGTATTGGGTGTTTGGTATTGGGTTTTAGGTGTTGGGCTGTTGTTTAATATTAAGTGTTAAGTGTTTTTTGTGTCTTGAACCGTGAACCGTGTACCGTGCTTCGCGTCACGCGTCACGCGTCACGTATTTCACTTCCGCTTGTTCCTCAGATATATCTGAATCTCATCAATCTTCCGGAGGATCTCGCGGGTGTCGGCGCTGGTGTTGTTCTGAACCGTTTCAAAGTCTTTGCGGTTTTCAATTTTATGCGACTGGAGCTCTTCTTTCAGGGTAGTAATTTCAACATTGATCTCCGCGATCCTGATCTCCATGTTTACCCAGATGGAGATGATGGTGATGAGGAAGCTGAAGAGGGCGATGGCCTGGCTCAGGGTTAGTCCGAAAAGGGTGAGTTTTGGTTTCATGGATGCTGGATGCTGGATGCTGGATGCTGGATGCTGGATGCTGGATGCTGGTTGTGTGGGGTTGGGTATAAGGTGTTGGGTGTTGGGTATTGGGTGTTGGGTATTGGGTGTTGGGTATTGGGTGTTGGGTATTGGGTGTTGGGTATTGGGTATTGGGTGTTGGGTATTAGGTATTGGGTGTTAGGTATTGGGTGTTGGGTATTGGGTTGTTTAGTTTAAAGTTTTAAGTGTTAAGCTGGACCTGTTTCTGATTTCCGGAACCCGCCTCCTGGTCCCCCTCGCCTTCAGGAGAGGGGGATTCAGGGGGTGAGGTGGACTCTGTTTCAAGTCCTTCCGCATTCCGCGTCACGCGTTACGCGTTACGTGTCACGCGATTGTCACCGACATCGTTCCGGTATGGCCGGGGTTGTCTTTGGCAGTGGCGGTGATGACAGAGCCCTGGGGCGGATCATTCTCGGCCGTGGCAGTATACATCCAATAGATGCCGCTTACGGCGAGCTCGCAGGCGCCCTTTTCAAGAATGGTTCCGTCGGGACCTGCGATAACGACCTTGACCTCCTTTACCTTGAAATCGTCGATAGCCTTTACGGCGATGAGGTCACCGGCATGACCGGAGTAGTTGGTCACATCAATTTCGATGATCTTCGGCGCCCGCAGGTAATCGGTGATCGCGAGGGTGTAAGCTGTCATGTGCCTGGACGCTTTGGCAGAATACTCGGCCAGCTTTTCGGGGTCGGCCAGCGTACTTTTTGCCCACAGAACGGCCTCCCTGAAACGCTCCCGGGCTGCCAGTTGCGCTTCGGAGGGCTTGGAGTTGTACGTATCGGGAACGTTGGCTGTGATGGTTTCTCCGTCTGAGGTGCGGAAGACTACCTGGTCACCAAATTTACCGTGTAAATTCCGGGTGATCACATTTGCATTTGAATTTGACATTGTTTTGATTTTTAAAGGTTCATAATTGCGATCCTGGCCGGGACCTGTTTAGTTAACTGAGAAGTTCATGAACAACGACCTTTTTTTGTTTGGAAAGGTCAGGACAAATGTATGTTGCAAAAAAGGGCGGGGGGGGTGAAAAGGGGTGAAAGAATCTTCTGAAAAGCTTACCTGCGCTGGCGTTCGATGAATTTTTCTGTGTACCTGACCCAGATCTTTAATTCTTCAAGAAGTTTCTCCAGGGTTTCCGGAAGGGGATCATCATAAGCGATCCGGAAGCTTCTCAGTCCGAGCCTGCGCCGCTCGCTTGAATCAACGATGGATACCAGCTTCCTGCAAAATTCAGCAACATTGCGTGCCTCAAAGACCTGGCGGTCACTCATTACCCTCAATAAGGCTCCGAACAAGGGAACGGAGAACGAAAGCCTTATCGGGGAACGGTAATTCTTTTTAAAATGAGAAGGCAGTGAGGTGGAGAAAAGGTTCCGGTTGTTTTCGCAGAACCTTACGCTCGCCTCCAGTCGTTTCGTCACGAGATGGTATATCAATGCGTACCGGGAAGAAAGGACGAGAGCACTTTCCCGAATCACCGGATCAGGGTTTTCATGTCCGTTGTGGAAGAAATGAACCCGTTCCTGTACCCAGGAAACCCGTTGGCGTCCCCTCGCTTTGCTTCCGGGTCCGTCATCTATGGTAGCCGAGGCATTAATCCTCCCGATCCTCCTGCGCACCTGTTGCATGAACACAGCTCTTTCCCCCGGGGCAATGCAGGAAAGTGCGGATTCAAGCTTTTGCAGGATGCCTGATTTAAGTGCCCTCATGTAATGGAGATAGTGCAACGGCGAGGCCAGTCCGTTAACCCGGATCCTGAAACCGATATTTTGCCATTCGTCCAGGGTACCCTCCTCCCCAAAAGAATCGATCCGGATCATTGACATGCCTTCAAGCTCTCCGAAGATGAGGTCGGCCAGGCAGGGGAACGATTCGGGACCGGTGAACTGCATACTGATGAGGTCAGGTTTTTAAATACCCTGGTCCGGAGGTCCATTTCCGGGCCCACGGGTTTATAACTACCACATGGATACAAATTCACGGTCAAAAGTCGATGGCCATTTTGTTGCAAGAAATATACCATCTTCAGTGCCAGCCAGTTTCATGGTTTTTACCCAAAAATTATTTTTCAACCCCTGGCAAATTCCGGAATGCAGAACCAGCGTGACTTTCGTGATTTCATTCACCGGGCGTTCTGGTTTTTTTTAGTGATTGCCTGTAATAAAAATATTTTTTTTCGTCTTATACTGATTAGCTCACCTAATAATATCATAACGCCCCTGGTTCGGGCAATCCTTCAGCATTCCTCTAAGGTTCCTTCAGGATAGATCCAGCCGAGCATCAGATATGGAATGAAAAAAACAGTCCATATCTGATGCTCGGCTGTAGCTAAGCTGTAGCTAAGCTGTAGCTAAGCTGTAGCTAAGCTGTAGCTAAGCTGTAGCTAAGCTGTAGGAAGGGTGATGGAGGATGGAAGAATGAAGAATTGGGCATTAGGTGTTAGGTATTGGGCGTTAGGTATTGGGTATTAGCCACATCGGACAGCTGGATGCTTATAACTGGTGAGTTGATGAGCTGATGAGTAATAAAAGAAATTGAACCCCGTAGGGGTGAAATATTTCTAGGCAGGAGATATCAAATACCAATTGAGCCCCGTGGGGGCGAGATATTTATATTAGCGAATTAACGAAATAGAATTAGTTGTTTTGGTAAAGAACCTCTGTGGTCCTCTGTGCCTTCTCTGTGAACCTCTGTGTAATCATTTTTGGGATCGGGGAAATCGACTTTGTGCGCCTTTGTGAAGACCTTTGTGTCCTTTGTGGTTAAAAGAAAGAAAGGCAGTAGGCATTACGTATTATGGACTGCCTACTGCCAACCGCCAACTATGGTATAAGTTCAAGCACAACGCACAACATAATACTGAACTAATACTGCAAGCGAACCCCTTTTTAGATGCAATTACACTGATTTTATTTAAACGGGAACGGTAATCCATCTCCCCCGTTATAAAGCGCCTGGACTTCACTGTCAGACAATGCCCTTCCCCATAATCCAACCTCATCAATTAACCCGGTATAGGTTCCCTGGCTTCCGATTCCAATTGAAAAGCCCATATCATCACCAACGGAGATAACATAGGTCGCGTCTGTCGTTACCAGTGAGCCATCCAAATAAGTCCGAATTGTATGGGTACTTGAAGTGTACGTAACAACCATATGATGCCAGATACCGTCGTCAAGTTTATCATCATCAGGCCCTATCCTGACAGCACCATAAAAAGAATCAAACATCCAGTAAGCTGGCCCTCCACCGTAATATTTTATTCCAAACTGCTGTTGACTATGTTTAGTTCCAAGGTTAATGATTCCGGGGCTATTGTAACCATTAATGGAATTATCGGGTTTTATCCAAAGACTTACACTTTTTGAAACATCACCACCCAGGCCCAGCTCTGATGCCGTTTTCCCTGTTGTTAAACCGCCACTGGTTTCAATGAATGATGCAGCTTTATTTATCAACCCGCTTTCGTTGATTGTAACCCCGGTTTCAACGGTACAATCATTCGACCCGTAGGCATCGTGAGAAATGGATCCAGTGGTTTCATCAATTTTCCAGTACCCCACTAAACTTGCTGTAAGGCCGGTGGCTCCATTTGTTGTAAACTGAACATCGGCTCCGTATGAAGTCCCGTAGCTGTTTGTGGCATAAGCCCTTGTGTGATAGGTTGAATTTGGACTTAATCCCGTGATTGTGCAGACAAAAGTCCCGGTACCAATCCCTCCCGAAATGGTGTGGTTTGAAGTGGTTGGATTGAGTGAAGTTCCCCAGCATATACCCTTTGCCGTTACCGTTGCACCTCCATCTGATGTGACATTGCCACCGCTTGTCGCTGAAGTTTGAGTTTTGTTAGTAATTGCATCGGTTGTAACGGTAGGTGTTGTTCCTCCACCTGACCCTGTGGTGAAGGCCCAGATGTTTCCCGGCGTGGAATGCCCGTGATTGTCCTTTGCCACGATTTTCCAATAATATTTTTGATTGTTTGCTAATGATGACGGGGTATAAGTTGATGAGGAAACGCCATTCGCAACAACAGGAGGATTGCTTGATGTTCCAAAACAGACATCATAGGTTAACGGATCCTGATCAGGGTCAGAGCAGGTCCAGGTTAACGAGGTCGATGCTGATACGTTTGTGGCATTATTTGCCGGGTTGGGATTTGAGGGGGCGGCTGGAGCTGAATTTGACCCAGATGACTGGCCAACCATTTGCTCCCATTTTAATAAATCACTAACGCTAAAATCAAATAACAAAATGTCAAGAATAGTGGCTTTCGCTCCGGCAGACATGGTAACGCCATAATACATTTTCCACCAGGGATTTTGGGTCAGATCTGCTTCAATTCTGCCATAACCTTTGGCATTTATATATGGACCAACGACACCGTAAATAAGCATCCTTAATTCTGGTTTTATATATGCTTCTGCACCCGCATTCATATTTAATTGGGGGGGATTATAAGTGAAAGATTCATGGTCGTTCATATAGCTTGACCATCCCCCGTTTTTAAGATATTGCACTCCCGTTTCAACACTAATATTTTGATTCAAAGAGGTTGTAATGCTAGCATTAGCAAAGCCATTCGCACCAAGTTTTAAATCAAATACCGGTGAAACAACGATTAAATATGGCAGAACGGGTAAAGGAATGAGTATAGGTTCAAAAGAAACTGTTGCTAAAGGTATTTCCTGAGAGAAATTAAATTGTTTACCTGCAACTAATGCTAAATTGAAATCTTCATCCCCTTCAAATCCAAACTTCACCTTCTTCAATCCTTGCAGGATACCTATGTCTATTTGAAAAACAAAATCCGATGTATACTGGAAATTCCCCTGAAGTGTAACCTGTGGATAAATTTCAGTATTGAAGTCCCAATTGAAAAGAATGTCATTTCCTGATTTGAGGTTAGAAGTATCTAAATGAATTCCTTTGTAATAATATTTGATGCTTTTAATTTTAGACAGGGAGAGAGAGGATTTATAATCAATAACCCCTTCCTGAATAAGATCAGTCAGTGTAGCTTGTGATGTTTGAACCTGAACGTTGTTGCCAGATTGAGTAAAGACTTCAATTTTCCGTAATAATCCATTCCCAACAGATGAAACAATCAGGTCACCCTGAGCTAAGGGATATTTACTCAATATTCCTTTATCAAAAGTCAATGTGTAATTTGAGCTATCAATACTTGTCACCATTGATTGCCAGTCACTGTCAGTGATAAACTTTGCAGTGGGGGCAATTACAAATCCCGGAGTATTTGTATTAGAATCCTCCTTTTTCTTACAAGTAACAACCGTCAAGATAATTGTGATGAACATTGTAAGGGTGATCAATTTCGAAATAATGCGAGTTGATTTCATATTGATTAGATTTTAAGGTGTTTGTGACATATTTATTTTAAATCCTGAATAATCCCGATAGATCGAAAATAGGCTAGTCCCTTTTTCATAAGCCGAAATGATCATTCCGTCGAGGAAAGGGCATGAAAGTTTTTGTGAACGAACGTTGGTCACAGGATAAATTCTTTCTATTTTTACCTTAGATTGTGACAAATGGAGCCAGCTAAACTGTATTCGAAGAGATATAAATTTGTCTGGCAGGTACTTTCCCATCCTATGAATTTATCGCTGATAGCGACAATTCTGGTTGTATTGGTATTTCCATCAAGTTTTCCTAAATACAAAGCCGTAATTACAGATCAAAGAAAGAACCCGATACGGGAAGTCATTTTCTGGGATGACCTTGAAAACGACGGGACCAGCGACAAGATCTTCACCTACGACAATAATGTTGGCACCGCGGCGCTGACTGTCAACCTGTGCCCTTCGGGAGGCACCGTTGAATGGGATCTGAGAGGAAAGTTTTCATTTAACAGGGATGAATATGTATTTACCGGGGATTATGATAATAACCGGCGCAAGGAGATCTATGTTTTCACATTATCACACGATACGATCTACCTTCATGCTGTTGCTGATTTTAAGAACCCGAAACCGTGGATCAGGAACCGTTTCATTTCAACGGTAGGCCTTGTGGACGGGAAATCGGATCCTGAAATAATGTCGGCACAAATGGATGATCTTAACGGGGACGGTTATAAAGAATTGATTTTCGGCATAACGACGGGTTTTTCAGTCTTTCCCCGAAACGTGTATGCTTATGATATCGTTCATGATACCCTGATACGCTCCCCCCGGAGCGGATTCCAGCTCCAGCAGTTATTACAGGAAGACATTACAGGCGACAGCAAAAACGAGATCCTGGCCGGTGGCTATTCTGCCGGGAATACCCGTAAAACGTATCCTTACAGTGACAGCAGTTCCTGGCTCATGGTTTTTGACAGGAGCCTGAATTTCCTGTTCAAACCTGTTGAATTTCCCGGTGTTCATGGCAGTCTTTACCCTCTTGAACCCCCTGCAACCGGGAACATAACCGGTTTTTCCCTGGTTTGGCGTCCGCCTTCCAACCTTAGAATGCACAACCGGTTTTACAGTTTCGATGGTTCAGGAAAAGGAAGCCCCGGACCCGAAATGATAGAAGTAACTCCGGATAATGAATCAGGGGAGCCATTTGTCATTCAGACCCGGGATGGGAAATACATTGTTGTGCCCGGAACAGATCTTAACCTCTATCTTTATGATACAAAGTTCCGGTTTGTGAAAAAGATATCTGCAGGACTGTGGTTATCCAAAACAACCGTTATGGATATTGACGGAGACGGCCGGGATGAAATTCTTGCCACATCGTATGGACTGAACAAGTTCGGAATATTCAGGTCTGACCTGAGTGACCCCGTCATCCTTGATATTGAGTTGTCGCATGCCAAAAACACACGAATTTCACAGAAACTCGTCATGGGTTCCCCCACCGTAATCGTTGTAAATTCGGGAGAGATGCAGTACGGGATTTCCTGTTACAGGAATCCGCTCTATTATCTGAAGTGGATTATTTATTCAGGGATCTACCTGTGCATCCTGCTTTTTACCCTACTGGTCAGGAAAATACAGAAGATTCAGCTCCAGAAAAGGTTTCGCACAGAGAAAAAGATAACGGAGCTCCAGCTAAAGATCGTACGTAACCAGATGGATCCCCATTTTACGATGAATGCAATTGATAGCGTGATCTCGGCAGTGAACAGAAATGAAAAAGAGAAGGCTACAGACAACCTGTATCATTTCTCGAAGCTTTACCGTTCGCTTGTCCTGTCGGCAGATAAGATCAGCCGACCCCTGCGGGAAGAACTTGAATTTACCGAGAATTATCTTGCTCTTGAAAAATTCCGGTTTACAGACCGTTTCGATTATTTAATTGTTGTGGATCCCTCTGTGGATAAGGAATGGGATATTCCGAAAATGTTAATTCAATCGCCTGTCGAGAATGCCGTTAAGCATGGCCTGTCGGGGAAAGAAAAAGGCGGAATGCTGAAGGTCAGCGTCACAACCGAAGATCACATCCTGATCCTGAAGATTGAAGATAACGGCATAGGAAGGAAAGCAGCAGGAAAAGCAGGGAATCTTTCCACAGGCAAAGGACTTCAGATCATGGACCAGTTCCTGGATCTTTATCATAAAATAACCGGGGTGAAGGTGCACTCCGAAATTACGGATTTGTTCTCGGATGACGGGAACCCCTCGGGTACAAAAGTTATTATCCGTTTGCCGGTAAAAGCAAGACCAATCTAAGACCGGGACTGGACATTTTGTATATTGCAACGCTAAAACAGTGCAGTGAATGAATAGCTCCATAATCACCGCTATCCTTATCGATGATGAGATCCAGGCCATTGCCAACCTTGATGGCTTATTGAATGAGTACCCCCGCATAAAGGTTCTGGACAAGATCACGGATCCTGCAGCGTCGTTGATGAAGATTGTTGAACTTGATCCCGACCTGATCTTCATCGACATCCAGATGCCTGAAAAGAACGGGTTCGAAATTGTAAGTGAGCTAACCGGCAAAGGCTGTACCCCCGCAATCATATTTGTGACCGGCTTCGACAATTACGCAATCAATGCCATACGGGCTGCAGCCTTTGATTACCTCGTAAAACCCGTAAACCCGGAAGAGCTTAAACAGGCACTCGACCGGCTGACCGGCGAAAAGCGGGAAAAAAACCGTGACGACCAGGTAAAACTGCTCCTCGACAGGACCATCAACAAGTCGAAAATCAAGCTGTCGACTACCGGTGGCTTTACCCTTCTCGATCCCGATGAAATCATCTACATCAATGCCGACTGGAACTATGCAGAGATCTTCACCGACGTTGGTAAATCGGAGCTGGTCACAACAAATTTAGGGACACTGCAGGAAATTCTTCCCCAAAACAATTTTTACCGGATCAGCCGTTCGGTGATCATCAATACATCCTATCTTAAGAAAGTGAGCCGCAAAAAAAGGATGGCTTACCTTATCAAGGACGGGAAAGAATACACCTTTAAAATTCCGCTGTTAAATATCAGAAAACTTGAGGCTTTTTTAGAGGGATAGGATCACAGGGGATAGTACAAGTGGGGGAGGGCGAGCGTTTTTCCCAAAAACAAAAAAGCCACCCATCCAGGTGGCTTCGATAACCATTCGGGAACTATTGCGGGGTTATAGAATGTCCGAAAAATCGGCTTCAGAGGGTGTTGTCGGGGCCAGCGTGCTGAAATCAACTGGTTGAACCAGATCATTGTTATTGAAATCGGCCTCCACCGGAGTTACGGGAGCAAATACAGAATAATCGGCCTGGGTGGCAATCTCTTCAAATGTGGCTTCCACGGGGGTGGCTGGTGCAAGTGATACCAGGCTGATCGTGGCGTTTGCCTCTGCCACGGGGGCTAAAGTTATATTGTTGTCAGCGAATAAAGAACTACCCAGAAGGATTAAAACTGCTGCTATAATAACCTTTGTTGCTTTCATTTTGTCTTGGTGTTTGAGTTTGATGAAGCAAAGATATCCCGGATTGCAGGGGTGAAACAGGGTTATTCGGTTGGCGGATGATGAATCCTGACGAACAGCGGAAAAAGAGCGGTGAAAATGATGAAAGGAATTGGGCATTGGGAATTAGGCATTAGGTTCGCGGTACACGGTACACGTTAAGTGTAACGAACGAACAGCAAACAGCGAACAGCAACTGCCGACTGCTGACTGCCGACTGCTGGTGATCTGGTGAGTTGACGAAATCATTCTCTGTGGTCCTCTGTGCCTTCTCTGTGAACCTCTGTGTAACCTTTTTTCACCGCAAAGACGCAAAGAAGAATTCGTAATTCGTAATTTCCTTTTTGCGCCTTTGTGAAGACCTTTGTGTCCTTTGCGGTTAAAAGAAAGAAAGGCAATAGGCATTAAGGACTACTGACTGCCGACTGCCGACTGCTGACTGCCGACTGCTGAAAGATGGAGGATGAAACCGTTTACCGGGAAAAGAATATTTGCAAATCAGTTAAACAAACCGTATATTTGCATGAAATATCACTCAATAGGCCTCAGATATGGATATAATGACTGAAATATCAGACAAAAATTGGATGGCCGCAAGCGATAAAGCAATCATGGAAGCCATCGGTTCTTTTATTAAACATCACCGTATCGGGCAAAACAAATCACAAAGTCAGCTGGCCCTGGAAGCCGGAATCGTTCGCTCCACACTTAGTTTGTTCGAAAGAGGGCAGAATACCAGCTTGCTGGTTTTTATTCAGCTTTTGCGTGCGTTAAAACTCCTGCACATCCTGGATACATTTCAGGTCAGACAACAGTTCAGTCCGATTCAATTGGCCAAACTTGAACAGTCGAAAAGAACCCGGGCGGGACGTAGTGGTAAAAAGGATGCAAAGCTTAAATCCGACTGGTAATCACGGGTATGAACCCCAGGGCAGAGCCCGGGACCCCAATTCCGTCCTGGGTTCCCTGGAGGTATTATACCCTCCGACTTCGTCGGGATTGTTCGACTAACAAATTTTGTATCACTTCGTTCTAAAAATTTGAGTCTCACGAATAATGAATACTGCTTACATAAATATATGGAATAACCGTGTCGGGGCTGTTGCCTGGGATGATTCGGCCGGTTTGGGCAATTTTGAATTTGAACCTTCCTTTTTGAGCGGCAATTGGGACCTTGCACCCTTAAAGATGCCATTATCAGAAGCAAAAGGACGCACGTTCTCATTCTCCGAACTGAGAAACAGCAAGGCTTTTAAAGGGCTGCCCGGACTACTGGCCGATGCCTTACCGGATAAATACGGAAATGCCCTTATTAATACCTGGCTTGCACGCAGGGGGCGCCCTTCAGACAGTATGAATCCTGTTGAAACCCTTTGTTTCATAGGCAAACGCGGGATGGGCGCAATCGAGTTTGAACCAGCGGTGCCCAGGGTGTCCGGCAGATCCACAAAAATTGAGATCAACGACCTCGTTCAGGTTGCAAATGATATTCTCTCGGGACGCCAGGAATTCAGGGCCAATCTTTCTGCTCATGAAGAAAAAGCCTTGCTCGATATCCTGAAAATTGGCACATCTGCCGGCGGAGCCAGGGCAAAGGCACTCATTGCCTTTAATCCGGTAACGAAAGAGGTTCGCAGCGGACAGGTTGATGCCCCAAAGGGGTTTAGTCACTGGCTGATAAAATTTGATGGCGTAACCGATAGCCAGTTCGGGGCCTCCCAGGGATATGGCCGTGTAGAATTTGCTTACTCCCTGATGGCAAAAGATGCAGAAATTGAAATGACCGAGTGTGAACTTTTTGAAGAACATGGCAGGGCGCACTTTATAACCCGAAGGTTCGATCGGGAAACGATTCAGGGCAAGGTACATGTACAGAGTTTTTGTGCCTTGCAGCATTACGATTTCAATGATGTTACCTCTTACAGTTACGAACAGCTGTTTGAAACCCTGCGCATCCTGGGTTTACCTTATCCGCAGGCGGAACAGGTATTCAGGCGGATGGTGTTTAATGTAATTTCCCGTAACTGTGACGACCACACGAAAAATTTTGCTTTTTTAATGGACAAAGACGGCATTTGGAAATTATCGCCGGCTTTTGATGTATGCCATTCATACCGCCCGGGAAGTACATGGGTAAGTCAACAGTCGCTTAGTGTGAACGGGAAAAGACAAAACATCACCCGGAATGATCTTTTATCCGTGGCCAAACAGATGAATATAAAAAAAGCGGGAATTATTGTTGACCAGATCAACGCTGTTGTGCAAAACTGGAACGAATATGCATTACAGGTAAAAGTAGCCCCTCAGCTTGCTGGCGCAATCCAAAAAACCCTGATTGATATTAAGTAATTATTTATTGGAAAAAACGCTCGCTTCGACCATTCTTCGCCCGAGCGGTCTGACATCCTCACCTGGCAAATTTTGTAATGATCTAAAATATTGCATACCTTTAGATTAGTTTTGCTGAACTCCAATCTTCATCAGGATGCCGGAACGAACCGTATATACGCTATCTAAAATACTTAAGGGTATCCGGGATTACTTAGAAACCAGGATAAAAGGGAAGACATTCTGGCTGAAGGTCGAAATTGCCGATCTCAAATATCATAAAACGGGTCATTGTTATCTCGAACTGACCGAATCAACGAACGGTCAGAATATTGCTCAATGTAAAGGCGCTATATGGCAGAGCAATCTGTCAACCATCAGAGCAAACATTGGAGAAGACTTCGATAACATCGTAAAGAAAGGCAATGAAATCGTCTGCCTCGTTGAACTTTCGTTTTCAGAAAGGTATGGATTGAACATTATTATTAAAGATATTGATATTACCTTCAACCTTGGAGAACTGGAAAAAAGGAAACAGGAAACGATTAACCGGCTTACAAAAGAAAATCTTCTCGGAAAAAATAAGGAAAATCCACTTCCAACGGTAATTCAAAAAATCGGGATCATTGCATCACCCGAAACCGCCGGAATTACAGACTTGCTGAAGCAGTTAAAAAACAATTCATATCAGTACGTCTTTGACATTGAAGTGTTTTCCTGCTCAGTTCAGGGAGATAAGGCGCAGGCTGAAATTATCAGCCGACTTCAACAGTTAAAGAACAGCCGGTTTGAAGTGATCTGTTTAATTCGGGGTGGCGGTTCAAAGCTGGATCTGGATGTCTTCAACTCCTATGAAATAGCCAGAGAAATCGCACTTCATGATAAACCGATCTTCACCGGGATTGGCCATGAAACGGATCTTTGTGTGGCTGATCTTGTCGCAAATGTTTACCATAAAACCCCGACCGCACTGGGGAGTTATATTGTTGACCGGGCAAGGAACTTTGAAGTCCGGTTTGTAAGTACATTCAACTACATACTCGAATATAAAGACAAGTTCCTGGAATCAAGAAGATCAGCATTAAATCTGAACATTTCGACATTTTCTTCCCGGTCAATAACGTATACCCAGTTAAGGCGGGGTGAACTTCATACGAAAATGACCCGGATTATCCCGGAAGTTATTAATCTGATAAACATTCAAAAAAACTCGATTGGCATTTCCCGCGAAGTTCTCAGGACGATTCCCAGATCCTGTTTGACCGCACAATCCCACCTTCTGAATACGACGATACAGCTTGTCGATATAAATTCTCAGAAACACATAAAGTCGGGGTTGATGTTTCTGCAAAACAATTTTGAACTCATTCTTTCCCTGGCCCAATCGAGGATTTCAGAAAGCACGAACTATATTCAAAACATTATCCAGGTTATCGGTATCTATCACCCGGATGACATTTTACTAAAAGGATATGGAATACCGCGAAAAGATGGAATACTTTTATCAAAACAAGAATTGCATCCCGATGATACTATCGAGTTAGAGCTCTCGAACAGGGTTTTAGTTTTATCGTTTGTTCGTGAGACTCAAATTTTTAGAACGAAGTGATAAAAAATTTGTCAGTCGAACAATCCCGACAAAGTCGGAGGGTATAATGCCTTCCGAAAACACGCCACGGAATTTGGATCTCCCGAGTACTCGGGACCCTGGGATTCATACCCGTGATCAAATACAAAGAAAAATGGAAGAACTCAATTACGAACTTGCTGCGAAAGAATTAGAAGAGATCCTTGCAGAATTAAAAGGCGATAAGATTTCTATTGATCAACTTGCAGAGAAGGTTGAAAGAGCGGCGAAACTCGCCTCCTTCTGCTCGCAGAAATTAAAATCAACAGAAGAAAAGATAAATGAAATTGTTAAAAAATTAGGATTGTGAATCGTCAGGAAATCCCCGGGATATTTTCCTGAATTATTTTTATGTAACACAAACTCAGAGTATGGAACTAAGCGGGAAAGTCATAACTATCTTACCCTTACAGACAGGTACCGGTAAGAACGGGACATGGAAGAAACAAGAATTTGTGGTTGAAACGACAGGTCAGGTACCCAGAAAGGTTTGTTTTAACCTTTGGGGTGAAAAGATAGATCAATTTAAACTATCGGAAGGGATTGAAGTCAGGGTCAGTTTTGATCTGGAAAGCCGGGAGTACAATGGGAAGTGGTACACGGATGTCAAAGCATGGAAGGTTGAAAAGGTACAAAAAACTGAAAGTGAGTCTATACCAGAAAATTTGGATGGTTATCAGTCGGATGTACCACCTGATGAACCATTACCACACGATGATTTACCCTTTTAAGAGATCTTATCATGTACCAGCTAAAAATAACCCTCAACGGCATCGCCCCTCCCATTTGGAGAAGGATATTGGTAAGTGAAAATATCACCCTTTACAAACTTCACCACATCATCCAGATTAGCATGGGGTGGACAAATTCCCATCTTTACTATTTCGGCAGTATCGATTCCAAAATCGGGGATAATGAACTTTGGGATGATCAGGAGACAACACCCGACAGGTTGGTCAAACTCCGCAATGTTTTAGTGCCTGAAAATCCCACACTCACCTATGCATATGATATGGGCGATAATTGGGTTCATACCATTGAACTGGAACAGGTTCATCCGGAAATGAAAGCCCAACGGAAGTGCTTTGGTGGGGAAAGGCAATGTCCGCCAGAAGATTGTGGCGGAATACCCGGGTATACAAACATGTTGAAAACGCTGAAGCATCCTGGAACCTATGAATACGAAGAATTGATCGAATGGTTAGGTGGAAAGTTCGACCCGGAATGCATCGACATCAGCATGATAAATGCAAGTTTGGCCTTGTTGAGTGAGTATATCAGGGAGTATGAGGAAGAATGATTGTAGTAGACCCCAAATGAAAAGTGGGAAAAACGCTCGCTATGGCCTGGCTTCGCCATAGCAAACTGACCAACTCACTTTGTAGATTTTTCAGAAGATATTGAGGATAATAAAGATCGGCAAGGGGTGGTCAGGGAGGTCGGTTTAACAATCCGACTGGCCGACCCATTTAATTATCAATCTTATACTGGGTACTAATAAATTCTTTAAAACCATCAATTATCCCTGAACCCCAGTGAGCTGTATATCCCATGTGTTCGCAATTGCCCCTCACTTTTGTTGCCCAAAGAATCTCCCTGTTTTCAATGTTAAAAAAGACAATCCATGTTTTGGCAATTTCCTGAGTTTTGATAAAATTTTCGGGGATCAATACAAGACCGACACCTGACTTTTGCGATAGGGGATATTTCTTTAAGGCATTGTTGATTGTATCTATGGGGAAGGAGTACGTCTTCCCAATAATAAAATCAGGTGAGACTCTGATGGAAATATCATAGATCTCCTCCTGCTTGTAGACAACACTTTCTTTTTTAAGGGCTCGCAGTAAGTATCCGTTTATTTCCAATTCTTTCTCCAGATAAGTAATCCAGGCCATTGGATATACTTGGCTGTATTCATAACTTCTTGATATTTTTGGTCCATCGGTTATTCGTAAGTGTGAGAAGTCTCCCCCATAATAGAAGATGGATTTGGCTTTCCGAACCAATTCAATATTACCAACTGATTTAATATCATTAGAGCTTTGTGCTTCACTATTTTGCAAGGACAGAATAGAAGAAAGCATTATCAACAAAAGGGTCTTTTTCATCCAATAAATATTTACAATCTTGTTTATAAAACCACAAAACATGGATCGTCATTTTTGGTTAGGTGATTATTCGTTTTTTTCTGTCAATTTGAAATCGTTTTCTTTATAGGGTTCAAATCCATAAAACATTTTCTTAATGAAGTAGGCAGTTTCATTACTGTCGGTAAACACTTCAAGTATGAACCTCTTCGTGGGGTCAAGCATCTGAGGGTCGGGCACCTTAATAGAAACCCCATAACTTTGCCCGGGTTTAATAAAAATTTCGGTTCTTGGTCCGTTTTTATAAGCATTCTGTCCTCTTCGTTCAATAACCAATTTCCCTGTTGAGTGAATAACATAATGTAATCTCGAGTGGTTCTTTAATGTACAGACATACTTTCCATCAAAGTATATTGGAAATCTTTGACTCTCATCATTTCCATAGTGGTATAAGATATAGATGTTTGAGGAATCATTCGTGTTAAACTGTTTCTGCGCGAAGGTGTTTTGATTTACAATTGTATCAGTAACCGGAACGAAGTAATCTACAAAGCCATTCGCATAACGGATTTTAATAATATCACTTTTGGGTACTTCATAAGTTGGTCCATTGGGGATCTCGGATTTTTTATATCGAACCTTATCAATATTTACCTCCAGAATTTTCGCCTTTTGAGTCGTTTTATCTTTTAGATAGATTATATCCTGGGAAGAGCAACCTAGCCCAAGAAGTATCAAAAAGATTAGAAGGGTATTCTTTTTCATAAAAAGTTATTTCATGTAAGTTATTTAACTGCTCTAACCAGAACAGTTGAACATAAACTGCAAGTTACAAAATATTTAGCAATTGGCTGTGTTGATCTCGGCCCCTTCTATATTTGAATAAAAGCTTGCTTTGAGCCCTCTTCGCCAAAGCAACCGGACCACCTCACCTTGTAGATTAGTCAGAATATAATGCGGTCAATAAAAATCGGGAGGGGGGGTGAGGAACGCCGAGTTTTCAGTATAAAGATAGAAAATTACAAGAGAACTCAAATTGGCCGAATTTTACAATTGCGCCAAAAACGCATCAGCATACCTAATCGGGGGGAAATTAGCACAGGTAGAATCGGAATACAAAAGTTACCCGATTTTACAATTACCTGAGGATCACAAAATCCTTTTTGTCGCATACCTGAACAACGAAAGAGGTATCCTTTTCATATTTTTTTCCTGTGATGTTTATTGAGTACAAAACATTTCCATCAAGGGAAACGCATTTTATCGTGTTCTTTTCAAGCGGAAATTGATCGGGAGCCTCCTTGATCGTAATTCTGACAGTTGAGTCGGTTTTGTTATTGAAGCAAATAGTACCCATGCTGTCGCAGGGTGTAACGGGTTTATTCTTGTTGTTACAGGAGATCATCAGTACCAGGCAAAACAAGAATATAACAACGGTGTAAAAAGCAGCCCTCATACGATAAAGTTTTAATTATACAAAAGTAAGATTTATTACTTACAGGTGACGAGGCACTTAAGTTATCTCCATTTTCGATGCCTATATGGAAAATGAAAAATATAACCGCACAACTGTGCGGTTATTTCAACATTTTTCACGAACCCATGGTGCCTCAGCTCAAACCTGAAAACTATTTTCGTTTATTCTCATTCATAATACGCTAACAGACAAAGAAATACAACAGTTCTTTACAAAAACTCATTACCGGGATAATTTAGGCATATCATTTGATTCAAGGTTGGCGCTACATAGAAAGCTGAATTATTTTACAATTTATTAAACGATCAGAACCTGGATGTAGATTCCCGGGACTATAAAATAAAATTACCCTAACAGATCAAAGGAATGTTATGTTTCATTATACTGTAAAGATCACAGTTACTATGCTTTGGAAATTATATATTATTTGGTCTACATGTAAACAGTATCATAAAATACTGACATTGTAATTGTTACGCATATATTTTTTAAATTTCGTTGCTGCAACTTTATACGGATAAAATAGAGATAATATGAAAAGATATTTACGAACCTTGAATTGTTTTGCTTTATATTTTCTAATAACGCTGGGGATTGGGGTGGTGTCCAGTACCGCTTATTCACAGTCTTGCACTGTTGATGCTGGAAACGATGTGAGCATTTGTACGGGGCAAAGTACACAACTAAATGCTATAATTCAACAGGGAGGTCCTGGGCCTCACTTTTATTCTTGGAGTCCATCAACCGATTTAAGTGATCCAAATATTCATGATCCTGTTGCTTCTCCATCTTCAACTACTGTCTATACTGTGACTGTTAATGGAGGTGATTGTATTGATGTGACCAGCAGTGTTACTGTAACAGTTAATCCAAAACCAAATCCATTGATTTCTGGAACCCTCGCTGTATGTGAATTTTCAAATGGATTGGTTTATTCTACTTTGAATAACCCTGGTAATACATATTTATGGACAGTTTCTGGTGGAAATATTGCTACGGGGCAGGGATCACATCAAATATCTGTTAACTGGCTTGGATCCGGGTCTGGAAGTATAACTGTTTCGGAAACGATTACAGCTACTGGGTGCACCAATCAAAACACAATACTAATAACCAAGTATCCAAAACCAAATGCAACTTTAAAACGAATTGGGGCTGGTGGGATTACATCTGATCCTCCTTTTCTAAATTGTCTCGCAACCCCTGGTCCATTCCCATTGACTATAGGTTATTATCCCCCAAATGGATATAACCTTGCCGATAATCTTTCTTATAATATTGATTGGGGAGATGGTAACGATACAACCTTTCCAACATACCCACTGGCTGGTATTCTTCATACTTACAATACATTTAACCTTTTCACACTTACATTTTCAGTTACCAGTATTCACGGGTGTGTAGCAACTACAACTTACCAGGTTTATAATGGAAGTAACCCCGCAAGTGTGCAGTTTAATACTGCGGGTAGCACTACCGGTTGCACTCCGATGGATATCACTTTTTCTATTACACTTGGCGGTAATAATACAGATGGCACTACCTATACTTTTGATTTTGGTGATGGTACACCACCAGTAGTTTACCCGCACCCTTTACCAATTTCGTCAATAACCCACTCTTATGCAAACCCATCTTGTAGCAATCCATTAAACCAGTTCATTGCAGTGGCAACCGCTACAAATTTATGTTCATCTACTACCGGAACTGTTAATGGCATAAAAATTTCAAAAAAACCAACCTCCACTTTTTCAATCCAAGGTAGTAGTACCCGGTGTGTTAACACGCTAGTAACTTTTTTGAATAGCTCTGTTGCTGGATGTTATATTGAAGGAGCATCCGCATTAACCGGAACGAATTTCACCTGGGACTTTGGAGATGGGACTCCGCCTGTAACAACATTTAATGTAAATGCACCATTCCCATCAACAACACATACCTACGCAAACCCAGGAGTATATACTGTAACATTAACTGCAACTAATTATAGCGTTAATGGGACAAATTGTGGCAACTCTGTTTACAGTTTGCCAATTTGCATAAGTCCTCAACCGACTTCCAGTTCAAGTTTCACGATAGACAAATCTACCGATTGTATTCCTTTTACAGTTATTGCGACAAATAACCTATTGACTTCGAATACTTGTTCTGACCTAATCTATACATGGTCGATTATCAAAAATGGTTCTCCACAATGTACTCCCTCTTCACAAAATTATACCCTGACACCAAATGGCAATGATGCAACGGTTGTTTTTCAAGATCCGGGTAATTATAGTATTAACCTTAATGTGAAAAACACATGTTCTCTGGCAGGAGTGAACTATTTTTTGCCTGTTATTGCCAAAACAGTTCCTCGATTAACCATTGATAACATAGGAGACATTTGCCAGGGTGGATCAATCAGCCCAAATGCGCCACACCAAGATTGCTATGACCCTATAATTGAATATCTCTGGACATGCACGGGAGGAACACCCGCTACTTCGAATATAAATCCTGGAGGGCCAATTTTTTATTCAATACCCGGGACATATACTGTAAAAGTTAAAGCAAGAAATATTTGCGGATGGTCGACTGAGATTACTTCGAATGCTTTTATAGTTAAACAAACGCCCACCGCAAATGCAGGGCCACCTCAAACCATTTGTCAGGGAGGAATTGTGACATTATCAGGATCTGTTGGAGGTTCAGCTACAGGGGGGGCCTGGTCGACCCCTGCTGGTGGAACTTTTACACCAAATGCCAGTACACTCACTGCAACCTGGACACCTCCTGCTGTTTTCACAGGAATTGCTGTTTTAACACTTACAACGACAGGAATGGCTCCCTGTTCTGCTGTGACATCGACTGTTAGTATAACCGTTAATCCCGGACCGACTGCAAATGCAGGGCCACCCCAGACCATATGCCAGGGAGGGTCGGTAACATTATCGGGCACAATAGGTGGCTCAGCCACAGGTGGTACCTGGACAACTCCGGTCGGGGGTACTTTCACGCCTGATGCTAATACTTTAACTGCTACATGGACTCCACCACCTGCCTACTCAGGCAATGCAGTTCTTACGCTGACAACAATGGGAAGTGGGCCTTGTCCACCGGTAATTTCAACTGTAACTATCACAGTAAAAATTGCGCCAACAGTAAGTGCAGGTGCCCCTCAAACCATCTGCCAGGGAGGAAGCGCAATACTTGTAGGCACGGTTGGAGGCTCTGCAACTGGGGGTACATGGAGCACTCTGGTCGGCGGAGTATTCAGCCCTAATCCAAATACTTTAGCGGCAACCTGGACCCCTCCGCCTGCCTATACAGGAACAGCTGTATTAACTTTGACAACAACCGGGATGGGCCCATGTGTTGCTATAAATTCAACTGTAAATATTACGGTTACGCCAGCCCCAACTGCCAATGCAGGAGCACCTCAAACAATTTGTCAAGGTGGAAATGTATCGTTATCAGGTACGGTAGGCGGCTCAGCATCTGGTGGAACCTGGACAACATTATCTGGTGGTGTTTTTTCTCCAAATCCCAATACCCTTACAGCAACCTGGACCCCCCCTGCGGCTTTCTCAGGGTTAGCGACACTGACTCTTACCACAACAGGTATGAGTCCTTGCGCAGCCGTGACTTCAAATGTAATAATTACTGTCAAACAAACGCCAACGGCTAACGCCGGTGGGCCTCAGAATATTTGTCAGGGAGGATCTGCAACATTGAATGGATCAGTTGGCGGTTCAGCAACAGGCGGGTTCTGGACAACCATCGCTGGTGGAACGTTCACACCGAATGCCAATACCTTAACCGCAACCTGGACACCTCTTCCCGGATTTTCGGGACCGGCGACATTAACTCTTTCAACTACAGGCATGATTCCTTGCTCTGCTGTTACCTCCGATGTGATTATTACCGTTAAACCAACACCAACCTCAAATGCAGGGACGGCTCAAACCATTTGCCAGGGTGGCTCTGCAACTTTATCCGGGTTAGTGGGTGGTTCAGCAACCGGTGGCACCTGGAGTACACCTGTTGGGGGAACATTCTCACCCAATGCTAATACATTAACAACCACTTGGACCCCTCCAGCCCCATATACTGGTACTGCGACCTTGACACTAACCACTACGGGCATGGCCCCTTGTACTGCAGCTTTATCAACCGTAAATATTACCGTTAATCCAGGCCCTACGGCAAACGCAGGATCACCTCAAACCATTTGCCAGGGTGGAACCGTGACATTATCAGGGACAATTGGTGGTTCAGCCACAGGGGGGACGTGGTCAACCCCAGTTGGAGGAACATTCAATCCCGATGCGAACACATTAACTGCAACCTGGACCCCACCCCCTGCATACACGGGAACAGCTCAACTGACACTGACAACAACTGGCAGTGGCCCATGTCCAAATGTCATATCAAATGTCAACATTATTGTTAATCCCGTACCAGCAGTAAATGCTCAACCAGTACCAACACAAAGCCTTTGTGTCGGAGGTGTCCTGCCGTCACCTTTAAATGTGACTTTCACCGGAGGCACAGGAACCCCTGCATATCAATGGTATTCAAATACAACATCAAGCACAACCGGGGGTACAATTATTCCAGGAGCCACATCTTCTAATTATTTGCCTCCGCTTTTTGGATCACCTGGGAGCTTCTATTTCTATGTAGTCATAACATTTTCTGCCAATGGATGCAATAGTGTGACAAGCAATTCTGCAGAAGTAATTGTATCGCCAGACCCAACCGTAACAGATCCTTTACTCACCCAAACCTTATGTCAAAATTCCATACCCGCTGATCTGGTCGTGAGTGCAGCCGGAGGAGTGGGGACTTTTTCTTATCAGTGGTTTTCAAATACTGTCAACAATAACACCACGGGTACAATCATTGCTGGCGCTATCGGCGTTTCATACACCCCGCTTACAGCTGCTGTTGGCACGAAGTATTATTACTGTGTGATTACCCAGACTGGCCCCGGTTGCGGAGTATCAAGCAATACTTCAACCGTCATTGTTAATGCCGGGCCTACATTTACCACCCAGCCCGCTCCTTCCGCTGTTTGTGTCGGAGGAACGCCAACACTGCTTAATGTCGCCTATACGAATGGGGCAGGAATAGCCAGTTACCAGTGGTATTCAAATACCGTTAACAGCTACGTCGGGGGTACAATTCTTGCAGGGGAGAACAACCCCAGTTATGCCCCATCTTCTACAATTGCCGGTACTACATACTATTATTGCGTCATCTCATTTTCATCGGGCGGATGTTCAAGCATCAACTCCAATATTGCACAAGTCGTCATTGATGCCCCTCCTGCCATAAGCACCCAGCCGATACCTACACAGGACCTTTGTGTCGGTGGAGTATTGCCCGCAGCTTTGAGCGTAAGCTATACCGGGGGTACCGGAATTGCTTCTTACCAATGGTATTCAAACACAATCGCTAGCACAACAGGCGGAACTACTATTCCAGGGGCTACATCCTCCACCTATTTGCCACCTGCTTTTGTTACAGCAGGTACTTACTATTATTATGTTATTGTTTCCCTCAGCGGAAGTGGTTGCGGTGCCGCAACCAGCAGTATTGCACAGGTTAACGTGATACCCGACCCAACAGTGACGAACCCGTTAAACAGCCAATCATTATGTCAGAATGTAGCACCTTCAGATTTGCTTGTAACTGCTTCAGGTGGAGTGGGATCTTATTACTATCAATGGTACTCAAATACTGTCAACAATAACACCACGGGTACAATCATTGCGGGGGCTATCACTTCTTCATACACCCCGCCTACAACTGCTGTTGGTACGAAGTATTACTACTGTGTAATTACTCAGACTGGTTCCGGATGTGGTGTGTCAAGCAATACGGCCACTGTTATTGTAAATGCCGGGGCTACAATAACCACCCAGCCGTCTCCATCTAATGTTTGTGCCGGAGGCACTCCCACATTGCTCAATGTTGCCTTTATAAACGGGGCAGGAATCCCAAGTTTCCAGTGGTATTCAAATTCTGTGAACAGCTATATTGGGGGTACGACCCTTCTGGGTGAGACGAATGCGAATTATCAACCTTCAGGAACGATCGCAGGTACAACGTTTTACTTCTGTACAATTTCCTTTTCAGCAGGAGGTGGTTGTGGTAGTGTCAATTCCAACATTGCCCAGGTAGACGTTAATCCGATTCCGGCCGTCACCAGCCATCCTCTCGACAGCATCTGCAGCAGGAATCCTTTCAGCTATACGATCACGAGTGATGTTTCGAATTGCAGTTTCGGATGGCACAGGTCTGTTGTTGCCGGTATTTCAAATCCCGTGGGGAACGGTGTTTCTGCCAGCATCAATGAAACACTTATCAATACTACAGGTTCTGATATTAATGTGATTTACAAACTCTGGACGAACGGACCGGCTCCGACCTTATGCACTAGCGATACTTTGCTGCTTTTGGTGAAAGTCAAGGATTTTGCGGTCAGCGCAGGAAACGATACTACAATTTCATTTGGAACCCGGGCTCACCTCGTGGGATTAGCCACCGGCGGTGTTGGGAATCTTCAATATTCATGGACACCAGCAGGACAAATCCTGAGCGGACAGAATGCAAGATTGGCTGAAACAATTAACCAATTTTCACCTTCCACATTCACGCTTACCGTTACAGATCTGAATATGGCCGGATGTGTATTGACCGATAACGTTGGTGTTTTTTTAAACGGATCAGCCCTTGCAGCTTCTCCAACCATTAATCCTTCGTTGGTTTGTCCTGGAGGACTTACTCAGCTTTTCTCAAATCCAAGCGGCGGCTCCGGAACATACACCTATTCGTGGAGTTCAGTGCCTCCCGGATCTCCGATCTGGAATTCTACCCTTGCGGATCCCTTTGTGAATCCTATAGTACCCACAACCTATACTGTAATTGTCAACGACGGGTTTAATACGGCATCGGGCTCTGTATCGAACACGATCAAGGCTCCTCCTGTTTCCTTCAATGTGACAGGCGGAGGACAGTATTGTGCGGGAGGTTCCGGGTTACCTATTGGATTATCTGGTTCTTCACTTTTAGATACATACAAATTAAAAGATCAATCCGGAACAACAGTTGCGACTGTTACCGGCACCGGTTCTCCTTTAACCTTCGGGATCTTTACCATCGCAGGAAATTACACTGCGGAAGCGACCAGCATTTCTTCCCCGCAGTGTACTTCCTCCATGAACGGGAGTGCTTCAATATCGATCATTCCGCTACCAACTGCTTACACCGTTACCGGTGGCGGCTCATACCCTGCAGGTGGTTCCGGCGTTGACATCGGCCTGTCAAACTCCCAGACCGGGGTGGAATATGAACTGTCGAACGGGGGCCCCGTATTGCCCAGGGTACAGGGTACAGGTAGTGCGATCTCTTTTGGCTTGCAAACCGTGGCAGGCACTTACACAGTAACAGCATTTACATTGACCAATCCTGTCTGCACAGTTGCAATGACAGGCAGCGTAACCGTAATTATAAATCCCTGGCCCACCATTTACAATGTGTATGGAGGAGGAGGGGTGTGTGCCGACGACAGTACCGGCAAACCTGTCGGTATTGACGGCTCGGATGTTGGCGTTACCTACCAGCTGAAACGGGATGGAAACAATATCGGGGGACCTGTTCCAGGTACCGGGGATTCCATCTCTTTCGGGTATTTTCACGTTGGAACAATCTACAGCGTCACAGGAACAAACGTCCTGACTGGACTGACAAGGACGATGAACGGCATCGCCACGATCAACATTAATCCTATTCCCATCGCCTACGTGATGGGGTCCTATGGGGATAATTGCGTCGGCTCGGAGATCATGCTGAATGGCTCGCAGACCGGCGCGAACTATGTATTGCGGTTGAACCTCAACCCGGTCGACACCATGGCGGGAACAGGAACCGTGCTGAATTTCGGACCCCAGTGGCAGGCAGGGGATTATACCATCTATGCCTATTTTGTGGCCACCGGCTGTGATACCATCATGGATGGAATGATCCATCTGAACCCTGCACCCAATGTTTACAATGTAAGACCTCCGGGAGTAAGCTGTGCTGGTGACACCTTGAGTATTACCGGGTCACAGATCGGAATCATTTACCAGCTTCAGCGAGACACCTACACCAATGTGGGCAGCCCTATCCCCGGAACCGGGTTCCCGATCAGCTTCGGTCCCCAGACGGTCGCCGGCATCTATTCTGTACTGGCCATCAACCCGCTTACCAACTGCAAGATCTTCATGAACGGAACGGCTAACCTGAACCCGTTACCGGGATTGTTCACCATCGTCCCCAACGGGGATACCTGCGCAGGGGCATCCATCGGGCTGAGCGGCTCTCAGCTGGGAATGAAATACATCTTAAAGCGTGATACCCTCTGGCTGGATACCCTGAACGGCACCGGCAGCCCACTTGAGTTTGGTGTTCAGACCATTCCGGGTATTTATACAATTGTTGGTTATGATACCACTACTTTCAAGTTCTGCAGTAACCTGATGCTGGGAACTACGGTATTACACCCTGGTCCCGTCCTTCATGCCATCATTCCCATGGGATTTAACTGTGTGGGAGATTCCGTCGGACTAGCTAACTCCGACATCGGGGTGAGCTACCAGCTCATCCTTAATGGTAACCAGAATGCAGGTCCGCCCGTCGCAGGGACCGGGGGACCTATCTGGTTCGGAATCCAAAATTATCCGGGCAATTATACGATCATCGGACGAAACACCACCACCACCTGTTCATCCATCATGACAGGTACCTGTATCCTTACACCTTTGCCCATTGCCTACAATATTATCCCCCAGGGAGACACCTGTGCCGGGACATCCATTGGACTTAATGAATCACAGGTTGGAGTCAACTACATCCTTTTGCGGGATAATGCTCCTGTAATGACACTTGCCGGAACGGGAGGCATCCTCTCGTTTGGTCCGCAGACCATCTCCGGGACCTACATCATAAGGGCCTACAACGTAACACCCGACTCCTGCTATTCGCTGATGACAGGCACCACTGTCATCTACCAGGGTCCATTGGCATACAATGTCATCCCCACCGGGATAAGCTGTGCCGGTAGTACAGTCGGTTTATCCGGATCACAGATTGGCATACTTTACCAGCTTTTCAGGGATGGAATTTATAATATCGGAGTACCCGTTCCCGGAACAGGAGTGGCGATTTCGTTCGGGGTCCAGGTTCAGCCCGGATTGTACAGTGTGAAAGCCACATCCCAGAGCAGTTTGTGCTTTTCGGTCATGACAGGAGAGGCAACCCTGCTGACCCTTCCCTCGGTTTATACAATTACACCGACCGGGGATACGTGTGCCCATTCCTCAATAGGTATCAATGGTTCGCAGGCCGGGATCCATTATACACTTTTCAGGGATGCAATTTATCCGGTAGCGACTATCAATGGCAACGGAGGTCCGGTCTCTTTCGGACTTCAAACTACCAGCGGGGTTTACACCATCACTGCATACAACTCAACCAGCGACTCCTGTCATGCTTCCATGCAGGGTTCGCTCACCATCCATCCCAACCCGTCGATTTTCAGTATTGTTCCCTCCGGGGTTGTCTGCGGTGGCAATACCGTAGGTCTGAGTTTTTCCGAAACCGGAGTGAACTATCAGTTATTCCGCGACAATGTGGTTGTGGATACCCTGGCCGGGACAGGTGCATTTCTGGATTTCGGCCCGCAGACATTTAACGGGGTCTACACTATCCTGGCCATCAATACCATTACCAATTGCTGGTCGGCTATGACCGGGTCAACCACCATCACGCCATCGCCTACTGCCTATACCATGATTCCCACCGGCGACACTTGCGAACAGGTTACAATCGGGCTCAATGGATCACAACCGGGCATCAGCTATATCTTAAAACGTGATGGCATCCCCGTGGAGACAGTCTCCGGAACAGGGTCACCCATCCTTTTCACCTATGTTACCACCTCGGGAACCTACAGTATTACAGCTCACAACACAACTTCGGATACCTGTACCGCCGGTATGATCGGAAGCCTGGTAATTCATCCGCTTCCTCTTTCTTATAATGTTATTCCCCAGGGAGCAAACTGCGAGCCGACGGTGATCGGAATCACAGGATCACAAGTGGGTGTGGATTATGAACTTTTTAAAAACGGACTTACCACCGGGACCATCCTTACAGGGACAGGCAACCCGTTGAGCTTTTCCGACCAGCTGGCAGGGGTATATACCGTTAAAGGGCGATATGCCCTTTCTCCCAATTGCCATAGCCTGATGAGCGGATCGGTTACCGTCAATGCTCCTCCCACGGTGAATGCCGGGGCGAACGATTCGGTGTGTCATTCCGCCACAACCTTCCAGCTCTCGGCATCAGCCTCTGAATACACAACCATCTCCTGGGCAACCTCCGGTGATGGCTTCTTTACCAATGGCACTGCATTAAATCCAATCTATACTATCGGAGTACTGGATAAGGATAACGGACTGGTAAATCTCACCATCCTTGTCAACGGAAAACCCGAATGCCCGGGCACAACTGCTACAGACATGATGACCTTGATCATAGATCCGCTGCCAATCGCCAATGCCGGACCGGATTATGATCTTTGCCAGGGACAGATCGTTCAGTTGAATGGATCGGCACAACATTACAGTACGGTTCAGTGGACTTCGACCGGCGATGGGCTGTTCAGCAACAATGCAATCCTGAACCCAACATACACAGCCGGAACCGGGGATCTTCTCGCCGGCACATTCAAACTGATCTTAACTGCCAATGGAAGCCTGACATGCCATGCGGAGATCTCCAGGGATACGCTGTCGGTTTCCATATTCCCATTACCCACGGCCACAATCTCAGAATCCGCAAACATCTGCGAAGCTGACACGGCATCGGTCGTCGTCAATCTCACAGGAACACCACCCTGGAGTATTACTTATACCGATGGGGTGAAATCCGTCACGGTGAGCCCTATCGGGACCAGTCCGTTTATCCTCCAGGTAAACCCTTCCGTTACGACCTCCTATTCACTTACAGCCCTCAGCGATGACCATTGCAACGGGATCTCTTTTACAGGTACTGCCATCATCTTTGTTCATCCCAAACCTTTGGTTTACCAGGTCACGGTAACCAACGGTGGCTCCTACTGTGAAGGAAACCCGGGTGTAACCATCGGACTTGATAATTCACAGACAGGTATAAAATACACCTTGCTGCTTGGCGGGATCCAGGTGGCAAACTCAATAGCCGGAACAGGCTTCCCGCTCTCATTCGGTGTATTTACCACCCCAGGATTGTATACGGTGAATGGTATTGATACGACCACTGTAGCACATTGTTCACGACAGATGAACGGAACTGTTACTGTTCTGGTTCATCCGTTACCTGTTGTTGATTTCCATGCCGATACAACTTGTGTAGGACAACCTACGCAGTTCGTGTTGCTGGGAGCTGATATTGGTAAGATAGCACTTTGGAACTGGAACTTCGGCGACGGAACGACAGCGGACTATAACTATCCTTATCTGCCCTCTCATACGTATCCGACGTATGGAGATTACCAGGTTGTACTGCATGTGACCGACACCAATGGGTGCCAGCGGCAGATCATTCACAACATTCATGTGATGCAGCTCCCGGTATCACTTTTTGCCTTCACCACACCCACCTGTTTCGGGCAGCCGGTTGCATTCACAGATTATTCCTATTCCATCCCTTCGGTTGTGACCCATCTTCAGACCTGGATCTGGATCTATGGAGACGGAACCACCGACACCATCCATTTCCCTGCCTCTCCGGATGTCACGCATCTGTATGCCAACCCCGGAAACTACTCGGTGACCCTTATGGTGATCAATAACTTCGGATGCATGAACCAGCATTCCCTGCCAATAACCATATCACCCAACCCGGTTGCCAATTTCTTTTACAGCTCCAACCAGTGTGCAGATAAGCTCGTTCAGTTTACCGATGGCTCGCAGCTCAACGGAGGCGGGGCCATCGTTGGATGGCAATGGAATTTCGGGGATCCTGCATCAGGAGTCAATAATTTGTCCAATCTGCAAAACCCTGTTCATGTTTACGACCAGGCGGGAAGCTACGATGTCAAGCTGATCATCTCCAGCACTTCGGCATGCCCCGACACCATCGTTAAGACCATCCAGGTTCAGATGAAGCCACTGGCTCTTTTCACGGCCAATTCACCCTGCAAAGGCAATGCAACGAACTTCTCCGATCAGTCGGTTCCCCACAGCATGTCGATCATAGCCTGGGACTGGAACTTTGGCGATGGAAGCCCTGGCTCCAACCTTCAGAACCCAACGCACACTTACACCCTTGCCGGGCAATACAATGTCACCCTTTCTGTGACCAACAACAACCAGTGCACGCACGACACTACCATCACGGTACAGGTGATTCCATTGCCGATAGCATCTTACCAATCTGATGCTCCAAAATGCCTGGGATCACAGGTCTATTATTCCAATCTTTCTACTTCACAGGTTGGACAAATCGTCAAATGGCACTGGGACTTTGGTGACGGAACTGACACCACCGTTTTCTTCCCCGGCGTACCCAATGTGAGCCATGTTTTTACCGGCACGGCACAGCAGCACCTGGTCAGGTTAACGGTGACAACAAGTGACAGCTGCACGGATTATTATGAAACAATCATTCAAAGTGTACCGACGCCAGTGGCCAGCTACAGTTACTCATCCACCCTTTGTTCCGGCCAGAATGTACAGTTCACCGATCTCACACAACTAAACGGAGGAAGTGTCCTTACAGGATGGGTCTGGAATTTTGATGACCCGACTTCCGGAATCCAAAACATCTCATACCTGCAGAACCCGGTTCATGCATTCACTTCGGCAGGCACCTATGATGTTATACTGACATCTTCTAATGTCTCCTGTTCCAATACAATCATTAAAAGCATTCCTATCAACCCGCAACCTGCAGCCGGTTTTTCTGCAGATACGGCCTGCTTTGGAACCCCGACACATTTCCAGGATCAGTCTGTACCCAATTCAACGCAGATTGTGACCTGGGACTGGAACTTCGGCGATGGTTCGTCCCATGCCTCCATAGCCAATCCCATCCATCTTTATACGCTGCCCGGGACCTATGCGGTAACCCTGAATGTCACCAATTCCAATGGGTGCATTCAGTCAAAGACAAGCAATGTACTGGTGATACCTTCTCCTGCCGCGAACTTCGTCTATTCAACGAACAACTGCAGCGGATCGCCCGTACAGTTTACCGATCAGTCGACCACACCGTATGGGTACATCGTAAAATGGACATGGAACTTCGGCGACGGAACCAGCACAACAATCAACTTGCCGGCTTCACCCAATGTTACGCATTCCTATGCCGCGGGGGGAACATACGTTGTAACCCTGGCGGTGAAAACGGCTGATAGTTGTTCGGCCTTAATCAGTCATTCTATCATCGTGACCTCTGCACCTGCGGCCAATTTTGATTATCCAACCGTTACGTGTGAAGGAACGGCCATTCAGTTTACCGACTTATCGCAGCAGAACGGAGGCGGGAGCCTGATGAACTGGAACTGGGACTTTGGGGATCCTCCTTCAGGAATCAATAACTTCTCAACCCTTCAGAATCCATTTCACCAGTTTACTACGGGTGGAACTCACAATGTTCAGCTTATCGTAACAAACATTTCAACTTGCAGGGACACGATTATCAAGAGTTTGAACATCAATGCCAAACCATCTGCCAATTTTACTGCTGACACCGTGTGTAAAGGTGAGATCACTCAGTTTACCGATGCATCGGTAGCCAATGCCGGCACCATAACCAGCTGGCTCTGGAGCTTCGGCGATGGTACAACTTCTATCCTGCAGAACCCCACGCATCAATATGCCACATCTGGCTCTTACCAGGTATTGCTGACAGTCACCAATACTGCAGGATGCATTCATGATACCACACACATGGCGCAGGTAAACACAACCCCCTCTGCAGCATTCTCTTACGCCCAGTTATGTAAGGGATCGCCCACGCAATTCCAGGATATGTCAACTTCAACAGGCGGAGTCATAGGTCAATGGCAGTGGGATTTTGGCGACGGGGGAACTTCCACCGTCCAAAACCCACTGCATACCTATGTAACTTCGGGAATATTCAATGTGAGGTTGATTGTTGAGAACTCATCAAATTGCTCAGATACAATCATCCTGCCGGTGACAATCTATACAACCCCTGCGGCGCAATATAGTTACTTTAACACCTATTGCCCGCAAGGCATAGTAAGTTTCTTTGATCAGTCAACCGCTACCAATACATCTATTGTAAGCTGGTACTGGGAATTTGAACCGGGGTTTTATTCTGTCGCAAAGGACCCAATATATCACTTCACCCAGACCAATACAAACTATCCGGTAACGTTAATTGTGACCGATGCAAACGGATGCAAGGATACGATCGTGGATACGGTGTTTGTCAGGCCTGCATTCCAGCTGGCGATAGAGAAAAACGACACCTGCCTGGGCAACCCGAACTCGTTCCATGCCGTTAACCTTGCCGCGGGGGATCTGCTCCATAACTTCTCATGGAATTTCGGAGAATCCTCAAGCTTTACAAATACATCGGCGCTGAAAGATCCGGAGCATACCTATGCAAACCCGGGAACCTACTTTGTGACGCTGAAGGCGTATAATTCGGATAATTGTGTGGACAGCGTGTACAAGATGGTTACCGTCTTTCCCGGGTCGATTGCCGATTTCTCCTATAACCCTGGATCCTTCTGTTCAGATACCACTGTTATCTTTACAAATCTCTCGAGCGGAAACGGCGCCGATCTGGATTCGCTGATCTATACCTTTGGTGACGGCACCCGTGCTGTCAAGACAGCCCCATTCTCATCTCCTGATACCGTGGCACATCACTATACCGGATTTGGATCCTACAACGTTTCACTGACTGCGATTAATACCAATGGATGCAGAAGTATTAAAACCAAAATGGTGGCAGTTACCTGCATGACTACTGCATTTGCAATTGCAGACACAATAATTTGTCAGAATTCAAAACTGGTATTGACCGATAATTCCACGCCACAGTCACTGATCAATAAATGGTACTGGGATTTCGGGGATGGTTTGGACACTACCTATTTTGCACCTTGCAATACGTTCAAACATAAATTTCTGCAACCCGGCTCTTACACAGTAAAACTTGTTATAAGTACAACCGTCAGTGGAGTAACGATCTCCGATTCGAGTAATCAACTAATACTGGTGAAGATCTCCCCACAGGCTGATTTCTCAACTCTCTCGGTCTGTGTCGGAGACAGTTCAAAGTTCGTCGACCTCACTGACAGCAGCACGATGAGCATCATAACACATTCCTGGAAGTTTGGCGATCAATTATCGGGCGCAAATGATACAAGCACACGAATCGATCCTGCGCACAAGTATAGCCATTATGGCAACTTCAATCCAAAGCTGATCGTGCAGAATGCAGTAGGTTGTTTTGATTCCCTGGTTAAACCCATCCGGGTTCATAAACTGCCTGTAGCTAAATTTACGGCACCCGATCTGCTTTGCAGCCGTGCCCCCATTGAGTTTACCGATAAATCGTTGGCGGGAGACACAGCCAGTTTCTCCTGGTTCTGGACCCTTGGCAACCCCATTGATCCGGGAAATCTGTCGATCGAACAAAACCCGGTTGCGTATTATGACCAGGCAGGTTCATACAATATCATCCTCAAAATCAGGGATTCCTTCGGATGCCGTGACAGTGTCACAAACACGGTCGAAATACTCTCTTCACCCGTAAGTTCATTCATAGCAGAACCGAATGTGAATGGCATTGCAGGGAAAGTCAGCCTGACAAACACATCGACGGATGCCATTGCCTACCTGTGGGATTTCGGGAACGGGAAATCATCCCGTAAGGAGGACCCGGGTACTCAGACCTACGAGATTAACGGCAGCTACACCATCGTGCTTATTGCATGGGCGGATAATCAATGTACCGATACAACCCACTATACATTCGAGATCCTGTTTCAGGGATTATTTGTCCCGAATGCATTTGCTCCGCTCACCTCCGATGTCGGAACCATGATCTTTAAACCCAAGGGGGTTGGTTTAAAAGAATATGAGGTACAGGTATTTGATACCTGGGGACATTTATTATGGGAGTCTATAAAACTGGATTCCGAAGGAAGACCAGTAGATTACTGGGATGGGACTGACAAGAGCGGTACCCTCATGCCACAGGGCACTTATGTCTGGAAGATATCGGCTACATTCCTGGACGGGAGCAGCTGGCAAGGGTCAGATATTGGCAAATCAAAGGGAGTTAAAAAACCAATGGGTACTGTAACGTTGATCAGGTAAAAAACATTAGTTATGAGAACTGCATCGAACCGATATTTTCTTTGCCTGGTTTTGGTCCTTTGTTATGCAACAGGATTCAGTCAGGACATGAACTACACACAATATTTTGCTACACCGATTTATTATAACCCGGCATTTACGGGGCTGACCCCCGGCTTACGCGCCCGGTTCGACTTTCGGGATCAATGGCCGCAGTTACCTGTAGATTTTAAATCGTACTATTTCTCGGCCGATATCGGAGACCGAAATCTCCCCGGGGCGGGAGGTATCGGGATCCTGGTGGCCAGTGATAACCCTGGTCTGGGGATGATTAACAACCTCACCCTTGGATTGACCCTGTCGGTTCGGATTCCCATAACCAGTACCCTTACATCTCAGCTGGGGATCAAGGCTGCGATGGTGCAACGGCGGATAAACTGGAATGACATGGTTTTTTCGGGGCAGCTTGATGAAAAATACGGGGCAATTTACTCAACCTCATTTATTCCGCCGGATGCCAGCAAAAGAACCGTGCCCGATTTCGCTGTCGGGGGGATCCTTCAATATGCTAACCCGGATGGAAACGTAACAGGGAATATGGGGGTGGCCATTGACCATCTTTTTAAGCCCGATGTCTCTTTTTTATCTACCCAGGAAGCAAGGATCCCGAGCAAACTGGTAATCCATGGAGATGTTGTGATTGCCACCGCTCCGGTCAGCTATTCAGGATCCTCGCACAGCAACAGTGACCCGTTAAAAATCAACGTGGGTGCAATCTACCAGAACCAGAATGCCATGAATGTTTTCCAGGTTGGGTTAAACCTTGTAAAATATAATCTCTACCTGGGATCCTGGTACAGAAGTACGTTAACAGGCCCATCGCCAAACAACATCCTTGCTGTTCTGGCAGGATACCGGTACGCATTCGCCGAGAACATGAGCGTCAGGTTTATGTACAGTTACGATATCCAGGTTTCGGGTGCCTTACAGGGTACAGGCGGTGCGCACGAGATCAGCCTTGTGCTGGATCTAGAGAGTATTTCCTTGTTTCGGAATTCGGGGGGAAGAGGCGGATACATGATGCCCAATTCACGTTCGAGGAGGAATGCATCGTATATGGAGTGCAGTGACTTTTAGGGGTGAAGGTGGATAAAAGGATCTGAAGGACCAATTTCTGCAGGAGGGTAATCATCATAACTTGTAAGTTTTTTTGATTCAGGGATGTTTCAATTTTTATACGGAAATTGTCTGATCAGAGCTGAATAAATGTTCAACCACTTTAACAGAAAAAAGATGAAAAAACCACTACTTATTATTGTGTTGATTGTTTTGAGTATGCAAATTTATTCACAAAATCAACAAGCTACTTCCGAATGGCGTTATACCGACAAGTATAACCATATTATTCAAAGCGGCCTATTCACGCAGGGAATGTCGGATGATGAAATGGCAGGGATTCTATTATCAAGAGCAGGAAGAAACTTAAAGTTGTGTTTTACCTTCGAGGTAATTGGTGTGGTATTTGGGACAACAATAGTATATGCCGGAAGAAACTCTGAAACCGTTTATTATGTTGCCTCGGCTGTAAGTCTGGGGTTCTTTATTGCGGCCATGTGTGAATTATTATCCGGTTATAATAAAATAAGTAAGGCGGGAATTATTTTTCAGCATAAAGGGATTAGCGTGAAAGCCTCGGGACCAGGTATTTCATTCAATTTTTGACCGACCTGCTGAGCGAATCTTAATACCGCCAGGAAAAAGGAAGAACATGCAATATGAATAAAGTAGAGTCTCGGCGTCCAGTGACTATATCCGATTGAAGAGAATGCCGCCGGTTGTTGTATGTTCCGCTCCTCGT
The DNA here is from genome assembly GCA_026391795.1 of Bacteroidota bacterium. Taxonomy (GTDB): domain Bacteria; phylum Bacteroidota; class Bacteroidia; order Bacteroidales; family FEN-979; genus FEN-979. Next base: position 101,802 of record JAPLDI010000002.1, read on the forward strand.
CAGACAAGATCCGATAAGTCTATCGCATTGCACGGATAGTTAATAGAATAAGACCTTGACAAATTGATTTTTAATATAGGAGTATGATTGGGAAAACCGTTCACTTTGACAAGTTTACACCGAAGCAATGCGGCCCCCTTCACCCTGTTGATTGTTCAGAAAATATAGTGGTCAATCAAAATGGTGGGGGTTGATTGCAAAGAACGTTGACCCGAGTAGGCAATACACATTGGAAATTATCAAAGATAGCTTGAAATTAGAGGGGTTTTTGAAAAATGATTTTTATGGATTTGAGCCATTTAAGACATCTGATTTTGTAATGGAAGAGAACCAGAAATTCCAAACAATTAAGTAAAATATCTCGGAGATTCACATACTTTATTGCCAGGAGCCTTGAGATAAATAATTAAATAAGCACTGATATGAAAAGCAAGGTAATCGTTACTAGTCTCTTTCTGTTTTTCTTGAGTTTATTACAAATTACCTGTTTTTCTCAGGATCGTATCTATTTAAAAAGCAACTTCATTCAAAAAGGTAAAGTGATCGAGGTTACAACAGAAAAAGTAAGGTACAAAAAGATTGAAATAACAAATAGCCCGATATTTGAATTGCTCAAAGAGGAAGTGATAAAAATTACATATGCCAATGGATATACTGACTATTTTGATCGATCCTATTTAAAAACTCCTGTAGCTGTCTATGACACAATTATTAGTTCTACTGATAATTATCCTAATCCTCCCTTTGAAATTGGAATTGAAGGAGGACCGAATGTATCAATATGGTATGGTGACTCCTATTGGGGTAATTATTTTGATTATGGTATCGCATTTTCCGGGGGATTTACATTTCAATATAATTTTAGTAAGGTATTTTCAATCAGAACAAACATTTCATTTGAAAGAAAATCTGTTAATAGTAAACACTATGTAACAGTATTTGGTGATGAATGGGGGATGGCGGAGGCTAGGGTAAAGAATAGCCTGGATTATTTGATTTTACCAATTCTTATCCGTTCAAATTTTGGCAAGAGAGTAAAGTTCTTTGTGGATGCTGGTCCCTATTTTGGATTATTATTACAGGCGAGAGAGATAGATAAGATGATGATGTGGGACACAACCATAATACAGAAAAAAACATATTATCTAAATTTTGATTTTGGAATTTCAGCGGGACTCGGAATTTCTATTCCAATCGGTGATCACTTTTTATTATCAATCGAAGCAAGAGATAACCTGGGTCTTTTGCCAATTTTAGACACATGGAAAATAGCAAAGGTAAATTCAACAAATTTGTTGATGGGATTAGCATATAGATTCGATTAAATTAATCTTTTTAAAAATCGGATTGTCTTTTTTGATTAATAAATGCTTCATTTTAATTGTGGCATTAGGTAAAATACCTAGATCACTAGTGTCCTGTTAAATTAACTTGATTTTCAATTGTATATCGTTTTGTTCTTTGACATCTTGATTGATTTGGTTCGCTAACAGCTCTTTTAATGGCGTTTTATCGAGCAGGGAGACACTTAAGATAATAAAAAATTGCCCATAACGTTTGTGCAACCTTAAATTCTCTTAAAAATCTGCTTTAAATTAAGCTGATTTGAAGTTACCCACTCAAGATCCAAGGATAACCACATAACACATTTCTTCTACTACATCATGGCATCGCCCGATTGATTTAAAACAGCTTTTATTTATTTATTTTAGAAAAGATGGGTATGAATATTCTGCATACCAAATATAGGAAATAATTAAAAACAAATGAAAATCGGGAAAATATATAGAATGGGGGGGGTACACGGTACACGGTTCACAGTACCCATTACAAATTTATCTCGACTGCTCGGGACGCATGCCAACCCGAGGAAAGAAAGTGTAAAGTGTGAATTATTTCTCACTTTACACTTTGCACCTTCCCTGCCTGCCATGCCTTTGGCAAGTAAACAAGCAGGCAGACACTTTGCATTTGAACTGGTAGCAAGGCCTTCCATAACGCCTAACTTAGTGTTAACTTGTGATATTTGTAAAATAGTTGATTTTATTAAGAACAGCGTAGGACTTACGGTAACACCTTAAAAGGAGGAACTAATGCAGTAATTGAATCACTAATAAGTGATATTTACTAATATAAATTGTCTTTTTCATACTATTTAGTGTTTTTTATAGTATCTTTGTGCCATTATTTTAAGAGCAAAGAACCCTAAAGACACAGAAACCATGGAAACCAGGGAGAAACATTTCGTTAACTTCATTAACTTTCTTAAAGATGGCAATAAGAGACGATGTTCAAACATTTTTGAACGATTTTAAAATTAAAGCAAGAACTTTTGGGATTGATTTTTACCCACGCCAGAAAAATACCGATGCGTTGCTTCAAATGGGAATAACGGCAAATATTCGAGAGGAGATAATAATGAAATTAGAAGCCAGGGATTATTATCGGGGTCCTACAGAAGATATTGACCCCAAGCGCCCTGAGTTTTATGAGTTTGGAACTCAATACAATGGACAAGAAATTTATGTAAAATTAAGTTTAGGGAAGTTCAGTAAATCACCACATTGTATGTCATTTCATCAACCTGAGGGTGTTATAGATTACCCATTGAGATAAAGAAACTTTTAAACCCCAGAGATAAGAACAGAGATAAAGAACAAAGTCATGGAAGTAAACAGAGATTGCCCATTTTGTGATGAAAAAGCGGTCATTAAAAGCAAAATTGTAGAAAAAAAATTTAAAAAGGAAACATTTCAAATCAGTGAGTTTTTCTACAAATGCGAAAGTTGTGGAGAGGAATTCACAACAAAAGAGACCGATACACTGGTTATAAATCAGATATATAACCAGTATCGAGAGAAAAATGAATTACCGTTCCCTGAAGAACTCATTCAATTGCGAGAAAAATACAAGATTAGTGCACAAAAAATGTCAGTAATCCTTGGACTTGGGATAAACACTTATTCTAACTACGAAAAGGGTGAAATTCCATCAACTGCGAATGCAAAATTAATCTCAAGCGCCAAAAATATCGAAATGTTTTCTTCATATATATCCCAATCAAAAGAGATTCTTGGGGAACTTGCATATATGAAAATTGCAAAATATTTAAAAAGTTTAGTCCCCTCAAAGGAAGAAGACAATCTTCTTTGCAATTTTAATTGGCATAGCGGACCCAATAGATATACAGGCTACACAGTTCCAAGCCCAGAGAAAGCCACTAATTTATTGCTCTATATTCTCTCAAATTGTAATCCTGAGTTCAACGACAAACTCAAGTTAAATAAGATGTTGTTCTATACAGATTTTTTAAATTATAAAACAACAGGAAGGTCAATCTCAGGAATATCTTATCGGGCAATTTCTTACGGACCTGTGCCTTCGAATTATGATTTCATCTTCGCTCATTTTATTGAAAAGGAAGAAATTATTGAACCTGTTTTCTGTAAGATCAATAACTCAACGGTAAATGAATGTTATAGACCGCTTAAAGATTTTGATTTATCAGTATTTAATGCGGAAGAACTTAGTACAATCAAAAGAGTAGTTGAGTTGTTTAGAAACACACCATCCTGGGACCTGGTCGAATTATCACATAAAGAAAGAGCGTGGGTTGAATTGAATAAGACGAAAAGCATAATAAGTTATCAGGATTATGCTTTTGATTTAAGTATTGATAAATAATCTTTTCTCTCATTCTTATTTGGATAGTTTCCTCTAATTACTACATTTTAATATCTTGAATACTGTTGCGAATACTTCCAGGTTTTTATGAAGAATAATGAAAAAAGCGCTTCCTTTAACCAGCCTTCGTCGAAGGAGTGTGGCCACCTCATTTCATTGATCTCTAATTAATAATATAAAATGGTCAGCCAAAACCGGCGGAAGATAGACAGTTGATACGTTTTGTCCACTTTAGCAGGTTTTATATTTGAATTTCGTTTCCATTTCAGTAGCCACAACCATTTCATTTCCACACCAGGTCTCGAATTGCGGCTGCATGCTAGTTACCGGCAGCCATTCTTATATTATAAAGTAGTTATTTAATTTTAGATTTTAAAATATTTTCAATCTTGATGAAGGCTTCTTTATTGTTTGTATAAATATCAGCAACTTCAAACTCGCTTATTCTCACAGTTGGTTTAAGACCATTAATCTCCGGGAGGAAGTCACGAAAACAGTCAAGGTAGGCTCTTTGGGCGGTTCTTCCACCTATAAAATTAAAGTCTGTTGTTGTCTTTGACTTTCTATACTTGTCGGCTTCATGTTTATATGTTCTACAAAGTTGTTTCCACTGATCAATACTAAAATTTACTTGTAAATCAGTTGGATAGAACTCAAATGTTTTTAGTCGTGAAGAACTAAAGTGTTGATATTCGTCAAACTCAAAAATGAAGTTATATTTTCCACCAAAATAAGCATCACAATCAAGAGTCATTGTTCTCTTTGCTAAGCTGGCCTGCCTATCCCCCATAAGCGAAATGAAAATTTTGTCAATAGTCGAAAAGTGCTTTCCAAAATTTTCTTTTGTGTGTTTGTTGATGAACCAGAAAAATGATTTATCGGTCTGAGCTGGTTCATTTAGAACTTCTGCAACAATGTCGGTAATGAATCTTTGTCTATCTCCTACTGCCATAATAAAAGAGTTTAAAGGTAATTTCGTTTTTTACCGGTTGCCGATAATACCCCGCCGACTTGTTGGCGGTAGTAATTTATTATTTTTGGTCGTTCAGATACTGTTTTAAGAATTTTTTCCCTTTAGTTGTAAGTTTAAATGTTCCACGACCAATATTTTTTATTATATCATTTACGACGTAATAATTTAGAATATTTTCGGGAATGGTTGTAGGCATTGGATATTCATTCTGGGCATTATAGGCAATCATATCAAGGTGTTTAATTACATTTGGATGGTTTACAAAATCTTCATATTCTTCATCTAGATTAACGAAATCAGTAATTTCACTTGTGTTCTGGTTTTTCATGGTTAAATCAATTTGTTTTTTAAGCAGTTCAATTTCTTCATCTTTACTTGTAACTAATTTGTCGAACTTTTCTTGAATTGATTGCACTTCCATTCGTAATTGAACAGATTGCTCCAAGGTTAGAAGTTGATTCTTTTCGATATCATTTTTTTTCTTTATCCGCCAAGTATCAAAATATAGTGTTATCCAGTAAGCCCCGTTAGTTACAAAAGGAAGTAAGGTCAGAATGATGAGAGTTGAAATTAAAGGGAAAGTAACTAAATGATGAATTTCACTACAATTATTGATTATGTAATCGATTTTATTTGAAGACAGTTTTGCAGCATCTACAAAGAACGTAACATATGGGATTTTCCAGTTCCATAAAAGCCATGAAACTATTAGTGTTCCGTAAAATGGACTAGAAATTCTTTCATCCAATATTGCTCTAATTGATTTGATTATATCCTTCATATTGTGTAATATTTTATCACCGCCAACGTTTCGGTCTTTCTGTTGTGCGACTTCCCTGCCTTATCTTAAATACGATACTGTTTCTGTCCACAACTTTTTTGTCTACGAAGCCAGGCCGCATTGCAGAAAGCCCGTGTTATGCAAAGTTTTTCTTTGTTAATGTTACTTCTCCAGTTGTTTCTCTATCAGTCCAATATTCTCCTTCCATTTTTGTCACTTTAAAACCGTCAAAGTGCAAAATTGTCGAGCCATAATGTATTTCGCTTCTGTCTCTAACTCCTGTTTTAGGTGTATTTAAATATGTGTAGATAAGCTGTTGAAACCCACGCTCCGCATCTATGTCGAAAGAAGCTCCAATGCTATAGCTTCTGCTTTCCTTGGTCTTTATCTTCACTTGAATATTAAAGAAGTTTTGTGTTATTGTAATTTCGGTCGGTATAGGATCAAGTTCCTTATCTTTCCAATTAGATATTATTAAACCTTCCCATTTACCTGATAAATTAGGAAACGGAACTAACCAAGGATAAAATATTTTCCATTTCCAAGCCCAAGTAATGAATATTGTCCAGATAATAATGTTAATTGAAATAGTTGTGGAGATATGATTTATTGCTTCATGAAAGTCAATGTTGTCATGATTCTGAGTTAATAAAAATATAATGACATAGACTAAAAAGGCAAGTCCTAAAATTGCAAAAGCAAATATTCTTATATTATGTTTTATCATAGGATTAAAATTCTAAGTAGTTCCAAAGTTTAATCATGTATTCATTAATATCTGTTCTTGACCAGGTTCTACCGCCACGAAATAAATAAAGTAATTCTGATACTTCCCCCCATTCCTCACAAGTTTCATCTTCTTTAGTCTGCTCATAGATATAATTAATTGATTCCTTTAGACGCTCAGTCCAAGTACTATAATCATTCATTATTCTATTAGGAACGTTCCACACAAGACACTCTAATAAAAACGAAGTAATATTTTTGTTGATTATCTCTCCATCTTCAATCATTTTATACCGAAGCTTCCTATGTAGTCTAGTAAGTCTTTTAAACCGTCTTTGCGTATTTGCATTTTTATCTTTAGCATTCCGTATATGTTGTTTGGGAAAATTAACTATCCCCCAGATAGCCCTTTCCTGGTAAAACTTGGCACCAAGAATATAAGAGCCGTCCTTATTGTATCTTCTGTAATTCCATGTTGGAATAACGTCTGTTTGTATTCTATAACTATTCTCTTTTATTCTAAGACACTTATCTGTTCTTTTCACTTCACTTCTTCCAAATTTCTTTACGAGTGCATTTTCAACATCATCTTTAAACTCATTAAAAGTATAATTTGCAGAAGGTAATTTATCTAACCCTAAATCTGATTCAGTCGTATCTTCTGGTAGGTCAAAATAGAAGCCATCTGTATATCTTACATTAATGTCAATATCACTGTCCAGTCTTACGTTCGTATCATTTGCGTATGAACCTTGACCGAAAGTTTCAGTTGATATTTTCTTTAATTTTTCATCTTCATTTATAGCATCCCTTACCATTCTTTCCGAGTTCTCAAGTTTTGTCTGTTCGGTATCACTTGGTGGTTTTGTCCAATTGGTAAATGTCTCTTCGTTATATTTTGCCATCTATGTGTAGGTTTTAAAATGTTGCGTAACGTTTGTACAACCTCAGGTTCCCTAAAGAAGTTGCACGAAATCAAATTATTATTAGATTTACCTTCCCAAAACCCAAGCACAACCTCATTGTACAATTCTTCTCCTACATCCTGGAATCCCTGGATTGATTAAAAACAGTTAATATTTTTTTCCTTTATAGAAGATTTATATGAATATTCTGCATCCCAAATATAGGAAATAATTAGAAACCAAGGAAAATCGGGGAAATATATAGAATAGGGGGCTGTTCGCTGTTCGCTATTCGCTGTTCGCTTTACGCCATTCGTCATTCGCAATTCGCAATTCGCTGTTGGTTAGCAACGGTTTGGATTAGGAGGGCGGAAACAGATACTTTTTAACTTAGTTCCTGACACAACGCACGGAGAAGCCGTAGGGCTTGTAATCGGCATAACTTTCTATTGATGTTGTGGTCAGCTTCCACCGGTAGGCGAAGATCGTTCCGCTCATCCACTCCTCGCTGCTCCACCAGAAGCCGGCACTCCTGAGACTG
>JAPLDI010000039.1 GCA_026391795.1 Bacteroidota bacterium
GGTCCCGCAAACTATCTCTGCCGCTGAGTTGGCCAAACATCATACTCAACAACTGATTCCAGCATTTAAAATGTTTGACATAATAGTTCCCGGAGTAATGTTTAACACATCTGTCAAATACCCTGCTAGGGAGAAAGGCAGAGATTTGAGTGAAGACGTACTTTCCTTGATTTATGTCTTGGGATTTGGTCCCAAGGTAAAATCAAATCGTCACCATTGCAAAATCTCTTGTAAACCTTATCAATCAATAATTTCAAAGAACGTTTAATAATTTTAACCGGACACTACTGATACTTTATAAACTTTAAAAACTTTACAAACTTTACAAACTGTACAAACTTTACAAACTTTACAAACTTTATGAACTTTATAAACTTTACAAACTTTATGAACTTTATGAACTTTATAAACTTTACAAACTTTCTGACGGCGGTAAAATGAAACTAAAGGCAATACTGAAAGAATACCTGACCTTCAACCGGACGGAACAACGGGGAGTATTTGTTTTACTGACGATCCTGTTTTTCCTGGTAATTGCAAACGAAGTTGTACCTTATGTTGTCAGGCCCCGACCGGTTGATATGTCGGGTTTTGAAAAAGAGATACAGGCCTTCGAGAAAGACGTCAGTGTATCAGACTCCCTGGAGGAGAGCGCAAGAAAGTCAAAGCTTAGAAAGTACCCTTCTTATCCTGTACGTTCTGTCGGGGACTCCTCGCGAAGCTACAGGCCTTTCCCGAAGGAAGTTTTCATCATTGAACTGAATTCAGCCGATACATTCGAATTGCAGCGCCTGAGAGGGATCGGACCGGGCTATGCCCGAAGAATCGTCAGATACCGGGAGCGGCTGGGAGGATTTTACTGTATTTCACAATTGCTTGAGATCTGGGGGATGGATAGTGCAAAGTACAAGATGATCAGCGAACACCTTTCGGTCAACCAGGATTCTGTTCGCCCGATGAACCTGAATACAGTCACATTCAAGGAAATGCTTGCCCATCCCTACTTCCCTTTCGAAACAACCAAGGCGATCATGCTCTACCGGAAGGAACATAAAAAGTTTGAGAGCATCAGCGAATTGAAAAAGATCGATATCATCCCGGATTCAGCCTACCGTAAGATGATCATCTATCTCAGGGTGGAATAATTTATTTGCTGGTGAGCTGGTGAGTTGGGAAAGTGATATGTGATAAGATTTAAGTGAGGTTTTAATTATCATTCGTAATTCCTAATTCGTAATTATTCTTTGTATTCATAGTTGATTTTGGGTCCTTCGTCATCCTCTTTATCGGGGTTTTCTTCCTCAACATCATAATCATTGCTGTCATCGTCCTCTTCATTTCCCCAGTCGTATTCTTTCCGCTGCGGACCTGCATTCCGGTAATAGAATGCAAGCAGGATACCGGCAAGTAACCCCATCAGGTGCGATTCCCACGAGATCGGCTTATTGGGAAACAGCTGCGGAAATACTCCCCATACCAGTCCCCCGTAAAGAAAGGTGATCAGAAGTGTGATGGCCATCAGCCGGGCGTCGCGTCGGAGAATCCCGCTCAGGAAAAGAAATGATGCCATGCCGTTAATTACACCGCTGGCGCCGATGTGGACCGAATCACCGCGGGCGAACACCCATACCCACAGACCTGTGATCAGCCAGATCAGGAAAAAGGTTTTCAATGCAATGGAGCGGTAGAAATAAAAAAGCATTCCGCCGAGAAAAAAGAAGGGGAGGGTGTTGGCCGAAAGATGAGAGAAATCAGCATGAAGCAGCGGGGCCAGAACGATACCCGTGAGTCCTTTCCATGATAGGGGTGCTAATCCATAAACGCCCAGGTCAACATGCGCGATGTTCTCAAAGATCTTTATGAGCCACATAAGGATGACAAAAATTCCCGGGATCACCAGGCTTCGCAGCATCCTTTTCTGTTCTTCATGCATCGACGGAATAATTTAATGACGTGATCTTCGTTTCTAAATGAAAGTTAAAAGTAAGTTAAAAATCGTTAATAATGGAGCTGTATTGATTCAGTCCGGAAAAATTCTCTTACTTTTGAAACGCCAAAATCGTTACTAATTAAGCCTTTGATGATAAAAAATAAAATTTTAAGCAATGCGGTTAAGTCGGTCTTTCCAGTTGTAATACTTATCCTTTTTTCGGTTTCCGTTTCCGGTCAGAACAATAAACAGGACCTTTCGGGTGTGCGGAAGTACAATGCCCTGATGCAGATGATCAAGTTTGCCTATGTGGATACGGTGAACGAGTCAAAGCTGGTTGAAAAAGCCATTGTGGAAACCCTGAAGGAACTGGATCCTCATTCCATGTACATTTCGAAGAAAGATCTGAAACAGGCCAACGAACAGCTGGTCGGAAATTTTGAAGGGATCGGCGTACAGTTTGAAATACTCAGGGATACGATAAATATCGTTCATCCGATCCCCGGGGGACCTTCCGAAAGGCTGGGAATCCTCTCCGGCGACAAGATCGTGAAGATCGAATCGGAGAATGTTACAGGGAAAAAAGTCACCAACCAGTTTGTCTTCGACCGGCTACGGGGTAAAAAAGGCACCAAGGTAAATGTCACCATCTTCCGTTCGGGAAGAAAAGACCTTCTCGATTTCGCTATTGTCCGCGATAAGATCCCGATCAACAGCATTGACGCATCCTACATGATTGAACCAGGCATTGGTTACATCAACCTGACCCGGTTTTCTTCCACATCCATGAATGAACTTACCGATGCCATACTGAAACTGAAAGCGCAGGGATTGCAGGACCTGATCCTTGATCTGCGCAACAATGGCGGTGGTTACATGAATACTGCCATCGAACTTTCCGACGAATTTCTGTCGGGGAGGAAGCTTATCGTTTATACCGAGGGCCGCATGAGTCCGCGGGAGGAGTATTTCTCAACCGATAAGGGATTGTTTGAAAAAGGGAAAGTGGTGATCATGATCAACGAGAACTCAGCCTCAGCCAGTGAGATCGTTTCCGGTGCCATCCAGGATCTTGACCGGGGGATCATCGTCGGCCGCAGGTCGTTTGGAAAAGGACTTGTGCAGAGACCATTCCAGCTTCCCGACAGTTCGGAGGTCAGGCTTACCACTGCCCGTTATTACACCCCTTCAGGCCGCTGCATCCAGAAATCCTATTCCGAAGGCGTGGATAAATATTATGAAGATTACTCTACCCGATACAAACACGGGGAGATGGAAAACTCCGACAGCATCAAGTTCCCGGATTCACTGAAATTCCATACCACCAACGGACGTGTTGTATACGGCGGGGGAGGGATCATGCCGGATGTATTCATCCCGCTCGACACAACCCCGTTCACCGATTACTTCCTGAACATCCGGAGAAAAAATGTCATCAATCTCTACGTGGGAGATTATGTGGATAAAAACAGGAAAGATCTGCAGAAGAAATATCCTGATTTTGACACCTTCGATAAAAAGTTTACCGTCGATGATGCGTTCATCAAGGATTTCCTCGCGCTCGCGGAAAAGCAGGGAGTGAAGATGGAAGAGAAACAGTATGCCCTCTCTGAAAGCCTGATCAAATCGCAGATCAAGTCGCTCATTGCCCAGAAACTCTGGGATGTGAATGAATCCTATAAGATCATCAACCGGGAAGATCATGAGGTTCAGAAAGCCATCAGTGTGATCAAGGATAATGGTCTTTTTGACAAATTCGGGATCCGGCATTAGCCGTCCTGTTTATTAAAAACTCCTCCGGCCTTGAACAACGAGCCGAACCCTCTTCTTTACATTGCCATTCCTGTTACCCATGAAGCGGAACTCCTGCCGGAGGTGCTTCAGTGCCTGTTGCATCAGGACCATCAACGATTCCGGGTCTTTATCTGTGTCAACCAGCCGGATGAATGGTGGGAGATCCCTGAGAAAAAACAGATCTGCGAAGCCAATGTTCAGACCCTGGGTTTTCTTGAGAAATTCAGCGGTCTGGATATAACCGTCATTGACCGGTGCACGCCCGGCAACGGGTGGAAAGGAAAGAAGCACGGCGTCGGCTGGGCGCGCAAGACCCTTATGGATGAGATCAACAGGGTTGCCGATGCCAGGGATATCGTGGTCAGCCTGGATGCCGACACCACGTTCCGCAGGAATTATTTTTCCTCTATCCTGGAGAATTTCACGATTCATCCCGATGCAGTGGCCGTCGCTGTTCCCTATTATCATGAGCTCGTGGCGGATGAGGCTGCCAGCCGTTCCATCCTGCGGTACGAGATCTACATGCGGTACTATTCTCTCAACTTATGGAGGATCGGGAGTCCATACTCCTTCACTGCCCTGGGTTCTGCGATGGCTTTCCCGGTCTGGGCGTACCGTGCAGTAGGGGGGATGACGCCCAAGATGAGCGGCGAGGATTTTTATTTTCTTCAAAAGCTCAGAAAATACGGAAAGATGGTGTTTTCGAACCCTGAGAAAGTTTACCCTGCTTCCCGTTTCTCCGACCGGGTTTACTTTGGAACCGGTCCGGCCATGATCAGGGGAAACGAAGGCGACTGGTCGAGTTACCCCATCTATTCCTTTTCTTATTTTGATGAGATCAGGGAGACCACAGAGCTGTTCCGGGAGTTCTTTACCGAAACCAGGTTCACAAAGGTTGTCGGGTTCCTTGTACAATTGCTGAAAGAAGAGGATCCTTTCCAGCTCCTCCGCGAGAATTTCAGGGAACCGGTGACCTTTGTCAGGGCCTGTCACGAAAAGTTCGACGGGCTTAGGATCCTGCAGTACCTCAAGTACCGGCAGAAAGAGAATAAAAAAAGCGATGAGGAGAACCTGACCGGATTTTTAACCCGGTTCTATCCTGGTATAGTCAGGGATATCCTGCCTGAAACAGCAACATTTTCATTTGCAGCTGCAACCGTGGATGAACTTGACAAGTTGAGAAAGTTCCTTGTGCTTAAGGAGGAGGAATACCAGGTTACTGCAGTACCTTCGTTACCAGGTCAGCTGCTTCCTGCAGTGTGATGGCCGAATGGACGAGGAGTCCCGAATCATCAATGATCTTTTTTCCTTCGATGGCATTGGTCCCCTGTAACCTCACGATGATCGGGATGTTGATCTCACCGATGTTTTTATAGGCATCCACGACACCCTGTGCCACGCGGTCGCAGCGAACGATCCCTCCGAAGATGTTCAGGAGGATGGCTTTCACATTTTCATCCTTCATGATGATGCGGAAGCCTTCTTCCACCCGCTTGGCATTGGCTGATCCTCCTACATCGAGGAAGTTGGCAGGGTCGCCGCCCGATAATTTGATGATATCCATGGTGGCCATGGCAAGACCTGCCCCGTTTACCATGCATCCGACATTTCCGTTCAGCTTCACATAATTCAGGTCATTGCGGCTTGCTTCCACCTCGATGGGGTCTTCCTCATCAAAGTCGCGCATCTCTGCAATATCAGGATGACGGAACAGGGCGTTGTTGTCGATCACCACCTTTGCATCGGCAGCCAGGATTTTGTTGTCGGAAGTCTTGAATACAGGATTGATCTCGATCAGTGAGGCATCACAGCCATCGTAGGCTGCATAGATGGCATTCACGAATTTGATCATGTTCTTATAGGCTTCGCCGGTGAGCCCAAGGTTAAAGGCAACCTTCCGGGCCTGGAAGGGCTGAAGTCCCACCTGCGGGTAAATCTCTTCCGTAAAGATCTGTTCCGGCGTTTCTTCGGCCACCTTTTCGATGTCCATTCCCCCCCGGGGTGAGTACATCAGGATGGTATGACCTTTCTGGCGGTTGAGCAGGACGCTGAGGTAGAATTCAGCAGGTACCGTGGCTCCCGGGTAATAAATATTTTGTTCGACGAGGACTTTCCTTACTTTTTTCCCCAGGGCGCTGGTTTGTGGCGTGATCAGCTGCATCCCGATGATCTGGTCGGCATATTTACCGACTTCTTCAATGGACTTGGCCACCTTTACCCCGCCGCCTTTCCCGCGGCCCCCGGCATGAACCTGCGCCTTAACCACCCACTTATCACTTGCTGTGTTGTTCTGGATGATCTCGGCTGCTTTGATCGCTTCCCCGGCCGTCTGTGCAATGATTCCTTCGGGAACCATCACTCCGTATTTCTTCAGGATTGATTTGCTCTGGAATTCATGTAAGTTCATAAACAGTCTGTTTTCAGGCGCCAAAAATAAGAATTCAAAATGATACTTTTACCAATAATCACGGAATTCTTACCTTTGACGCGAAAATCAGAATGGATGATCATTGTTAAAGATATACACAAATCGTACGGAAGCCTGGAAGTGCTGAAAGGGATCAGCCTGGAAGTGGGGAAAGGGGAGATTGTTTCCATCATGGGCGCATCGGGTGCCGGAAAATCGACCCTGCTTCACATCATCGGTACCCTTGACCGTGCAGATGCCGGAACCATTGAATTGAATTCGGTGAATGTGAGAAAACTGTCGGACAAGAAACTGGCCTCTTTCCGGAACAAGCACATCGGGTTCGTATTTCAGTTCCATCACCTTCTGCCCGAATTTACAGCGCTTGAGAATATCTGCATCCCTGGGTTTATCGGGAAACGGAATAAGCGGGAGGTTGAACGGGAGGCAATTGATCTGCTGGATTTTATGGGACTGAAGGATCGTTCAGATCATAAACCCGGTGAACTCTCGGGAGGTGAACAGCAGCGCGTGGCCGTTGCCCGTGCCCTGATCAACAAACCGGACGTGATCCTTGCCGATGAGCCTTCAGGGAACCTGGATTCAGCGTCGGCCCTGGAATTGCATACCCTTTTCTTCCGGCTGAGGGATTCGTTCAAACAGACCTACATCATCGTTACGCACAATACCGACCTTGGAAACATGGCTGACCGCAAACTGACCATGCGCGACGGCAAGATTGAAAAAACATCTGCATAAAATTAATTCCCTTTATTAGCGTTATTTTTACCATTGAACAATCCTGATCCGCTGCATGAAGTTGTTTACGATAAAAGCTCCTGTTAAAAAGAATACCTTACAGAAAACGATCTTCCTTGCCCTGATCCTCTTTGGGAGCGGCATGATTGCTGCTTCTTTGTACCGTCACTATTCACCGGATTTTTCCGGAAAGATAAATTCCGATACCCTCCAGGTAAAAAAACCTGCCTCTCCCGACTCTGCCTATAAAATAAGCATGCGGAATGGCGATGTCTTCATGAACGCCAAAGAATATATAAACGCCATCACCGAATATGAGACCGGACTGAAGCTGAAGCCAAAGGATCCTTACGCAAGCGCTCAGCTTGCAAAGGCAAAAACCCTTCTTGAAGCCAGGATGAAGGCGGACCAGGATTATACAAAATCGATCGCTTCGGGCGACCTGTATTTCAAATCCAAAGATTACATCAATGCCAAGGCTTCCTACCAGCTTGCCATCGATGCCAAACCTGAGGATGAATATGCCCGGACGAAGCTGAAGGAGACGATGGACCTGCTGAGGTCGATGAAAGCAAGCAACATCCTCTATGATGTCGCCATTGCAAGTGCCGAAAAGCTTTACCAGCAGAAGGATTATGAGAAGGCCATGGCCGAGTTCGGGAACGCGGCAAAGATCCTCCCCAACGAGAAATACCCGAAAGACCGCATAAACGAGATCATCAAGATCATGATCGACAAGCAGACGAAGGATGAGATGTACACACAGTCCATTGCTGCAGCGGATAAATATTACAATTCGAAAGGATACCAGAACGCCCTGCTGGAATACCAGCATGCTGCCTCCTACAAACCTGAAGAACAATATCCGAAAGACCGGATCAAAGAGCTGACGGCGCTCCTGGCAGCGATGAAGGCCAGGGATGAAGCCTATAAAAAATCCATTGCCATCGCCGACAAGTTTTTCGATGGTGCGTCGTATGAGCCTTCGAAATCAGAATACCAGAACGCATCGAAGATCAAGCCCGAAGAGATCTACCCCGTCAACAGGATCAAGGAGATTGACATTATCCTGGCCCGGCTGAAGAATGCAAAGGAAGAATACGAACGGCTGGTAAACCTTGCCGACAGCTTTTATGTATCGAAAAAGTACATCAATGCAAAGTCAGATTACCAGCAGGCACTCCAGGTGAAACCCAATGAGTCGTATCCCAAAGATATGATTGCCAAGTGCGATAACCTGATCTCCGGGCAGGAGGCCAATTCAAAGGCCCTCGAGGAAGCCTACCAGGCTGCTCTTTCAGCTGCGGATAAACTCTATACCGCAAAAGAATATGACAAGGCAAAAGCGGGTTACCAGGGTGCACTCGGGATCAAGCCTGACGAACAATACCCGAAGGATAAGATAAAAGAGATCGACGGGATGTTTGCTTCACTCGAGAAGCAGAAGCAGCTGGACAAGCAGTATCTTGATCTCATTGCCGCTGCCGATAAGCTGCTCGCCGATAAATCCTACCAGCCGGCAAAACTCCAGTACCAGGCGGCATTGCAAGTGAAGCCTGACGAGAGTTATCCGAAAGACCGTATCAAGGAGATTGACCTTGCCCTGGGTGACCTGGCCAAACAAAAGGCGCTGGATGACCAGTATGCCGCTGCACTTGTGAAAGCTGATAAATCATTTGCAGCCAGGACCTGGGACCAGGCCAGGACCGATTATACAGGCGCTTCCGCCTTGAAGCCCAACGAAGCCTATCCAAAGGATAAAATCCTGGAGATCCAGAAGATCCAGGCAGAGGTCGCCGCACAGAAAGCGATAGACGACCAGTATGCCGTCCTCCTTGTCAATGCCGAGAAGCTCCTTGCGGCAAAAACATACGCGGAGGCCCGAACCGAATATTCCAAAGCCGGTGACCTGAAACCCTCGGAAGAATATCCGAAACTGAAGATCGCGGCAATTGACAAGATCCTTGCCGACCTCGAAGCGCAGAAATCAAAAGAGGAGCAGTACAAAACCCTGATCGACAAAGCGGATAAACTGCTCGCCGACCTTTCCTACGAACCTGCGAAAGCAGAATACCAGAATGCCGCACTTCTCAAACCGGCGGAAGCCTATCCGAAAGGAAAGATTGTTGAAATAAATGCAATCCTTGACGGGATCGCGAAGAAGAAAGCCCTGGATGACCAGTATGCAACAATCATCACCAATGCCGATAAACTGCTTGCCGATAAATCGTACGCTGCTGCCAAAGTTCAGTACCAGTCTGCATCTAAATTGAAACCGGCTGAGAAATACCCGGTCGACCGCATTGCCGAGATCGACCTCGCACTGGCAGACCTGGCAAAACAAAAAGCCCTCGACGATCAGTACGCAGCGGTCATTGCCAAAGCCGACCGGTCGTTTGCCGCAAAGACATGGGACCAGGCAAAGACAGATTATTCCGCTGCCTCGACGCTGAAACCCAATGAGAGCTATCCGAAGGACAAGATCCTGGAGATTGACAAGATCCTTGCCGACCTGGCAAAGCAGAAGGCCCTGGATGACCAGTATGCTGCCGTCGTTGCCAATGCCGATAAACTGCTGCTTGCAAAGACGTATGCCGAGGCCAGGACTGAATATGGCAAAGCCGGCGACCTGAAGCCTGCTGAAGCCTATCCGAAGACGAAGATCGCTGAGATCGACAAGATCCTTGCCGACATTGAAGCACAGAAATCAAAGGAGGAACAGTATAAAACCCTGATCGACAAAGCCGATAAGCTGCTTACAGATAAATCGTACGAACCGGCAAAAACAGAATACCAGAATGCACTGGTCATCAAGCCGGCCGAAGCCTATCCGAAAGGAAAGATTGCCGAGATCGACAAAGTGCTGGCTGATATCGCAAAGAAGAAAGCCCTTGACGACCAGTATGCATCAACGCTGGCCAATGCCGATAAATTGCTTGCCGATAAATCCTACCAGCCGGCAAAATCTGAATACTCGAAGGCTTCCCTGCTGAAGCCGGAGGAAAAATACCCGAAAGACCGCATCGCCGAAATCGACCTGGCCCTCGCTGACCTGGCAAAACAAAAAGCACTTGACGACCAGTACGCTGCTGCCATTTCAAAGGCTGACAAATCGTTTGCCGCAAAAACCTGGGAGCAGGCAAAAACAGATTATTCCGCTGCCTCAGTACTGAAGCCAAATGAGGCGTACCCGAAAGAGAAGATCGTTGAGATTGAGAAGATCCTTTCCGACATTGCCAATCAGAAAGCGCTGGATGCCCAGTATGCCGCCGTGGTTGCCAATGCCGATAAACTGCTGCTTGCGAAGAGCTATGCAGATGCAAAAAGTGCCTATGGCAAGGCCGGTGAACTGAAGCCTGCCGAAGCCTATCCGAAAACGAAGATCGCGGAGATCGACAAGATCCTTGCCGACATTGAAGCGCAGAAATCCAAAGAGGAACAGTACAAAACCCTGATCGACAAAGCCGATAAGCTGCTTACGGATAAGTCGTACGAACCGGCAAAGACGGAATACCAGAATGCACTGGTCATCAAGCCGGCAGAAGCCTATCCGAAGGGAAAGATCACAGAGATTGACAATGTACTGGCGGAAATCGCAAAGAAGAAAGCCCTCGACGACCAGTATGCAGCAACCATTACCAATGCCGATAAACTGCTTGCCGACAAATCCTACTCGCCGGCAAGAGCCGAATACCAGAAAGCTTCCCTGCTGAAGCCGCTTGAGAAATACCCGAAAGACCGGATCGCCGAGATCGATCTTGCCCTCGCCGACCTGGCCAAACAAAAGGCACTTGACGACCAGTACGCAGCTGCCATTGCCAAGGCTGACAAATCGTTTATGGCAAAGACCTGGGCACAGGCAAAAACGGATTACATGGCTGCCTCCCAGATCAAACCCAGCGAAACCTACCCGAAGGATAAGATTTCGGAGATAGATAAAACAGTGGCAGATATTGCAAAACAGAAGGCGCTGGATGATCAGTACAACAGTATCATTGCCAATGCCGATAAACTATTGCTGGCGAAGAGCTACCCGGATGCCAAGGGTGAATATGCAAAAGCCGGTGACCTGAAGCCGTCGGAAGCCTATCCGAAGACAAAGATTGCCGAGATCGACAAGATCCTGGCCGACATTGCCGCACAGAAATCCAAAGATGAGCAGTACAAAGCCCTGATCGACAAGGCCGACAAGCTGCTTACGGATAAATCGTATGAACCGGCAAAGACGGAGTATCAGAACGCACTGGTCATCAAACCCGCCGAAGCCTACCCCAAGGGAAAGATCACAGAGATCGACAATGTGCTTGCTGAGATTGCGAAGAAGAAAGCCCTTGACGACCAGTATGCGGCTACGATTGCCAATGCCGATAAACTGCTGTCCGATAAATCCTGGGAACCGGCAAAGGCGGAATACCAGAAGGCCTCGCTGCTGAAACCGGTTGAGAAATACCCGAAAGACCGTATCGTCGAGATCGATCTTGCACTGGCAAACCTGGCAAAACAAAAAGCGCTCGACGACCAGTATGCCGCCGTTATTGGTAAAGCCGACAAGCTTCTCCTCGAGAAATCCTATGAGCCTGCCCGCACTGAATATACCAGTGCTTCTGCGCTCAAGCCGAACGAGCAATATCCGAAAGATAAGATTGCTGAGATCGCGAAGGCGCTCGACGACATCGCGAAACAGAAGGTAATCGACCAGAAATACCTGGCGGCCATTGCAACCGGCGACCGGTTGCTTGACGCCAAAACCTACGATCTTGCCAGGGCGGCATATACAGATGCTTCAGGTCTCAAGCCTGCTGAACAATACCCGAAGGATAAAATTGCGCTCATCGATAAGACCACCGCCGACATTGCCCATCAGAAGGAGGTCGATGCCCAGTACAAGAGCTCGGTTGCCAAGGCCGACCAGCTGCTCTTATCCAAATCGTACGAACCGGCAAAAACAGAATACCAGAATGCCGTTTCCTTAAGACAGGATGACCCTTACGCAAAAGGAAAGATTGCAGCGATCGAGAAGATCCTGGCCGACATCAAAGCCTTTGAGGACAAATACAACGGCGCCATCGCAACGGGCGATACTGCCTTCAGGAATAAATTGTATGCCCAGGCAAAAGCTGCATACCAGGGGGCGCTCCAGATGAAGCCGGCCGAGAAATATCCGAAGGATAAACTAGCGGATATCGACAAGATCCAGGCAGATCTGGCAAAACAGAAGGTGATCGACGACCAGTACACCGGATCTGTCTCCAAAGCGGATAAGCTGTTGGCAGATAAGTCCTACGCACTGGCAAAAACTGAATATGGAAATGCTTCTTCGATAAAACCAGGCGAACAGTATCCGAAAGATAAGATCGCGGAGATCGACGGGATCGTGGCCGATCTGAAGGCGAAAGACGATGCTTACAAAACCTCCGTCGCCAAAGCCAACCAGCTGATGGTCCAGAAATCCTATGAGGAGGCACGCACCGAGTACCAGACGGCAGGCGAGATCAAACCCAATGAACAATATCCCAAAGACAAGATCGCCGAGATCAACAAGATCCTGATGGAGCTGAAAGGCAAGAGGCAGACTTACGATGAACTGGTGGCAAAAGGCAATGATCTTCTTTCCATCAAGGATTTTTACAAGGCGAAAGATAATTTCCAGCAGGCATTGTCGATCTTCCCGGATGAGTCGTATCCGAAAGACCGGCTGATCCGCATCAATTCTGTCATCGACAGTATCTTCAGGGCCAACAAGGTGTTTTATGACAGGGCCATCGCGGAAGGGGATAAGAATTATAATTCCATGATCTACGACAAGGCCATTGATTCATACCAGGAAGCGGTTTCCTATCTGCCGATGGAGCAATATCCGAAGGATATGATCAACAAGATCAAAAGGACGATCGCAGAAAATGCAATCGTGGATGTTCTGAATTCGGCGCAGACGGTCTCCAACGGTGTGGAAAAGCAGTTTGATTTTGCCCCGGTCAACATCATCTCCCGGAAGAACAACTACCTCTACATCAAGATCCGCAACCTCAGCAACAAACCCTTCAATGTGATGCTCAGGTACGGAAAGGACAAGCAGGTAAACGGGGGAGGGGTGATCAAGAACCTCTCCGGCGACGGCAAGGTGAATGAACGGCTGATCAGTGTGCGCGAACAGGATCCCTGGTACCGCAACGACAACAACTGGATCAGTCTCTATCCGCAGGGCGGCGATGTGGAGGTTACTTTTATCCAGATTTCGCGCTCGACCCAATAAAATTAGTTCTAAATTTGCAGGTGAAAGTCATCCGGAAAATATCCTAATAATATCCCTATGCTCAATTTTGCCACGACTGCAAATGCGCTCTTCAAGCTTCAGTTCAAACATATCTGGCAGCTGATCGGTAATTCACCGCTGCTTGTCATCACCTTCCTTTACAAAGGGAAAAAACGTGTTATCTATGCCAAAGCCGAGCATTATAACATCACCGGCAGCATCAAGGACCGGATGGCGCTGTATATCCTGGAGAAAGCCTATGCCGAAGGCCGCATCAAAAAGGGCGACACCATTGTTGAAGCTACCAGTGGAAATACCGGTATTGCCTTCGCAGCCATCGGGCGCGCGCTGGGTCACCCGGTGCGCATCATCATGCCCGACTGGATGAGCCGCGAACGCGTCGACATCATCCGCAGCCTGGGGGCACAGATCATCCCGGTATCAAAAGAACAGGGAGGTTTCCTGGGGAGCATCCGGATCTCGGAAGACATTGCCGCCTCAGAACCCAACATATTCCTTCCCCAGCAATTTCGGAAAATATTTCCGCAGCCAGGATCCTTCCATCCGGATCCATCCCCTCGAACCTGCCGAATCACCCACCCTTTCGACCGGCCACAAAGTAGGCGCTCACCGCATCCAGGGGATCTCCGATGAATTCATACCGGCCCTCGTGAAGCTGGATGAACTCGACCGGGTTGTAGCTGTGCCCGATGGCGATTCCATCATCATGGCGCAAAAGCTGGCCAAGCAACTCGGACTTGCCGTCGGGATCTCTTCCGGCGCCAATTTCCTCGGTGCACTCCAGCTCCAGAATGAGATGGGCGGCGATGCAGCCGTTGCCACCGTATTCTCCGATTGCAACAAGAAGTACCTGAGCACCGACCTTATGCGGGAGGAACCCCTGCGCGACGACTACGAATCGAAACACATCGATCTGACCGGGTTCAACGTCTATAAACGTGTTTGCGATACCTGCTGTGATATGGTGGATTGCGAGCTCCGGCCGTGCGAGTTCAAGTTGAAGAGCTGATGAGCTGACGAGCTGATGATTTAGGGATTCAAGCATCGAGCATCCAGTATCCAGCATCCAGTATCCAGTATCCAGTATCCAGCATCGAGCATCCAATACCTACTGCCTAATGCCCAATGCCTAACGCCTCCTCAGCGTAAACACCGTAATTTCCGGTAACTCCCCGATCCTTCCCGGATATCCAAGCGATCCCAGTCCGCGGTTTACATAGATGTATTGCGGATGCGAACCCGGAACCGGTTTAGCATACAGCCCAGCCCATTGGTCGTAAAGGTATTGCGCCGGGCTCCAGCGGATCCCGCAACATTCAATCCCGAACTGGAAGGCGTGTGTGTGGCCTGAGAAGGTGACATCGATGTTGCGGTATTTATGGCAGATGATGCTGTCCCAGAAGCTGGGGTCGTGCGACAGCAGCAGCTGCACCTTCATATCCTCCACGCCTTTCCGGGCTGCAGGGATGTCGCCAAGCTTCTGGAAGCGATAGGCCTTTCCCCAGTTCTGAACGCCGAGGATCACGATGGAATCGTTTCCACGCCGGAGGATCGAATGTTCGTTGAGCAGCAGTATCCACCCCAGGCGCTGATAGAAACGTTCTAGATCCTTCATGTCCTGTGCCTTTGCTTCTTCCGAAGGCCATTTCACATAGGCGCCGTAATCATGATTGCCCAGGATCGTGAAGATCCCGTCAGGAGCTTTGAGGTTCGCCAGGATCTTCTCAAAAGGCAGGACATCCAGCGTTGTGTAGTTGGCCATGTCGCCGGTGAAAAAGATGATGTCGGGATGCTGTGCATTCACCAGGTCAACGGCTCTGCTGAGTTCTGCCTTGCGGGCCCATCCTCCCAGGTGGATGTCGGAGATCTGAACGATCGTTAACCCTTCGAACGACGCTGGCAGTTCAGGAAGGATGATCTCCTGTTTTCGTACCTGGAAATCGTAGTTCCAGAAGAACATTCCAATGAGAAGGAGCAGGAGGAAAAGCGTTCCGGTCACCCAGCCTGTCAGCGGGAGCCATTTTACCCTTTCGACCTCATGAAACCGGGTTCCGCTGTGGAGATAAGAGCGGATCCCGAAACTGAAGATCCTTGCAATATCTGCAATCAGAAGGAAAAGGAAAGGAAGGATTTTGAAAACAAAGAATACAAAGATGAGTCCGGGCAGAATTGTCCGCACGGGGATGTTCCATTCAATAAAAGGAACGAAGGCACCCGCGATGATGCATCCGAGCAGGAGGATCACCGGGAGCCAGTAGAGGACGAACGCCAGGTATTTCCAGAAGGATCGCAACCCGAAGATCGTATGACGGACCGAATTAAACAGGTACCCGTCGATGACGAACATGATGAAGAGGAGGGGCAGCATCGGGGCATAGATCGGGAAAGCAAAGCCCAGCGCAGTAAAAATGCCGGCTATTAAAATGATAATGATAATCGTGATGATCGTTTTTTTCATCTGCAACCCTTTTTTGCCCTTCCCCTGCAAGGGCTGACTAATAATTAGTTTCTATTATCTCGCAGAGGAACCGCAGAGTTCCGCAGAGAATTGATACAATAAATTTTACCTCTGCGAAACTTAGCGTATAACTTTGCGAAACTCTGCGTGACATGTTTTTATTTTACTTTTTAGTCATCCCCACGGGGGCGGGGTTCTCAGATTTACTATGCGCTATTTGTTCTTCACGTAATTTACAAGTCCTTTTGCCTCGAAGATTTCCATGAGCTTGGCAGGTAGCGGTGAAAATGAAAACTGTTTTCCCGCGATGCTGACAACTCCTTTTCCAAAGTCGATCTCCACAAGATCGCCCTGTTTGTAGGCATCCACGGCTGCCGGCACGAGGAGGATGGGCAGTCCCTGGTTGACAGCCGAACGGTAGAAGATCCGGTTGACCGATTTGCAGATCACGGCTTTGATCCCTGCGAAGGCCAGCCCTACGGCAGGATGTTCACGGGAGCTGCCGCAGCCGAAGTTTGCTCCGGCCATGATGATGTCGCCGGCTTTCACCCGTTCTGAAAAGCTGTTGTCAAATCCTTTGAAGAGGTGCGGCATGATCTTATCCGGTTCTGAACTCTGGACGTTGTAGGTCAGGTTGCCGGCAAACATCTGGTCGGTGTTGAGGTTGTCGACATCTGCATAGTTCCATGTATTGCTGCTGAAGCGGTCTTCGCCTTCCTTAATATCGACGGTGCTGCTCTGGGGTGCGTGATACGGGAATTTGTCGTTTGCATTCCCCCCGCGCGGGTCGGTGATCTCGCCTGCCAGTGCCGACCAGGCGACCGTTGCCGGTGAGGCGAGGTAGATGCTTGCCATGTTGTTGCCCATGCGTCCCTTGAAGTTGCGGTTGGCCGTGGAGATGACATTGATGCCGTCGGCCGGGATCCCCTGTCCGGTACCTAGGCATGGACCACAGGAGGAGGAGAGGACGTTGGCGCCGGCTTCGAAAAAGGTCTCGATCAGTCCCTCTTTCATCGCCTGCAGGTAGATCTCCTTCGAGGCCGGGATGATCTGCATCTGCATGAATTTCGGCAGTTTTTTCCCTTTAAGGACAGTGGCTGCCTCGCGCAGGTCCTCGATGCGGCCGTTGGTACAGGTGCCGATCAGTGCCTGCTGGATCTTTGTTCCCTGGACCTCGGATACGGCTTTGACATTGTCGACATGATGCGGAGCGGCAACAACCGGAAAAATTTCATCCAGGTTGATGGTGATCTCTTTCAGGTACGATGCGCCTTCGTCGGCCCAGCAGCCTTCGGTTTTCGTTCCCAGCCAGGCTTCCAGCACCTCGTCGGCCGGGAAGACTGCGTTCTTGGCGCCCATCTCCGAAGCCAGGTTGCAGAGCACCATCCGGTCGGCGATGGAGAGGCTCTTCACGCCGTCGCCGTGGTATTCGATGGACATGTAGTCGGCGCCGCTGCTGCCGATCATGCCGATGATCCAGAGGGCAAGATCCTTGGCAAAGACGTTTGGCTGAAGCTTTCGTCTCGGTGCGGTCGATCCCTGCAGCCAGCGCGTTGAATGCGCCTGCAGTGCTGGTATGGCTGTCGCTGCCTACGATGATCATCTTCGGCCGGGCATAGTTTGACATGATCTGGTGACAGATGCCATCGCCCACATCGTGGAACTTTTCGATGCCGAACTGTTCCACCATGTTCCGGATCACCTGGTAATCGTTTGCCAGCTTGGAGTTGGTAGGAGGGGCATTGTGATCGAGCGTGATCAGGAGGGTGTCGGGGTTATCCAGTTTTTCCCCTCCCATCTTTTTGAATGTACTGAAGATGGAGGAGGTGTTGTCGTGCGTAAGGATGATATCCGGCCGGGCGAATACGATGGTTCCTGCTGTAGCTTTCAGGATCTTCTCGGCGAAGGTTAGTTTAGTCATGGGTGTTGGGTGTTAGGTTTTCGCTTTTCGCTTTTCGCTTTTCGCTTTTCGCTTTTCGCTTTTCGCTTTTCGCTTTTCGCTTTTCGCTTTTCGCTTTTCGCTTTTCGCTTTTCGCTTTTCGCTTTTCGCTTTTCGCTTTTCGCTTAGATTAATTTTATATAAAATGAGCTATAAAGATTTGGAGGTTTGGAAATTGGCCAATGATCTGGTTTTGGATGTTCATGAAATGACATTAAAAGACCTGCCTAAATTTGAAATGTATGAAGTAGGCAGTCAATTCAGGAGATCTATGAAATCGGTAAAAGCTAACATCGCTGAAGGGTATGGTCGCAGAATCTATCAACAGGAATATATACATTTTCTTGTCATTGCTTTTGGTTCTGTTTGCGAGTCCCAGGATCACCTTGAGACCCTTTATCTTACAAAATCCTTGAAAGATGAAAACAAATACCATGACCTGGCTGAAAAACTTGATAAACTCGGAAGAAAGCTGAACTTGTTGATCCGGGCAATACAGGCTGATAACCCACGCAG
This sequence comes from Bacteroidota bacterium, assembly GCA_026391795.1. GTDB lineage: Bacteria > Bacteroidota > Bacteroidia > Bacteroidales > FEN-979 > FEN-979. The sequence goes on from JAPLDI010000039.1 coordinate 18,078, forward strand.
GTAGGTGTTCGCTGTTCGCTGTTCGCCATTCGCCATTCGCTGTTAGTCATTCCTGCTTTAAATGGAGATGCTGGTGAAGAGAAGGAAGCCAATTCAGTAATGGTCCACATTTACGAAAAGCGACTAGCGAATGGCGAACAGCGAACAGCGAACTATTTTTTGTGAAAGTAAAATGAAATGTATACTTTTGCACACCTTTTCATAAAGGGGGAGCAGAGGGTCTGAGCAGGACCACCTCACCCCCCGGCCCCCTCTCCTGAAGGAGAAGGGGAGAAGTGGAAAGGGACGCATTCGGAGAGGTGGGTGAGTGGCTTAAACCAGCAGTTTGCTAAACTGCCGTACGGGAAACTGTACCGGGGGTTCGAATCCCCCCTTCTCCGCAAAATCAGCCGGTGAACTGGTGAGGTGGTGAATTGGTGAGTTGTTTTCACTACCTTTGCATCGTAGCCGCAGAAAATAAGGTATAAATTCATTGAAACCCCGTAGGGGTTACATTTTTATAGGATGTTTGATTTCGAAAAGCTGGATGTTTACCAGGTCGTGAAGGGGCAAAGTGCCAAGGTGATGATCTTCCTGCAGAAGAAGAATTCAATCGATCCTTATCTTGCAGATCAATGGAAGAAGGCAAGCCTGAGTATTTTTCTGAATCTTGCTGAAGGAACGGGACGGATGTTGGAAGAGGATAAAAAGCATTTCCTTACCATTTCACGCGGAAGTGTTTATGAATGTACTGCAATCATCGATTTATTAAAAAGCACAAACCAGATCGACGAAGAATTTTTCACAGAGCTTTACAATACGTACGAGCAGATGTCGAAGATGCTGTTGGGGATGTACAGGTCGTATAGTAAGTAATACGGTTCACGGTGCACGGTTCACGGTACACGGTTCACGGCACACGAAAAAAGACTTAACACTTAAAACTTAAAACTAATTCGCACTTCACACCTCACACTTCACACTTCTCTTCGGGGTATAGCGTAGCCCGGTTCATCGCGCCTGCTTTGGGAGCAGGAGGTCGCAGGTTCGAATCCTGCTACCCCGACTTTATCAAAATTAGATGGCTGTATATCAAGCATATGCAGCCATTTTTTATTACGTAATAAAATCCGTAATAAAGTTCGTTGACTGTAAAACCCACTACACAGTCTTTTTCCCGTCGGTGTGTTCGGATACTATAGAAAATTTTCTGCTGGGCCCGCACGCCGAAGATGAATGCGTTTTCACTTGACCCCCTGTTTCCTTTCCAACGGGGGCACCCCGCTGGGGGATACGGCAGCCCCCCCATTTGTTATCAATGTTTTCAATTATTCATTGCTCATTGTGTTAATTTAGAATAGTTATAAATAAATGGTCTTTGATTTCGGAAAGGTCAAGTATTACGCCTGTTTCAGGCACCTATCAGAAACTATCAATGAATATTACAGGGTTCAGAATGCCCCGAAGTTCACTTATGATTGAGTGTATTGGTTTAACCCTGTCTGTTGCTCGGTGTTTCGGTAACATTTTATAACAAATAACCAGACGTTTTGCGTCTAAACAATGGTCTTTACATTCGTTTTGCAACTATATAACGAATGCGATATTCCGAAACTGACACCCGCACCGTTTTAACGATTCCACGACCTACAATCAACGAACTTTGTTAAACTGGACTGTGTAGCCGCCAATACGCTAAACGCGTCCTATGACCCGTTTTAACGATTTACAACACACTTCACATCCGTGTCAGCCAGTAACGCCAAAAGCTCCGCTGAGCACCGTGCAATGACCACATAGGTCAGGTCAGCAGTTTCCACTTCAATCGTCGGCGCATTCTGGTTGGCGGCAATCCACAATGCGGTTTCGAAGTCTAAAGCGTGAAGCGGGTCGCTTTCGTTGGTATCGCCACCGTCGTAAATATAATGATGTTGCAGCTTTTCTGGCTGGCTTTGTTCACGTGGCGATTCCAGATATTCAAGGTATATCCGAAGATGTTTCAGCAGACTACCGTCGTCGTGGCTCATTTTATTCAGGCGTTTCCGCTCGGAGAGCACTTTTTGTATCGCGAGCGACCGTGCATCAAGAATTGTCGGTGAATCATAACGGTATTTAACCGTCTGTAAGTGGTTTTCATCAAAGATGGTTTCCGTGACGTACGCAACGAGTTTTGTTTTCGGAAAGTTGAACAGTATTAACGGCATAACGTTGTATTTTTTCAGTTTATGAAGTTGCTGGTCAGGAATTCGAAGCCGTCGTGCTCTTTTTCCATTTTACCAACTACATACCCAATGTAATCTTCTTGATAGCGGTACTCTTTGATATCCGTTATTGCCCGATTTTCGTTCTTGCCAGCACGCAGGGAGTTTTCAATTATGCTCTTTACTTCGGAAAATGCTAATTCGTCCTGATAGCCCACCATAAAGTGACCGTGGTAGCCGCCGTCGCCTGATGGATTCGGCTCACACGCATAAACGAACACCAGTGGCTTATCATAGTACGTACGCTTTAACCTTTCAAACAACTTGTCCATCCTTTTCTTTACAGAAAGCATAGGATATTTGTTTTCAAAGGCGACGGTGCCCACTAAATCCCAATGGTAGCATTGTAACCACTGCCTGTACTCTTCGTTCTTAAAGTGAACCGTATGTTTTTTCCGATTGGTGATTATGCCGCACGATACGTAATTCTTGCCGCCTACCTTAACGAAATAGTTGCGGGCATCCCTTCTGCGCCTTACACGCTCAATGTTTCGGCAGATGGTCGAGTACGAAACCCTGTACCTTGCCTTGAACACGGGTATTTCATAGTACAGCATCCCGCTGGAAGATGTAATTCCTGTTATTATCAATCCGTAATCTGTGGCGTCTGTAATGTCCTGAACATTCATACTGATGTTCACTGCATTTGTTGATTTCATTGTTGTAATTTTTATCGTTTATTGGATTCGTTTGGCACAAAGGTTGCTTCAAGGACTGCGCTGCAATCCCACCTTTATCACTGGGTTTCCCCAGCATCCTGTTTGTGCGAAACAAACGCCTTAATATTAAGTGTTTCGGGAAAAATGTAAATAGTAACCCCTATAATTATTTTGACAGACCTCTTACTCATTCTTTATCCCTTTTACTAACCCGTTAAATTTGTTACCTGCTGACGCTTTAATATGACCTGCGAAACTTCCTTTTACATAAATATCTGATGACCCAGCAGAATACGTTTGACCCTTTAATTTATACCGCTTCTAAACACCATCATTGCGTTGAATCCTTTCGAAACGCCTTATATTTATGGAATTTCCAGCATTTTTCTCTTGGATAATCCAAAAATAATTCGTATCTTTACTGCATAATTTCGATTCCCAACAATCTTCATTTCAACATTTTGAAGCGTATGAAACATCTCGCATTGTACGCCCGTGTGTCGCAGGTAAACGGTTCCCAGACCACGGAAAACCAGCGTATCAGACTGGTGGAATATGCTGAGCGCAGCGGTTACACCTATGACGTGTACGAAGAACAGGAATCCACCCGCAAAACCCGCCCTGTGAAGCAGGAACTACTTACCAAGCTGCGCACAGGTGTCTATGATGCTGTGGTCGTTTACAAACTTGACAGGTGGGCACGGAGTTCAACGGAACTGATACTGGACACGAAAGAATTGCTTGACAAGGGCGTTGGTTTCATCAGCCTGAGCGATAACATTGATTTCGGCTCCGCATCGGGCAAGCTCCACTTTCAGATACTTTCAGCCTTTGCAGAATTTGAGCGCGAACTTATCCGTGAACGCACGATGGAAGGTCTGCGGCGTGCAAAGATGCAGGGGAAGAAGGCAGGGCGTCCGAAGGGTTCAAAGGACAGCAAGCGGCGGAAGCGGTCAGGGTATATTTTGCGGGAAGCGAAGAAGCGGAAACAGGCGGAAGTCGAAACAGGCATCCACAAGCCCATTGCTTTCTACCTGAACTAAAATACTCCACCAAACAATGAAGGCGGTCATTTTCTGCCCCAAACCCCCGTAAACGTCCCCTGTTTTACGGGGGGCAAACAAACGTACGATTATTTTGCCATCGGCGCAAAACATACTACCTTTATTGCTCATTGTTATATAGTGGTTGCATAAACAAAAAATTTATGAAAAAGCTTTGTACAGTTATTTCCTTGTTCCTGCTTTCTTTGAGCGTCTTTTCTCAGTGGCAATGGCAAAATCCCTTGCCAACAAGCAATTACTTATATTCAGTTTATTTTACAAATGCAGACACTGGTTATGCAGTTGGTCATTTAGGTACAATTCTAAAAACAACAAATGGGGGAACTCTGTGGACAATTCAAAATTCAGGAACTTCAAATGATTTATATTCGGTTTATTTTACAGGAAAGGATACTGGGTATATTGTTGGTGATAATGGTACTGTGCTAAAAACAACAAACGGAGGGGTAAGTTGGGTAGCTGCGAATTCAGGAACTACAAATCCATTTTTCTCCGTTTTTTTTGCAGACGAAAATACAGGATATGCTGTTGACATTGGGTTGTTTCTAAAGACAACTGATGGCGGAACAAATTGGACGCTTAATCATTTTGGATTTCAGGCTGATTTAAACTCTGTATATTTTACTGATCCAAATACAGGTTATGCCGTTGGTAGGTATGGTATTATACTTAAAACTTCTAATGGTGGAACAAGCTGGGTACATCAAACATCAACCATTGTAAGTGCTTTAAAATCGGTTTTCTTTATAGATGCAAATACAGGTTTCGCTGTTGGCGACTCTGGTAAAATTCTAAAAACCCTGAACGGAGGTAATCTTTGGACATTGCAAAATTCAGGAACTACCGTGGACTTAAAATCAGTATATTTTATGGGTGCAGATATCGGATACGCAGTTGGTTACGAAGGTACAATTCTGAAAACTACAAATGGTGGCAACCTTTGGACAGTTGTCGCTTTTGGGGGTAATGCAATATTGTACTCGGCACGATTCACAGACGTAAATACAGGGTATGCAGTTGGGTGGGATAACGGCAAATGCATAATCCTTAAAACTGTTGATGGCGGTAATAGCTGGATATCGCAGACTATAGGGACTACCAATTATTTATCTTCGGTTTGCTTCACAGATACAGTCACAGGATATGTTGTTGGTAGTGGGGGTTCAATACTCAAAACTATAAATGGAGGAACAAACTGGGCGTTACAAAATTCTGGTACTGGCAGTTCCTTATCTTCCGTTGTTTTTCCAGATGCCAACACAGGTTTTGCTGTCGGTGATAATGGCACAATAACAAAGACCACGGATGGAGGTAATCATTGGGCTACCCAAACTTCAGGAACTTCAATACCATTAAAATCGGTTTATTTTACAGATTCTAATACAGGTTATGTTGTTGGGGGCTATTCAAGTCAGTTTTCTTCTTATGGTGAAATACTGAAAACCACCAATGGCGGAGCCGTTTGGACAAGTAATAAGGTGATGGATGTAGTTTTACAATCCGTTTTTTTCCCAGATGCAAATACTGGATATGTCGTGAGTTCACATACAATTCTGAAAACAACCAATGGGGGACAAGACTGGATAGAGCAGTATTCTGGAACCATAAATGGGTTATATTCAGTATTTTTTACAGACGTAAATACAGGATTTGTAGTGGGCACGAAGACTGGCGTCTGGTATAAGGGTTTAATACTTAAAACAACTAATGGCGGTCAAGACTGGACAGAGCAATTATCTGGAACTGATGATTTCTTGTATTCTGTATTTTTTACAGATTCAAATACAGGTTATGCTGTAGGTGGTGCTGCATTTGTGAATGGTACAATAATCAAGACAACAAATGGAGGAGCAGACTGGACAATACAGAATTCGGGGACAACAAATTTGTTATCAGGAGTCTATTTTACTGATGCAAATACTGGTTATGCAGTCGGTCAAAATGGTACAATTCTGAAAACCACAAATGGTGGGGAGGTTGGCATAAATGATTATGCTTATGAGTCCAAACTTTTGAAAATTTATCCCAATCCATCATCGAAAAATATTAGTGTTGTACGACCTGAACTTATTCACCAATCGCTGTTGACCATAATCAACCTTAACGGTCAAGAAATAATCAGGTGCCAAATAACCGAGCCAACCACCATTATTGATGTCAGCACCCTACCCAGCGGGATTTATATCGTGCGACTGGTCGACGCTAATATTGTGCAGGTGGGGAAATTCGTGAAACAGTAAAACGGAGTAAGGAACAGAGTAAGGAAAACTGTCAAAAAACCGATTGCGGAGTAAGGACGGCGAAAAAGTGGCGTCCGCCATAGTGATTGTGTTCACCGACGTAAAGGAAGTGAAGAGGTTAGACGTCGAACACCTTGACTTTTTTCATCTTTTCTATGATTCGTGCCCTGTCGACCTTATAATATCGTTGCATTATCGCCCACGAACTCTGACCTACCATTTTTAACAGCGAAGGAACGTCGACATCCGAATTAATCGCAACCGTTATAAACGTATCACGTCCGTTGTGCGAGGTAAAGGATTGCTTAAACAGTTTGGTGTGTTTTTTATTCATTACCGTTACCATTTCTACAAGACCTGCGTTGTACTTTTGATTTGATATTTTGAGCTTGTTCATATCATAGCGATACTTTTTCAGGATGCCGCTTGATAATTTATTTAACGGTACTATCACCTTGTTGTCTTTCTTGTGAACTGTTTTCTGCGGAAAATATTCGATACAACCGTCGATAATGTTCGGTTTGGTAATACGAAACATATCGCTGAAACGACATCCAGTTGAACATTGAAACAAAAAGCGGTCTTTATGCTGGTTTAATGAATCCGTCTTAAACTTATGTTCAATAAGCGTTTTAAGTTCTGTTTCTGATAACGGATTTGGCTCGTTCACGCTTTTTGTGCCTTTTTTCCAGTCAGGCGTTTGATAAATGTCAGACATTTTGAGTCCGTACTCTTCCCTGCGTCTGTAGTAGAAATTCAGAACAGTTCGTAATATGGTATAGGTTTTTTCGATGGTACCATCAGCATAAGCCAGTTCTATTGGGTTTTTGGTAGACTTTTGTTCTGTTAGGAAAATGTGGTAATCATCAGAGAAACGCATTGTGCATACATCATTGATGTAAAGATTTCTGCGTGCGAAATCCTGATATTTTTCCAGCCTTGTTTTTAGGGTCTTAAACTCCTTTAAGGTACCGTAAGGTGCTTTAGCCGATTTGCGGTGCCGTATATAATCATCAATATAATCCAGTAGTGTTTTAGAAGGTTGCGGAAGGTAGTGGGGGTTCATCGTTGAACTACCCGTCCCGTCCTTAACCTGTTTGATTTCTTGCTCAATGTCGTGGCGGTAAATGAAAATTTGATAATTTTTGTCAGATGATTTTGGGTCAGTCCGTTTTACTTTACCTTCTTTTTTATCAAAGTCCTTTGGTTTAACCGTTATCCGCGTTCTGTTGTACTTGGATTTTGGTAGTTCACCGTGCTGAAAGGTGGTTACGCGAATATAAACGACCGCTTCGCCAGTTAGTTTCGAAACGTTACGACCCGACTTTGATGTGAGAATGGTCGGTTTTAGTGTGTATCTTTGTTCTGGCATAGGCATTTTTTTGAATCGTCAAATGTAATAAAAAACGACGGAAAATAGTACCTCATTATCAATGTGTTAAAATAGGTCGCAAACTTTCTTATTGTAATAAAAATAAAACCCGCATCTGACGCGGATTTCAAGGTATAAAATAGTTCTGCTACCCCGACAACAGAAAACCTTTTGCGAAAGCAAAAGGTTTTTGTTTTTTGAACGAGGCGCAAGCTTGCTTGCAGCCGAAGTGAAAAAAATAAAAACCCTGCACGCAGTGCAGAGGTTTTCTGTTGAATCCCCCCCCCTCAAGGATCACCGAAGGTAATCCTGCCACCCCGAGTCTCCCTGTTGTGTCCTCCTGTTATTCATAATATCCATCGAAATCCTGAACAATTATTGTTATTTTAGCTTCATTGTATGTAGAGCTCAGTTGCAATATTCTAAGCTATCCCCCGATGAATGCTGCTATTAAAAAAATACTGAATGAGCATTTAACTCCCTCCCGCGATTATTGTTATGGCTTTGCCGATCTTTCAGGACTTCTGAATGAAAAGTTTAAGGCCTATCCATACGGGATCTCCATTTTAAGGAGACTGGATGATAAGATCATTGAGGGGATAAAAGATGGCCCAACGCCGGAGTATCTGAATCATTATACAGAGATCAACGAACACCTGACAAACCTCTCCGATGTAATCGCCAGGGAATTGATCCATGCCGGCATCGGTGCTGTTTCCGTCAGTCCAACAGTGAACATGACCCCCGGAAAATTTGATCAGCGTTTGCCCGATCTCAGGTACGACCTTTCTCACAAAATGGTAGCAACGCGCGCAGGACTGGGCTGGATCGGGAAAACCGACCTGTTTGTCTCGACAAAGTTTGGCCCCCGGCATAGACTGGCCAGCATCCTGATCAACCAGCAGGTCACCCCGGAATTTAACCCTGTCAATAGATCAAGATGCGGGAATTGTAAGGTGTGCGTTGATAAATGCCCGGCACATGCCGCCACCGGCAGGTTATGGGACATTCATACTGACCGGGATCTCTTTTTTGATGCATACAAATGCCGGGAACAATGCAGTGAATTCGGGCGAACACGGTTACATGTCGACCGCCGTATCTGCGGTATTTGCGTTGCAGTCTGCCCTATAAGGAGTCACGAACTTGGAAGGCAGGAGGCCAGAGGATAGAGGATAGAGGAGAACGGGGCGTGAATTTTTTATTGATTCCGGTGGAGCGATATACTGGTAGAATGAGAGGATCTCCCAACATCTCCCCCTCTCCTGTCAGGAGAGGGGGTCGGGGGGTGAGGTGAATAGCCCATTCAGGAGAGGGGGTCGGGGGGTGAGGTGAATAGCGTTTATTGGATAGGTCAAAGGTCAAAGGTCGGAGGTCGGAGGTCGGAGGTCGGAGGTCGGAGGTCGGAGGTCAGAGGTCAGAGGTCAGAGGTCAGAGGTCAGAGGTCAGAGGATA
>JAPLDI010000003.1 GCA_026391795.1 Bacteroidota bacterium
TGAATTATTGCGCAGGGTGAGGTGAATAATTGCGCAGGGTGAGGTGAATAATTGCGCAGGGTGAGGTGAATAATTGCGAAGGGTGAGGTGAAAAACGAACCCTCTCCTTCCAGGAGAGGGCAGGGTGAGGTGAATAATTGCGAAGGGTGAGGTGAATTATTGCGCAGGGTGAGGTGAAGCAATAAAAAAACCCGGACACTTTGCCGGGTTTGACATTGTCAAAAAGGGAAAGGTTATTCTTCTTCTTTTTCCTGTTCTTCATAAGCTTTCAGCAGCTTATCCTGAACATCGCCCGGAACCTGTGTATATTCACCAAATTTCATATTGTAGGTTGCCCGGCCGCTGGTCAGCGAGCTCAGTGCAGTGGAATACCGGTTCAGCTCTGCCAGGGGCACCTTGGCGAGGATCTTCTGATAATTGCCTTCACTGTCCATCCCCATAATGACGGCACGGCGACCCTGGAGGTCAGTCATGACATCGCCCATTTTTTCCTCGGGAACTATGACCTCAATATCGTAGATCGGTTCGAGGATCTTCGGACCGGCATTCTTGAAGGCTTCCTTGAAAGCATGACGGCCTGCAAGCTTAAAGGAAATTTCGTTGGAGTCGACCGGGTGCATCTTGCCGTCGTAAATGCTTACGACAATATCACGGGCATAGGATCCAGTAAGCGGACCTTCCTCGATCTTTTCCATGATGCCTTTGAGGATGGCAGGGATAAACCTGGTGTCAATGGCACCACCCACGATACAGTTCTGCATCACAAGTTTTCCGCCCCATTCGAGTTCTATAACATCTTTCCCGCGGACCGGGAACTCACTCTGGTCTTTCATTCCTTCACGGAACGGTTCGATCATCATATGGACTTCACCAAACTGACCGGCACCACCCGACTGCTTCTTATGGCGGTACATTGATTTTGCCGGTTTGGTAATGGTTTCACGATACGGGATCTTCGGTGCAAAAAATTCAATACCGATCTTTTCGAGGTTCTCCAGCTGCCATTTTGCAATGTTGAGATGAAGTTCTCCCTGTCCCATCAGGATCACCTGTTTGAGCTCTTTCGAATACAACACCACAAGGGTAGGATCCATTTTGCTTAATTCGCTCAGCAAACTGCCCAGTTTTTCATCGTCCCCCTGGTTTTTTGCTTTCACGGCTGCCCTGAATTTGGGTTCAGGGTAAATGATGGGTTCGATGATAAGATCTGCGTTTTTCGGAGAATTCAGGGTATTGTTTGTATAGGTGTTTTTCAGTTTGATAGTGGCCCCGATATCACCGGCAACCAGCTTCTCAACTTTGTCACGGTTTTTCCCGCTGATAACGAACAGCTGAGAAAGCCTTTCTTTTGAACTGTGACGTGAGGGGTTGATCATGTCGATGGCCTCCGTGATCTCGCCGGCATAGACCTTAAAGAACGAGACCTCGCCGAGGTGCTGCTCGATCGTGGTTTTAAAAACAAATGCACAGGCAGGCTCTGAAGGATTGCATTTCAGCTCTTTCCCGTCGAGGCTTTTAATGGCAGGCATTTCATCCGGAGAAGGTACACTGTTTACGATGAATTCAAGGAGGCGGCCAACACCCATATTCTGCTTGGAACAAACGCAAAGTACAGGAAAAATCGAACGATGCATGATGCCTGTCCGGAGCGCTTTCGCAATCTCCTCTTCTGTCAGGGTTCCCTTTTCAAAAAAGACCTCCATCAGGGATTCATCCTTCGAGGCAAGTTCTTCAATCAGGGCATTGTGCATCTCTTCCATCTTTGCCATTTCTCCGTCAGGCACATCCATGATCTCGGGCTTCCCTCCGCCCTGGGGATATTTATACATTTTCTTTTTCAGGAGATCGATGATGCTGTTGAAACCTGTGCCGGCATTGACAGGATACTGCATCAGGGTGACGTTGTTGCCGAACTGCTGGCGAAGCTGGCGGATGGTTTCGTCAAAATTTGCATGTTCCTGGTCGAGGTGGTTGACAACGAAGACAACCGGTGTATTTCGTTTAGTGGTGTACCTCCATGTGATTTCTGTTCCGACTTCAACACCATTCACGGCGTTGACGACCATCAGTGCAGTGTCGGCCACCTTGAGGGCAGCTACTACTTCCCCAATAAAATCATCAAATCCCGGTGTGTCAATGAAATTGATCTTCCTGTTGTCATACAATGTGCAGAGAACGGATGCAACAACCGAGTTCTGACGTTCGAGCTCGATCGGACGATAGTCGGAAACCGTATTTTTATCTTCCACACTGCCCCTGCGGCTGATCATTCCGCCTTCAAAAAGCATCGCTTCGCTCAACGTTGTTTTTCCTGACTTTGACCCTCCGATGAGGGCAATATTCCTGATCTCACTCGTTTGAAATACTTTCATTTTCTGACTGTTTCTTATTATTGAATTGGAAGTAGGGTTGTTTGAAAGGGCTGCAAAGTTAAAAAATGTGCTTTAATAATCAAAACTTTCCGGGAATAAGAATGGATGCTCGATGTGTGGGTGTGAGGGCCTTTATGCGGATGACCCCGCAAGGGTCACATTATTGTACCTGGCAGGAACAATAAAAATTCTCCCCCACTCCTCCAAGGAGAGGGGGCCGGGGGGTGAGGTGAATTTGTCGGAAGTAAGAGTTGAATACCCGAACATTCGATTGTTCATTTCAAATGATCTTTGATCTCCTTCCAAACCGCCGCTTCCATCTTCGCCCCGATCCCTTCGATAACCTTTCCGGCGAGCAGCGTCCCGATCTCCCCGGACCGTTTCAGCGATAATCCATTCGATTGTCCGTAGAGGAATCCTGACGCATAAAGATCGCCGGCACCGGTGGTATCAACAGGGACAACCTCAATAATACCGATTTCGATTACCTCCTGTCCGCTTTTGATCAAAGATCCTTTTGAACCGGTTTTCACCACGGCAATCTCCGCCATCCCTGCAATCTCATCCAGTGCTTCCCTGGGTTCCTTGCCGGTAAAGGCCTTTGCTTCTTCTTCGTTGGCAAAAACGATATCCACATATTTTATAACAACCTCCCGGAGAAAATCCAGGTTCGCCTCCACAACATTGTAGCTTGCCAGGTCAAGAGAGACCTTTAAACCATTCTCTTTTGCCAGGGATAGCGCCGCCCTGATAAGGTCATGATTCTGGACCAGGTATCCCTCGATGTGAAGATAATCGTACTGCTTAAAATTGAAAGTTGTAAGATGTCCGGCTGCAAGTTCGATGGCTGCCCCGAGATGAGTGGCAAAGGTGCGTTCCGAATCGGGCGTCACCAGGGCAATCGCACGACCGGTGTTCTGCAAACTGTGAATCATATGAGGCTCCACCCCGGCATCGATCATGTCCTTCACGAACGATCCTCCCAGTTCATCTTCTCCGATCACCCCAATGTAACCGACAGGAACTCCCAGCATTGCCAGCCCGTGGATCGTATTGGCAGCAGAACCTCCCGCAGAAAAACTTTTCGGGTGATTTTCAAATTTTGTCAGAACCGCATGGCTTCGCAGTGCATCCACAAGCTGCATACTGCCTTTTGGTAATTCAAGATGGGTTAGGAGTTGTTCGTCTTCAATCCTGATCATGATGTCCACGAGGGCATTGCCCATTCCAAGTATCTTTTTCATAAATGATTTTTCTAAGGGGTCAAAGATAATTATTTTGGTCTTATCCTTCCCGTGCCTTTGTGCCTCCCTTTGTGCGCCTTTGTGGCTAACCTTTTAACTGAAAAGAATCTGGAACACACAAGGGAAAACGAAGGAATTCAGGACATTTGTCTTGACAGGAAGGACAAATTTCCGTACTTTTGTACAAAATTCATGGTATGACTGTTAAAACAAAACCGAAATCCGTTCTCAGGAGTTATGAAAAACACCTCGATGACCGGTTCTGGATGGTGGAAGAGGCGTCCTCCGGGGTTCCTGCATCCGCAATCTTTGACCTGATAGGACTGACCCACCTGAATAAAAGTTTTTTTGCAGGAATGCTGAACCTTTCCACGAAAACCCTTGACCGGTACCGCCAGGGCGGGAAACAGCTCAATCCTGCTTCCGGGGAACTGATCCTGAAAATCTTCTCCCTGTACAAAAAAGGAGAGAAGATTTTCGGAAACACAGAGGAGTTTCAAAAATGGATCGAGAAACCTGCTTATGGGTTAGGATTTAAAGTTCCGAAGGAGCTGATGCAAACTCCTGCAGGTATCGATCTCATCATGGATGAATTGATACGGATTGAATACGGAGACCTTGCCTGAGCATGATTGTATATAGAATTTCTTCAATTGAATACTCCGGGCAAATTCAGTCTTCCGGGATAGCTGCAAGATGGAATTTACAGAATCAACGTGTGCTTTATACTTCTGAAACCCGCTCGCTTGCCTGCCTTGAGAATATTGTTCACCGGTCAATGACCCAATTATCGGGATTGTTCAGGACCCAGGTTATTGAGATCCCTGATTCGCTGAAAATTATAACTGTAGAAGTAAATAATCTTCCTGCAGGATGGATCTCCAGGGAAAAAGTTGATGTTTGCAGGGAAATGGGTTCCTCCTGGTATCTTTCCGGGAAAAGTCCTGTTCTTAAAGTACCTTCCGCACTGATACCCCAGGAGCATAATTACATTATTCAGACCCTTCATCCTGACTTTTCGTTGATCAGAATGCTCAGCATTGAAAACTTTCAATTTGATCCAAGAATAAAATTGGATTGAATATGTTTACACTTTTGTAATAATTTTTGTTTTTCATCGTATTTATATGGAATGATTCTAATTTGTACGATTGTGAAAAAAGTCGCTTTAAATATTCTTTTTCTAGTATCGCTCCTCTCTGCAGGTTGCACCCAAAACACAGCAAAAAAAATGGAATTCAAGAAACTCACTCCTGAAGAAGAACGGGTCATCGTTTACAAAGGAACCGAAACGCCGTTCACCGGAAAATATGAGAACTTTGACGGCAATGGAATCTATGTATGTAAACGATGCGGCAATCCGCTTTACCGCTCCGAAGATAAATTTGATGCCAAATGCGGCTGGCCCAGTTTTGATGATGAGATCCCCGGCGCGGTAAAACGCATCCCGGATGCAGACGGTATGCGGACAGAAATCGAATGTGCCAAATGCGGTGCACACCTCGGGCATGTCTTTCTGGGGGAAGGATTCACACCAAAAAATACACGCAATTGCGTAAATTCAATATCGCTCGACTTCGTTTCCAAAAATCCGGCGGAACATAAAACAGCTGCAAAAACCGATACTGCAATTTTTGCCGGCGGATGTTTCTGGGGTGTTGAATACTACCTGCACAAAGCTAAAGGTGTTGCCTCGGTTACCTCCGGATATACCGGCGGCCATAAGGATCATCCTACGTACGAGGAAGTTTGTTCAGGAAAAACAGGCCACTATGAAGCCGTTGAGGTTGTGTTTGACCCGGCACAGACAAATTACGAGACCGTTGCAAGGCTCTTTTTTGAGATCCATGACCCGACTGAGTGGAATCACCAGGGGCCTGATTTCGGTGAACAATACCGTTCGGCAATCTTTTACAGGAATGAAGATCAGAAACAGGTTGCCGAAAAACTGATAAAACTGCTGAAGGAAAAAGGATTTAAGGTTGTAACGGAAGTGAAAAAAGCTTCCGTTTTCTGGAGAGCGGAGAATTATCACCAGGAATACTATGAACACAAAGGCACCCTGCCTTATTGCCATGGTTATGTCAAACGGTTTTGAAAGAAAAACACGGAGGAAAAACTTACCCGGGGGGCAAGCCTTCATCCGTGTTACTGCAAAACAAACAACCGTTTTCTTCCGCTTCTATTTATCCAGGATGACCTTCTTCGTCACCACTCCTGCATCTGAAACCAGCTGAATAAAATAATATCCTCCAGGTTGCGAGGAGAGGTCCAGCGTGTATTGCTGGCCTGCAAATACAACATTGGAGTAAACCAGCCTTCCTGTAAGATCCATTACAGAGAGTGTTTCTTTTTTCACGGCCATGTTACCGGTAACTAATGTGATTGCCCCCGATGTGGGATTCGGATAAAGAACCATGGAATTCACGGTATTTACAGGAATCCCTGTTGTTCCGTCCTGGTTGACCGTTACCACCTGGGGTGCCAGCCCGGAAACCGTCACGGTGATGGAGGCAACACGGGGAGGTCCTGATGAATTGTCAGTATAATTGGCGACGATCGTTCCGTTTCCGGTTCCCGAAGGAGTCACCGTGCACCATGTCTGGTTACTCACTGCTGTCCAGTCGCTGTTTGAAGTCACAGTAAAATCAGTGGCTCCAGCTGGCATGGAGACGTTCTGGCTGGGTGGTGCAACGGCAAGTGTCTTCGGGGCTCCATCCTGTGTGACCGTCACCACCTGTGGCGTTAACCCGGTCACCGTAACGGTAATCGAAGCTACCCGCTGGGCAGGTAAAGGATTGCTGACATAGTTGGCGACAATGATTCCGTTTCCCGTTCCGGAAGGAGTACATGTACACCAGGTCTGATTACTGACGGCTGTCCAGCTTGAGTTTGAGGTTACGGTAAAATCGGTAGTTCCGACCACATAGGTGACGTTTTGATTTGACGGGGTCACCAGCAATGTTGAAACGAAACCTGTTACCGTGAACGAGCCTGTCATGGAAGGGTGATGCATGCAATGATAGTTAAAAGTGCCATTCACACCCGGCACATACTCAAAAAAGGTGTTGGAGGCATCAATGGGATGATCCCACGACGTGGCGCCAGAAGGAATGGTGGTTGAGGTTGTTGTATGCGTGCCGCTGACCCAGTTCCACCGGATTGTATCGCCCGCGTTTACATTGGGAATAGAGGCCGGTGTGAATTGAAAATCTGCAACCGAGATCAGCCACTTTGTGGAATATCCGGTACTGCTGAACAGCACAATGAGGATTGCGATCAACAAACCGGGTATGTATGATTTATATGTTTTCATAGGTAATTGTTTCTTTATGGATTCTATTGTTATTTAGACTAATTCCACGCAAAGATACAATGCCCTATGAAAAAGTCAAGGTTTTTTTATTACTTTTTTTTGAAAGTATGTGCCGGGCCTTGGAGAGCAGCCAGCAAAACCCTGAAAAGCCAGCCAGGCTTGTGTGTCACGAATCAGGCCTGCTCAAAGGTTCTGATCAGTTCGGGTTCCAGGGGCTCAATGCGTTCGAAATTTTTCCATTGAAAATCTTTCCGGTGGCCATTGGCATCCCAGGAATAGACATTCATGAATATCTTACCGTAGGCAAGATCGGAAGAATCATAATATTTTGCAAAGGCCATCTGTTCACCGGTTTTTATATCATTGCCGATCACCGAGAACTTCATGTGAAGCAGGAATTTATTATTCCGTGCATCGGTGAGTGCCGTTCTCAGCCTGAAGTTTTCGGGGTCATCCAGGTTGATGTCATAATAGAGGATCTTCTCCAGGTCGGGAAGATCACGCTGAGACTGGAAAGCCCGGATGCGGGAGTTGTTATCAATGGTCCATGCCTCGAACCTGCCATCCAGGTCAATGATCGACCGCCCTTTGTTCCCAAGCCGGATGGATAGCCAGAAACAGTTGTCCCGGTACCGTATGTAAAGTTTTTTGGTGGAGAAGATGTCGTTGGGGCGTTTGATAACATAATAGACCAGGAGGCCTGAAAACATTGCAGTAAAGAAGATGGAGATGGCCGACTGGATCATTACGATCGTTCTTCCCATATCGGTCACGGGATGAATATCGCCAAACCCGATGGTGTGAAAGGTGACAATGCTGAAATAGACCGCCTGACCAAAATCCAGCGTCTCGGTAACCTTCTGTGAATAGGGCGTCAGGGTGATGCTGTCAGTTATAAAATACCACCAGGCAAAGATCAGGATGAACAGGGCATAGCAGAAAAATGCAACAATGGAGAAACGAAGGAATTCACGGATCTTGATCGAAAAGCCTATATGCATGAACCTGTCTTTTGTACATCAAAGGTACAAAACAGAATCACTTTTTATCAGGACCGGCATTGAGTTGCTGAATTTTTATCTTATCCTTTTCCGAAAGGCCGGAAACCACCTGGATGTTGATCCCGTCCGAAAGGCCTGTTTTGATCTGTCGCTTTTCAAATTTCTGCGGAGCTGTTTCCACCTCCACATAAGTGGAATCACCTTCAAACAGAAGATCTACTTCCGGGATTGCCAGCACCTTGTCCTTTTTTTCGAGTACGATATCGGCATTTGCGCTGTAACCGGCACGGATGAACTCACCCTCTTTCAGGTTTACATCGGCCTTGATCTCGAACTGCACAGCACCGTTTTCGACCACACCTTTGGGAGAGATGTATTTCAGGGTAGCCTGGAAGGTGTCATTTTCTATGGCCCCGATGGATAGCAAAAGCCCCATCCCCGGTTTGATCTTGCCGACTTCCGTTTCATCAACTTTTCCCTGGAAGATCATATCGCGCACATCGGCTACCGTGGCGATCGTTGTCCCTGCATTGAAGTTGTTGGCTTCGATCACGCTGCTTCCCACTTTTATGGGTATGTCGAGGATCATTCCCTCGATGGTGGAGGTGATCAGGGTGTTTGTCACTTTCCCCGATTTCCTGTTCACCCCTTCGCGGATCAGTTCCAGGTTGGCTTCGGCAGCATCGGCTTCCTGCCTGGCATTTTTATAGGCCACCTGGATAGCCTGGAATTCCGACTGTGCCACCACGCCTTCCCTGAAGAGCTTTTCCTGGCGGTCAAAGTTGATCTTTGCATCATCTAAAGCGATCTTTGCACGGTCGAGCCGTCCTTCCGCATTATTCAGGTTCACAAGGTCGGGAATGATCCTGATCTTGGCAATGTTCTGTCCTTTATGAACATTCTTTCCGGCTTCAATATAGATCTCTTCCACGATCCCCGATACCACGGGCTTGATCTCGATCTCCTTGCGGGGAACTACGGAACCCGTTGCCACTGTCTTTCGGGTAATGGAGGTATAGAAGGGTTTCTCCGTTTTGAAGACGACCGGTTTCTGTTTTGATTTGTTGTAGAGGTAAACGATGGTCAGCAGGAAGATCCCGAGTATGACAACCAGCACCGCAATTTTTAACACTTTCTTCATAGGTAGATTGAATATGTTACAATTCGTAATTCGTAATTATTATTCGTATCTCAATGCATCAATCGGTTTCACCGAGACGGCCCTTCTGGCAGGAATGAATCCCGCGAGCGCCCCGGAAACGATGAGGATACACAAGGCCATCACGGCCACTTTAAAATCCACGCCGGGATGAACAAACATCTCGGTATTCGCACCTGAGGAAGAGAGGAGGTAGTTGATGAGTTCAAGCAACCCCACCCCGATCGTCAGTCCGAAATAGCCGGCAAAGGTTGTCAGCACAACCGATTCGGTGATGATCTGGCTGATGATATTAATGGGTGTTGCACCCAGTGCCCGCTGAATCCCGATCTCTTTGGTCCGCTCCTTCACCACCACCAGCATGATGTTGCTTACGCCGATGACGCCGGCAAGCAGGGTCCCTGTTCCCACGATCCATACCAGCAGCCGGATCCCGAAAAACAGTCCCTCCATCTTGTCATATTCCTTACGCAGGTTGAAATGGCCGATCGCATCATCATCGGAGGGCGCCACCGCATGCCTCTTCTTCAGGATATCCATGGCTTTGTTCTCCACAACATCCACCGGAACATCATCCTTTGCCGTGACGTTGAAAAATCCGACGGTGTTGCCATAATTGAAAGTACGCTGAAGTGTGGTAAACGGCATGTGGATCCGCTGGTTATCCCCGGAAGCCTGTTCACCCGTACGTTTCGACCGGAACACCCCGATCACCTTGAAGTAGACCCCATTGATCTCGATATACTGGTTGAGCGGTTCTTCTCCTTTTTCAAACAGAAGTTCCACAACACGCTGACCGATGACCACCACTTTCCTCTTTTCTTTCAGGTCGAGGTCATTCAGGAACCTGCCTTTCACCATATTTACAGGATCGATCTGGTTGAAAACCGGGAAATCGCCGAAAAGAGCGAACTGGCCGGCTTTAAGCTTCCGCAATACGTTGCTGGTCCCGTCATATCCTCCCACGTTGGTGCGGGGGGCAAGGTATTTTATCTCCGGAATGCCTTTCTGCAGTGCCAGGATATCACTGTTTTCATATTCAATCCTTCTTCCTCTCGGAAAACCTTTATAAGAAACAGAGGTCTGTTGTCCCCAGATAAAAACGCTGTTGGTGGCCATGTCACCGAAATTCTGGGTGATGCCATTCTCAAGACCGTTTCCTGAACCCAGCATGATCACCAGCATGAAGATCCCCCAGAAAACGCCAAAAGCAGTTAAGAATGTCCGGAGTTTGTTCTTCCGGAGCACGTGATAAATTTCCTGCCAGCGATCTAAATCAAACATACACTAATTCGTAATTCGTAAATAATTCTACTCATCCCTGAGTGCATCAACGGGTCTGACCTTTGCTGCTTTCATCGCAGGAACAAATCCCGCGATGGCGCCTGCAACGATCAGCAGAACAGTGGCCCCGATGGCAATTGAAAAATCTGCTTCCGGGTTCCTGAAAAATTCAGTCGACGGCATTTTGCTGGATACCAGCTCAAGCAGCCCGATGCCGAGAACAAGTCCGATATATCCTGAAAACCCGGTGATCGCGATGGCTTCCTGCAGGATCAGTCCGATGATGGAACCGGGCGATGCCCCCAGTGCTTTCCGTACGCCGATCTCCTTGGTGCGCTCCTTGACCACGATCATCATGATGTTGCTCACACCGACCACACCCGCTATGATAGTGCCGATGCCAATGATCCAGATAAAGAGCCGGATCCCTGCAAACAGGGCTGAGAACCTTCGTACATCTTCGCTCTTGTTCCATACCTCTACCGCCCGCTGATCCTTTACATCAAAAGTGTGACGGCGGGAAAGAAGGGATTTGGTGTTTTCCACCATGGCATTGGCCTGATCCGGTGTGGCAGTTCCGGTTGTATATGAGATCTGCTGCACGATGTTGTTGCCGTTAAAGATCCGCTGTGCAGAGGAGATCGGAATATAGATCCGTTTCTGCTCATTGTCATTCCGGCTGAAATCCCTGAAAATCCCCACGACTTTGAACAATACACCATTAATGGTGATGTATTTACCCATTGCCACGGTGTCGGCTCCTTTGAAAAGCGACGCTTTTACCTTCTCGCCGATCACGGCAACCTTTCGGAAATCATGAATGTCGATGTTGTTGAGAAAACGGCCCCGGATGAGTTCAATCTCCTTGATATACCCGTAGTCGGGATGACAGGGAGAGATGAAAAACGAACCGTACTGGTTTTTATAAGAAACGAGGTTGTTTCCGAGGAAGAGCCGCGACGAAATATGATCGTGCCCCCGGATGGTTGTATTCAATGAGTTATAATCTTCGTTCGTAAACTGGATGGGGCGTCCCGTCTTGAGGCCTTTGTACTTCATGCTCGTAACCCCGCTGGTGATCCAGACTCCGTTGGTTGCCCCTCCCCTGAACTGCTCAGCCACACCGTTTTCAAGGCCTTTACCTGAACCCAGCAACACAACCAGCATGAAGATCCCCCATGCGACGCTGAATCCCGTGAGAAAAGTCCGCAAGCGGTTTTTCTTCACCGTGCTTAAGATCTCCTGCCATTTATCAATCTCAAACATAATTCGCTGTTCGCTGTTCGCTATTTCCTGTTTTTCATTTCGGCACCTTGCTGCTTCGCCTTTTGTCATTGCGAGGATCCCGGGTACTCGGGGGACGAAGCAACCTCTTCTCCTTAATTCTTAATTATCTCAGTTATGATCCCGTCTGTGATCTTTATCGTTTTTTCTGTGCGTGCCGCGATATCGTGTTCATGCGTTACGATCACCATGGTGATCCCGGTGCGGTTGATCTCCTGGAGGATGTCCATCATTTCAAGACTGGTTACCGAATCAAGTGCCCCGGTGGGTTCATCGGCCAGGATGACCTTGGGCTTGGCAATCAGGGCACGGGCAATGGCGATGCGCTGTTTTTGTCCTCCCGACAGCTCGTTGGGAAGATGGTGCGCCCACTCTTTCAGCCCCATCCGTTCAAGGTATTCCATGGCGATGATGTTCCGCTTTTTCCGGCTCACCTTCTGGTAATAGAGGGGCAGCGCCACATTCTCCATGGCATTTTTAAAAGAGATCAGGTTGAACGACTGGAAGACGAACCCCAGCAAATGGTTCCGAAGGGCTGCTGCTTTGCGCTCATTCAGTTTCCGGATGGGAGTCCCGTCAAGGGAATATTCCCCGGTATCATAATTATCCAGGATCCCGAGAATATTCAGCAAGGTTGATTTTCCCGAGCCCGAGGCACCCATCACCGAGATCATCTCACCGGATTTTATTTCCAGGTCGATCCCTTTGAGGACGTGAAGCCTCGATTGACCCATAACATAGGATTTATGGATATTTTTGATGTTGATCATGATCTGTGCTTTCTTTCCGGATTAACGCTCATTAGACTCCCTGAATTGTAAAATGTTACATCTTTGATTTCAAAATTGACCATTATTTGCTGAAAACGGAAATGTATTCGTCCTGATGGCATGAATCGTCGATGAAAGCCGCGAATGAAGGGGTTATTCCGGAGGATGGAAGATGGAGGATGGAGAATGGTAGATGGATTTTTCTTTGTTGGCTCTACATTTCTACCGAAACAACATTATCCTTCTCATTCAGCATTGCCAGAAATTGATCAGACGGGATAACTGCTCCCCCGGGGCGATATTTGTTCTGTTCATGGGTGAAGGCAACCGGTTGACTGTTAATGAAAATAGCGTTGGGGCTAAAACATTGTTCCTTTACAGTATAGTTGAATGTTATTGCGTGACCCAGAATGTTCATGGAAGCCGAAAGCCCATCCAGGGAATGCGGAAGTACCGGGTCAACAATAACATTTCCGGATTCCATGCGCAAACCCAGCAGCCGGGATACAATCAGGCCTATATAAATGCCGGGTCCGCTGGAATAGACCCGCCATCCTCCCTTCAGCGTGATATTTCCTGTTTTTATTTCATCGTATCGTTCATCCGCTTCATACCGGTTTTTAAACGTGATGTCTGAACTGCTGTAATAGCAATTCGCCTGACGAATATCACCACAGGGTACAATCTTCCGGTAGGTTACCGGATTTGCCTGCCTGAGCGCTTTCAGAAAAGCATCTGCCCTGCCTGTAAGGGCTTGCGACTCTGCATACCGGATATGTTCGTGCACATACATCAGGCCAATCTCGCGGCCGAAGAATGTGCTGCTTTCGGCCCGTTGAAAAAGGGTTTGAATTCCACCGTGATATTTCAGGGGACGATCCATCAAACGGGCGCCATCCGGGCCCTTCAGGTGCTGTTCAATGAGATCCTGGTGATGCAGGGCCTGTTCTTTTGTAAAAATTTCACTGATGATGCCACGGTTCATCGGCAAAATACTGTAGCGGATATTGGTCATTTCATCACCGGGGTGAAGCAGCAAACTGATGCTGCGATCCTCTTCAACAAGCCCATACCCTGCAACGACTCCATCCCTGATCAGGTATTTGTTAAAGTCACTTCGGATTCTTTCACAGATCTCTTTCAGTGCTTCCGCTTTCCGGGTATTGCCGGTCTGTTCATACACCCGCTGGTATTGGGTAAAAGCCTGAAAGTTCATTTCAACGGTCCAGCTTGAAATCATTCGCCGGGCCAGTTCCTTGCTCACCGGCTGAAGGGAATCATTCCAGTCGCCACCGCCAAAAGGAACCAATGCAGTACCGGGCAGGAATGAATTGACGATCATTGTAATCAGTCTGTCAATATGCTCGCTGAGTGGTTTCCGTTCTGCATGGGCAGCGCCTTTTTCAGCATAGTAGGGCAAGATCTCGTCAAGAATCCCGAGGTCGCCGGTAACTTTGATGTAACTAGCCAGCGCAAGAATGCACCAGTAAAAAACATCCCCGTGAGAACTGTCAGCCCGGATGTCGGAATAGCTGTCAAACATCCACCATTGCGGCCAGCCACCATCCGTATTCTGGTTTGAGAAGATGATTCGCAGTACCTGCCTGGCCTCATCGTATTTTTCCATGCACAACAGCAGGTCAAACGGCCCCTGGGCGATATCACGTGTCCCCCAGGCAGCTCCGCTGAACTGTTCCAGTCCGTAAGGGGTCAGAAAATGGATCAGCGCATTCATCCCATACCAGGGAAGTATTTCCTCAATGGTTGAGATCTCTTCCCGGTCTCCTTTCAGATGCAGGTTCAGTATCAGGTCCTGCAAGCCTGACCGGGCATCCCGGCAATCTTCTGACCACTGATCATCTGCATTTTCAATAGTAGCTGATTCGGCAGGCGAACATACTTCACCGACAAAACTCATGCAAAACCCCGAAGTCTTCCTGACCTTCAGAACGAAAAGTGAACTCCTGCGAACCGCAGGATCCGGATACAGAACTTCATCCCCGCAGGCCGTGAATTCTGAGTCAGGACTGTTGACGATCATCCTGAATTGTGCCAGCGGAAATTTTCCCGCAATCATGCTGCCCGCTTTTGGTCTGGCAACATATTCCCCGACGTTGTTCCCGGGGATAATGGTCCATCCGTTACCGGCATCAAAATGATGGGTTATGAACAAATTCACAGGGTCGCCACTTACAACTTTGAAATCCATATTCACCCTGGGCGATTTCCCGGATGTCCAGCTGCGGACCTGGAAGCAATGATCTCCCTGTTTATAGATCCACCGGCAGGAATTCAGTCCCATCTCAAAAGCAGAAGGAACTCCAAGAAGATGGTACCGGCCCTTTAGCTCGACAAAGATCCGCTGCCCCGTTTCCGTTGAAAGGTTAAACGGACTGTTGCAAACAGAAAGAAAGATGTTAAAGTTGGTGTTGCCCTGGGTAAGGTGCGAATTGAAAACACCGTATGCAAAACAGGTGGTGGAGACAATATTTTCATTGGGCCGGGAGCCCGTTTCAGCCTGCATAATGTGTGCATGCGGACGATCCGCCAGGATTTCCTTCGCCCGCAATACAACATGGTTATATTGCCCGTAGAAAAAGGATAACAACCGTCCATTTTCGAATTCACAATGACGCTTTTCTTCACTAAAGAACCGGTCCAGTTCCTGATCATTCAAATCGTCAACCGGGAAAAAATCGGCAGTCGTGAACAGGTTTGGTTGTGGTGAAATGAATTGAGGAGAACCGGGAGATGAAATTTCATCATCAAATTCATTGATAAGGTCCGTCAACCTGTTCAGGTCTTCCGTTGAAGTTGCCAGGGGGTGATCCTGCAAACAGGTGGCAACAAAAACAGTCCGGTGATGATCTCCGGCCGAAAGTTCAAACGGAACTTCCTGCAAGGCAAGAACTGACGATTCTCCGGAATATTCTCCCCCGAGCCTATCCGAAAGCAGTCCTTCCGGGATTCCCGTTTCCCTGTATGTTTTTCCATAAAACTGCATGCCGTCAACACTCGCTCCAACCGCCCTGTTTTTGCAGGCCATCATGAACCAGGGATTTCCCATGGGTTCTTTCATGTTCTGGCGGCAGCAAATGACGGGGCCGTAGGTTTTGTCTTCCAGAATCCTTCGTTCAAGATACTGGCTCACGTAATATTCATTAATCAGTCCATCCGTTGCCTGCTTTAACCCCGCATCCTGCAGGTAAATCAGATCAAGTTCATAACCTTCCTCCGACCGGTTGCAGATCTCAATACACCATTGCCAGCTGAAACTTTTCTTTGAAAGCCGAAGCTTACAGGTATATTCAAGCCCGCCCCAGCTGCCTTCTGCGACAAATGAATCCTCCCGGATTTGATAACGGCAGTTACTCTCCGGACCTAAAAGCGCCGTGTAATCAAAGGGTTTTGATCTTTTCCTTAAAAAAAGATTGGATCCCGATCTTGAAAAAGGTGTTGCAACGTTAAGACTGATTCTCACAGGACCAGCCTCGATGCTGCCCACCGAGCCATTGTCAAGAAAATCAAAGGAAAGCCCCGGGGGATTCGTAATCTTCATTTACTCCGTTTTAATACTCAGGACCATTTCCGTTCTCTCTTTGTGACGGTATAAAACGGCAATGCGTTTGCCCTCACGAACTGTTTCAACCGCTTCACCGCAAATCGTAGCAGATTTGATTCTGTCAGCATCCGGGCCTTCAAAGACGATCTCACCGTCCAGCTCCCGGTCCCCGTAAAGGGTTATCTCAAACTGCCCCCTGATCACTGCAACGCCCAGGATGTCTGAGGTGCTGTGCAGGATCTTTACTCCGTCAGTAATCTCCTGGCACACCGGGGTCAATACACCATACAACGCCGGCCAGACCATCTCCCTCTTTGTGAAAGGTATGGTGATGGCTTCACCGCTGCCGGGATGCGTGTAGGTGATTTTACCGGATTGTTCTTCGTTGTAATAATTCCCGATGAAAAGAAGGGCGGCCCCGTCGCCGGTAAACCGTTCCCTTACTGCGAGGAACTGATTTTCAGATGAGGCGTGGCGGAGGGTTGCACGGGATCTTTTCAGGATGGTTTCATAAACAGGAACATCTCCTTCCGTATCAAAGCCGATCCATGTTCCCAGGTGCAGCAGGGATCCTTTTCCGAGTGTTTTTTCGAATCCGCATGCTGCGCCGCTGATCGTCCGGGCGATGACTTCTGCACCTGACAGCGATTCCTCAGAATAGATGATCTGCGGATTGGCACACTTGATATCCTTCAGGTCAAAGATATCGACGAGGGGCGAATCGATGGTTTCATATCCGGAGGGGTTTACCGAAAGGGCATCGCGAAGGAGGGTACAGGGCCGCTGCGACATTTCACGATTCGGCAGGGATGGGAAAAGTACACTGTTTCCGCCGGCCCTGGTATAATCCACAAGAACCTGCTGATCCCTGGCATTCATTTCGTCGGTGCAGAATGCCCACACCTGACGGTATGGGCTTAACGCCTCAGCAGAAGCCTTGCTCAGATCGATCATATCGTAATCGATATTAAGGACCTGAAGTACCTTCAGCAAACCGTCGAAATAGGCCGGCCTGCGGATCGCGGAAGCCGTAAACCGAAGCTCACACGCTTCATCAACAGGTCTTTCCAGTTCAGTTGCATAGTAGGGAGGATAGAAAAGAACGCAAACTCCTGCTTTTCTTTTTGCTTGAACAATCAGCGCTTCGGATGTTTTAACAATTTTGCTCATCCGTTGTACCAGCGGGAAGGCAGAAGTGCGTTCACCTTCTGCGGTGAGGGGGGTGAACCAGTAGAATGTCTCTCCGGAATAGCCCTTGCGGTGAGGGTTACGACCCTGTGAGAACATGTAATAGTTCCACCCGGTCATCCCGTTGGCAAGGCTTGCCTTGTAGAAAAGTTCCATCTCACGTGGATTTGTTACCACCTGATATTCGCGGGAGCCGCTCTGGAACTCGGCGGCAAACACCGGCTTATTCCCTTGCATGGCATGGGTTATATCATTGATGATTCGGTCGTCGTGCATGTTCCGGTAGGAAAAGAATTCCGGAATATGATCAATGCCGAAGAGGATCTCGCTTTTTTCACCAAACAGATCATCGTACATGGTGATGTTGACCGGGAATTCATAGCCGTGTCCGTAGATCCAGCCGGGAAGATTATGATAGAAAGGGACGCTTACGCCTCTCTCCCTGGCCATCCTGCTCAGCATTCTCAGGTAGTCCCCATAATAGGTTCTCCAGAAACAATGCCATTCGAAATCACGGCTGCGGTCGCCCTTTGAAGCATAGGGAAGCCTTCCGTCAGGAGGAAGTTCAATGCGGGCGAAATCAGGAAAATCAGTCCCCCATAATTCATTTACTTCAGCAATGGTGTTGAATTTATGCGACAGGTAATCAATGAAACGACCTTTCACGGCATTGCTGTAATCCGCCTGTTTCGCCAGCCATGAGAATACGCCGATTTCGTTGCATACCTGCATCATGATGACAGGACCGCCTTCTGACAGTTCGTGTTTCCGGATGAACGGCATGATCTTGTCATACCAAAGTGTTACCTTTTCCAGGTAATTCGCATTAAACAGGCTCACGCCGTCACTCGGAAAAATTTCGCCTTCGCGGTTGCGCATTTTCACTTCATCATGGTACCGTTCCAGGAACCAGTCGGGCAAACCGGCACCGCGAAACTCCGCCAGGATAAAGGGTCCTGGTTTTACGATGCACCTCAAACCATGTGCCTGGCACCGCTCATGCCACCCTTTTAAATCCCTTTCCGGGCAGGAAGTACCTTCAAAATCAAAAACAGATTCTTGCGGTTCGTGCCAGGCCCAGGGGATGTAGGTGCTGATAGTGGTAAGTCCCGCCTCTTTGGCAGCATCCAGGTGTTTGTCCCACAGATCACGCCGAATCCTGAAATAATGGATCTCTCCCGAGTTGAGAAAAACCTTTTTATCATCAAGATAAAAACTGTCGTCTTTTATGCTGAATCTCATACTTCTTCTTTTGGACGGTCCGCGTTTCGTTGCCTGAGAAGTTCTTTTATTTCATGACTTCGTTTCTCAGTCAGTGTGTAGCGGAGAACGAAGAAAATGGAAAAAAAGCCCAACAACACCGGCAACCCGATCTCAACCACCCGCATCATTAATAGTGTATAGGGTGTCTGCTGGGTGAGAAGCACGATCTCTTTTTCAATACCGTCAAGTTCTTTATCGAGGTTATCAAGGGATGATGCTGTGTTCATGCCTGAGAGGCGCTCATCGATTCCGGTGATGTCACGGTTAAGTTTTTTATAGTGCTCTTTGCTGTTTGTATTTTCAAGGGATCTGGATTCCAGGTGCGACAAAAGTTCAAAGGAATAGATCCTGGCTTTTTCAAGTTTGGTCTGAAAGGTCAGTGGGATGGCTTCCTTTATCAGGCTGTCCGTTCCCGGGGTCTGCGTTTGAAGACCGTGTTTACCGAGCCGGGATTGGATCAGTTCCAGCTTCGCTATGGCAGCCTTTTCCGCCGAGGTTGCACCGGAAAGTATCTTTCCCTTCCGGGATGGATAATCCGGCAGGTTTTTATTTGCCTCGCTCGCATCTTTCCTTGATTCCTTTTCCAGGTAACTCACATATTCTTTTGCTTCTTTCAAGGCTTCCGCACTCTGTTTCCGGGAGCTCTCAATCCATTCAGTATTGGCCCCGGCGACTCCTTTATAGTTTTCCCAGAACCGGACCTTGCTGCGCATTTCCCGGATACTTCCCTGGATGCTGTCGACCTTGGTAACCTGGGTTTCATCAAACATGGTCAATACGATCAAAGCACCTGCGACAAAGCTGGCGAGTGCGGATCCCATTTTTATAAACCACCAGAATACGGAGTAATAACTGCCCTCTGCACGATACCCGGTCTTTAATTCGTCTTCGTCACAGATATCACCTACCATGGATGATCCAAGGGTAAAGAAAAACAGCATGCCGGTTGAAAGCAGAACCGTGGGGATGATTACCAGGTAAGGATAGTGGGGGTTATAGCAGACGATCTTGGAAAGTTGTGCACAGCACATGAGTAAAATGGCAATGGTCAGCGTATTCCGTTTTCCCAGTTTCGGGCTGATCCAGTTGAGGGGAAATACTGCGAGGACCCCGGTGATGGCCCAGATCATCCCGTTCATTCCGAGCAGATAGGCTCCGGCAACTTTGTCGCCCCCGAAAACATAAAAAATTGGAATATACGATCCGAGCAGCTGGACGAAATTAAAGCCCATGGCCAGCGTGAATATCGTAAGTGTAAGCATGATGAAATTCCGGTTGTTGGCTGTACGCTTCATGTCTTTCCAGAAGGGTGTTTTTTCATGACTGGCGGCTTTTACAAATCCTGGTTCACGCAATTTGAAAAACCACCAGAAAGAAAGAGGGATCAGGATGGCGGCGATCATCAGGGAGACATACCGCATGCCGTCGGCCTCGTTTCCTCCCGGGCCTTTAAATATCTCCATGCTGGCAATGGCGAAAAGCCAGGGTGTGCCCATGGCAAAAAGGTTGCCCACAAAACTCTTGGCGCTGAACAGGCGGGTGCGTTCATGGTACTCGGTGGTCATCTCCATGCCAAGGGCGCCGTGGGGGATCTCGAAAATATTTACAGCCGTAAAAAAGAGTAAAAGCGAAAAAAGAATGTATCCCAGCTGGAACCACTGAAAGCCCGAATCGGAAGGGAACCAGGCGCGTACCATATCCCCTTTCGGGATCCACCATATTACCACAAAAAAAACAGCGACGGCGATTCCGCCGATCAGCAGGAAAGGACGGCGGCGCCCCCAACGGGTCCGGGTGTTGTCGGAAAGATGACCGATCAGGGGATCGGAAAGGGCATCCCACAAACGGGGAACAATCAGGATGGCTCCCAGCCAGAAAGCACTCAGTCCTAAACTGATGTTGCCCATCAGCCCGACAAGGATCCCGGCTACGTTGAAAAGTGCGATGGGAATGATACCGCCGGCACCGTAGGCAGCCAATTGTGTAAAGCGGATCTGGTGTTCCGGTTTTCCACCGGGAAGTGTGCTGGTATCTTTTTCTTTCATGGAGGTTCCTGATGAATAAACCGTTAATAATAGATCACTACTTCTGCCGGAAATGCGTTAACACGAATTTCCTTTTCACTGAAATCCTTACTCTCCTCACCGTTGACGGTTACCCTTACCGGGGATTTCGACCCGTTGAAGTTTTTAATTTTCATTCCGTTTGCAGGAAGTTTTACATCTCCCGAAACGGAAAAGAGATATTTATTGTCATCCTTCTTAATGGCATAGGAGATCTCCCCGTAATAGGTCGGCAGGTGTTCAACCGACATTCCCCCGGGGGCATCGATCCAGTCCTGGTAGAGGGCGGAAGCAAGGACCAGCGACTGGTCGTATTCGTTTTCATACACGAACATGGCACGGATCGCATTGATGAAGTCGCTGCCTACCCAGGTGTGCGGCATATCGCCGATATAACGGGGCGTGCGGTAATCTTTCCAGACCACTTCGGCCCAGTGGTTCCATCCCTGCGGGCGCTGATCGTTCAGAAAGAACGAAATAAGCTCATGCGCCCTCTCCGGCTGATCCAGGATGATAAATGAACCGATCAGGCGGTTCTCATAAGGAGTGTAATTGACCCACTCAAGTTTCCCGTCCCTCCTCTTCCTGAAAAACTCATAGTACCTGTTGAACGTGTTGTAAACCTGCGGTCGGGGCAGGTTATTCAGTTCGTTGCAGGGGGTCAGTGTGATGCTCGTCGATGTGGCATCAAAATCCCCAAGTTCAGCGCAGCCGGGCAGGTAATCAATCTTTTTCGTTTTCATGACAAGCTGCAGTGAAGTGTAGAGATTTTCCCTGAATGTATCACGGATCTTCGCAATCCTTTCGTAAGCCTCCTTTTCACCCAGTATTTTCTGGATCTCTGCAGCATCCTTCAATCCTTTCAATGTAAAGAAATCGTCCCAGTACGAGTGCATCGGCTTGGCAGAATACCCTTCATGGCTTATGGATTCGGTGACCAGCCCGTAGCAGGAACGCACACTGTCGGTCCCGTACCTGAAATGATCGGTCGATTGTTCGGCAATCAGCGATCCGATGTAATCCACCGCTTTTAACACATTCCTGTTTTTTGATCTAAGGAATGCAGTATCCTTCGTAAAATTAAAATACTCTCGGATCAGGTAGATCATCTCCCCGTGACTGTCGTTCTCCGGTACCGGGTCGGGCCCCCGCGTATCCACTACACAGGGCACTTTGCCGTTTTCGAACTGATGATCAGCGTACCAGTCGATAAAATCTTTCACCTCTTTCACGATACCCGATTTCAGAAGCGCGGAAGAGGTCAGGGAACCGTCGCGAATCCAGCTTCTTTCATAGGACCTGGAGCCGGGCTGGATGCCGACCCTGTCCCTGTTGACCAGTATGTAAACGAGGTTTGACCTGTAGGTGTCAATGATCCGGTCTGCCGATGCCGGCAGATTAAATTTGATATGCCCGACTTTCGTTCTCCAGAATTCAACCGATTTTTCTGATTCCTCTCTCACCTTTTCAGGGGTCAGCTTTTCAGCTGCCGGATCGTCACCATAAAACGGAACTACCACAAAAAACCCGGTTTGCTTCCCCGGATCCAGGTGAAGTGAGTACTTCATCACTCCGTTTGCCAGTCCGTTGTTATCAATCGCCGACTTGGTTGAAGGAACAGCCCCCCTGCGCAACAGGTCCACAAGGTTTCCTTCATCAAAACCAGCCGCACCAAAAGAGTCATATTTTTTCAGGGACAAAATTGTTTTATCATCAACAGCTATGACTCCGTTCTCTTTTTCACGGATGGATTGTATTTTACCAGCACCGCCGGTAAGGTTCAGGAACTGGTAGTATGGATTGACCTGGTAAGGACGGATCAACAGGAAAAATTCGAAATCTTTGGGCTTGCCCGAAAGGTTTTCAAAGGAGTAGCGGATGTTGAGCCGGGAATTTATATTTGCTTCCCCGGTAGCTGTTATGCTGGTTGTAAATTTCAGATCCTTGCAATGCCAGGTAACGGAAGGCTCAAAAGTAAAGTCGTTTTTATCCTTCGATGCCCCCAATGACTGGGTGGCTTTTACATTGTACCAGGAATAGAGGGAGTCGCCGGTCTTTATCATCGGCTCGACAGAGAACCGGGCTTTATCAACTTCTACCATTCCGTCTTCGCTTATCAGCGCTTCCTTTACGTCATTGTTTACACCCGTGAGGGTCCAGTAGGAAGCCTGCTCGAGGAAATATCTCGGATAATTCCCGGCAGTTGAATTTTTTGCCGCATAGATCAAAAAATCATTCGGGGTCAATGAATTTGTGATA
Source organism: Bacteroidota bacterium (assembly GCA_026391795.1). Classification (GTDB taxonomy): domain Bacteria; phylum Bacteroidota; class Bacteroidia; order Bacteroidales; family FEN-979; genus FEN-979. Next base: position 22,766 of record JAPLDI010000003.1, read on the forward strand.
TCCGGGAATTTCACTTCCCGGATGCCGAATCCTTTTTCTGAATTGCTTTTTATGAGATCGATCCTTACATACCTTGCCTCGGCTTCAGGGAGCCGGATAAAACTGACATCTCCAAGGTTGGATTGTACAGAATAAACTTTTTCCCAATGACTTCCGTCCTCCGACAGGAGAACGGAAAAACTTTTTGCAGATTGGTCTTTCAGCCAGTCAATCTGTAAACCGCCAAATTCCCGGCGTGTGGTGAAATCAACAGTAACCTGCTGATCATTCGCGCTGTTGCTCTGCCAGCTGGTCTTGTCTGAATGATCGGTAATAAAATCAGGGGAATGACCCCCGACTGAGGTTGAACAGGTTATGGATGGCGCAGGATAGGATTGTCTTTCGGGCGGGAGCGGTTCAAATTTCAGATCATCGATCCAGATCGTTCCTTTCCCTCCTACAAAAGAGGAAATGGTAAATTCGATCCGGTCGATCCGTTTTAAGCTGTGGTCGGTTGCCGGCCCCCAGGCAAAACTGATATGCCTTTTCCTGATCCGGATCTTTTTCCATTCCTTTGGAAAATCATAGTTGCGGTTAATCACCCACCAGACATTGTCTCCGGTGCTGTCAATGAATTTTATTTCAAAATTATTGGCGGGGGATTCGGCCTTAACATAAAATGTGAATTCATAATTGTCGGGGAGGTCGACCGGGAACAGTTTCTGAATTCCCCCGTAACCGGTTCCTTTGGTGAAATCATAATCGAAGCGGATCGCATTTCCCGTTACTCCTTTTTCATTGGACAAATTAAGATCAACGCCATCTGACCGGATGAACGTCCAGCCATTCCTGTTTTCAAATTCATCCAGGGTTGTGGTTTGAGCATAGCCAGCCATTGCTGACAAAAGCAACAAAGCGGATATTACGTTCTTCTTTTTCATAAGACACATCATTAGCCAATTGTGTTAATCCGGAACCGATGAGGGGTTTCTAAAAAGCCCTCCGGCTCCTGAATTCTACTTCAGATATCCGAAACCAAGCTTATTCAACCCTTTCTGGATGACCGGGTCTTTCATCACATAATTCCACACCAGTCCGGTCCTGAAATTTTCAATCATGATCAGCATCGGTCCCTGATCGATACCTAAAAAATCGGTGTCAACCCATTTGGCAGTTGGATTGAAAGCATCATAATAACCATATTTACCCCATAACTTCTTCCCGTATTTCTCATTCATCGATTTGATGGTCGGGATAACGATCTCAGGAGCAAATGGAAGGGAGGAAAGCGATGCGTAAGGGGCCACTGTTCCGTCATCAAAATAATTGTAGTCCGGTCCGCTCGTTCCTCTTCCGGCATAGCCTTCAAACTTTTTTTCAGCAAAATTGTACTTCCCGGAAGGTCCGTCAGATGCAGTAACACCCCAGCAAAGCGAATCATACCCTGTCCATTTTTGGGGATTTTCGATTGCGTACTTCCTTTGAACATAGGTTGCACGACGTGAGTTTTCAAAGTAATCGATTCCTTTTTCTTTCATGTATCCGTCGGCGATGCCCCGGAAATCTATGAATGCCTGCGAAAACTGATGGCCGAAAAGTGGAGGAAAGGCAACGTGCGAAAGGCCTTTGTAGGGAGTCTGCCATTTGTAAGTTTTTAACCATGACTGGTAACTCTGTTCAGCATTTTTCATTCCGCTGCCTGCAGCCAGGATATAAAGGAACAAGGCTTCGTTATACCCGCACCAGCCAAAATCCTGCAGTCCGCTTTCCGGTGTCCAGGCCATTGAAATCGTAAAAGCATATTTGCTTGAAGCCGGCAATACCATAAAATCCCAGTCAACCCTCTCCAGCAATCTTGCCGCAAGCGAACGGATCTGTTTCTCGGTTTCATTGCCGGCGTTGTAATAGTTCCGGGCAAAGATGATGCCCATCATCAGCAGTCCTGTATCCACCGAAGAAAGTTCACAGTTCCACTCCCGTGTACCTGAATCCATCCTGAGGAAATGATAATAGAACCCTTTGTACCCGATTCCGTTCTTTGCAGTGTTCTGAGCGGAGTTGATGAAAAATTTAAGGATGTTCAGCGTGATGGCTGCCGCCTGTTCACGTGTGATCCACTTTCTCTCGGCACCGATGGCGAAGGCGGGAATTCCAAAACCTGTTGCAGCGATGCTGGAGGGAGAACTCTGGGTCGTCCGGTCTTTTACGATTCCCTTTTCAGGATGATGTTCGTTTAAGAAGAAAAGAAACGTTTTATGCTGAATGGAATCGAACATTTTTTCTTCGCCGGGAGTCAGGGGATAATGAATTCTGTCATTGGATCTGAAAACAATCTTCTGCGGCCGGGCGGCAATGGTGGAAAAAATCAACACCACAAAGAAAATGACCTTGCTGATCTTCATAGAATTTTTCATTTTAGCTTATATCCGTACTACCTGTGTTGTTTCAAGGCATGCTGATCTGAAACCTTCGTTCAGAGCCTAAAAGTGGCAGAAATAACCGTTGCCGAACTTCCTCCTACAAAGGCGTTGAATTCGCCAGGTTCCCAGTATTTCTTCAGATCAGGATGATAAAAAGAAAGATCGTCAGCTGATAGCGTAAAAGTTACCTGAACGGTTTGCCCTTTGCGGATCAATAGTTTTTTAAAACCTTTAAGTTCTTTTAGCGGACGGGTAATGCTTCCTACCTTGTCCTGAATATACAACTGGACGATCTCTTCACCGTCACGTTCACCTGTATTTGTCACACTCGCTGATACCGTGATTTCATTCCCCTTAACCAATGCTTTGATCCCTGAATAGCTGAAATTGGTATAGCTCAGGCCGAATCCGAACGGGTAAAGGGGTGTAACCGGACAATCAAGATACCTTGAAACGTATTTCTCATCCGGTTGATCAGACTTGAACGGCCTTCCTGTGTTCTTGCGACTGTAAAACACCGGGATCTGCCCGGTATTTCTCGGAAAGCTCATGGTGATTTTTCCTGAGGGATTGACATCCCCGAATAATACATCCGTGATGCCATTGCCAGCCTGAGTGCCCCCGAACCACGTCTCAAGGATGGCGGGGGCAATGGCTTCCAAATGGGAAATGGACAATGGGCGGCCGTTAAAAAGGACCACGGCCGTAGGCTTACCGGAGTTGATCACAGCATCGGCCAGCTGATTCTGAACGCCCGGCAGATCAATGTCAGACCTTGAAGCTGCCTCCCCCGACATTTCGCCGCTTTCCCCGAGGGCCAGAATCACATAATCTGCCTTTTGTGCGAGTTTTACTGCCGCTTCAATCCCCGAAAGGTCCTTGTCGTTAATGTTACATCCCTTTTCAAAGGAAACATTGACAGATCCTTTGCATTTGTTTCTGATCCCCTCGAGCAGGGTGATGCAATTCTTCCAATCCCCGGCCGCATTCCAGTTCCCCAGCATTTCTTTCTTTGCATCGCCCAGAGGACCGATCACGGCCAGCGTCCTGACCCTTTGTGGCACGGGAAGCGTGCGGTTGTCATTCTTCAGCAGGACGCAACTTTCAGATACCAGTTTCCTTGCAAATTCCAGGCTTTCCTTTGTCATGATTTCGGATTGCTCCCGTTGCTGGTTGCAGAAACGGTAAGGGTCATCAAACAGTCCAACCTGTATTTTGGCACGAAGAATATACCTGACAGCCCTGTCGATATCAGAGATTTTTACTTTGTTTTCCTTCACCAGGCCCGGAAGATAGTCCAGAAACGTGCTTCCCATCATGTCCATGTCAACGCCGGCATTCAGGGAGAGTTCTGCCGCTGATTTCAGATCTTCAGCCACGCCGTGTTCAACCAGTTCATTGATGGAAGTCCAGTCTGTCACCACAAACCCGTTAAAACCCCACTCTTTTCTCAGAAGATCGGTAAGGAGCCAGGAATTGCAGGTTGAAGGCATTCCGTTAATCTCGTTAAAGGAGGTCATTACCGTAGCAACCCCGGCATCCACACAGGCTTTATACGGTGGGAGATAATATTCGTAAAGGGAAGCCGGGGAGATGTCAACCACGTTGTAATCACGTCCGGCCATCGGGTCTCCATAAGCAGCAAAATGCTTTGCGCAGGCCAGGATATGCCTGCCATCTTCGTACCCCGTACCCTGGAAGCCCCGTACCCTGGCTTCTGCAATCCGGGATCCGAGAAAAGGATCTTCTCCGGCCCCTTCCGAAACCCTTCCCCAGCGCGGATCCCTTGAAATATCCACCATCGGGGCAAATGTCCAGCAGATCCCTTCAGCGGAAGCTTCCCCTGCCGCAATCCGGTCTGCTTTCTCAATGGCATCTAGATCCCAGCTTGCCGCTTGCCCCAGGGGGATAGGAAAAATAGTCCGGTAACCATGGATCACATCATAGCCAAAGAGCAACGGTATTTTCAGGCGGGATTCTTCAACAGCCATCTTTTGCAGCTTCTTTACATAATCCGGAGTACTTGCATTTAAAATGGCTCCCACCTTGCCATCCCTGATCAATTGCTTGTAACGGGTATTCATTGCCGGGCCTGTAACTTCCCAGCCGGAAGCAAACAGGGATAACTGGCCCACCTTCTCATCCAGGGTCATTTGTGAAAGCAGTGTCTCAACTTTAATACTGTCGGTGGGGGAAAATGCTGCACCGGGTCTGTTCTGGGCAATGGACGTCTGAATGAGCAGGAAAAAAATGAATGCCGGAAGCGATGATTTCAGAATTCCCGTTGAGAGATGCATATCCTCTTTTTTCAATTCAAACACTGCGTTTATCCAGATCGCTTTCTTAATAAGTAAAACCCAGGGAGGTCAGCCCTGTTTGTACTTCGGGACATGACATGAAAAGGTTCCAGAGAAGTCCGCTCCGGTAGTTCTCGATCATACAGATGATGGGGCCCTGGTCGATAGCGAGGGTTGAACTGGCCCACCAGCCATCGGTCATATCAAAAGCATCATAGAAGCCGTATTCTCCGAACATCCGGTTCCCCAGGATATAATAATAATGACGAATTGCTTTCAAGGATTCGACGGGAGTATAGGGTATCGATGAGACCGCTGCCGTTGGTGCAATCACTCCCAGGTCATTGGTCGGGGAATGGGCTTCATAGCCCCAGGGATTGTCACAGGCCGTCAACCCCCAGCAATCGGTGCTATACCCTATATATTTCCCGGGATTCTGGATGCAATGTGCATTGTTGATCAGCGACTGGTTCACATTCTGTTGCCAGTAGGAAGCATACGTATCTGTAAGGTTCCTCGGGTCAAGTCCCAGAAAGGAATAATGTGTAAAGAACAACGGTCCTCCATAGGGCTCACCCAGGGGAAGCACATAGCCATAATAGGAATTGCCGTTCCGGATACCGCCATTGGAGGCATATCCCGAGTGATAGACGGAAGGAGCAATGGCATACGTAGGCGAACATGCAGCCATAACATAGGTGATCAGCGTTTCGTTATAGCCCCTGATCTGCATGTTCATGGCCCATCCGTAATCGGGCGACCAGTGCCAGTAAAGAACATTTTCGCCACGGGTGAACCAGGTGTATTCGACTGCATTGACCAGGGTGTTTATACGGCCGATCAGAAGTTGTTCTGCAGGAATGCTTGTGTTGAGGTACTGTCGCATCGTCATAAGACCCTGAACCATGTAAGAGGTCTCAACGAGGTCGGCACCGTCATCCTTGGTTGTGAAGGGGATCACCTTTCCGGTGTTTCCATTCATCCAGTGCGGCCAGGCACCGTGAAACCGGTCGCAGGTCTCCAGAAAATGCAGGATCTTATCCAGTCTTGAAAGCCCGTCGGCACGGGTGATAAATGCACGTTCCATTCCCACAATGAGGGCCATCACCCCGAAACCGGAGCCACCGGTTGTGACGACATCGCCCGAACTGTTCCGCTCGCGGGCCATGCCGCAAGCCGGGTGGGCAAAGTCCCAGAAATAGCGAAAGGTTTGTTGCTGGATCAGGGTCAGCAGCTGATCATCCGGGATGAGAGGGAATTTTAAGGTTGAATCCAGTTCGGTGTAAAACGAATTGAAAAAACCACCAAAGGAGTAACCGTTCGCGGCTTTAAGGTTTGAAGTGATCACGAAAGAATAGCGTGTGATATCCGAAAGGGGAATCTTGTTTACTGCGGTAACCGTTTTATGGTCCTGTGTCACACTGACATGAAGCGGTGTATTTCCTGAAAGAGAAAACTTGGAAGCATACCCGTTTGTATCGATAGCATCAGAAAAAGTTACTTTTATAGTAACTGAATTAAAATTAATGTTGATGGGAATGTTTTGGAGACCGAAATTCAACCCGTTCAGTGTAACCTGGGTAACAACGATCCTCCCGTTTACAGTGGTAAAACTGAAGGATGTTCCGTCAAAGGATTCTCCGTTGGCGCCCCTTAATGCATTTGAGAGGGTCAGGATGTAACCCGTCAGGACCTGGAGCGGCTTTAAGGGTTTGAGCCAGACCGTCTGGTAAGTATTGCTGAAACTGACCGAACAGGCGCATACTGACTGATCGCTTATTTTTTTGATGGTGATCGACGCCCGGGCAGAAGCCGTGTCGACCGGGACATTAAAATGGAGGGAAAATGCGCTGTCGACCGGCACACCCTTTGTGTTTAGCGATGGCTGAAGAGTAACCGAGCCCACATCTGCGGAGCCCAGGATGAGTAAGCCCTGCTGCGGAACATCTGTCTTTTTTTTGCAGGCGGTCACCACCATCAGGCATAAGAAAAAAAAAGTAATATAAATGAATGGTTGCTTCATCAGGATAAGAAAAAAGAGAGGGTTAAGGTTACCCCAAACCCTCTCAGGTCAATCGGTAGTGAAAAATTACGGTTTAAATGAATTGTACATCAGCGTGATTTCCTGTTCAGTCAGCGCTTTGTGGAAGAACATGACATCGTCAAGAAGTCCTTTGAAGTGGTTGTTCGTGGTAACGTTGTAATCAGCCCATGAATCGGTGATTTTCGGGTCGACCTTATCCTGGATGAAGCCGAATACAAACGTCTTGTTGGTTACAGTAGGATCGCATTCCAGTCCGGTTACAGTGGTCTTTGGATCGCCTGCAGGCCAGAGGTTGAAGTCCTGTTCTTTCTCTTTCTGACCATTGATGTACATGGTTCCAACTTTCGTAGCGGCATTGTACCGGCAGACAATATTCGCCCATTTGCTGGCAATAACAAAGGGAAGACCGCCAGCAGAGGTGAGGTCCCTGCAGAACGTCCATCCCTGCCATCCAAGGTTTCCATCAGCCGGGAACCAGAGATCTTCGGAACCCGTACCTGCGGGTGGGCCTGTAAATTTATATTGAGCTGCAAGTTTGCAGGATTTAAAATCACCGGAAATTTCAAACTGGAAGCCATACCAGCCGGCAAGGCCCATCACAAACTGTCCGTGTTTTGAGGAGTCGGATTTCACCCAGAATGACAACGTGAAGCTGTCGGTATTGTCAAGCTGATCGCCATTGGGAATTTCAACCAGCGTGGTAGTGCCGTTGAACGATCCGGCTTTCCCCTGTGAAGCTTTGTAAGAGTCTGCATACGAAAGGTCGATGATTCCTCCGGCTGCCGGATTGAAACTGCCTACCTGGTCGTCTGCATTGTTTTCAAAGGTCCAGTAAGCAATCATTCCATCCGGGATGAAATTTCCGATGGTGGTAAAGCTGCGGTTGAAAGCGCCCACTACCTCTCCGTCTGTGGAACTGATACCGGCTTTAAAACTCAGCTGGTAAAGTGATCCGTTCCCCAATCCCTCAGCAATTCCAAGGGTGATCGTTGAGCCTACAACGGTAATGGTAAGAGGAATAGCCGTTGTGTCGTAACCCCTGACCAGGCTTATTTTGTCGGATGTAGCCGAAAGAGGATTGACGGCAAGAGTGAAGCCGACAACAATCGAAGTAGTGTTAGCCGGCACATTGTTGGGTACCGTTGCTCCGTTGATGTTAACGCCGCCGGCCGTTATGGAGGATACGGCAAATGTGATGGTATCCGTCTTTTTCTTGCAGGCGGAGAAACCGATGATTAACGCCAGAGAAACCAGCGCTAAACTGAGAAACAAATTCTTTCTTTTCATAACAATTTGGGTTTTAGTTAATAATAATTAATAAATGAATGAATTACCAATTCGGGTTTTGGACTAATGTCCCTTCTGAATTATCGATTTCACTTTGAGGAATGGGCAGCAGTTCATGTTTGCCAACAATGAAACCCAGCGGGCCCATGACAGCACCGGCTCTGCCGGTTCGCACCAGGTCCCAGAACCGCCATCCTTCCATGGCCAGTTCATGCCTTCGTTCATTGAAGATCTTGTCTCTCAGTTCTGCCTGGCCGGTGGTCGTAATGTCGGGCAGGATACCGGGGATTCCCTGGCGTGCCCTGGCCCTGACCATATTGACATAGGTCAAGGCTTCTGCCGGTTTTCCGTTTTCATTGAGCGCCTCAGCAGCCATCAGGAGAACATCTGCATACCGCATCAGGCGGCGCATATGGCCCCACTGCGTGGCTGTATTACTGCCGGGTGTCCACACCTTGCGGCTATAGCATTCAATCTCGATGATCTTGCCCGTTGAGTCTTTTGTGATATCCGGCGTTGAACCATCCCCCAATATTACTACGCCGTCGAGGGTATCTCCCAGGTTAATAACGGTTCCCTTGTACCTGGGATCTCCTGCTTCAAAGGATTCGCGCAGGTCGATAGTAGGCCGGTTGAATCCCCATCCCCGGTTGGGGGTTCCCCTCACACCCTGGGTGTTGCCATATTGATCACCGCCGTTTTCTGTTCCGTCATAGGGTAAGGCGCATACTTCGAAAACGGCTTCCGGACCGCTGGCACCTTTTGCCCCGTTGGCATCCGTGAAGACGGGTTCAAGTGAATACTGTCCCGAACTGATCACAGCCAGGGCATATTTTTCAGCATTGACAAAATCATTCCTGAAAAGATACACGCGTGCCAGAAAAGCATTGGCGGCACCCTTGGTGGCACGACCGTAGTCTTTGGATGCGTATTCGCTGCGTTCGGGAAGATTCTCAGCGGCGAAGGTAAGATCGGAAATCACCTGGTTGAATATCTCCTCTTTAGAAGCCCGGGCCAGGCGCAGGGGTGGCTCCAGTGTGGTCACCAGCGGCACTCCGCCCCATGCACGTACAAAATCGAAATAGATCAGCCCCCTGACAAACCTTGCCTCGGCAATGTACCGGGTTTGCAACGCGACATCCATGGAGATGAGAGGTACTTTTTCAGTTACCACGTTGCACCGTTTCACACCGACATAGAGCTCCGTCCACCAGCGGTCAAGACCGTCCTGGGTCGGGTTTATGGTAAAGTTGTCGTAGGGACCGACGTTGGCAAGCTGGTCAGAAGGATTGCTTCCTTTGCGTGCGTCGTCCGACATGATATCCAGGATCGGGTAACCACCGGTATGGTAATACCATTCCCGGAGGGTTGCATAAGTTGCATTGGTGGCAAGCAGTGCGTCTGATGCGGTCGTGGGAAAGGATGTATTTGTCATCTCTCCCTGCGGCGGTTTATCCAGAAATTTTTTACATCCGGGAGTAAGACAGAGTATGAAGAGGGCCGAACCCAGCAATAGGACTTTTGTGATCGTTTTCATGGTCTTCAAAAGGTTAAGTTAAGTCCGACAGAATAAACAGAAGTAACAGGGTAAATTCCGTAATCCACCCCGTTCGAGGTCACATTGGAACTCCCGATCTCAGGTGAGTAACCGGTATATTTCGCGAAGGTGTAAAGGTTATCCGCCTTCACATAAATTCTCAATTTCTGCATGGCAATCTTTGTGCTCCATTTCAGTGGCAGGGTGTATCCGAGCGTCACATTCCGGATCCGGATGAATGACCCATCCTGAACAAAATAATCGGAAGGGAGGTAATTGTTTCCTCCGAAGGAAGCACGGGGTTCAGTATAACTTGTCCCCGGCCCGGTCCAGCGGTTCATCACGTTTTGCTCGAAATTGTAGGGGTCTGGTCTGACGGCATTCTTGGCATTGAAGATCTTATTGCCCCATTGACCCTGGGTGCTTACCGAAAAATCGATGCCATACACTTCCAGGCCGAGGTTAAGACCCAGCATGAACGTCGGGATCGGCGACCCGATATTTGTCCTGTCTTTACCGTTAATTTTTCCATCCCCGTTCATATCCACAAACCGCAGATCCCCCGGAACAGCATCGCTGAGGTGGGGAGAGGAATTGATTTCGGCCTGCGTCTGGTAAACGCCATCCGTTTTATACCCGTAAAAAGAGCCGAGGGGAATACCCACGACAGTTCTCGTAACGAAACTGCCATTCGCGAGATATCCGCCAAGGATTTGTGAATCTGCGCCTGTCACCCCCCCGATGGACAACATTTCGTTGTGGAGTGTTGACCCTATTATACTGACATTGTATTTTACCTTTCCCACCTGGTCGCGCCAGGCAACATTGAATTCGAATCCACGGTTAAGGACAGAACCTGCATTGAAAGGAACCAGTGATCCCGGTCCATTCCCAAGGTGTCCCGGGGTGGAAAGATAAATCAGGATGTCATTGGTCACCCTCCGGTAATAGTCAAACTCAGCGGAAAGCCGGTCGTTGAAAAGCCCTGCTTCAAGCCCGGCATCAAACTGGGTGGTTGTCTCCCACTTCAGGTCGTTGTTGCCATTTACCCCATAACTTCCGGCAGAAATTGGAATCGGGGTGGTGCCCAAAACCGTGATCAGGCTTTCAACCGTTGAATACTGCCCTAAATAGGGGATCTTGTCATTTCCGACCTGGCCCCAGCTTGTGCGTATCTTAAGTTTACTGATCACCTTGGCTGGTTTCATGAATTTTTCCCTTGAAATATTCCATCCGAGCGCAACCGAAGGAAAGTTGCCGTACCTGTTTTTCTCGTTGAACTTGGAGGAACCGTCCCGGCGAAATGTGCCCGTGAGGATGTACTTCTGGTTAAAGGTATAGTTGATCCTGATCAGGTAGGAGATCATCGAGTAATAATCCCCGATTTCATTTTTAAAACTGGAAATGGTATTTACATTCTGGGTGGGGTCATAAATGTAGATCGGCTGGATATACCAGAAATCGCGACCATCGCGGATGAGGTTCTTCCCTTCCGTGTTCATGGTTTCCGACTTGGCGTCCTGCATGGTATAACCGACGACGGCATCGACAAAATGTTTCCCGAAGGTGTGCTGGTAGGAGAGTGTCGTCTCCCAAAGCCAGTTAAGATTGTCCTCCCAGCTCTTTGAGAGGTCGCTGAGGGGATTGTTTTGCTGTGAGGTGGTTCCATCGGAGTTCAGTACCGCATATTTCGGTGTGAAACTTTCGGCCTTCGTATAGCCTGCATCAATTCCGTAACTGGATTTCACGGTAAATGATTTCAAAAAGTTGACGCTGCCATAGATGTTTCCTACACCTCTTATCCCTTTCCGGTAGTTGTTTGAATATTCGAGGGCGGCCAGCGGATTTCCGACCCCTTCAACTGCGGCAAAAGAACCATCGCTGTAGTAGGGTTCAATCGTGGGTTTGGCACGATAAGCCGCCCAGGTCACATCGGGGGCTATTTGCTGTGAAAAGGGAGCCAGGTTTATGTTGGTCCCCAATTCAACATATTTTGACAGCGCATACGTATTGTTGAACTTCAACGTGATGCGCTGATAGTTCGATTTGTCGATGATCCCTCCCTGTTTGAAATAGCTTCCGCTGATGAAATACTGGTTCTTCTTGCCCGATCCGGAAGCAGACAGCTGTATATCGTAAATGGGGGCCGTATGGAAGATCAGCGATTGCCAGTCAGTATTGTTAACCGCGTCAACATTGTTGTAGGTCCCCGGTGCAATCTCGTTGGATATGACGGCAAAGTCATGTCCGTTAAGCAATTTAATCTTCTTTGCCAGCTTTTGTATGCCAATCTCCCCGCTGAAATTGAAAACGGTTTTCTCATCGTTTTTATTCCCGCTCTTGGTGGTGACAAGGATGACCCCGTTTGCCCCGCGGGATCCGTACATGGCAGTAGCCGATGCATCTTTCAGGATCTCCATCGACTGGATGTCGGAGGAGTTGATGAAGGAGATGTCATTGAGGATGACACCATCCACCACATAGATCGGGTCTGCACCCCAGATGGTTCCCGTACCCCGGATGCGAACCATCGGGTTATCACCGGGAGTTCCCGAAATACTGGTCACCTGGACCCCGGAAACCTGTCCCTGGAGGCTTTGAACCGGGTTCAGCGCGGTGATCTTGGTAATGTCATCGGTCTTGATGGTGCCGACCGATCCCGAAAGATCACTTTTCCTGACGGTTCCGTAAGCAATCACCACCACTTCGTCGAGGTTTGTTTTTTTAGAGTCAAGTGACACATCGATGACCGTTTGTTTGCCCACAGTGATCTCTTTGGTAGTATATCCGACATAGGAAAAAACAAGTACTGCTTTTCCCGATTGTACCGTGATGGAATATTTCCCGTCAATGTTAGTCACAGCACCAATGGTCGTACCCTTGACCATGATGGTCGCCCCCGGAAGGGTTTCTTTCGTGTCGGATGCAGTCACCACCCCCGTCACCGTTTGTGCCAGGGAGAAAGAAAATGAGGAGATTACCAAAACCACGGTAAGAAACAATCTCGCTTTTTTGGTGAAATCCTTACGTTTGGGTAAATGTTTTTCCTCCATAAAAAATGTTCTAGTTGATGTTAACCTTCTGTTAAGCAAATTTATTTACTATTAAGCTAATTTACTATGGTGCATTGCCAAAAAACAACTATTTCATACTGCATGACTACTTCATGTGGATAAAGACCCTTTTTGCCATTACGTCAACCCTACTTCATTCTTCCGGAAGGCTCGTCCATCATATCATTGCTGATGCGCCCCCGGTGATTGCTTTCCGAAAGTGAAGACGGTTCCAAATCTTAAATTCACCGGAACATGAAAGTACTTCAGTTACTTTCTCCCCGGTGTCACCTCCCTTACATGCGGAAAGCAGTTGAAACGTTGTTAATCATACAGAATATCAATACAAATGTGTTTCAAAATCTTCCTGAAAATATTACACATTTTTACGAAAAAGTTACATAATTCACACATTTGAGCCTTTCCGCACTGCAGGAATACGAAGGCGAACGGGAAAATAATGGGTTCAGAACTGAAGGATGAATCCTACAAGATTGGCATCATTTTCGAGCAGGAGTCTCCTCCTGAGCCTGTACCTCCGGGTCTCAACACCGCGGTAGCTGATGTTGAGAAGCGGTGCGATCTCTTTTGAAGATAGGTTTAACCGCAGGTAGGCACACAGTTTCAGGTCACTCTGGGTCAGATCCGGATAGGCAGCCTTGAGCCGTTTAAAAAAATCGGCATGAGCCTGGTCAAAGAGGTCTTCAAAAACCTTCCAGTCATTGTCGTCGGTGATGTTCTTGTTGATCAGTGAAAGGATCTTCTTGTCGTAGTTTTCAGGATACTGGTTCCGCAGCTGTTTCTTCTGCTTTTCAAGTTCTTCTTTTATCTCGATCAGCAATTCATTCTTCCGGATGATGGCCATGGTCGAATCGGCCAGCTGGATGTTCTTGTGGGTGATCACCGACTGCAGGTTTTCATATTGCAGCCTGACAACCTGCTGCTCTGCCTGTTGCTTTTCCAGCAACAATTTCGCCTCCGCTTCCAGGCGGATCTTCTCCTGCTTCAGCATAAACCGCTTCCGGAACATATACTGGCTGAACAGGATCCCCGCAAGCAGGATCAGCGCATAAATGATGTAGGCCAGCGTTGAAGCGAAGAATGCCGGCCTGACATTGAAATACAGAACTATGGGATCGGTGACCACACCGGTGGACGAAATCGTGCGGACCCTGAACGTATAATTCCCCTTTGGCAACCGGGTATAGCTGACATCGGCTTTTTCCGTCCACTGGCTCCATTCAGGGTCGAAGGGCTCCAGTTTATACTGGAACCGCCTGGATGAAATGCCATGACCGGTATAGGTGAACGTGATGAAGATGCTGTTCCAGGCATGCTCCAGGGTGAACCTGTTGTTGACAATCTTCACCGGCATGGAGATGCCCTGCGTATTCAGGCTGTTCACCTCGCGGAAGAGAAGACTCTCCTTTCCGGGGCCGCGAGTACTGAACGAGGTCCCCGAAAAAAGTGCGAAGCCATCATCCAGGCAGATCAGGTTGCGTTCTTTGTCGATGCTGACCACGTTTTCGTATCCTTCCACCATGTTAAGTCCAAATAGCGGAAGATAAAACCGGATAAGCTGGGTCGCTTTGCTGTCTTTAATCATAAATTCAGCGATGTCATTATTCCGGATCAGGCAATACCGGTTTTCACCTGTCCGGATGATATTCGTTGCATTTTCAAAACCGTTGAGTTGTTTATTGAGCTCTGCAAAGGGAATGATCCTGTTGTTCAGATCATCATAGGTATAAATCAGCTTGCCGGTGGTGAATACAATCCGGTCTTCAATTTTAAAAACATGAATATTGAAATCGGAGGGAAATCCATCGTTTTTTCCATAATAAACCTTGCTGGTCACACTGTCTGACTGATCCGACAAACGAAGCCGGTACAGCCCTTTTACGGCATGCCCGATCCAGATGTTATTCAGATGATCGATCTCCAGGAACCTTGAGGGTTCAATGAAACCCTTCACCTCCCTCAGATATTGCCATTGCCTGTTTATCTTTTTATAGACTACCAGGGTGGAATAGGTGCTCTGGAGAAGGAATTCCTCCCCGTCCCTGGTATATTTTTTAAGGGCATACCCGCCGCTGACTTCTGATATCTTCCGGAAATCCTGTCCGGTGATGACATAAGTACCGTTCGTATGACCACAGAAAAGCGTGCCATCGATCATTTTCAGTTCCCACACCTGGCCCTGCGACTGGTTAAGAAACCCGCTGTACCGGAACCGGCTGTCGCGTTCCTCTTTCCTGTAGGTGTAAATTCCACGGTTTGTACCAACATACAAGGTATTTCCGCTGAAGGCCGCAGTATACACAGCTCCCAGCTGATCCCCGGCCTCCTTGTAACTGTCAAGTGAATTATTGAACGAGATGTTATCAATTCCCTTATCCAGTCCGGCCCAGATCCCACCCCGGTTATCCACGCAAAGGGAAAGAACGGTATTGTTCTGCAATGCATTTTCATTGAAAAGGTGAAAGCAGATGTTGCCATCCCCATCCAGGACAAAGATCCCCTTCACGATGGTCCCGAAGATAATCCGGTCGCCCGAGATGATCCCGTTATTGATCTGGAATTTTTTCAGGGCATCATTGGCGGGGACATTCCACGGGGTAATGCTCACACCGTCGTACCGGAATACACCCTTGGAGGAGGTCCCTATAAGAAAGGATCCGTCCTTGTAAGGCAGAAAAGCTTTTACCTCTGTCCCCTGCAGAACACCCTTCGTATCCAGCAGCTTCAGCGTGTCGCCGGCCAGCTCGAACAGCCGGCCATCCACCGACTGGACAAACATCCTGTCGTTTGCCTTTAACAGGAAAATAATGGTGGCAGGAATGGGTATGGATTTTACTGTATGATGATCATAAACAAACAGGGCCGAGAAGCTCTGGAAATAGACTTTCCCCTTGCACTGTACGATCTTCCATATCTCATCGTTGTGAAATGCAAAGTTCCCGAGCAGGGGCCGCAGGGAATGATACTTCATTTCACGGGCCGGATCCTCTTCCCAGTATCCGAAATCTTCAAAAGATCCCGTATAAACCCGTTTGTCAGCGGAGACGGAAACCGAGCGGATGATGGTCTGGTCGGGGACCCTGAAAAGTTTCCAGTGTGCACCATCATAGGTAAGAAGTCCCTGGTTGTTGGCAGCATAGATGAATCCCTGGCTGTCGGTGTCGATCGACCAGTTCTGGCTGCCGGCCCCGTAATCCTGCCGGGAATAATGGGTCACCATGTACGACGACTGTGCGGCAGACCACCGGACTGCGGAGAGAAGGACCAGGATGATAAGCGCAATCTTTTTCATTCTTGCTAAAATGCAACTTTCTTTCCTCAAATGTAAAAAAATAAAATCAGAGTCAGGCTAATCGTTGTCTCTTTCACCACGATTAATAATTAACCCAATACCCAACACCCGACACCCAACACCCAATACCCAATACCTGACACCTAACACCCAACACCCAACACCCAATACCCAACACCCAACACCCAATACCCAATACCCAATACCTGACACCCAATACCCAATACCCAATACCTAACACCCAACACCCAACACCTTATACTTTCAGAAAAATCCTCTTCCGGTAGAGAAAATAGAGGAACAGCCATTTCACGAGGATGATGCAGGATACGAAAAATAGGGTTTTAAAATTCCCAAAAGACCCGATGAATCCATGAACAAAAATGTTTGCGATGACGCCGAAATCGAAAACACTTTGGGCTACATAGATCAGGATGGGATTAAACCCGATCACGATGAAGGGAAATGCCCATTTTTTGTATCCTTTTACATCGATGATCCAGAAAAACAGGCACAACGCCAGGAAGGAGATCCCGCTGGTCAGTAACACATAGGATCCCGTCCACAGGTATTTGTTGACCGGGAACACCAGGCTCCAGAACAGGCCGAAGGCTATCAATGCGATGCCGGTTGTAACCAGGAGCATTATTTTTTTTTGGTTGTGCTCTTTGCCAAGCAGCCACCTTCCTGCCACAACCCCCAGCAATACGCTGGTTATCGCCGGGAACATGGTCAGGATGCCTTCATTATCGCCATATTTGTAACAGCAAAAGGAGCCTGGCAGGAACATCCTGTCGATATACCCGCAAAGATTTCCTTCCGGCGTAAGATCATAGGCATGGAATCCGGGTGCGGGGACCAGCAGAAGGATCAGCCAGTACCCGAGCAGGATGGAAACGATCCAGATCAGCTGACCTTTCTCTTTAAAATTCATCACAATGAGGGAGGCAAAGAAATAGGTGAAAGCGAACCGTTGCAACACTCCCGTATAGCGTTGTGCTGCAAAGTCGAAGTTAAACAGTCCGTTGTAGACCAGCCCGAGCAGCACCAGGAGCACGGTCCGCTGAAGGATATGCATGTATAGTTTATTCCGGGAGTCACCTCTCTCCAGCCGGCGGGTGATGGATACAGGCATCACTACCCCCATGATAAAAAGAAACAGCGGGAAGATAAGATCATAAAAATGAAACCCCGTCCAGGCCGGGTGGTCAAGCTGCTGTGCAAGCCGCTGTGCCAGGGGGGTGTTGATCAGCAGGAACAGGGCTGTAAAGAAAGCATCGCCGCCGGTGATCCAGAACATGTCGAATCCCCGCAGGGCATCGATGGAGGAAATGCGCCCCGGCTGACCGGTACTTTTTATTTCGTTCATGGGTATGGATTTTTAAACAAATCTAGGGATTTTACAGATTAAAATTTCTCTATATTTGTTCATCCTCAAAAACCTGCGCTATGTCTGATATCAGCCGAGAAGCCGTAAACCTGGCAATTATCACCTTTATCATCGTCATCATCTTCCACCTTGCTACCGAATATGTGTTCAAGTCGAAGGAAAAGGTTCATGCTGCGGTGAAAGCCTTTGCCAGTGCCGTTCTGATCGCTGCCCTGGCGATGCTCTTTCATTTCAATCTTGAGAATGTCAACAAGATGGAAGAGATAAAAAAGGAGCTCGCCAATGTCAAACAGGTCAGCTCAGGCCTCAGTTTTTATAAACCGTATGAAACCATCAGCCAGCTGGGCGACAACGATGTCTTCCGAAAGCTGCTCAACCGGCAGATGGAACAGATCAAGGTCGACCTTCACGAGGTAGAGACCTCCGAGATTGTCTGCACCCGCGAGGAGTATGTTTCGGCATGGGAGGCTACCATCTCAAAATTTGCCCAGCAGGAGATCCTGGCCATCAATGTCATCGCGATGGAGGACTGGAGTAAGTTTACGCCCGGCGCGGCCATTGCAGCGCATGAGGCTGCCATCAAAAGAGGAGTGACCATCAAGCGTCTGCTGATCTACGACAGCGACAATGTCAAGGATGTTCGCGCAAACCTTGAACTTGCCAGGAAACAAAAGCTTATGAAGATCGAGGTGAAGTTTCTTTCGGCAAATACGATTGAATCCAGCTCTTACTACCATACCCTGATGAATAAATTTTCCACCATGGATATGATGGTCGTGGATAATGATTGCGTGTTCACTGCATTTACCAATGAGAAGAACAATGCCCGGACCCTGCGGAGCGGAATGATCAGCAACGACCCCGCGAAAATTCTCCTGGCACACGACTATTTCAATAAGCTCTGGGCCGAAGCTGAAACAATCCCGGAGTTCCTGAAGAACAACCCGGGTAAATAATTACGAGTTAACCCATACTCCTCAACCCCCGTCCCCTTCTCCTGAAGGAGAAGGGGAGCAGCCTGCCTGCCTGCGGGAATTAGGAATTACGAATTAACCCATACTCCTCAACCCCCGTCCCCTTCTCCTGAAGGAGAAGGGGAGAAAGGGATAAGGCTGATTAAAACCACTTCTTTACCATTGGGGTAAGGGTAGTGACAGTTTCCCGGGTCAGATCGGCATAAACCTCATACGATACGATTCCGGTCTGTTTCAGGTAAGGCCAGGCTCCTGCATATCCCGCCCCGATCAGTTGCAAGGCCAGCCCCAGCAGAAAGACCCCAAATCCCATAATGACCAGGAAGGCCAGGACATATCCGACTTTCCCGATGTCCGATTTCGTTTTCTGATTATTTCCCGCACTGGCGAAACTCTGTTTTGTCCATGACAATTTTGTCTCTTCGAGGGTGGAGAAGAGATGAAATGCGAGCGTAAACCCGATAAAACCATCGAACCAGGGAAACCATCCGGCAGGCAGAAACGGACGTGCCAGGACCGTGATAAGCGTGAACGTGGGAAGATAGTAGGGTGCCAGCCCGATGAGCAGGGTTCCGAATTCACCACCGAAATTTCCCGAATAGTGCACCTCCCCTCCCCGTTTCGATGTGACAATGAACCGGTGGATCCGGCGGAAGAAGAGCAGGGCCACGATGGCGTGGGTAAGTTCATGTTCGAAGGTGGAGATCCAGGGGATCTTTTTAATCACCGTGAACCAGAGGGGGATTCCCGTGGCAAAACCCACAACCAGCGGAACCCAGAGATCTTTATTCCCCGCAATGTCCAGAAGCGAATCCCAAAAAGCAAGGACCGATCCCGGAAGGATGAAGAGTGCAAGCAGGCCAAGAAAAAACCTCATTCCAATGGATAATGAAAAATTGACAATGGATAATCAGTGCAACAAAGATATTTCAATTTGTGTTTTTCCTTTGCGATCCTTTGTGCAAACCTTTGTGTGCCTTTGTGGTTAAAAACAACTTCGGCAAGTCATTCATCATCCTGAATTCCTGATTTGGATTTGTTTTTCGGTTGTTCAAGGTCAGAACAATTCCCCGGAACCTGTGATACGAAAAACTTCCGACTCTTCGTATCTCGACGCCACAAAGATCCTCGTCCCGTTGGCATGGGGCTTGAAGACCTCCTCCACCAGTTTCGGGTGGTTATTGTGAGCCGAGAGGTGCGAAAGCACCAGCAGGCTGAGGAAGGGCGCACGGTGATTGTTGAAGAGATCCAGTGCCTGGGTGTTCGACAGGTGGCCTTCGTCGCCCCGGATGCGTCGTTTCAGGAAGATGGGATAACGGCCCTCTTCCAGCATCTTCTCATCGTAGTTTGCCTCCAGGAAAGCAGCATGGCACTGGCTGAGGTGCTGAATCACATGTTCGCATGCCGAGCCGATATCGGTCAGCACGCCCGCCGTGATGCCGTGGCTTGTTACCGTGAAGCTGTGCGGTTCGGAGGCATCGTGCCTTTTCGGGAAGGCCTGTATGGAAAGCGCGCCGATGGTGACCGGCGTTCCGGCAGAGAAGGGCCTCACCAGATGCGGGTCGAGCCATAGCCGGCTGTTGCTTTGCGTGGTGGGAGTGATGTAGACCGGGATCCGGTGTCTCCGTGAGATCACCTCCGCGCCGCGGGTATGATCGGAATGTTCGTGTGTGATGAAAATGGCTTTGACTTTCTCAATCGACAATCCCCGCCTGCTCATCCGCCTTTCCGTTTCGCGGCAGGAGATGCCGGCGTCGACCAGCACGGCTTCGTGGTCGTTGCCGATGTAGTAACAGTTACCATTGCTTCCGGATGCGATAGAGGAGAGGTAGAGGTTCATTAAATAATTACGAATTACAGATTAGGAATTACGAATTACGAATTACGAATTACGAAAAAAAGGACTCTGTGACTTTGTGACTTTCTCACTCACTTATCAATTAGTCCTTCTCCTCCTTCCACGGCACTTTTTTCAGGATATCGCCATGGGGTGAAATGCGAACTTCAAGTCCGTCCTTGTCTTTTTTCAGGTCCATCTCATACACTACCCCGGTAGCCGGCATTTCAACCTTGCTCACCTGGGCGATGGTAAAGCCCGGGAAGTTCTTTTCAACGGCGGCATCCACCTCTTTGGGAAGATCTTCCGGACGGATCACCGTTTCAGATTCCAGCCACTTGCCAGTGCGGTCGAAGATGGCCGATTTTTCAACACTGTTCTCCTTAAAGGTGACTTCAAAGTCTTTCTTCTCTTTGCTGTAATTCACGCCGGTGGCGGAGGGAAACATCTTCCCGAACGACTGCTTGACGGGAACAGGTACCTTGTCGGCAGCGACGGATTGTGAATGGCACTGGAGACTGATGAACAGCACTATAACCGGCAGGAGAAACAATTTTTTCATGGAGTTGCGGATTGGGTGGTCAAAGGTAGTCATTTTCAGCCGGCAGTTGACAGTTGACAGTCGGCAGTCGGCAGTCGACAGTCGGCAGTCGGCAGTCGGCAGTCGGCTCTTCAACTCACTCTGGCACCACGACACCACCTATTTTACGGCCTGACATTTTAGCATAAATTCCCCATTTTTTTACCCTACGCAAAGATCATGAAACACTACCGTAGATATTTGCAATTATCAACGAAGATATTATCAAATGAGTCTGTAGATATTTGTAATTATCTACGGTGGTATTTTCAAGGTATCCTTTCTTCGGGGAAAAACCCCACTTTTTAGACGATTCCGGGGATAAAAAGTGGTTGTGACAGGTTGACATGAAACATTAAAAAAAGAAGGAGGACAGATGACTGAGGATTGCGGTTGCCTGTTTGTTCGTTGCAGTTTACTTTAGATTCCTAATTGGGTGTATCATCTGATTTCTTTTTCTCTTTTGATTTACTTGGAGGGATTATAAAGGATGTGCAAAAGAAAACAGATAAACTTCTCGTTTTTAAAGATCCATTCGTCACTTTATTGACGGAGGTAATTCCAAAACAATAATTTTCCTCAAGAGATAAAACCAAATAAGGTAACACTGCAAAGCCAAATCCCAGATTTTCCTGGAAGCCAATATCCACAGTAACAAAATCATCCTTTGCCGAACCACTCACATTATGAATTATTTTTTGATATTGATCATTCGTAGTCCAGCTTATACCATCCTTTGAAGAATGTAATTTAATACCCACATAGGGCGAAAAATGGAAGTTGACCTGGAATCTTTTTCCAAAAGCTATCTCCGGGTAAATGGATAAACGAAGCCATTCAACAGCATAATGAATGTTTTGCCCGTTCGGTTTAGTGTCTCCCAGCCCGCTATGAGAAGTTGTTTCCCAATGAAACGAATTCCGCAGGAACTCAATTGAAGCTCCAATATGAATCGGTTTCGGCTTCCTTCCTTTTATATCTAATCCGAATCCATAGGATGCGGTTCCGTATAGTGTTTTTTTATTTTCAACATCCCGGAAGTTTGTCCAGTTTATACCTGCCTTAATGGCTATTAAAGTCTGTCCAGCCGAGTATCGCGGTATAATAAGTAAAACAAAAAATGAAAATAGTATTTTCAATGAATGCAAAGATTTTATTCTGAAAAGAACATCTTTCTTCATCTGTGCTTGTATTCTGAATTGCAATTAACGTCTGTACAACCTCACTATTATCTCATGGAAAACTCTCTTCTTAACTAACCGCCCTTCCTTATTCTTTTCATAACCAGAACCCATCTGCAAATTTCCTGGTATTTATTGATCATAATACACATTTTTGCTTCCTAATGAACAATCGGGTGTTTGCAGGATGATCAGGTATTAAAATTAAATAAAATATCCGGACGATTTACATTTGAGAAGAAGGTGAGGCGCAAAGCGGTAGAAGGAGGTCAGAAGTCGGAGGATGGAAGATGGAGGATGGAAGATGGAATGGAAACGTCATAAAAAACAGAAGCCGCTATTCCAAATTCTTAATCCACAATGAACAGCGTAACCCCTGATTCAGTATACGTGCGGTGCGGGTTTTCGGCATCATCACTCATCATGTAGGTCATCCCCGCATTCATTGCAGTTGTGCTACCATCCTTCAGCTCACTTACCATGGAACCGGTGAGGATATGAATGACATGCCCGCGGGGGCACCAGTGATCGGCCAGGTAGCCGGGCGAATAGGTCACCAGCCGCACCCGGATATTCCCTTTTTCAACGGTTTGCCAGGTTGCCTGCCCCGTTTCTCCCGGATGAAGGGTCTCGGGAACTTCCGGCCAGCTGATCGCAGTAAAAGGCACTTGAAGAATTTCCATATTATTCAGATTAAATTGATCTGTTGATAATTGTATCTGGCTTTTTTTCTTTGCGTCTTTGCGGTAAAGATTAAAACAGTTTCACAGAGGTGCACTGAGAAGACACAGAGAACCACAGAGGCTGTTTTGGTTTGTTCAATCATTGAAACGAGGCGAAGCAACTGCCGACTGCCGACTGCCGACTGCCGACTAATAATAAGTGTAATCTACCACCTCATGAGTCATCGGTTCCGGCAGGCTGTACCAGGCACCGTTCACCTCAAAGGAATATCCTCTGACTGTGATCCGGCTGATCCGGTTGTTTCCATCATACTGGTAGGTACACGATCCCCTCTCAATATTGGTTGAATCGTCGATGGCTTTGATCATCGGGTTATAGGACGATTTGCCGAGGAAGGGCAAACCCACATTATCGTTGCCAATGGTGCTGACATGACCGGGATCATAGGTGTAATTGTTTTTTCCGGTAGTCCCCGACTGGGGGAACGTCCAGGTTGTGGATACATAATTCCTGTTTACAACTTCGTAACTGGCCGTTGTTTGCGAGGAGGCCCCATAATAATTGCTGGCCTTGATCGCTAAATATCCCTCTGAATCATACTGGCAGCTTTCGATCAGCTCGAGGATGGTATCCTGTGACTGGAGAAAATTCATGACCGTACATGAACCCGCCAGCCCGGCAGGATTCAGATCATAGATTATCTTTTCGGATATATACGTGTCAGGGGCGATCATTCTGTTCACGGTGACCCGTGACGGGGAATATTCAAACCTGTAAAAAAGGGTGTCGGGAGTGGGGGAATGCACCACTTCAGTGATCTGAACCAGTCTGCTTTGGGAATCGTAAGAATAGGAACTGGTTGTAACGACATACCCGGCGGTGTCGGATACCGTGATGCTTTTAATGAAACCCGAGGGACCATGATATGGGAGCGGCTGCCCGTTATTGTCCTTCTTACAGGAGGAGATTCCGACGAGGAGGAGGATTGCAAAAACGGTTATCTGTTTTTTCATCAGGGATGATTATTCTATAAATTTACAACAATATTTGAATCATAGGGACAGATCACCACCTTATCAGCATATCAACCGACCTCTTTCATTTTTTCAGCTTTTTTTCAGGTATTCTTCCAATATTGATCCAATGTTCCTCCAATGTTCCTCCAATGTCGTCCAATCAGGAATAAAAAAAACAGTTCACCATTGGAGGAACATTGGAGGAACATTGGAGGAACATTGGAGAACCATTGGACAGATGCTAAAGGAAGACTGAACTTTTACTTCTCACTTCTCACTTCTCACCATTTTCAACGAAGCTTAAAATAAACCTCCCTGGTTTTATCCTTTACAAATATTTTCATCTGCCGTTTTACCTCTTTCCGCGACAGGGCAGGAGATCCGTCCTGTGAAGAAGCATCCTGTTTGATTGCCAGGCTTCCTGACTTCCTGTTAAGATGACCCAATACATGAATGAACCTGTCAACCTCCTCCTCCGTATTTTCGAGGCCCAGGCTCACCCGGGTAAGCCCAGGCAGGCTTATCCCGGGAAAGAGGGTAACAAGGATGCGCTGGAACCGCTCAATCCCGGGACCAACACCGAGCAGGCGCTTGATCATGATGTGGGCGCAGTGGCATCCAAACCGCACCCCGATTCCATGCAGGGCCAGTTCTTTGGCCAACCCGGGTGCCATCATTCCCTTCAGGTTGAATACGAAGACGCCAATCTTTCGCCTGAAACCGGGTGAATCCGTGTCCTTTATCCCATATACCCTGACACCGGGTATCTTTTCCATGCCGTGTAATAGCCGTTTTGTCAACCCCTGTTCTTCCTCCGCGATCAGCTCCATACCCACCCGTTGCAGAAGCATCAGCGATTTGCCTAATGCCGAGATGCCTCCCGCGTTTTCTTCTCCTGACGAGCGTATCTGTTCCAGTTCTGCTTCGCTGAAATGAAGCAGGTCTTTTCTTGCCACCAGCACGCCGCATCCGAAAGGCGCATATACCTTATGAGCGGAGAAGGCGAGATAGTCAATACCGCATCCTGCCACATCCACCTTCCGGTGAGCGACAAGCTGCGCAGCATCTACCATCAGCTGCGCTCCGTACCGGTGAACGATCCGGCTTATCTCTGCCAGGTCGTTGCATGTACCAATGACATTGGAAGCGCCGCTCACCGTTACAAGCCGGATCCGTTTTTTCCCGGATTGATACTCTTCGTTGTATTCACGCAAGAGTTTGTCCATCTCTTCCAGGTCCATGAGTCCTTCGGCATCGACAGGCAGCCGGATCAGCGAACAGCCGGGCAGCAACCTCCATGGAAGGTCGTTGGAGGAGTGGTCGAGAAAAGTGTTGAGGATAACGGGCTCGGTCTCCTGTTCAGGGTAACTTCCCAGGCTCCCGGCCACCAGGTTGATGGCTTCCGTTGCATTGGAGGTAAACAGTATGTCATAGTCTGCCGGGGGTGCATTCAGCATCCCGGCGATAACCGACCGGACCTCCCCCACGATCTCTTGCTGAACAGGCTTGGGCTGGCGCCATGTCTGGCGAACAGCATCCCATACCGGTGTGAATGTCGGGGTGCTTGCGCTGTTGTCGAAGTTGATGAAGGCTTTTATGCCCTCCGTTGTCGGGACACCGACACTCCGTCCGATCATGTTCTGCCTGAGTTTCTTCAGCAGTTCCCGCCCTGAATATTCTTCAAGGTTATCCCGGTTCAGAATTTCCGCGACCGTCAGCTTTCCGTCAACCGGGTTGAGGAAAATCTGCTTCCCGGTTTGACGGATCAGGATCAATGCCCGGGCAAAGGTGATGACGTTGATGATGGCGGGCGTGCCAGCCTCAAACTTATCCGGTGCACGGTCCCATATGACCCAGTCGCGGGAGATAAGCCGGGCGGTTCCTCCTCCCGAAGGGAAAGGAGCGCCTCCGGGCAAAGCTTTCCGTTTAACCGCCAATGCCCATACACCTAAAGGAAGCCCGATCTCCCGGCTTGAAACAGCCTCGTAACTTCCCGGTTCAAGTTGTGCCCTTAGCAGTTCAGCCCTCCAGGGTGAGCAAAAGATGACTACATATTTGTTGTGCTTCAACCCCAGGTATTCCAGAACAATCTTTCGTGCCTCTTCGTATAAAAATGTTGATGCCATCGAGTTGTGCCCGCTGCCCCGGTGGACATTGGAATAGGTTTCCAGTGCGGCATGAACACCCTTCTCCAGTTCTGCAAATGCTTCCGGAGTTTCGGGGTTCCCGTCATTACCTCTTCCCTTCTCGTTTCGTTCAGGAATTACAGTCTGCATATCATTGACTTTTCTGCGGTTTTCTTTGTGTTTCATCCTGCATGGGTATCAGGAATGAAAACGATCATCCGGTGATAAAAATAAATACAATAAGTGGATTGGTAAAATTTATTGCGGAATCTGGAGGATGGAAGATGGAAGATGGAGGATGGAGGATGGAGGATGGAGGATGGAGGATGGAGGATGGAGGATGGAGGATGGAGGATGGAGGATGGAAGATGGAGGATGGAAGATGGAGGATGGAAGATGGAGGATGGAAGATGGAGGATGGAAGTTCAGCAGAGAATTGACCGGTTCAGCTTTTTCATGGTTGTTTTTTTACAGATAAAGACATCCCGTCAACAATAGTACAAAGATCCTGTTTTTTCGCAAATTTTCATCTGTTCAGGATTTGATGTTTTAAAATCAGAGCCTTGACAGTCTTTTTTTTACCAGTTCAACTCTGCTTTTTAGTTCTGATTCCTGTTCGTTCAACGCCCTGTGAATAAAAGCCGCGGTGAGTTTCCGGTTTTCCGCTTCCAGGAATTCCTTGCTCCATTGGAAAAACGTGCAGGGTTCAATATCAAACGTTTCACAAATACTGTCGAGACTGTTTTCACCCCTGAGGACGGTCATTACGATCTCTTTCTTTTCCTGTTCGGAAAATCCCTGTTTTACCCGGGAAATAAAATTTTCCCCGGCTGTCATTACGGCTACTTCCATCATCTTTTTGTTTTTTTTCATTGATTAGAAATTGAACCTTCCGGGATTGACCGCTTATTATCAACCTCAATGGCACAGCGTTGGTTTTGCAGCACAAATATCCTTTTCAAATGGCGCCGGAACAAACTTTAAGGCTTACAAAATTGTTACAATCTGATCTTCCAGTCATACAATATTATTACAGAATGCCTTAATTCTTTGTTTTCTAATACGTTCAAAAAAGGAAGCCGGAAGATGGAGGATGGAAGATGGAGAATTGCCGTACCTTTGATAAGTAAAAACGACCTGATATGACAACGAAAGTAAGAGCCATCGTTACCGGGGGCACCGGCATGGTGGGAGAAGGAGTGCTTCATGAATGCCTGCTGCACCCGGAAGTGGAATCGGTCCTTGTGATCGGCAGAAAACCTTGTGGGGTAATCCATTCAAAGCTTAAAGAAATCATTGTGTTTGATTTTTTTCAATTGGAATCCATAGAATCACAGCTAACCGGATACAATGCCTGCTTCTTCTGCCTGGGTGTTTCATCCCTCGGAATGAAAGAACCGGAATATACCAGGATCTCCTACGACCTGACGATGAATGTAGCGAACACACTGTGCCGGTTGAATCCGGATATGACCTTCTGTTATGTCTCGGGTTCGGGAACCGACGGCACTGAAAAGGGAAGGATAATGTGGGCAAGGGTTAAGGGGAAAACGGAAAACGATTTGCTGAAACTGCCGTTCAGGGCAGCCTTTAATTTCCGGCCGGCCTTCATGCTTCCGACAAAGGGACTAAAGAATACGCTGTCGTTCTACAAATATGTAACCTGGCTTTACCCGGTTGTTCATCCGCTGTTTCCGGGTTCCTTTGGGACACTGAAAGAGCTGGGTATGGCAATGATCAACTGCGTGCTCTTTGGATGTGAGAAGAAGGTTCTGGATTCGAACGACATCGCCGTAGTGGCAGGGAAGAAGTGAAATTCGTGACACGTGACGCGGAGGTCAGAGGTCGGAGGTCGGAGAACAGAGGTCGGAGAACGGAGGTCGGAGGTCAGAGAACAGAGGATGGAGAATAGAGGATGGAAGGTGGAGCATCCAGCATCCAGCATCCAGCATCAAGTATCCAGCATCAAGTATCCAGAATCCAGCATCCAGTATCCAGCATCCAGCATCCAGTTTCCAGTTTCCAGCATCCAGCATCCAGCATCTAGTGCTTTTTCCCTAACGCTTTCTTTATCGACAGATAATCCAGGTAATAGATCACCCTCACAGAGAAGCTGTTTGTTTGGGGCGACCTGAGGGTTGTGCCGAGGTTGTTCCAGTAGTCACAGCTTACAGCCTGATCCAACGTATTGATAATATTCTTCCAGACAAAACTCAGCTCGCTGCCCGGGGCAAAATACCATACAAACTGCAGGTCGGCTGTAAAGGCATTGAAATTTATATCGTGATTCTGGCTATAATTGCTGTTGTCGAGTTTGCCATTGAAATTCAACGTGTAATAATCAAGATATTTTGCTGTTGACCAGTAGTGCCGTGCCCGAAGCGACAGGGAGGCTTTGGTGTTGAAAATGTACTTTACAGTCAGAATATTATTGATGGTGCTCACATCCCGCCTTCCGAAATAGGTAGTGAGGTTATTGAGTGAATCAATCACCGTATTCACCCAGCCATAGTTGTTCAGGTTTTTATCATAGCCCGTGGTCAGGGAGATCATAAAACGATCCGAAAAGCGTATCCGCGGCGTCAGGGTGACTGTGTAATGAAAATTATGATCGGAAGGGGAATTCATTGCATACAGGTTTACCCCGATGCGAAATGGTTTCCGGTTATTGGTTCCCATGCCATAGGTGAATGAATAATATAGCGGCCGCTTATAAACCCATCCCCAGGTACGGGGTTCATAATAATCGTGAAACCCCCAGGGAAAGAGCGAGGCTTCAATATAGGTTGTCCAGAAATTCTTATAAGAGGTGGTGTTGTCGGCCATGATCTGAAACCCTTCAAAGGCGTAAGGTTTGTACAGGGTCAGATACGTCAGAATGAATTCGCTCCGGTTGGTCAGGATCTTCCCCACCGGGTCGAGCACGTTCCAATACAGTTTTGCCTGGTTGACCGCCTCATTGTTGTTGGTGAGGAACCCCATGTCGTTCGGGTCATAATGGTTGTCGATCTCTTCCCTGACAAACTGGAACTGGAACTTTCCGCCGGTTTTCAGCAGGGCCAGCGTGATGTCGTGACCGAAATCGGGTTCGGCGGTGTTCTGATACTTCTGGCTGATATTCAGCCGGCCGAAAATTGCATAGACCGCTTTCTTGTTATATATCTGGGTCTCCACGCCGGTAACATTGGCGGAATATTGGTCATCAGGGGTCCAGTAGTTGGTGTTGATCAGGGTAATGTAGGAGTTGTGTTTCAGGTTCTGGTCGATGACCAGGACATTGTAGTTGGTAAATGGCTGAGTAGAGACTTTCCGCGTTGCCCCGGTAATGGTATCTTCAAGCCTGGCCCAGGTATTGGTCGTCATGGCGTTGAAAAAGCCGATGCCGAGCCCTTTTGAATTCCTTCCGGAGATCTTGGTTGCATTGATGATCCTTGTTTCATCCGGGTTATCGGAAATCCTCTCATTTGCTTTCAGACTGTCGTATGGCGCAAGATAATTCCTCGGCATACTGCCGACCCTCCGTGTATAAAAGATGCCGCATTTGTTAAAGAGTTCGGTGGCTTCGGTAAAGAACTGCCGTCGTTCGTCATAGTGTACCTCAAAAGGGGTCAGGTTCAGGATCTGGTCATCCGACTGCACCTGGCCGAAATCGGGGATCAGCATCATATCAAGCGTATAGCTTTCGTTGATCCCGTAACGCAGGTCTAGTCCCCCGCGGAG
Organism: Bacteroidota bacterium; assembly: GCA_026391795.1. Taxonomy (GTDB): domain Bacteria; phylum Bacteroidota; class Bacteroidia; order Bacteroidales; family FEN-979; genus FEN-979. The sequence continues at coordinate 52,204 of JAPLDI010000003.1, forward strand.
GATATAGGACCAGTTTTTACTCTCCGGGGTCTTTTCCACATACCCTGAAATGTAGGGTGAAAAAGAGAGCCGCACCGGGGGCCGTACATTGTGCATGCCTTCAAGCCTGCCATAATATCCGAAGATGTTGTTATCCTTGTTATCCACCCACGACCAGGTTGACCATTCGTTTTTCCGGTGGAAATTCCTCCACATGTTGAATCCCCAGACCTGGTTCTCGACCTTCGGGAACCGTAAGGCCGAATAGGGGAATTTCACCTCTGCCACCCAGCCTTTATCCGTTATTTTACAGGCATTCTCCCACACTGCATCCCAGGTGATATCAACCCCTACAGCTGAATACTTGCAATCGTTCTGAAGCCCGGCCGGGGTGACCTTGAATTCAAACATGTTCAATCCGTCATTGTAAGGAAGTATGTCGAACGAAATGTAGTCGGTGGTCAGGCTCTCAACCTCATCCCTTCTTCCCATCTCCTTGCAGATACTGTCGGGATGAGGATCGTACATGATGGCAAAGACATACAATGCTTCGTCATCGTAAGCGAACCGGACTTCGGTCGATACCGGTGGAACCGTTCCGTTCCGGGGACCGTATTCCACAAAATTTTCGGCTACCGGACAATCTTTCCAGAAGGACTCGTCCATAATGGCGTCAATTTTGGGAGGAGTAGAGACCCGGATGGCATGGATGCTTTTCTTTGCCCTGAAAAGGCTGTCGGCAAATGAAGGCTGATGTTGGGCGACCCCGTAGCTGATCGTACACGAGAAAAAGAAGAAGACGAGAATAGCAGGCAAAAAACAGGCTCTTTTCATTTCGTTGCACGGAGTCGCCTCTTTCATCAGGCATAAGATTTATCAAAAAAATAAAAATCACCTGAAAGTACAAATTTTATTCTGCATAATGACTGCAATCCTCGACCAATGTTACAGCTGGCGTGATTAATGGAAAGAAGGAAATCGGAAAGACTCAGGAATATCTCTTCAGGAAATCAGCGTAGGTGCTTTCAATCCCTTCGCGCAGTTGAATGCCGGGTGTGAATCCCAGTTGGGTGAGCCGTGTAACATCGAGCAGTTTCCGGAAGGTTCCGTCGGGTTTGGATTCGTCAAAAACCAGCTTTCCCTTGTAACCGATAACATCACGGATCATTTCAGCCAGGCCTCTAATGCTGATGTCTTTGCCCCAACCGATGTTGACGAACTGGTTCCCGTCATAGGTTTCCATCAGGAAAACCACGGCCGCAGCAAGATCGTCAGCATGCATGAATTCCCGCAAGGGGGCCCCCGAGCCCCAGATGATCACTTCAGGGAGATCCGACACCCTGGCCTCATGGAATTTCCGGATGAGGGCCGGGAAAACGTGTGAATTCTGAAGATCGTAATTGTCGTTCGGCCCATAGAGATTTGTAGGCATGACCGAAATGAATTTTGTTCCATACTGAATGTTGTAACTCTCGCAGAGCTTCAGCCCTGCGATTTTTGCAATAGCATAAGGCTCATTGGTATATTCAAGCGAACCCGTCAGCAGGTACTCTTCTTTGATGGGCTGCGGCGCGTTTTTGGGATAGATGCACGAACTGCCCAGGAAAAGGAGTTTCTTCACGCCGACAAGGTAGGAGTTGTGGATAACATTGTTCTGAAGAACCAGGTTATCGTAAAGAAACTCTCCCCGGTAGATATTGTTTGCAACGATCCCGCCGACTTTAGCTGCTGCGAAGAAAACATAGTCTGGCCTTTCGTCATTAAACAAAGCGGTACATGCCCTGGAATCCATGAGGTCAACGCAGATATACCGGACAGATCCCGGGTTCTCGGGAACCTTCCGGTTGTATGTTCCGGTCAGGTTTTTGAATCCCTGCTTTACCAGGCTCCTGAGGATTGCACTCCCCACCATTCCTGCTGCACCGGCAACCAGTATTTTATCCGTCTTATTCATAATAATTCTTTATATCAAAACCGCCTTCTTTCAGGTACTTGTCTTTTTTCATCAACAACAGATCGTGTGCCATCATGTCTTTGACCAGGGATTGCAAATCGTGTTCAGGGACCCATCCGAGTTTTTCTCTTGCTTTGGTTGCATCACCGATCAGCAGCTCAACTTCCGTAGGCCTGAAATAACGGGGGTCAACACGTACAACCACCGTCCCCGGCTGAAGCTGGTATTCAGGATTGAGGCACTCCCTGACAATTCCGGTCTCATTCAAACCCTCTCCTGTAAAATCAATTCCGATCCCTACTTCTTTGAATGACATCCGCACAAAGTCGCGGACTTCAGTGGTAACGCCGGTGGCAATCACATAATCATCCGGTGTATCCTGCTGCAACATAAGGTACATCGCCTTCACATAATCCTTGGCATGACCCCAGTCACGTTTTGCTGAAAGGTTACCCAGATGGATGGTATCCTGAAGGCCCATGGAAATTTTTGCCACAGCCCGGGTAATTTTACGGGTGACAAAGGTTTCGCCCCGGATCGGGGATTCGTGATTGAAGAGGATCCCGTTACAGGCGAACATGTTGTATGCTTCCCGGAAATTGACCACGATCCAATAGCCATAGAGCTTGGCAACGGCATAAGGGGACCGCGGGCAGAAGGGTGTTTTTTCTGTCTGGGGAAACTCCTGTGCATTGCCGTACAACTCGCTGGTGGAGGCCTGGTAGAATTTAGTCTTTTTCGTGAGGTTCAGCAACCGGATCGCTTCGAGCAAACGCAAAGTGCCGACAGCATCTGCGTTGGCAGTGTATTCGGCGGTATCGAAACTCACCTGTACATGCGACATGGCAGCGATGTTGTAGATCTCATCCGGCTGGGTCTCCTGTACAATCCGGATCAGGTTTGTAGAATCAGTCATGTCGCCGTAATGCAGAAAGAAATGCTTGTTGCTGGCAAACGGATCCTGGTAGAGGTGATCGATGCGGTCGGTATTAAAAAGGGAAGATCTTCTTTTAACACCGTGAACAATATATCCGAGCTTCAACAGGTATTCCGAAAGGTAGGCTCCATCCTGCCCGGTTACTCCGGTAATCAGTGCGACTTTTGCCATGGCGGTTTTTTTGTGTTATACTTACTGAATGTACCTCATTCCCCTATTGCAAAATTAACCTTTTGGGCTGAGTATGAATGCAGATTTGCAGAAAATTTGCGGGATTGGGGAGAATCTCTATATTTGTTATTACGATTGATCATTCACTGATCCTGCTGCACGATGTTAGTATACATCTTTCCCTCCGGGATGAATCTTTTCGGAAGATCCTGGATCCTGCTCGTTGCATCTCTGGCTTTTATTTTCGGGACCGGCATGGATACTGCAGATAACCGTGCCCTGTATGATCAGCAGGTTGACTGGATGCTGAAGCACATCACCTTTAAAACCGGGGACCTCGTCTTCCGCAGAGGAAAAAGTGCGGCAAGCCAGGCCGTTCTTCTGACCGACCAGAATTCATGCTATTCCCATGTCGGCATCCTCAGCATTGTGAAGGGGAGGTGCTTTGTGATCCATTCCGTTCCGTATGAGGAAGGAAACGGGAACGATGAGATGAAGTGCGAAAGACTTGAATCCTTTCTCTCCTTTGAAAAAGCATCCCGTGCAGCCGTTTACCGCGTCAGGCAAATGAGTGATGCAGATTTGATAAAAGCGGTGGAATGGGCAAGAAGGGCTTTCGATTCAAGGGTAAAATTCGACGCCGACTATAATTTGCTTTCGGATGATAAACTTTACTGCACCGAACTTATCTGGAAGAGTTTCCTCGCAGCCGGAACAGACCTGGTAGGGAAAAGGTTCGACGACCTGAACATTCCGCTGAAGGGCGGCAGGTATATTTTTCCCGGCCGGTTGATCATGAATCCTTTACTGGTAAAAATACACTCTTTATAAACCGATGTTAAACCAAAACCAAACGACATGAAAACTACAAAACTCTTCCTGGGCATTCTTCTTCTCGGAGGCCTTGTATTACTGAACTCATGCGGGGGCGGCAGCGCTGTTTCCCCTTCCTCTACCGTGAAGGAATTTTCGAACAAAGTTGAAAAGGGCGACTTCGAAGGAGCTATGAAATGTATCGCCACAGACGGAAAACCCGTGGATAAAGAGGCACAGGGCAAACTGACCCTCTTATTGGGAATGGCCAAGGGAGAGGTTGACAAGAAAAAAGGCATTAAAAACATGGAAGTTCTGAGCGAAACCATCGAGCCTGACGGAAAAACGGCAACCGTTAAAATGAAATATACCTATGGCGACGGCACCAGTGCTGAAGAGACCAACAAACTGGTGATGGAAGAGGGAAAGTGGAAGCTTTCGATACAGAAATAACAAGGCTCCCTTGCCTGCCTTGCCAGGGGCTTAAGCCCCTGGCAAGGCAGGCTTTTGTGGCTCCATTCATTTTTCCTCATTTATCAACCTTTTTGCAATCAGATCCTCTTTTTTCCGTATCTTTATAAAATTCAGATACTAAAATAATTTTTTAGTAGTTTGTTAGCAGAAGGATTTAGTGTTAGACTGATTAAAAGACAGAGAATGAAAAAAGACGTATTGGAAAACAGGATGAATCTGGCAAATCACCAGTTAAAAGTTCCGCATGCAAAGTTACTGACAGGCTCCATTCAAAATAAATATCCCGTTGTTCTCGACGGTGGAAAGACCATACTGTTCATCTCCGATAAAAGCAAGGAAGCTGAAACCATTAAACGTTATGAGGCGCGAAGAAAGCGTTAGCAGGTTTTCCTCTTTTTACACCCGGTGATTTTTATGGGATTGAGGGTTCGGAAGTTCATTATGTCCCCATTCCGGGAGTTCCACGACATTTTCAGGGTGTTTACCGATTTTTTTAGGGGTCCTCCTGGATTTCTTTTAATTTTGGCGATCCTAACCCAAAAATTAAAATCCCATGTTTAAAAATCTTTCCCGCCTGATGGTCGTGTACGCCACCATCCTGCTATTTGTTACATCCTCCTGTACCAACAACCAGAAACCCATGAACGCCGAAAACAAGGTTCCCGCCTTTGACCGCACAGGGATCGATTCAACTGTAAAACCCTGTGATGACTTTGATCAGTTTGCAAACGGAAACTGGAAGAAACACAACCCGATCCCGGCCACGGAAGGCGCCTGGGGTGCGTTTGGCGTTCTTGACAAAGAAACCCGTGAAGTAAAGATCAAGGGGATCGTGAAGGAGCTCCTTGACCAGAAGGATCTGAAAAAAGGAAGCGACGCCCAGCTCATTACCGATTATTATCATTCGTACATGGATACGGTAACCATTGAAAAACGCGGAATTTCGCCCATCCTCCCGATGGCGGATAAGATCAACGCGGTGAAGAATGTCCCGGAACTGATTGCACTGACTGGCGAACTTGCAAAAGTCGAAGTCGGGGGTCCGTTTATGATTTATGTGAGTGCCGACGACCGTAAAAGCACGATGAATGCTGTTTTTATGGGACAAAGCGGGTTGTCGCTGGGCGACCGTAATTATTATGAGAACAAGGATTCGGCCATGGTAAGGATCCGTGCGGAATTTGTAAAGCATGTCGATAAAATGTTCTCCATGACCGGATGGAAGGTGGCAGATCCCGGGAAGAAAATTCTTGACTTCGAGACCCGGCTTGCACTCATCCAGCTGAAGAATTTCGAAATGCGCGACCCTGTGAAGCTTTACAATAAAATTCCGTTTGCTGAACTTCAGAAGCTGGCACCGGGAATCAACTGGACCGGTTATTATCAAAACTTCGGACTGACCCCCGACACCCTGATCATATGGAACAAAGAGTATTTAAAAAACCTGGACAAGCTGGTGAAAGAAACCCCGCTCGACAACCTTAAAACCTGGTACCTGTGGCAGCTCCTTACAGGCTTTGCCGGCGGCTTACCGGATCAGTTCCTCAAGGAGTCGTTTCACTTCTTCAACACGGTCATGTACGGTGTAAAGGAACAGCGGCCGCGTGAAGAGCGCGCCATCATGAGTGTGAACCGCAGGCTGGGCATGCCCCTGGGAAAACTCTTTGCCGCCAAATATTTCCCCGAATCATCCAAGCAAAAAGTCGTCGCAATGATCGAGAACGTCAGGGCAGTATATGGCGAGCGCATCGAAAAACTCACCTGGATGAAGACTATTCATCCATCGATATCCGGCCTGACAAGCTGGTCGAAAACATGATAAACATCAACCTGTGGGATCACAACGACAATATCGCGAAAGCCGGAAAACCGGTTGACAAGTCGGAATGGATGCTGTCACCCCAGACCATAAATGCCTATAACAACTCAACAAACAACGAGATTGTCTTCCCTGCTGCCATTCTTCAGCCGCCCTTTTTCAATCCCGATGCCGACGATGCCATCAACTACGGGGCGATCATCAGTGTGATCGGTCACGAGATGACCCATGGCTTTGATGACAATGGCGCACAGTACGATGGAAAAGGAAACCTGAGCAACTGGTGGGCGCCTGAAGATGCGAAAAATTTTGCAGCACTCGGCGATCGGCTGAAAGCCTATTTCAATGCCATTGAGGTTACCAAAGGATTTCACATTGACGGGAAACTCACGGTGGGTGAAAACATTGCCGACCTGGGAGGACTAACACTGGGGTATTATGCCCTTGTGAAGTCGCTGGAAGGGAAGAAAGCGCCGGAGCCCATTGACGGTTTTACCTGGAAGCAGCGCTTTTTTCTTGGCTGGGCACAGGTCTGGCATGAAAACATGACCAACGAAAGCCTGATCAACCAGGTACAGACCAACGAACATTCCCCGGCCCGCTGGCGCATCAACGCCACCCTGGCGCAGATGAAGGAATTTTCTGAGGCCTTTGGCTGTGCTACCGGGAAAATGGCTGTCGGAGATGCCGACCGCATCGTGATCTGGTAAGAGAAATTTTCCCTATCTTTGTATTGGCTGTCAGGCTCTTCATTCATGGGAACCGGCTGACCAGACGGGAACGACGAAAACCGGGAACAGAGTAGTCCTATTAAACACCTCAGATTATGCATCTCTTAGCAATCTCTTTACTGTCAATCCTTGCAGGGACCCTGTTGCTTGTAAAATTCAAAAAGGAACCCCATGGTAAATTCTTCGCCTTTATCTCCTGGTTTTTTATCGTGGTGGGATTTCTCCTGTTTCTCGTCTGCATTGCAGGAGGCATCTGCAAAATGAAACATCATTGTTCCGGCGATCAGCCCGGCTGCCCGCACGAGATGATGATGAAAGAGTGTACCCACGGAGGACACGCCGGTTTTTGCAGCCCGGAAGGCATGGGCAAGGGAATGTGTCCCAAACAACCCGGATGTATGCAGCACGACAGTGCGATGAAATGCTGCCCGAAACAGATGAAATGTGATTCGACAAAATGCCAGCATCCGAAATAATAAACCGGCAACCGTTTTGTTCTCCTGTTTAGGATCATATCCTGAAGATAAAATCCGGTAAACAGGATTATCGGAATTCGAAAAATGCAAGGGGAGGTCAATAACGACCTCCCTTTTTATCAGGCATCCCTTATCCGCTCAATTGTTGTATATTTATACTTTATGTGGCGTTCCCGGAGGATTGATTTTTTTGAATCTGATTTAAATGATGAGTCTCATGAAAAAACCTGAAGCACTTCTTTTTTTCCTGCTGGTTCCGGGCATCCTGTTTTTTCTTTTACTCCCGGGGTGCACAAAAAGCAGTGACGGGCCTGCCGGGATCGATAAGCGCGGGAAACTACAGGTATATGCCCACAGGGGAGCAAGAAGCTATGCGCCGGAAAATACCATCCCGGGCTATGCCACCGGACTGGCCATCGGGACTCACTGGGTTGATATGGACATTGTGATGTCGGCCGACAGGGAGGTTGTTGTGTCACACGACATCAGACTGAACCCGGATATCGTGAGGGGACCGGATGGGAAATTCATTACCGAGCGAGTGCTGGTAAAGTCTTTATCCCTGGAAGAATTAAAACAATATGATGTCGGACGGTTGGATACCACCAGTGCCTACAGCAAATTTTTTCCGGCCCAGGTCGGAATGGATGGAGTCAGAATGCCGACCCTGCGCGAAGTGATCCGGTTTGTGAACGGCAAAACAAATAAGAAGGTGGGTTTTCAGATCGAATTTAAAACAGATCCGGAACATCCCGACTGGACATATACCCCGGCTGCATTTGCCGCGGCACTTTACACGATCCTGAAAGAGGAAAATATTGTTCCCTTGTGTGAGATCCAGTCGTTCGACTGGAGATGCCTCTATGAAATTCAGAAACTGGATTCACGTATAAAGACCGCATATCTTACAGAGTGGGACAACGAACCGGGTTGCCCCTGGAGTTTCTTTGATCCCGACCCGGCAATTGCAGGATTATGGACAGGCGGGGTTCTGGTAAAGGATCACGGGAATTCAATCCCTCAGATGGTAAAGGATCTGGGTGGAACATGCTGGGAACCGGAAGATGTTGAACTTACAAAGGCGACGCTGAAGGAGGCTCATGACCTGGGATTGAAGGTTGTGGTCTGGACCTGGCCTGAGCATAGTGGCACCACATTCAATGTTGACCTGGTGTCGGAACTTATCGCCCTGGGAGTGGATGGCATCATCACAGATGATCCGGGTATGCTGAATTCCATGCTGGCTGCACGTAACTACCCGCTGCCTGTAAGGTATTGAATTCCCGGATTCCGAGTTCCCGGGATGATTATCAGAAGAGCCTGATTACGAACTAACCGGGAAGGGCTTGTTCAGTATCATTTGTGAAGAGACAATGGTCACAAAGATCATTGTAAAGACCGTAACCAATGCCATCGACAGCGTAGTATCATTGCATTGATAGAAGATTGAAAGGATATTACCCAGTGCCATGATCCCATAAACAACGGGTGTTTCCATCCAGAATGCTTTATTGTGAACAGCATTGTCCTCCCCGGGTCTCATTGTGTCATACTTTGAAAGATAAATTGCGAACAGCTGGTAAAAGACGAATACCACGAAAAACCATCCGAAGAAGTTAACAACAGGAACGCCGAAATAAGCCCCCGGGTTATGCCAGACCCACAACTTCTGCAGGGTGGAGGAGATCGGATCCATTGTCAGGTCCCACATAACCATGATGAAGGCCGCAATAAACGGGACCATGAAAATCTGCTTCCCGCCAAGTCTCCGCGTGTACTGGCCTGTGATAATATGTGCCAGCATCCACGAAAGATAACCCATGGCGAAATAGGCAAAGATGATCACAACCGGAACGGTCATCAGACCCAAAGAAGGTGAATAGTGATAAAATCCGAAAGGAAATCCCGTCCGGATGCTTAAATTTTCAAATGAAAAGCTGACGGCAAAGACGATCAGGAAAAAGATCAGCATGTTTTTTTTTCCGTAGCGTATTATTCCGTGAAGGAGGACAAGGACAAAAAGAAAAGCCGTTATCAGCAGCGATTCAATTGAGATCAGGGCCGGGATGTCAATGTAATAGGTAAAGGTCATCAGAACCGTTACAAAAAAGAAGAGGACGATCAGCGACCATCTGAACCTGCTGATGGTCTTTATCCCTTTTTTGTTGCCCTCAGACCCCGTTGCCATTTCTTTATTCTTTTCCATGATGATGCAATCCGTTTTCTAAAAAGTAAAGTAAATATAAAAGGTTTATTTTGATTACAGAACATGGTTTCGGGGAGGAATCTGCACCCCTCGTAATCGGGATGAAGAATTTCCCCTCCCCTGTCAATTTTGGGTCGGCAATAATATCTAATTTCGCGTGGCAATGATTTCGGCCGGACAGGAGATTATACCCTTAATTTTAAAGGAAGAATTCTGACGGGCATTTGCGGATATCCTGATAAGGCTTTAATAACTATGTAAGCATGAAGTATAATTTTGACAAAGTTATTGACCGGACCCATACCTCCTGTGTCAAGTATGATTTGCGGCAAGTCGTTTTTGAAAAAGAGGATGTGATTCCGATGTGGGTTGCCGATATGGATTTCGAAACCCCTGATTTCATCCGCGATGCAGTCATCCGGCGAGCCTCTCATCCTATCTATGGCTATACCTTCAGGGATGCAGATTATTATCAGCCGGTCATCGGGTGGATGCAGGTTCATCACGACTGGACAATCCACAGGGACCATATTGTATTCAGCCCCGGAGTGGTTCCTGCACTCAGTTTTGCGGTGAAGGCTTTCACGAAACCCGGCGATAAGATCATCATCCAATCGCCGGTTTATCCCCCGATATTTCGTGCCGTGGAAGACCACAACAGGATCGTATTAAACAATTTGTTAATCGAGGAAGGAAATTCATACCATGTTGACTTCGGCCTGCTTGAAGAACAGGCAAAAGAGGCAGCAATGCTGATCCTTTGTAATCCGCACAATCCGGTAGGCCGGTGCTGGAACAGGACTGAACTTGAAACAATTGCACAGATCTGCCTGAAACACCGTGTACTGGTTTTTTCCGATGAAATTCATGCCGACCTGGTGATGCCCGGGTTCCGGCACCAGGTTTTCGCCAATCTGTCGCCCGAAGCAGCAGATATCACGATCACAGCCCATGCACCCAGCAAAACATTCAACCTGGCCGGACTCGCTACTTCATCGGTGATCATTTCGAACCCCGGATTGCGCGCCTCCTTTTCACAGCTGATCGAAAAAATGCACCTGGGCATGGGGAACCTGTTCGGGAGCGTCGCATCGACCGCTGCCTATCTGCATGGCGAACCCTGGCGGCTGCAGCTCCTGGATTATCTGAACGGGAACATCGGCTTTACCGAAGACTTTATCCGGAAAAACATCCCCGCTTTAAACATGTTCCGCCCGGAAGCAACCTACATGATCTGGCTCGATTTCCGCAATTTCAATCTTGATGATAAAACACTTAAGCACAAACTTATCCGGGAAGCAGGATTGGGGTTTAATTCGGGTACAGACTTCGGCCCCGGCGGCGAGGGATTCATGCGCATGAACATTGCCTGTCCCCGGTCAATCGTTACAGAGGCGCTTGAACGGCTCAGGAAGATGCTTTCCGAAGTTAATTTAACATGAATACCCGAATCCCGGGTTTCCGGGACAAGTTATTGATCAGCCCTGCCAGCCGGCATGCAGGGAGTTCTGAAATCAAACCATCGCTGTACAAAACACCTTCGATTTGATTATATTTGTACACGTTGTATTGTTGATAAAAATGCATCCCGGAGAACACCGTCGTTTGAACAATAAAATTTTAAAACCGGGTGATCGTAAACAGATATAATCTGAGAGACAAACTACAAAATTATCCGAAATGAAAAAAATCAAATCGTTTATTCTCTTTGGCCTCGCAATGATTGTCTGTTCGATTGGGGGTGTTTCACAAAACAAATACATTACTATTAATCCTTCTTCGGATTCAATGTATGTGATCAACACTCATGACACTGTTATATGTTCCAATATTATTGGTTGCGGTCACCATGTTTTTTACAGTCTGGATTTAGACCACAACAGCATTCCGGATTACACATTCGAAGCGTGGTGCTATATGGGGGGATCGAGCACACAAAGTTATATACGCCTGAGCTCAGCAGATAGCTCAACCTTTTCTGTTGACAGTGTAACAGACCACGAGGGACACTACGATTCACTGGGTAATGTGTATTATACCGATGCCCTGGTTCCGATGGTCAGGATCTATTCTGAATTTGATACCCTTTATTCCAGTGAATGCACAATTTCCGTGCAAACAAATCTTACCCACTATTATGAATCATTCTATCCGAAACCCTGTGTCCAAAGTTCCCTTGATAATTGGATCTGGGGGCCACATTATATCGGGATCCGCAAGAGGATCCATGGCGTGGATTATCTTGGATGGATTAAAGCAGAAGTGTTGGATTATTACACATTGGTAATCAAGGAATACGCGTTGAATAACCAGTTGGTGGGTATTCCTCCATCAGAATCTTCACTTATGACTATTTATCCGAACCCTGTTGGCTCATCTTTTTTTATTCGGAATCTAACCTGCGGTAAGGTTGAGATCTACGATGTTTTTGGGTCACTGGTTATGACTGCTGATCACTCTGACAACGGGTCGGAGATGGAGATTAGTGTTGATCATTTACAATCGGGCATTTACTTTGTCAGAATGGTTGAAAAGGGACAGATCATAACTCGGAAAATAATAAAAAAATAGCAATCATCAGAAGGTTGCTGTTCTGATTTCGTTGATCGATTGTTCGATTGTTCAAATCCGCCTTCCAAATACCCGAACATTGATCAGGGCTTTCTGAAATCAGATCGGATAGTGCTATCCGGCTTACGGCAGTTCTCTCCCAAGCGCAGCGATATAGATCCTGTACCATTGTTCAAGGGTCATGTCAACCTGCAGTGCATCGACTGCTAATTTGATGCGGTCGATTTTCCCGGAGCCCACTACCGGGATTATGGAGACTGGATGCTTGAGCAACCAGGCGTAGATGACTTTTTCAACCGGAATGGAATTCAGCTCTTCAGAAACCTGCAAGAGGACATGCAGGATCCGTTTCCCTTTCTCATTGTCTGGATCCAGAAGTTTGCCACCTGCCAGCGGCGACCATGCCATCGGCTTTATTTTTTCTTTTAAAAAGAAGTCTATGTTCCCGTTTTCAAAATGTTCAAGGCAATAAGGAGATATTTCCACCTGGTTGGTCACAAGTTCTTCCCGGGTAAACGCCTTCAGCATTTCATACTGCGCAGGGGTAAAGTTTGAAACGCCGAAATGCAAGACTTTTCCATCTCTTTTAAGAACGGTAAAGGCTTCAGCCACAGCTTCAGGATCAAAAAACGGGGCCGGCCGGTGCAGCAGGAGAAGGTCAATGTGATCCGTCCGGAGGTTTTCAAGTGATCTCTCAACGGAACTGACAATGTACTCATAGCTGTAGTCGTAATGTTTGACCGTTCGTTGAGGAAACTTGTCCGACACCAGTTTAATGCCGCATTTTGTGATGATCTCTATTTTATTCCGCAGTCCTTTGTATTGGCCCAGCACCTCTCCCAACATGGATTCACAGGTATAATTCCCATAGATATCGGCATGATCAAAGGAGGTTATCCCCAGCTGTAAAAGCTCTTCCATGAAGGCTGAGATTTCCCGGCCCGACATTTTCCATGCGTTCATTCTCATCTGCCCGTGCACGATACGCGATAATGAGAAATCGTTTGTGAGATTTATTTTATTCATAGGGACAGTTTACAAGTTCAATCGGATATGTACTTCTTTATCCGGTAAAATTAATCAATTGATCAATATTCGCTTGTTCACAAAGGGGTACTCCGTTTGTCAGCCGCCGGTAATGAGTTTATATTTTGCCAATTTGCTCTGAAACTGGCATTGGGCATCTGAAAGGTCATCCAGTGCCTGCTGAGCTACCGCTTGTGCTTCAAGCAGATCTGAAATTCCGATGACACCTGCCCTGTAGTTGTCATGGCTGATGCGGAGATTCTCATTTGCCTGCTCCACCGAGACCTTTGATACGCCTACCTGGTAATGCGCCTCCTCTACTTCATTTGCTGCCTGGCGGATCTGCAGCACCAGCAATTCCGTATTTTCCTGGAGGGAACTTTCCGCCTGTTTGACTTCGATTTCCTGCCTTTTTATTTTGTGGCTTCCTCCCCACCAGTCGGTGATCGGGACACTCAGGCTTATCATACCCAGGGCGTTGTTGGAGGTCTTGTCCATTGCATCGTATGCAAAACCGGTTCCGACCACTGAGAGTTGCGGCATGTATTCGCCTGCCGCAAGTTTCTTTTGCACCCGCTTTACCTCAACAGCTTTGTTGAGCAAATGGTATTCACTGCGGTTTTTCACCAGCTGCTCGGGATCCTGGAACAGAACCACTGCCGTCTGCAGCTCCTTTGGAACGGTGAAGACCAGCGAACTGTCATAGGCCAGCCCGATCTGCTGGCACAATGCCCGCCGGGTCAGATCTACCCCGTTTTTCAGCTTCAGCAGGTTTGTCTTCAGTTCGTTCTGTTTCAGCTGGACTTTCAGCACATCGTTCTTCAGCGCCAAACCGGCACTGGAGTAGTTGCTTACATCACGGTACAGGGAGTCGAGCATGCGCTGGTAGCCTCGTATGGTTTTTTCTTTTTCGCTGAGCGACTGCAGGGTCCAGAACAGCTCTTCGGTCCTGGCCAGGACTTCGTCACGGGTCATCTCCTTTTGATACACATTGACGTCTTCGCCCAGCCTGGCAAGCTTGTATCCCCGCCGGATCCGCCCCCCGGCATAAACCGGTATGGCCACGGTGACGGCTGCCGTGTTCAGGTAATCAAGAAAGCCTAATGAAAGCGAGGGAATGTATGCGAACTGCGTGGGGTTCATAAGCTGCGCCGGGTTTTTACCATCCCATACCGGAAGGTTCATGGCCGGTGTCTGGGCTTTGATGAGGTAGTCGGCTGAACGCATTGCAAAAGCGGCAGTACTGACTTTCGGAAAGAAGTTTGTGAAGACCTCTTTTCTCTGTTGTTCGGATGCCTTTACCTGCAATTCTGCTTCCCTGATCTTATGGTTGTTTTGCAGGGCAAGCTGCCTGCACGAATCGAGCGAAATGTTCTGGGCCTGGCTTGTGCTTACCAGCGAGGGAACCGTCAGCAGGAATCCGACCAGGATCATTTTTACATTTCCGGGCAATGTCCAGAACGGAAATTTCTTCTCTTTATCGCTGTATGAAAGCGAGTAAAGGACCGGCATGATGTAAAGGGTCAGCACCATTGAAAACAGCAGCCCGAAACAAATCACCGTGCCTAATGGTCCCCACAGGGAAGAACGGCTTAAAATCATGGGGACTACCCCAACAGCGGCTGCGGCGGAGGTGAGGAAGATCGGCCTCATCCTTCGTTTGCCCGCAGCGATGGCTGCTTCTTTCGTACTCATTCCCTGGTTCTCTTTTAAATCACGGGCGTAATCAATCAGGATGATCCCGTTTCTCACAACCATCCCGCACAAACTGGTGATGCCGATGAAAGCGGTCACACTGAACGGGTAGCCCATCAGCTTTAAACCGATGACTGCCCCCGGCAGGGTCAGTAACATCCCGCTCATGATCAGCAAGGCAATCTTCGCCTTTTTAAACTGGATCAGCAGGATAAAGAAAATGAGCACTATGCTTACCAGCAATGCAATTCCCATGGGCACGAAAACTTCCTCCTGGGCTTCGTATTCTCCGCCGTAATTAACGGATGTACCCTCTGGCAACACCAGCTTGTCAATTTGCGGTCTCAACTTGTCGAAAATGGCTGAAGCGGATGTCCCGGGTCTATTGTCGACCGAGATCATCAGGGTCGGCACCCCGTTGCGCCTGGCAATGGTCCCCTCCGACCATCCCGGGGTGAAAGTCGCCATGGACCTCAGGGGGATGGCTGAAAAATTCAGGGGAGAGGTGATGTACTGGTCTTCGACGGTCTTTAACTTGCTGGCCGACGACTGCTCCTGGGTAAGAACGACGTCAACCGGGTAATCGTCTTCCCAGATCGTGGTCAGGGGGATCCCGTCCAGCCCTATCATCACCGAGGTTGCCACCAGGCTCTTATAATAACCCATGCGGTTTGCCTTGTCGCGGTCGAGGTTCACATTGATGTTTTGCTGGGGCTGGTCCCAGTCGTTGCGTACCCAGGCCAGGCCTTGGGTACCTGCAAGGATCTTTTCTACCTTATCCTGAACCCGACGGATATCTTTCACGGAATCGGAAGAGATCCTTATTTCGATGGGCGACTTGCTGGGATAGAGGGCCAGGATCTTCCATTTTACATAGGCGTTGATGAAGTTGTTTGAATACCGGGGCATGTAGTCGTTCACGATCTCCCTCGTTGCCTTGTCCGATTTCGTGTTGACCAGCAACTGCCCGTAATTGGTAGAAGGCATATTGGGTGCATAGGCCGCATGGAACCGTGGTGAACTGGTCCCGATGAAACTGGTAACCGTGGTCACTCTCTTGTCTTTCATCAGGATGGATTCCAGGCTGTCGACCACCTTCTGGGTGGCTTTGAGCGAAGAACCGGAAGGAAGGGTAACCTCAACGGCAAACTGGTTGCGCTCCATTTCGGGGAACAACTCCTGGGTGGTAGACGAAAAAAGGAGCATCGCCAGGATGACCGTGACGATCCCCGTGCCCACGACAATCACGGGATGTTTAAAGGCTTTGTCGAGCGAACGGTCGAACCAGTTCTGCAAAAGGTCAAGGAAAGATCTGCTCCCCGGTTTCTTCTTGCTCTTCAGCCCCTTCTTGATGAATACAAAATTCAGGTACGGTACTAAAAACAAGGCAACCAGGATGGAAACCACCAGTGCGATGGTTACCACCCAGGGGATGGCTGCCATGAATTCACCGGCCGTTCCGGGCACCATGAATCCGAGGGGTATGTAGGCAGCCAAGATGGCAAGGGTGGCTACAATGATCGGTGACACCAGTTCCCGGGCGCTTTTAATGGCAGCATGCCAGGGTGACATTCCCAGGTCGATCTTCGTTACATGATTATCGATGACGACGATGGAGTTGTCAACGATCATGCCGAGAACAAGGATCAAAGATGCCAGTGAGACCGTATGCAACTCGATACCTGCAAAGTAGAGGATGGCCAATGTGATCATCACCGAGATAGGGACGGTGATCCCGGCGACTGAAGCTACCCGCAAGGGAAGCAGGATCATGGTCACGAGGATCACGGCGATGATGGCGATAAGGAATTCTTTTAAAAAGTCGTTCACCGAATCGCTCACGTATTTCGGCAACTCCGAGATCGTGGCGACTTCGATCCCTGCGGGACAATGCTTCTTGAACTTCGCCAGGGCTTTGTTCACATCCTTCCCGTATGCCACAATGTTGTTGCCCGGCTGCATCTCCAGTGAAAGCAGGATCGTTTTCTTCCCGTTCTGGCGGATGAAATTGTCGGGTTTGTCGTACTTCCGTTCGATCGTGGCGATGTTCTTTAGCCTTACCACGTTGCCATTGGGATCGGAATAAATAATCTGCTCGGACAGGTCTTTTTCCGATTCAAAATTGGGAGGAAAGTGAACCGGCATAACGGTGTGGCCGTCATCCAGCTTACCTGCATAACTCACCATCCCGTTGGCCTGGTATGAACCCAGCAATGTCAGGGATTTGATGTTGTATTCGTTCAGCAGCTCCGGCTTAACATTCACAAAGATCTTTTCTTTCTGAAGCCCGAAATGCTTTACCTTGGAGGTGGCCGGGATCCTGCGGATTTCGGTTTCGATTTTTTTCAGCTGCTCCTCGAGCTCTTTGTAGCTCCGGGTATCGGACGACAGGGTGATGAGCAGGGCCGAGGTATCACCAAAGTCAGTATTGGCAACAAGGGCAAGGACTCCCGAGGGGAGAGTCATCTTGAGTTCGGCCAGCCCATGCTTTAATTTCGACCAGAACTGGTCGGCATTTTTTACATTGTCGTTCAGCTCCACGAAGATGTACATGATCCCTTCCCGGGAATAGGAATAGGTTTTGGCTTTCTTTATTTCCTGGTAACCGAAAATATAATTTTCAACTACGGTGGTAAGCTGTTTCTCAACTTCAGCAGAGCTTGCTCCGGGATATACGCCCACGATGACACCCTGCCGGATGGTAAACGTTGGAAACTCATTTCGGGGCATTTTGATCAGTGCAACAATTCCTACAATGATAATGGCCGCAGCAATGATCACAACAATGTTGTTGTTTCGCATTGCCTTTTCGATCAGGTTCAATTTCTTCCGTTCCATGTTAAAAGGCAATTAAACAGTTGTCACTCAATTTTTCTTTCCCTTCATTTACGATCATTTGCCCTGCTTCCAGGCCCGACAATACTTCCAGTCCCGAATCATGGTACTGCCCGGTTTTGATGACCTGCTTTCTTGCTCTTTTTTCAGCCGCATCAACCACGAATACAAATACCCTGTTTTCGTGGTCCTTCGATACACTCTGGTTAGGCACCAGGATCACCTCTTTTTCCATGGTCGTTTCCATTTTCACATCGCAAACCATTCCCGGTTTCATTGCGAACTCCGGGTTCGGAACAAGGATCTTCGCTTCGTACGTGCGCGAGATCCTGTCGGCGACCGGACTGATATTGGCTACCTCCCCCTTGAATTCCTTATCATTCAGGGCAGAGACTATAAAACCCGCTTTCATTCCTTTGTCGATCCTGGCCACTTCGTTCTCGGGAACCGAGATCTTCACATACACCTGCCGTATGTCCACCAGTTCCAGTGGCGCTGATGCTATGGACAGGGAAGACATCCCCGGTTCGATGTTCCGTCGCCCGACCATTCCGTTGACAGGAGCAAAGAGTTTGCATTTCTCAAGATTGTTCTTCGCAATGTTCAGCGAGGACTGAGCCTGTTCAAGCTTGGATTCCATCTCCACCCATTTTATTTCGGGCAGGCTTCCCTGGTTGTGCACCGTTTTCAAGCGTTCGTAAGCATCTTTAGCCTGCTGGAACTGTGAAAGCGTGATCTCGTACAGACTCGTTGCATCGGTCTGATCAAGCGTAGCCAGCAGCTGGCCTTTCCGAACCACGTCACCGGCTTCAACCAGTACTTTTTCAACCGTGCCGGTGGTCTGGAAATTAATGGGGATGCTTTGATAGGCTTCAACGGTACCACTGTATCGCAGGCCGGTAACCACCTTTTCTTTTTTCACCATGACGGTGGTCACGGTGATGGGGTTTGTTCCGGGCTGGCTGTCCTTGTTTTCTTTGGGATTGCAGGCGATAAGCATGCACAATGCCATCGCGGGAATGATCATCTTCTTCATTTTTCTGTCATTTAAGAATTGTCTGGGATTTACGATTGAATGATGGATAATTACATACTGAACGAACGGTATGTTTAAGGTTAAAAAAATTATTTCTTAAGAAGGTAATACAACTGGTTAAGCTGGCCTTTCAATGATTTTATGGCAGAATCAACGGAACTGTTCCTGATCAGGTCGCCGGCCATGCCGATGCTCAGGGAAAAGTACTGAAGGGCCACCATCTTGATGTTGATGTCGCTGCGCACTTCTCCCCGTTTGATCGCATTCCTGAGAATTACCTCCACGTTTTTTACTTCACTTTCAATGACATGGGCCTTATTCTCCGAAAATCCTTCATAATGCCGGAAGCAATCGGCGATCATCGACAGGTAATTGACAGGGATAAAGTTCTCGTCATTCACGAAGATCGCCTTCAGGATCTCGTGCGTATGGTTGATGCAGGCACTGGTATATTCTTTCAGGCTTACGTTATCGACGTCGACCGAGACGCTTGTGATTGGAAAATGCTTGTCGATCACAGCCCGGTAAAGTTCTTCCTTGTTTTTGAAATGATGGTAAAGGGCACCCTTGGTAAACCCGATCGCTTCGCTGATCATGCTGATCGAAACAGCTTCATAGCTGTGGTTAAGGAAAAGTTTGTACGCTTCGTCGATAATATATGCTCTGGTGTCTTTCATAATTAAAATACTGAACGATCGGTATGCAAAAGTACAACTTGTTTTAATTCTGCAACAAATTTTTCTGTTTTATTTTAAAACCCGTGCCGGCTTTTATCCTTTCTTTCTTCACGATGTTGCCATGAAAGTCTTCGCTCCCGCAGAAGGCAACCATCATAAAATCACAGGGGTTACACCCCTGAAAGTCGTTGATTCCATGATTGTCGCCAACGCACCGGGAAAAAGAAAAAACTATAAAATGAAACAAGTCTGAAAGCATTCAAAAAAGATTATTGTCATTCTATATCAGAGAAATCAGAATGATTAATTCGATTAATTTTGTTAAAATACTTATTTAGACCAATTCCATTGTATATTTGTTGACGTTTTTCAGATAGCAGAACATAAGATGAAAAAGTTCCTGATAGAAGTCCCCCATGATTCTGATAAGCATTCTTGTGAACATGCCATCCAGGTGTTCCGGGAATCAGGGTCACATTATCTGACCAGGGCAGAGTGGGGCTGTATGGATGGAGAGCATAAGTCATGGATCATCGTGGAAGTCGATAGCAAAGAGGAGGCCAGGTCAATCGTACCTCCCCTGTTTCGATCCGTCGCAAAAATAATTCAGCTGGTCACATTTGCCTCCATCGATAGTATGACAACTGAAAAGTTTCATGCCTGACAGCACTCAGGCAGCTGGCAAGTCAACCAGAAGATGGCAGGTTCTCCCGGGTTCAGTTTTCCGGAAACCCGCCCGGTTAGTTATCAATTGGGCTGGAATTGGCCATATCCCTGACGCAATAATATTTACCATCCCTTTTCTCAAATAAACTGAAGTAGTGTCCGCCTGATAATACCGTACCCATGGAATCCACCTGTTTATATTTTCCAACTTCAAAAACATATTGACCATCATTTGCAACGCGGATCTCAATGGTCTCAAAGGATATCTTTGCGCCTTTGGGGAAATCCATCAGTTCATTTTCAATGAATTTGTGAATAGCGGCTTTACCGACAACAGGCTTTTGTCCAACAAAATAACTGACGGCATCATCTGCATAATAGGTCAGGGAGTCTGCATTCCGGGTATTGTAAATTAATGCAAAATGATTTTCAAGTGCCTGAATTTCAGCCTTGACCTGTTCTTTATTAACTGCTGAAACTGCATTTGTTGTATCTTTTTTTTGATTACAGGCGAATGATAAAATAACAATTGCCACCAATAGTCCCCCGAAAAAAATCTTGCTTTTCATAATCGTACAGGTTTAAATTATTTATGAGACTCAATTAAAAACACATAGGACAACAAATTCAGGGTAAATTTAAAAATAATTTTATTACAATTGTTTTTTCATACGGAATGTTAACCGGATAACCCCTTTGATGCATGGATCCATATAAAAACTTTAATGGAAATGAAAAGGCGGAAATCTTTTTTTGTAATTTAGCAGATATTCGCACATTATAAGGTTATAAATAAGGCAAAGAAATGAAAAATAGGTTTTTAGCAATTGCAGTTTTCCTGGCAAGTTTGTTGAGTATTCCGGTTTTTTCTCAAACAGGGAAAGATACGGCTTCATTAGGACTGCCTGGAGATAACCTCGATCTATATGCTGTTCTTGATCTTTTTCAAAAATCAAAGACCATCGAGGACTTTGAAAAAACGTTAAACCTTCAAAAGACCGGAATCAATAACCTGGATTTGAATTTAGATGGCAAAGTTGATTTCATTAAGGTTATCACAAAAAAGGATGGCGACAATTTTACGTTTGTTCTCCAGGTCGACATCAATGAAAAGGAGAAACAGGATGTTGCCGTCATCCTGCTGTCAAAGGATAAAGACAAAAAAACCACGTTGCAAATTGTCGGAGATCCGGCATTGTACGGTAAAGATTATGTTATTGAGCCCAAAACCACGCCGACCCCCTCGGTTACGCCAAATCCTGCGTATACCGGTGCCAACCCTGTAACCGAGAGCGTTCCGGCATCCACTACGGTTGTTGTGGTTGAAACAATCCCGGTCGTACAGTATGTCTATTCACCTGTTTATGTGCCTTATGTTCCGCCCTATTATTACGGATTTTATCCTCCCTATTTTGCTGCTTTTACGGTGATGGCAGTTGGCATTTACCGCCATAATAATTTTTACTGTCATGGCGGTTATTATGGCGGTCATGGCAGTACGGTAGTGGTTCATAATACAAATAATTATAACCATTACAATAATTCAAGAAACACCTCCAACACAGTTAACCATAATAATGCCAACGGAAAATATAATAATAGCAGCAGGCAAGGCCAGGGCAGTGGAGCTAAACCCAGCACCGGCGATGTCAATAGGGGAGGTCAGGGGGGCGGTGCCAAACCCAGTACCGGCGATGTAAACCGGGGAGGCCAGGGCGGAGGTGCCAAGCCAAGTACCGGCAATGTAAACCGGGGAGGCCAGGGTGGCAGTCCAAAACCCAGCACCGGCGATGTAAACCGGGGAGGCCAGGGTGGCAGTCCAAAACCCAGCACCGGCGATGTAAACCGGGGAGGCCAGGGTGGCGGTAACCGGCAATCAGCAAGCCCGTCAACCCGTCAGTCCTCATCAAATTCTTACAACAGTGGCGGTGGTGGTCGCAGCGGTGGTTATAGTTCAGGCGGTGGCAGTCGCGGTGGCGGCGGTGGGAGTCGCGGCGGTGGAGGCCGTGGCGGCGGCGGAAGAAGATAGAAAGAGCGATCTCCGGAGTCATTTTCATTTGTTATCTTTGAGATACCAATCAAACCGACAATGGATTCACGCGTTGATTACCTCCCCTCTTCATTTCGAAAGATATTGAGATGGTTTTACCGGGACGGCCATGCCTCCCGGATCTGGTTGCTGCTTCTAGGCATCCTTTCAACACTCTGGTTCCTGATCCGTGTCATCCCGAAACCCAGCCGGGCGCAATATCCCTGTATGAAGATTTGCGCGCCCTTTATGTCGGGATTCATCATTCAGCTGATAACTCTTACAGGGTCTGTATTTTCCTACCGGATGTTCCACCGGTATTTTTTTAAAAACCGGTATTTCCCAGCATATCTGTTCCTGATAGTGGCAATTACTGCATGGCTGATAATGTTCTCGATCCCATTCAGGATCACGCAGGCAAAAGTTGTTTATAAAAATGCTGCGGTTTATCCCCCGAACCAACCCATTGGAACTGCGATGGGCATTTTCCCCGGAAGGGTCGTCTGGACCTGGGATTCAACATCCACAAATTTCAGCTGTTCAAATACGGTCAACAATAATGGCATTATTGACCCCGGTGATGACGAATGGTTCATGCTGAAAAACAATAACCCCGCGGTTATTGACAGCATGGTATCCGACTGCATCCTGAAGATCTCGGGGGAAACATCCCTGGGTGCTGCATGGGATACTCTTTTCCGCTATTATAATTCGACCCATGGAAACGGGGGCAACGGATATCGTCCGGGCCAGAATCTATTTGTTAAATTAAATATCGTGGCAGCTTACGGCGATACGGGAAATAATTTTAATCCCGATCTGAGCCGGAGGGATTTCGCGCCGGGTGGAAGTCCAAATACCACCATCAGCAATCCCTTTGTTGTGCAGGCCCTTCTGAAACAACTGGTAATCTATGCAGGCATTCCTCAGGGCAGGATTTACGTGGGCGACCCCATGCAAAATATCTTCAGGGAGGATTATGATCTTTGGCATTCTTCATTTCCCGGGATCCATTATCTTGGAAACAACCTGGTACATAAGGGAATTCAGGACCTGGCCGCACTGGGAAGGTTCCCGGTATCCAAAGGTACCGGCATTATTTATTATTCCGACCACAAAACGGTTATGCCGGATGCAGGGACAGACACACTCTATAATGTTTTTGACACAGCGGATTACATTATCAGTCTTCCGGCTATGAAGGCCCATGCCTGTGCGGGTATTTCGCTTGCCGCAAAGAATAACTGGGGTTCTATCACCCGGCCCAGTGCATGGCACCTTCATGATGGAATTGTGGCAAAATACAACGATGTGCCCTATCGTACCGAATATGGTATGTACAGGGCGCAAACCGATATGATGGAGCATAAAATGATAGGGAGGAAAACGATGCTCATCCTGGTCGACGGATTGTTTTGCGGGGATGAAGCCAGTTGCACTCCACAGCACTGGACCAGCGCTCCTTTCAACAACAACTGGGCGTCGTCCCTTTTTGTTTCGCAGGATCCTGTTGCCATCGAATCCGTATGTTTCGATTTTTTGCATACAGAGTACAACGGTCAAAACGGAAAAGTCAACCGCCCGAACATGGGTGCTGTTGATGATTACTTACACCAGGCTGCCGATTCCAGCCTCTGGCCCGCGGGTATAGTCTATGATCCCGACAACGACCATGTTCT
This sequence comes from Bacteroidota bacterium, assembly GCA_026391795.1. Classification (GTDB taxonomy): domain Bacteria; phylum Bacteroidota; class Bacteroidia; order Bacteroidales; family FEN-979; genus FEN-979. The sequence goes on from JAPLDI010000003.1 coordinate 75,978, forward strand.
GTATTCATCACTGGGGGTGCATGAGCACTGGAATGATTCAATACAGAAGAAATACAGCCGGAACCTGGGAACCGGCAACGGTATCGAGCTGGTCTGCATAAAGGACGTCATGAACGCTGTACCCGGACCTGAATCCGATGCCCCGTTGTTCATTTTTGCCCCGAATCCGGTCACCGATTACCTGAGAATAACCGGCAGCATCAATGAAGAATTGAACGTGAGCCTCTATAGTCTTAATGGCAATCTGATCCTTTCACACAGATCCCGGGCCGGGGTTGCTGTTATCCTGGATCTTCAGAACCTTGAAAGCGGGGTATACCTTGTTACGATTCGTTGCAGCACCGGTGTTGTTGTGAAGAAAATCATCAAAGCCGCGTCATAGAGAGATTGCCCACGCCGGATCAGTACGAAAACAGCGCAACCAGGATCAGCAGCATAAAAAGGAGGGGAACGCCAATAATCAGATACGACAAGCTGATCATCAGCATTTTTGCCAGGGACTTCCCAAACCCCTGCCCGTAGTATTTTTTCAATGCAATGAAGCCATAGACCAGGATGATCATTGCGATGAAAAACAGGTTAACCGGGAAAATCAGTTCAACCAGCAGGTAGAGGATAAGCATCAGAAAAATGAAGGCATGAAGATGCAGGGAGAAAATCAGGTGTTCAAAGTACAGCCTCTTCCGCCGTATATAAAACAATTTCAAAAGGGCCGCGAAAAAGGGGATTAATAAAAATATCAGTTTCGAAGCGGTGTGTTCAAGAACGGTCGTGAAAGACTGTCCTGACGAGATCATGAGCTTTATGACCTGACTCACAAATAATTTTGTCCAGATTGACTCCTTTGCAAAATGCTTCTCCACATATCTTTTTACCCCGGTACTATCGATCTCTTCTTTGATGGAATCCCGGCCGGATTTACTTACCGAAAGACCATTTAAAGTGAAGTGGGTATGCTCTGAACCGGATTTATCATTGACAGGCTGGACCTTGTTTGAGCCTGAAAGCACCGGAGCTGTATTTTCCGCTTCTGGTTCCTTGCCAAAAGGCAGGAGAAGGAAATAAATAACGCTGATGACCAGGAACAGTTTGAAGGGTTCAACATAGGATTTTCGCTTGCCGCTCATGTATTCGAGGGTAAGCCAGCCTGGCTTGTACAGCAGCGGTAAAATGGTACGGAAGAATTTAGAATCGAAGTGGAAATAGTCCAGGAAAGAGTCCCCGATCAGATGCCGGAATGACAAATCTTCCCGTTCAAGCCTCTTCTGGCCGCAATGGAAACAGAACAAATCGTCTTTCGAAAGATAGGTTCCACAGTTCAGGCATGGGCCTGGTTCGTGATGAGGTCCGGGCTTCACCGGCGCTCCCGTTTTTTTCCGGGAAACGGATTTTCCTGTCACCTCCATCCGCCAAGGATCATACCCGCGATGCCAAGACCAAGAATCACGTAGACTCCATCAATCAGCCACAATACAATCGAACGGCGCTGGTAAAGGTAATTGATACCCATGGTAAGCATGGAGAAGAAAAATCCAATGAAAACACCATAAATCAATCCGATTTGCAGATTAACATGCTCCGGTTTGTGGGAATTGATTACAAAATTCAGCGCCCAAACCATGAAAAGCATCAGCAGGAAACTGGTTCCGAACACCAGGGCCATGTTTGTCTTTTTGATTTCTTCTTCTTTAAAACCCACCTCCTTTTGCCAGCGTTTGCCAAACAAAACCGGACTGTACCAGAGGGCACCGATGGCCCAGAAAATGAGCGTTGCCAATAGCACCGCCCAGACATTAATGAAAGGATAAGCCATAATTACCAGATTTTGATATGCAAATATAGAGAAGGTTGAAGAAAAATAGTTCCTTAAAGAAAAACTACTTTTTCTTAACGTGCAATGTTTAAAATAAAAAAGTCAGGATACCAGCTTTTCACAGTTCTCATACCAGGCTAAGCGGAAGTTATAATTCCGGCTGGATCAAGGCAAAATCAGGAATTCTGCTGTAGCGAAATGAGTACTCGAATATTGATCAACGATTTTTGAAGTAAGAATTGAATTCAGAATTGTTGATTGCAGAGCTGGGTACTCGAATATTGATCAACGTTCAGCCGGATGTTTGCCATTCATAGGATGGAGTGTTAAATGTATTGTCCAAAGGATGACAAAAGTATTCAACTTCAATTCTGTGAACCTGCAGAAACATCGCCTCTTTTCCGGCATGTTATCGATAAATAATGTGATTTGTTTTTATTTAGATCGTTTATAATCTATATTTGTTGCTTTAAAATAAGGAATTGGATAAACATCTGGATAAAAATGGCCACAAGAAGCTATTTATAAAATTTGGAAACAGATGGGTCTATTGAAATGAAAAAGATGATTTTAATCAGGTAAATATTCATAATAAAATCCCAAAATAAAGGATATTACAACAAAAAAACGAGTGATAAATTTAAATCTGAATTGACATGACAAAGAAAAATATATTTTGGTTTTCCCCATTCGTAGTTATGGGAATTGTGCTGCTGTTTGCAACAGGTTGTAAAAAGAGTAACAGCACAACCAGTCCTGCACCAGCTGGAGGCACAGTAACCGACATAGACGGAAATGTTTATCACACAGTTACGATTGGCACACAAGTATGGCTGGTTGAAAATCTACAGGTGACACACTATCGCAATGGTGATCCAATCATTGCCGGATCACTTAAAGCTGATGGAAAGTTATTGACTGATACTACCGGGAAAGTTTATGCTTATAATAATTCGTCGGAAAATGCAAAGGTCTATGGAAGGCTTTATAATTGGTACGCCCTGGGAAGTGCACATACAATAGCACCAAATGGTTGTCATGTGCCAAGTGATGCCGAATGGTATGCCTTATCTGCTTATCTTAGCACTAAATATGGAACAGCCACGATTCCGGACTATGGAGGGATTGGCAGCGTATTGAAGGAAGCCGGAACAACACATTGGCAAACCCCAAATACCGGAGCCACAAACGAAAGTGGTTTTACTGCCCTTCCGGGTGGCAGTTTTGCTTATGGGGTTTTCGGCGGCTTAGGGGCCCAGTGTTTCTTCTGGACCAGCACACAGGTTGGAACAGGGACAAATCAACCCGCCGCCTGGAGCGTCAATCTGGCTTTTGACGGCATCATTGCCCACCGGGTAAACCCCATTAAACAGTATGGAATATCAGTTCGTTGCCTGAAAGATTGAATATCGGGCAAATAATTATGCCTGACAAACTGAAAATAACGGTCAATGTCAGTGTTCTTTACAGAAAGAGATTGAAAATGACCTTTTACCTTGTTTGCCTCCCCGAACTACTCAGTTTTGCAAGCGCAACAAATACGGGATTCCATTACAATGAATACTCGAATATTGATCAACCCTGCCGGCAGGCAGGCAGGGATCTTTGAAATCAGATCGAAGTTCAGAACTCGTTGATCAATATTCGATTGTTCAAACAAAAATCAACGAAGCGGCTCCATCCTTTCCATCGGAGTCAGTGGTCAGCCCCTGGATAAAAAGAAGCTGAACTCACTGCCCTGTCCCGGTTCACTTATCACATAAATTGTACTGCCGTGAAGCCTGACGAACTCCTTGCAAAGGATCAGCCCCAGGCCTGTCCCGCGTTCCTTTTCTGTCCCCTGCCGGGTGAACTTACTGTCGACCCTGAAAATCCTGGCGATGTTCTCCGGCGCAATGCCCACACCGGTATCTTTCACGGTAATCTCCCACTGATCGCCTGATTGCTTAACCTGCACACTGACGGCACCCCCTGCCGGGGTAAATTTTATGGCGTTGGTAAGAAGGTTACGCAGCACCGTATCGATCATATTGACATCCCCCAGTGCTGTTTTTCCTTCATCACCGGAATGCGTGACCCCGATGTTTTTTTTCTCTGCCTGGCTTTTCACCATGGAAATATTTTCACCGATCCGTTCGTACAGATCAAACAGAACAGGTTTAAACTCCAGGGTGCCGGTTTGAGAACGGGCCCAGAAAAGGAGGTTCTGAAGAAGTTCATAGGTCTGGCCGGAAGCCTCCTTAATGTAGGTGAGGTATTTTTCGATTTTATCCGGATCATACTTCCGGAAATCGGATAGCAGAATGTCTGAAAATCCAAGGATTGAATTAAAAGGGCTCCTCAGGTCGTGGGCTATGATAGAAAAGAATTTGTCCTTCGTGGCGTTGAGGTGCTCCAGTTCCTCTTTCTGCCGCTCAATCTGCGAAGTCCGCTCTTCCACTTTTTTTTCAAGGACCGTGCGCTGCCGGATGAGATTTCGCTCTCTCCATTTGATATACAGGAAGACAAGGATGACCAGCAACAGGAAATAGACGATGTATGCAGGCCAGCTTCTCCACCAGGGAGGATGGATCACGATCCGAAGGCTCTTCCCTGTCTTGTTCCATTTTCCGTCATTGTTGCAACCCCTGACGGTGAAACGGTACTCACCGGCCGGGAGGTTCGTGAAGGGAACAAACCGGCGGTTACCAAGGTCGATCCATTCATCCGAAACTCCCTCAAGGCGGTAGGCATAGCGGTTATTTCCGGGGTTGGTGTATTCCAGGGCTGCAAATTCCAGGGTAAACGTGTTTTCCTTATAATCCAGGACCACATCCCCGGTGTTCTGGACATCACGGAATTTTTTCAGACCGCCGGTAATGGTGTAAAACGAGGTGAAGGCGATGGGCGGGATAAAAGGATTATCCTTAATCGAGTCGGGATAGAAAGAATTAAATCCGTTCATCCCGCCGAAAAACATTTCTCCGTCGGGGCTTCTGAAACTTGCACGCAGGTTGAATTCAGGCCCCTGCAACCCCTCCTGGACAGTGTAATTTCTGAAGGTTCGTGTAACAGAGTCAAACTTCGATAATCCGTTTCCGGTCGCAAACCAGACATTATGCAGCCTGTCTTCAAGGATCTCAAAGATCCTGTTGTTAGGCAGCCCGCTTTCCTGGGAGAAATAGGTGAACAGGGAGTCTTTTTTTGTAAAACGGTTTACATAGGTGCTTGTCCCGATCCAGATCGCACCGGTATGATCTTCACACAGGGAGATGACGAAATTATCGCAGAGGGAGTTGGAAGAACCTTCGGATTTCCGGAAATGGCTGAGTTTCCCGTTGTTCGGATCCAGGGCATCCAGCCCGTTGAGCGTGGCAATCCAGATGAAGCCATCGCGGTCTTCGAGCAGGGAGTAAACCAGGTTGCTGCTGATCCGGTAATTCCCGCCAGCCTGTTCGGAAAAATGCTCCGTTGAACCATTCACAGTATTGACCCGGTAAAGGCCGTTTTGTGTTCCGATCCAGTAGTTCCGGGCCCTGTCCTGGATGATCATGAAGATCCTGACACCCCTCAGATCCGGCAACCGGTCATTCCTGAAGTACTCATTCATTCTCAGGAACCGGTGTTTTTCCCTGTCAAAAATGAAAATGCCGTCACGGGTCCCTATCCAGATACGGCGGTCGTTATCGCCAAAAACCACGTGAACAAAATCATTCGTAAGATGGTGATTCCCGTTCAGGCGGGTAGAGAAATGTTCAACACGGCCCGTTCTGCGGTCAAAAAGGTTCAGCCCCTGGCCCCAGTTCCCGATCCAGAGGATACCCTTTTCGTCCTTGTAAATGGATGCGATTACATTCCCAAGAAGATCCACGGAATAAGGAGAATCGCTCCGGCGATACAGGTTGAACTTATGCTTTTTCAGGTCGGTCTTGCTGATGCCCTGAAGGGTCCCGGCCCAGAGGTTTTCAGAGCGGTCGATGAAAAGGGAATTTACAATATTATGGCTAAGCTGGCTGTTTTCACTGGTAAAGTTCTCGAAGAAAGGCTGATCCCTCTTCGCGAAAGAGAGCCTGTTGAGCCCCCCTCCTTCCATACCGATCCAGAAGTTCCCGGCATTGTCCTGAACAACCGACCGGATGAAGTTCTGGCTTATTGAAAATGAATTCCCCGGTTCATTGTGATAGGCTATGAACTGGCCGGTCTTCTTGTCATACCTGTTCAGCCCGTTTGCTGTGCCTGCCCAGACAGATCCCCTGCGGTCACGGAACAGGGCCGTGATGGAGTTATCACTGAGGGTATTCTTTTTCCACGGTTCCGCACGGAAGCAGCGAAAAGCCTTTAATTTCCGATCAAAACAGGCAAGCCCGCGGGTTGACCCCATCCAGATCAATCCGTCCGGGTCTTCCAGGAGGGGAATCCTATTGTCCTTTACCGATCCGTCATATTCAAGGGGGCTCGTGAAATGTTCAAAGGTCCCTTTCCCGGGGTGATAGATTGTCAGAACGGGAGGTGTGTTTATCAAAATCTCCCCGGCTGCGCTGACAATGGCATCATAGGGATAGTTGGTGACATCCCGGGGGTACCCGGTAGCGTAATGGATCCGCTGAAACCTGTTCTCCTTCCGGATAAACCGGTTCAGGCCGCTTTTGGTGCAGACCCACAGGTCCCCTTCCCGGTCTTCAGACAATGAATAGACCCAGTTGTTGGAGAGGGAGTTTGTATCAGAAGGATTATAGGAGTAGATTTCGAACGTATACCCGTTGAACTTGTTCAGTCCGTTCTGTGTCCCGGCCCAGATAAACCCGCGGGAATCCTGGTAAATACAATTGACCACGCTTTGTGATAATCCTTCCCCGAGCGAATAGGTGGAAAAGAAATACTGCTGGGGCAGAACTGCCACGGGGAGCAGTAGAAAGGCGATGAAAAGCAGTCGCTTAAATTCCATTTCGGTGTCCGTTTTAATCCCCTTGTTGATCCCGGAATCTGAACAAATGTAATACAATCGGAATAGAATACCAATCCGCCGCCGGACCTTTATCAGAATCATGGATCAACGAGTTTTGAATTCAGAACGGCGAAAGAATACCCGGGTAATCGATCAAGGCCTGCCTGCCGCAGGCAGGAATTTTGAAATCAGAATTTCTGCAGGAAAGGCATCGGGCTGTTTATTTCTGTCGAATAATTATCTTTGTGTACTAACGATAAGATAATTCCATCCATTATGACGCAGATTCTTGTCCCTGTTGATTTTGAACCCCAGTCGCTGATCGCCCTGGAACAGTCCTACAACCTGGCACGCCTGCTCCCGGCAGAAATCGTGCTGCTCTATGTGTATGATCCGCCTGCCGGCATAAGAGCGCTTTTCGGTGCCTCTTATGATGAAGAGATCCTGAACAAACTGAAAGAGAGGCTAACCGGACTTTCCGACAAAGTGCAGGCCGAAACCGGTTTGCAGGTTTCGTCCATCCTGGAAACAGGCCAGGTTTATTCCAAAATACTGGAAACGGCCAATACGGTCGAGGCCCAGTTTATCATCATGGGCACGCACAGCCAGCCCGAACTTCCGGGGAATGCTGTCGGAGTTCTGGGAGCTAACAGTTCAAGGGTATTGCGCTCGACTAAATGCCCGGTCATCACGATCAATGCACGACACCATTATGACGGCATCAGGAACATATTGCTGCCCCTTGATCTTACCACCGAAAGCAGGCAAAAGGTTACATGGGCCATCAAGATTGCCAGAATATACGGGGCCGGGATAAAAGTGGTTTCGGGGATCTGGAGCAAAAATGACCCTGATGTTCGCAGCAGGCTCAGATTCCTGGCAGGGCAGGTAAAACAGATTATCGAGAATGAAGGGATCAGGTGTACGGCCGAAATCGTTGAGGATGTGGAAAACGAGAAAGCACTCATTCCCACCGTGCTGAACTATGCGGAAAAACAGGGTGACATTGACCTTATCATGATCATGACCCAGCAGGAAGCTGGCGTGATCGAATTTTTCGTAGGATCCCGTGCACAGGAGTTTGTGCGCCTGTCGCCGGTTCCTGTGATGTCGATCGTGCCGAAAGAACTGGGATTCATCTCCATTTTCAGCTGATCCGGGCCGGCCGGATTGTTCCTGTCAATAACAAACATCTTGTTCTGGGTGATATGGGTGCTGCGGAATTCTAAAAAAGTATCTTTATTTATCCCTGAGGCAGCGGATGGAGAAACCCATCCATTTCGGGTGGATGTTGCGGTTGATATCTTCCATGCCATAGATCATGTTCCTGTACAGGGCGCCTGACGCTCCATATTCTGTACTGCTCCACCAGAAGCCGCTTCTGCCTGCAACGAAGAAACGACCTTTGCTGCAGCGCTCTCCGCCGGGAAGAGCGCAAAATCCGATGTCATCGGTGCCGCTTCCGCCCGAACTCCATCCGGAAGTCGCCTTGAGCCGTAGGCCGGCATCGTGTCCCCGTCCCCCAAAATTGTCCCAAACCGGGTCGCCCTGCCCAAATCCGGAATCGGAATTGCCCTCCAGATTCTTCCACTCATTATCAGTGGGGACCCGCCAGCCATCGGGGCAAAGCCTGCCCGTATTCACGGCATACCAGTTGTAAAGCGCTCCGTAGGTTTTCTTATTCGTCTCATCATTTTTGTACCAGCAGTAACCACCCGTGGTTAAGTTTGTCCATTCAATGCTGTCGGTAATGTCGGGGATTTTTGTGCCGTTGTTGTAGGATGTGGTTTTCAGGTTTTCTGCTGTCCATTCATAACTCCCAGTTGCAACGGTACGATAAACATTTCCATCAATATCGGTAACAGTTCCTCTTCCCATAGTTTGCGCTTTAATTGATGATAAACCCAACAGAAAGCAGGAGGATACTATTAGTATTTGTACACCGTCAACCCAATGTGCATCCTGTAAAGTCATAATCTATACGTCTTGCTGATACACAAATGTACATTAATCCTCATCGTAACTGTTGATGGATTTCCCTTTAAAATGAATACTCAAACAAAGATGATAAAACATGAACTCTTAAACCAGAAGGTGACAATGTGTGAATAATACAATACTTTCCCGGGAATGTGTAACACATTCAGAAACAAATGGGCTCACCTTTGTAGTGTGAAACTCAATTTACATCCGTTCCTGAAAAAACCGGTTTGGAAAGTTGATTAGGGATTAACGTTGATTGATGTAAAACGATGTTGACCAGCCTGCAGGGTTGACCGTCGCTTACCGATCGTTACAGACAAGTTCAGATGATTGATTATCAGACAAAGAATGGATCCCGCATAAAACCACCCAGGGTGGTCAGGAGCCCCATATACCCTGCTATAGCAAAAGAGGAATCGCTCGTCGAATTCCTCATTGCCGAATTAGATGAAATCTACTATCCTGGTTATTCAGAAGAGATCATGACTTCTGAACCCGAAAAGTTCAACTGGGAATTAGCCGAACTTGAAGAGCAGTTCGTTTAAAGAAATTACTCCTTTTCAAGCAGCCGTTCAATCCGCATATCGGGGATGAGCCACATCAGCGCCACCAGTGCATAAAGCACCTGTGCCATCAGGGGCATGATAAACGCGCAAAGGATGGCAAGGGCATAGATCGCTACCGAGATCTTCCCTTTGAAGTCGCTTCCGATCGCTCTGGCCAGGACCGAATCCTTCCCATGTCGGTATAGGATAAAACGTACCAGAACATAGTAAGCAATTCCAGCCATCAGGAGCACCATCCCATACAATGCAACGGGTGGGCCGGCAAAACCGTGCTCACCCATCCAGGCAGTTGTAAAAGGGATCAGCGAAAGCCAGAAAAGGAGGTTCAGGTTCGCCCAGAGTATCCCCCCGTTCACTTTTTTAACGGTATGAAAAAGATGGTGATGGTTATTCCAGTAGATCCCTATGAATGCGAAGCTCATAACATAGCTGAGGATCTTTGGGATCAGCGGCCGGAGGGAAGCGAAAGAGATCCCGGCCGGAGGACGAAGTTCCAGGACCATGATCGTTATGATGATGGCGAGTACGCCGTCACTGAATGCTTCAAGCCTGTTCTTGGTCATTTGTTATAAGAATTGATCAGGCCAAAAATAATGATTAATCGGAAGCGGCTTCCCGGATCGACCAAGATTGCACGCTAGGTTAAAGAAAAAGTTGCACGGTTACCCTTCAGGGCTTTTGCTTCCCTGCCGGATTCCTCAGAGCAACTTTTTGGTTTATTCAAAATAAGTTGTACTTTTGCCGTCCCAAAAAGATTCCTCCTTAGCTCAGCTGGTTAGAGCATCTGACTGTTAATCAGAGGGTCGCTGGTTCAAGTCCAGCAGGGGGAGCCTGATAAATAACCACTTATGAAAACTTTTGTAAGTGGTTTTTTTATTATGTAGTATCAATTGTAGTATCTTTCATGTTAAAATCCCCTTTTTTAATTAATTCCCTGCAGCCGGCATCATAAGCAGGCCATATCCGGATGATCAGGCCGGGATCCTCCCCGGGTTCAGCTTGCGGATGGGATAAGATTTGTCCATAGTTCTGTATGGTCCTGTATGGAGAA
>JAPLDI010000001.1 GCA_026391795.1 Bacteroidota bacterium
ATATGATGTACCCCGATCTTAGGGCAGAAAGTTGGTGTTTTTAAGTTGGATTTTTCTATTCACTTTTCTTCAAAATTAACAATTCAATTCAGATTAGTCTATTTTGCATCAGGCCACATTTTTGTATACCCGTTCCGGGGTTTTGTAATCGAGTGACTGGTGCAGCCTTTCGGTGTTGTAAAATTGGAAGTATTTCTGCAAGCCTTCGTAAAGCTGAACGCCGTCTTCAAAAGCATTGAGGTAAACGCATTCGTACTTTACGCTTTTCCAAAGTCGTTCAATAAAAATGTTGTCAATTGCCCGGCCTTTGCCGTCCATGCTGATGGCAATCGGCTTTTCGCGTTCTGTCATCAGCGATGTATATTCAAACCCTGAGAACTGGCTTCCCTGGTCCGAGTTGATAATTTCCGGTTGGCCATAGGTTTCGATTGCTTCCTCGACGATCTGCCGGCACCAGGTGGATGTCATCGTGTTACTGATGCCCCAGTTAACCACGAAGCGGGTATGTACGTCAATAACCGCACACAGGTACATAAATCCGCGACGCATTGGTACATAGGTGATGTCGGTGGCCCATACCTGGTTTGGGTGGTCGATGACCAAATCCTTGAGCAGGTAGGGATAAACCGGGTTTTGTTTGTCCTTCTTGCTTGTATTACGCTTGCGATAGATGGTCTGCCATCCGATGAGTTCCATCAGCCGTTTAATGCGCTTGCGGTTCACCTTATGTCCCAAATTTCTTAACCAGGCTGTAATTCTGCGTATACCGTAAAACGGAGTCTTGTAGTATTGCTCGTCGATCAAACGCATCAGGTGAAGGTTCTGTTCACTTTCCGGCACCGGTGCATAATACAGGCCGCTGCGATGGATCCTGAGCAGCTCACACTGGCGGCATTGGCTTATATTGATCCCTTTATCGATCATCGCTCTTCTTAATTCAAGCCGCTTTACAACAATTTTTTTTTAAGCCAGTCAATCTCTACCTTTTGCTGTCCAATCTGAGAATACAGCTTGTCTAAAAGAGCCTCCTGCTGATTCTTATCCGTGCTGTTCTTATCGTCAGAGGTAAATACCACAGCTGCTTTCGACAGGAATTCTTTCTTCCACAGGCTGATCTGGTTGGGATGGAGTTCATACTTTCTTGCGAGCTCTTCGATTGAATTCCGCTCTTTTATTGCTTCAATTGCAACTTTTGCCTTAAATTCGGCACTGAATTTTCTTCTGGGTCGTTTTTCCATGACAGTAAAATTAAGGTTTGTTTTCCACCTTAACTGCCTGTCCTAAAAAAAGGTTACATCATACTTATACAGTCATTAGGGGCCATAAAAATTTATCTTCTGGAACAAATTGCCAATTTTTGTACTTTTGTATTAAAGAGTCTGTTATGACAACAAAAGAAATCAGAAAGGAAATCAATCGCGTGATTCAAGAAGTTCCTGAAAATTTCTTAGAAGATATTTTATCATATCTCAAGCAGATTGAAAAAAAGTCAAGAAATGATATCGAAGCTTTTAGCGATCTGAAAAGGATTTTCAAAGAAGATCAAGAACTACTTGATAAACTCGCAAAATGATCAAAAAGGAATTGGTCATTACTATCCATGAATTGCTTATCGAAAAATATGGTGGAATTCATGGAATACGAGATGTAAAATCTCTTGAATCAGCAATTGCAAGGCCATTTATGACCTTTGAGAAAGAAAACCTCTATCCCACCCCCATTTTACAAGCCTCAGCACTTATTGAAAGTCTTATCAATAATCATCCATTCCTCGATGGCAATAAAAGGATCGGTTACGTAATGATGAGATTTTTTTTGATGCAAAACAGAATTGATTTAAAGGCAACTTAGTCCGAAAAATATGATTTCGTGATAAATATTGCTAATGGACAATTAAATATTGATCAAATTAATGTCTGGATCTCCGATAAGGCAGTAAATATCTAATTTTTACGGCCCCTAACGCGGCAAGCCGCAAGCCGGGGCAGTTGGTTAAGCAAGGTGAATGGATCTACTAAACATAAAAACGTAATCAAACATAAACTCTGCTATCCCGATAGCTATCGGGACCGGCCTGCGGCTGTCGGCGGGGCGTTAAAACCCTCATTAAAATCTGTAAATTATGAGATCAATCTCTTTATTTATTGCGGTAACGGTAATATGTCTTTCATTTACCGGGTGTAAGGAGAAGAAGGAATCCACAGCCCTTGTTCCGGGTTATGACAAAGCTGAACTTACTTCTTTGATTCCTGTAATGGAACGCGCATATGACTCGGCCGATATAGGCGGTTTTAAGACTCCTGTGCCCGAGGGATTCAAAAAAGTTTTCCGCTCAAAGGTTTCTCCTCTCATGAACCGCTTTGATGTGTGGAATACCCGTGACAACAAAGCAGTGATTGCCATCAGGGGCTCTATCGTAGACCCGGGAGGCCTGAGTTTTACGGCTGCATTCTACAGTCCGATGGTCCCTGCAATTGGAAAGATTAAAATATCAGAGACTAAAACCTTTGAGTATAAATTAGCCGAGCTGCCGGGTGCAGCAGTGCATCTGGGCATGTTGCTTGGTCTTGCGCACATCTCGAATGAACTCGTGAGCCAGATCAAAGAACAGTATGGTAAAGGCGTTCGTGATTTCATTCTTCTCGGGCACAGCCAGGGAAGCGGTATCGGATTTCTTGCCACATCGTATATCCGGTATTTGCAAAAAGATGGCAAACTGCCAGCCGACTTTCGTTTAAAAACGTATTTAATTGCCGCGCCAAAGACCGGTAATCTACCGTACGCCTATGATTATCAGAAAATCAATAATGGCGGATGGGCGATGGCGGTGAATAATGTCCTGGACTGGGTTCCCTGTATTGGCATTACATTTCAGACCGCTGTTGATTTCCCCAGGATCAGCCCGTTTTATGATATGAAAGGCTTTATGGCCAGTATAAATTTCCCTGCCGGTCCGAAATTTGATGCAACCTATAACCAGTTTTTAGCTGCAGGACCCGCCATGACCAAAGCAATACTGTTGATTATCCATGAAAATGTGTATCCGAGGGTCATTAAGGCAATGCCCGGATATGTTGAGCCTGTTTTATTGGGAACTTTTGATTTCGAGCGTTCGGGTGACCAGGTTCCCTTGTTCCCGGATACCGAATATTACAAAGTCTTCCCCCAGGATACGGTACATTTCCAGGCATGGGAAAACCATTCTGTATATCCCTATTATCTCCTTGTAAAGAGCAACTATTAGCCGGGATAATAACGAATTGCATCTGGAGGTCGGAGGTCGGAGGGCGGAGGTCAGAGGTCAGAGGTCAGAGGTCAGAGGTCGGAGGTCGGAGGTCGGAGGATAGAGGATAGAGGATAGAGAATAGAGAATAGAGAATAGAGATCGAGCATCCAGCATCCAGCATCCAGCATCCAGCATCCAGCATCCAGCATCCAGCATCCAGCATCCAGCATCCAGCATCCAGCATCCAGCATCCAGCATCCAGCATCCAG
>JAPLDI010000008.1 GCA_026391795.1 Bacteroidota bacterium
CTGCATGGATATTCATGGACGGATTCATGATCGTAACCAATGATAAAGGCAAAACATCAAAATTTCCTTATCGTTTCACAGGGATCCTTGTTAAGGTAAAGGGTACATGGAAATGGAGACTATTTGACGGCTACGCACCACGAGGACATTAAGTAACATTCTCCACAACAAACCCACCTTGGTCTTACATCGCAAGATCATGGTGTTCAGAAAGAAAAATGAAAAAGAGAGCCATCCTGTTCATAGCAATTTCTATACTTGCAATTCAGGTTTCCCCGCAAAAGCAGGGCCAGGCCCGCATTGATTCTTTACAGCAACTCATTCCAAAAGCAAAAGAAGATTCAAATAAAGTAAAGTTGCTGAATAACTTGAGTTTTACATATTACAAAATCAACTCCGACGAAGGGATCAAACTCGGGATGCAGTCGTTGTCGCTGGCTGAAAAGCTTCACTGGAAACAAGGAATTGTCAAGGCGAATGATGTATTAGGAGTAAACTATCATTTTGGGAAAGCAGATTATCCCAAGGCCCTTGAATATTATTTACAATCCTTAAAGATCAGCGAAGAATCTGGCGATAAACCTGACATTGCAAGAGCGCTCAACAGGTTGGGCCTGATCTATCAAAGTTTGATCGATTATCCGAAAGCACTGGGGTACTATCACAGGTCCCTTCAGGTGGCAAGGGAAACGGGTGATAAAATGGCCATGCAGCAGGTGATGATCGACATTGGCGAGGTTTGTCAGAAACAAAATGATTTCCCTAAAGCACTGGATTATTTTAACCAGGCCTTAAAGATCAACCAGGCCATCGGGAATAAAACGGGTTGCGCTGCGGCATTGAATACCATCGGGTATGTATACCGGCGACAGCGGGATTTCTCAAAAGCACAATATTATTGCAATGAAGCCGTGAAATATTATGAGGCTGCCGGGAACAAACTGGCCATGGCAGCCGAGCTGGAAGACATCGGTGACCTTTACCGTCAGCTGGCCGAATACCCAAAGGCCCTCGGCTATCTTTTTAAAGCGTTGCAGATTCAAAAGGAATTAAATGACAAGAGGAGCATAAGTTATAACTACGGAGTAATTGGGTATACCTATTTCCTGATCGCCACTGACAAAAATAAATCCACTTTGAACATCCTGTTTGCGGGTAACAGGAAGGCAACCATCAGGATTGCCAAGATCTATGCTGACAGCGCTGTCGAAATTCAAAAAGAACTGGGTGACCTGTATTTATTGCAGGACACCTACATTTCAATTAGCCAGGCATGGGAACAGATCGGAGATTACAAAGGGGCCCTTGAACGATATAAGGATTATGTGGCTATCAAGGATTCGATCTTTAATGTGGAAAAAGATAAAAAGCTCACCCAGCTCTCCATGAAGTATGAATTTGCTAAAAGACAGGCAACCGACAGTCTGCAGCATGCGGTGGAAAACAACCTGAACAAGATCCGCCTGCAGAAGCAAAAAACCTTTACCTGGCTGGGCTTTATTGGGATGGCATTGGTCGGCTTTTTACTTTTCTTCGTGTTCAGGAATTACAACAACCAGCGGAAATCCAACCGGAAACTCCAGGCAGCCCAGAAGGAGATCCTGGAGCAGAAAAATCGTGCTGAGCAAAGTGAGCGGTTCAAGCAGCAGTTCCTCGCCAACATGAGCCACGAGATAAGGACGCCCATGAATGCCGTGATGGGGATGACAAACCTGCTGATCGACAAGGATCCGAGGGCCGACCAGCAACATTACCTTGACGGAATTAAAAAATCATCCGACATCCTGCTGCACATCATTAACGACATCCTCGACCTGTCGAAGATTGAGTCGGGTAAAATGGAGCTGGAGAAAACAGATTTTTTGATTCGGGAAACGGTTGAACAGGTGGTAACAACGCTGCACCACAAAGCCGATGAGAAAGGCCTGCGACTGCTGAGCGATGTCGGCAACGATATCCCCGGCGTGCTTCTAGGCGACCCAGTCCGCATCAACCAGATCCTGATGAACCTTGCAGGCAACGCCATCAAGTTCACCGAGAAAGGAAGCGTCCTTATCAGTGTTACGTTCACCGGCAGCAGCCCCTCCCATTTGCTGAACCTCCGCTTCTCCGTGACCGATACCGGCATCGGGATCCCAAAAGACAAGCTGGAAAAGGTTTTTGAGAGTTTTGCCCAGGCCAATGCTTCGGATACCCGGAAATACGGCGGCACCGGGCTGGGGCTGAGCATCAGCCGGCAGCTGGTGGAGCTCTATGGCGGGGAGATCACCATCGAGAGCGAGGAAGGCGCGGGTACTACTTTCTCCTTCATACTGAGCCTGGAGGAAGGTTCAGTGGAACGGCTGCAGCAGCAACTGAATTCTGTGGCAAACGTCGACGGCCACATCCTTGACGGACTGAAAATACTGATCGCCGACGACAATGAATACAACCGGATCGTTGCCGAAGACACCCTGAAATCAAAAGCGGATGTTTTCATTACAACCGCATCCGACGGCCATGAAGCGATAGCGTTGCTGAAGAAGCATTATTTTGACCTGATCCTGATGGATGTGCAGATGCCGGAGATGAATGGTTTCGAAGCTACACAATTCATCCGTGCAAATATGGATCCGCTAAAAAAGGATATTCCCGTCATCGCCCTGACGGCAAGCGTGTTGCGTACCGACCTGGATAAATGCAGGCAGGCAGGAATGAACTCCTATATTCCAAAGCCGTTTAACGCGGCGCAGCTGATCAGGGGGATTGCCGAGGTGCTGGGCATTGAGATCGGGATCGCTGCAGATATATGTGGAAAGAACGTTGAAGGAACCTCCGTTTCCGGGAAAGTCACTGATCTGACCTACCTGAGAAATTTCTGCGAAGAGGATGCGGGGAAAATGAACCGGTACATAACGATGTTTCTTGAATCGGCCCCGGTTCTGACGGAAAAAATAAACACCGCATTTGCAGAAGATGATTTTATCGAAATTGCTAACCAGCTTCACGGATTCAAAACCCGGTTCATCATGATGGGCATGAAGGATACAGGGGAACGGGCGCTGATTCAGGAGCTGAAATGCCGGAGGGACCCGGGGAACGGCAATATCGGCAGGGAGTTGAACCTGATTCTGGGTGAGATTGAAACTGCCGTAAAAGAGTTGTCTGAAAAGACATCCTGAATTTTAATTCGCTATTTTTACAAAAAAAAACAAATGGACCTGGATAAACCGAAGAAAATTTTCATCGTCGATGATGATACCATGCTCACCGAAGCGCTGAAGGATTATCTCACCCGGCGGACGCTGAATGAAATCAGAATCTTCAACACAGGAGAAGAGTGCCTGAAACATCTTACGGCGAAACCGGATGTGATCATTCTCGATTATTATCTGAATTCGGTGCAGAAAGATGCTGCCGACGGAATGGAGATCCTGCAGGTGATCCGAAAGCATTACCCGGATATTCATGTCATCATGCTCTCCAGCCAGGACCATTATGCGATCGCCCTTCAGACCCTTCAGAAAGGGGCCGAGCAGTATGTGATTAAGGATAAAGAGGCGTTCGGAAAGATCGAGTCGATGATCAGGGAATTGAATTAACCCCTCCTCAATTCTTCACACACCGTACGCTGAATCCGTTTTTCTTGAAATAGGTGCCGTAGTAGGCTCCGGCATTGAGATAGCTGGGACCGAAGGACCAGGCGAAGTCCGAATCCTGCTCATCTGAATTCCAGAAGAAGGAATACATGCCGATGGTTTTGAACTTTCCTGCATACGTGCGCTGACCAACCGGGATGGCAGAAAAGCCGCTCTCATTTGTAGCCCCGCCGTTGGGAGCCAGCCAAAGTCCGGTTCCAGCCTCCAGTGTACCGGTCGTTTTCATCTTTCCCCCGCCCAGGGTGTCGCCGCCGAGGTAATCCGACAGGATCTTCCGTTCGGCATTGCTGGGGATGTGCCAGCCTTTCATTGCCAGCTTCCCGGTATTCACTGCATACCAGTTGTAAAGCATCCCGTATGTGCCTTTGTTCGAAATGTCATTGTTGTAATAGCACGAACTCGGGGAAGTGAGAAGTCCCCAGGCAGTGGCGCTCGTATCGAGGGCGATGGAGAAGCCATCATTGAACTTTGTGGTCTTCAGGTTCTCAACTGTCCACACCTGTGTACCGACCCTAACCATGTGGTATATGTTGCCGTCTATGTCGGTGACGGTATTAGATTGAGAAGTAGTGTCATCCGATGACTTTTTACAACCGGATTCAACCATAAAAAATAGTGCCATCAGTACGATCGGGAAGATCAGTATTTTTGTTTTCATAGATGGGAAGTTTTGAGTAAATGTAAAGAATTTATCCTGAGGGAGCAAAGAAAGAACATAACAATTTATTTTACCCGGAGAATTAAATACCTTTGAATCCTCAACCCCGACGTTGAATAAATTCAATCCGTCTTTACATCACGATTGTATCATGAGTGACCCGGATGATTTTGATCTGATCGAACGTTACCTGCTCGGAAAGATGACCGATGCAGAAAGGCGGGCGTTTGAAGAGCGTCTCGATGATGACCGTGAACTTGCGCGAAAGCTGAGGCTCATCAGGACCTTTCCGGAGATGATGAGTGGCCCCGGGAGAATTGAATATGAAAAAAACCGCGCTGAAGCGGCAGCAGGGCCGGTTAAAAAGAGGGAACCTTTTCGTTTTTCCCGGCGCCGTTTCCTGGTATGGGCTGCAGTTGCATTCATTCTCATACTTGTTGCCGCGCTCTTTTCTGTTTTCAGAGGAACAGCTCCCGGTAACAAGATTGGCGGACAGGAAGAAAAGATTGTCATCCGGTCCGACAGTGTTAAAGCAACGGTTGCCCCGGTAAAGGCTGATCCGGGCGTACCCCCCCCGCAACAGCCCGAAAAAAAGGAGATCGGGGATGAATCCGGCAATGCAGGACAACCCCCGGTATCACTGCTGACTCCCGCTGACGGGATGAAATTTTCGAGGAAAGAGATGATCCTGTTCAGCTGGAACCAGAAGACCGATTCCTTGACACGGTTTTACATCCTTTCAGAAAACAACGATCAGGTAGTGTTCTGGAGGGGCATCCGTCCCGGGATAAGAGAATACAAGGTCCCCTGCAGTTACCTTCTTCCCGGAAAGTTCTACTGGTATGTAGGGTCGAAGGAGGTAAGACGGGCGTTTGTTGTCAGCGAATAAAAGCGGGAAATCCGACATCCGAATTCTGAAATCTGAAGAGGAAAATGCGGAGTGCAAATTTCAATTTGCACTCCGCATTTGTCTCACTATGGCGCCACAACTGCTTTCGCCTGGTAGCAGGTATTCTCGAGCAGGTTTGTCATCTGTGCGATCACAGAGTTCAGTCCGTTTGAGAAGTCGAGCGCATTGGTAAACGTAACGATGGTAACTCCAGTGCCGGGATCGCAAACCATTTGTGAAAGGTATCCTTCATGCGCCCCCGTGTGCCCGTATCCCAGGTTGTTTGTATAAGTCAGTCCGCAGCCATAAGTCCCGTTGGTGCTTCCGCCGGTCGGCAGGCAGTTCATCATTACGGAATTCACTGTGTGTGGGTTGAGCACGCCATTGCCCGACAGCAGCTGCGACAGGAACCGGCCGAGGTCGTCGGGGGTTGTGATCAGGTTCCCCTCCGCCACGTTGGCAGAGACGTTGGAGAGGGTGGTGATTGAATCTGAACCGGGGGTTATGGTATACCCTGTGGCAAACGGTGAGGGGATTGACCGGTCCGTGCCCAGAACAGGCATTGAGGAGTTTGTCATGCCTGCCGGCTTCATGATTTCGTCCGTCACGAACTGTGCGTAGGATTTCCCTGAGACGCGTTCGATGATCTTCCCCAGCAGGGTATAGCCGGTGTTCGAGTAATGGTAAGATGTCCCTGGCGGGAAGAAGTACAACCTGCAAACGGCATTGACATTTACCAGTTCGTCGAAAGTGAAGGTGTGCTCCGGATCCGTTTTCATGACATAGTCAAGGTAGGGTTGTCCCTTGTAGGGTACTGGTACGGAAACGGTGTCGGGAACGGCGTTGTTGGAGACATCAAACACTCCAGCCCGGTGATGAAGCAGGTCGAAGATCGTGATGGAGCTCTTGAAGGGGATGTTGTATTCAGGCGTAGCGGGGATGTAAGGATTCTGAGTGCCCGGGATGGTATCGGTGATTTTTTTGGTGATGTCGAGCTTCCCCTGCTGATACAGGAGCAGGATGGCCGTTGCGGTCAGCGTCTTGGTGTTGCTTGCCGCCCGGAAGTGCACCAGCCTGGTGGTGTTTGCCCCCATGCCGGAGGAGACGAACCAGGTACCCTGCCTGGAGATCACCTCCATGGCAATCCCGCCGGGATACCCCGGATATTGCCTTTTGTACTGGGCAAGGTTCGTGTCAACGATCCCCTGGAGTATGATCGGCGTTATGCCGCTCATGTCGACCACGATCTCTGACTTTTTACACGCTGAGGTGAAGATGATCACACAGCAGAAAAGGAGGAGTGTTTTCAGTTTTTTCATAATGGTGATGTTTTTAATAATTAGTTCCGTAGAGAATGTTCACATATCGGAGGAAGAGGTTGTCAGGCGGATATTCAAGCTGGCAGTTGAAATAGATGATGATGGTGCAGTTCTTGTCGATGCTGTGGTACATGGAGGAGGTGAATCCCGGGATTCCCCCGTTGTGGCCATAGAAGCTGCCCCGGTGAACGATGCAAAGGCCATACCCGCCGGCTGCACTTTCAATCATATCGGTGAGGCGGCGGTGCTGCAGCGTGTCGGAAAGGAAGGTCCCTCCTACCAGTGCCTCGACGTATTTCTGCAATTCGTAGGGCGTGGAATAGCCCGAACCAGCAGCCCAGCCCCAGGAGATGTCAAAATGTTCAGTCTGGTCATCTCCCGGCACATAAGAGCCTTCATAATAACCCCGTCCGTGCAAGCCAGGAAGTTCAACCCCGGAAGTAAGGAAACCGGTGTTCTGAAGACCGAGCGGTGTGATAATGCGGTTGGTGATCTGGGTCTTCAGGCTGGTCCCGGTAAGCTGTTCGATCAGCATGCCGAGGATGATGGTATTGGTATTGGCATAATGAAAGCCTTTTCCGACCGGGAAGTAGAAAACCGGATCATGGCTGAATGAAAAATTCAGTAACTCCTGGGGCAGCCAAACCCGGGCCGGGTTTGCGTTCATAGAGTCGGTGAAGGCTGTTGATTCGGAATAGTTGAAATAACCGCTCGTCATGTTGCACAGCATCCTGATCGTAATGCTGTCGGCTTTCGGAAATGAGGGAAAGAACTTCGAAAGAAGGTCCTCCAGTTTGAGTTTACCTTCGTCAACCAGCTGCAAAAGCACGGTGCCGGTCATGGTCTTTGTGTTGCTCCCAATGCGGAAGACATAGGCCGGATCCATCGGGAGGTTCTGGGGAATATCGCTCACCCCTGCCTTATACAGCCAGCTGATGCCTTTGGTCTTGTCGACCACCAGCGCTACCAGTCCCGGGATGTGCAGGTCGGGAGCGTTGAGGACAGAATCCGTGACGGCCTTGAGCTTCTGTATCAATTCCGTGTTGCTGTCTGCAGGAGTGCTGTCCTTCTTTTTGCAGCCATAGAGGCAAAGGAAAGGAACCGTTAAAAAGAGAAGTACCAGGAAATAGTTTTTCATAGGGCTTTATTTTATATTAACGTTTATGTTCTGACCGGATGGATCATGCAACGCAGTTAACAAAATTGACCGCCCATGACGGACTTGGGGGAAAAGCAATACCAATGAACTTTCTACCTGATAATCTCCTGCAGAAAACAAATTTAACTGTTTATTAATTAACAATGGAATTCGCTGTAAATATTTTTTGGGGGCTGGAACAACGTCATCGATGAGCTGTCCAAAGGAAATTTACTCTGTAATTTTAGAACTTTACCTTATTGCTGAATCGCAGATTCCGGTATGAGACCTCCCGGTTGGCGCAGGCCTGGGTATTATCTGGATCGATCCCTCGATTTCCGTGGGGGCGGTCCTTGAAGAAACAGCTGTTCTGAAAATCGTCAGCCAGTCGATCTTTATCAGTGTCAGAAAGGATTAGAGGACGGCGGGTTGTACTTTCTTCACCCGAACGGCATTCATCCCTTTAACTGTTCGTTCGACCTCAAATGTAACGACATCGTTTTCAACCACCTCTTCAGAGAGGTTGTTGACATGGACGAAAAATTTCTCCTGGCTATCCGATTCCTTGATAAATCCAAAGCCTTTCGAATGGTTGAAGAACTCAACCTTGCCCGTGCGAATGGAAGATCCCTCTATGGCGTCTCGTTTCGGAACGCCCAGTTCAATGCTTCCGGCGTCGATCCTTTGCCGGGTTGCAGGGTTGGGTGGCGTATCGGTGATGTTCCCGTATTCATCCACATAGGCAATCATATTTCCGGGTCCCCCTTCCTGAGAGTTTGCCTTGCGTTCGGCAACTTTCTTTTGTTTGTCAAGCCGCTTTTTCAGCCGCTTTTTCTCTTTATCTCTCTTGTTAAAGGTTTCCTGTGAACTCGCCATATATATTCTGAATTAAATGAAAAGTAAAACTGTTCTCCGGGAACAGCAAAAATTGTGAATCAAATACCTGAATTCAATGTAGCTTATCAGGGAGAACCGTCCCTGTCCCAATCATCGATCCGGGAATTCTGTTAAATTATTATGCCCCTGATGTTTTGCAAAGGTAAGATAATAAATCAGAACCTTTCCATTATCGTTTACCCGCCTCGATTTTTCCTCCCCGTTTCTGATATTCCGCAAGGTAATACCCTGAAGAATCGACCCTTGCCTTATTTTCCGTGTAATAGGCATAGAGGTTCCGGTAGGCATCCTTAAGTTCAGGATCCAGGATAACAGACCGGCGCCAGCAGCTCATGGCTTTCTGTTTGTTTCCTGCCGCCATCTGGAAGGATCCCAAATTGTAATATGCCGATGCGTTTTTCGGATCTTTCTCAATGGCCAGCGAACATCTTTCGATCGCTTTCGTGTATTCTTTCCTGTTGTAGAGATCGATGCTCGATTCAATGCAGAAGGTTACAAAGTTTCCTGCGGCACCTTCAATGGTCAGTCCGTTCCTGAATGCTTCTGTAAAATAATAATAGGCAGAATCATAGTTTTTCTTGGATACGGCATTGATCATTCCCAGCTGATAGAGAAATTCAGGATCTTTTTTCAGTTTGATGGCCCGGAGCAGATGCACTTCAAAGTTCGG
This sequence comes from Bacteroidota bacterium, assembly GCA_026391795.1. GTDB lineage: Bacteria > Bacteroidota > Bacteroidia > Bacteroidales > FEN-979 > FEN-979. Next base: position 9,210 of record JAPLDI010000008.1, read on the forward strand.
GATGTCATTCTGCTTGTAATAACTCCGTCCGAAGTTGAACTCAATCCTCGGCCTTTCAGGGAAATCGCTCACTGCCGAAGTCCAGTAGTTGAATGCATTTTTATATTTTGTCTCCTGAACCAGGGTCAGGGCTGAGAGGGCGAGGAACAAACCAGCGAGGACAAGGCTTACCGACCGTTTTCTCAGGTTGAGATACGCATCGGGAACCAGTGGCAGGAAACAGATGATCAGCCCCACGGAGAGGGAATAGGCGCGCTGCTCCAGGTAATTGAAGTTGTCGTCGGCATTTGAGATCCTCGACGACATGTTCAGCAAGGCGAAGGCGATAAACCAGACGATCCCGAAGATTACCAGGGGGTTCATCTGCTGCTTTTTCCGGAAGATCAGAAAGAAGATCAAAAGTACCAGGATAATCCCGGATACCGTATTGTAAACCGTGTAAACAGGCATTACGGACAGGCTGACGGGAAAAATAAATTTTGATACGATCTCAAACGGAAACGGAAGGTTTTTCATCACCGAAGCCACTCCGACCTGGTCGAGGCTTGTATTTTCAATGGAAATGCTGCGCAGGTAAAACCAGGAGATGAAAATAAGGACCCACCCGGCCGCCAGCCACACAATCTTAAGATCAGTTATTTTCTCTTTTTTCAGCAGCAGGTAGAGCACATAGAGCGGAGGCAGGAATACAGCAGATTCCTTTGAATAGAGCGCACCGGCGAAACAAAGAAGATGGAGGGCAATGGCATATCCCTTTTTATCCCGGTAATAGAGGATGATGAATGCAAAGGAAAGGATTGCGAAGAGCGTGGCCATCTGGTCTGTTCGGGCAGCCAGGAAAAGTACCGCGTTGGATACCAGGGGATGAACCGCAAAGAGCAGGGCCCCGAAGAATGATTTCGCCCGGTTGAACCCCAGCAGGGAGAGCAGCCAGAAAAGGCTGAGACAGGTCAGGCAATGAATGAGAAGATTCGTAAAATGATATACCCCCGGTTTGATGCCGCCCAGCTGGGCATCGACGATAAGCGAGGTGGAAAGCAGCGGACGATAGTAGGGATAGCTGTTGCTGAAATAAGCATCGTGGGTGAAGGCACTGAAGAAATTCGAGACATTACTCAGTTTTTCATAATTATCGATGATCACCAGGTCGTCGTCGAAATAGACGTATCCTGATTTGATCGTGGGCAGGTAGAGGAGAAATGCCAGCAGGAAGATCAGGTGCGGGGCATAACGGAAAATTCCTGATTGTTCCGGTTGGAGCAGCTCAGCGCTTTTCTTCTTACTTTTCTTGTTCATCTGAAGTATTGCTGGAACCCGCAAAATTAATTTTTTCCGAGATAATGTATTCAGGTCTGCCTTTGACCTCATCGAAAAGGTTTCCGATATACTGGCCCAATACCCCGATCGTCAGGAGCTGAACACCTCCGAAGACAATGATGATGATGATCGTGGAGGTCCAACCGGTAACCACATAATCAAACTTAAAAATCACATTCAAAAACAGGAACAGCGCAAAGGCCAGGCCGATGACAATGCTCAGAAACCCGATGTTCGTTGCCAGTTTGAGCGGTTTTTTCGAAAAATAGAAAAGACCAACGGCAGCGAACCGGAGCATCTTCCGGAGAGGATATTTTGTGGTGCCGGCAAACCTGGGGTCACGCTCATAATAGACGGGGCATTGTTTAAATCCAAGCCATCCGATCAGGCCGCGGATGTATTTGTTTCTTTCCGGAAGGCTCTTGAAAACAGTGATGATGCTTTTATCGACCAGCCTGAAATCACCTGCATCCAGGGGGAAATTCTCATTGGAGATAAAATTCAGGAACCGGTAAAAAAGCTTTGCCGTCTGCGTTTTAAAAAAGTTCTCTCCTTTCCGGGTTGTACGCACACCGTAGACCACGTTGCATTTTTCCTTTTCCCTGATTTTCAGCATCTCGGGAATTACTTCGGGCGGGTCCTGCAGATCGGCATCCATGATGATGGCAAGATCGCCACGGCATTCATGAAGACCTGCAGTCACGGCAGCCTGGTGGCCGAAATTGCGCGAAAAATCAACAATCTGTACATGTTTATCGACGGAAGCAATCCCTTTTAAGATCTCAAGCGTACCGTCATGACTGCCGTCATTGATAAAAAGGAATTCATAATCACCCAAAGACTGTGCGGTAAAAACATTCACCAGCCGGTTGTAACATTCGGTGATCACCTTTTCCTCGTTGAATGTGGGGATTATTATCGAAATAAGCATAGTTTGAATGTTGAGGTTGTTAATAGCTTATCCTTGTAAATAAAAAAACATTTAGCGTCAGAAATCCTTTTGTCCGATGATCATATATTGAGCCCCGAAAGGTAACCCCGACAGGTGGTTTTCAATGGTAAAGAACCCTTTGAAGATCCTGTGTCTCGGAAAAAAGAGGAGATACCTGATCCGGGCAACCGTCAGCTGTGAATTTTTAAAATATCTTTTAAAATGAAAGGGAAGCAGGAGTTTTGCCTTCCTGTCAAAAATACATGTTTTTACAATCCATTGTGTTACCGGGTTAAGCGGGTTGTGTTCAAAGACATACAGCTTCCCGCCCGGTTTCAGCGTCCGCGATATTTCCCGGATCGTTTCCAGATGGTCATTCCGGTCGATATGATGAAAAACGTTGGCAGCCATGGCGATGTCGAAGGTCCCGTCCTCAAATGGCAGCACATGGCCGGGATAGTGATAGAAGGAACAATTGAGAGATTTGCGGAGAAGGGCCTGGTTTATATTTTCGGTAGAGACGTCGATCCCATGATAGGAGCCTGAGGGAAAATGCCGGATAAAAAAGCGGGATGTCAGTCCGTCGCCGCAACCGAAATCGAGTAACACAGGGGATGTGTTCTTTTCAAGTTTCTTTATCTCCAGGATCTTATGTTCGCTGAAATACCCGCTCTCGGCACCGGAGAACCTGAGGTTCCTGTTGTGGATAGACCGGTACTCTTCCGAAAATTCGTCAAACTCCTGTATGTTGTCCTGCATATCTGATCCGATAGGAGGATGCAATATACCAATTTTTATTTTCCGGCTTCATCTTTTTGTCCTTTTGCTCTTTCGTTATTTCATTACTTATCTTTGTATCTTTGTTTTTAAATACAAAAAAAACCTGTTGAAATTCTACCGGGTAAATAGCAGATTCAAGGGTGTCCTGGCCATTGTCACAGGGCTTCTCACGATGTCAAACCTGTTTTCGCAGGCACCAACGGTTCAGGATTGTCCCGGGGCTATTCCGGTTTGTCAGCCTGTTTATTCCACGACGACTTCATACACCGGCCATGGAAATATATACCCGGAGATCCATGTCGGGTCAGCCTGTCCTCTGTGCATGGATGGCGAAAAGAACGATGTTTTTTATGTCATCACGGTCCAGACAAGCGGAACTCTCAAATTCAGCCTGACACCGAATAACGCAAACAATGATTATGACTGGGCCTTGTTCAACATGACCAACAAGGATTGTTCACGGATCTATCCGGACGCCCTGAGTTTGCAGGTGAGCTGCAACTCTTACGGGGCCACCGGGTATAACGGGCCGACCGGCATAAACACTCCGCAGAGCAACAATAAGAATTGCAACGGACCGGGCACTACGAATGGTCCGTCCTGGAATAAGGACCTCCTGGTCACGGCCGGTCAGACCTATGTGCTGAATATCAGTAACTGGTCCTCCTCGCAGCAGTCGGGATATACCCTCGATTTTTCAGGCTCCACCGCAGTGATCTTCGACAATGTACCGCCGACCATCGATTCCATTCAGCAGGAGGTGCCCTGTGCAGGCACGACGGATCTGTTTGTACGGTTTTCTGAAAACATAAAATGTACGACCGCCTACCAGCATCCTGAAAAATTCACTCTCACCGGGGGTACCGGAGGGCCCTATACCGTTACAGGCGTGAACAGCTCCACCTGTGCGACCGGTGCCGACCACACCACCAATTACACCCTTACCGTTTCACCGAAACTTTACGGGGGTAGTTACGTGCTGAACATCGTTGGCAACATTACGGATCTTTGCGACAACCTCGCCCTTTACCAGGGTTATCCGTTTACGATGACCGAGATCAATTCCCCCTCCGCCGGGGCCGGAAACGATACTACCATTGCAAACGGGGCTTTCATTACCCTCCACGGAATCGCGAGCGGAGGTGCCAGTCCTTATACGTTTCACTGGGAACCTGCATCGCTTCTTACAAACCCGGATGTCAGGACCCCGCTGACGCACAACATTGGCGCCACGACCCAGTTCAGCCTGACGGTTACGGATAGCGTCGGCTGTCATGCCAATGACGATGTACTTGTTTCCGTGGTGGGCGGGCCACTGGGTGTCAATGCCACTTCTTCACCCGGAACGATTTGTGCGGGTGCCTCATCGGTTTTGCAGGCCTTTGGCTCAGGCGGAAGCGGAGCCTATACCTATTCCTGGACCTCCAATCCTCCGGGATTTACCTCTTCAATCCCAAATCCAACCGTATTCCCAATGTTTACAACAACTTATAACGTTGCTGTGAACGACGGGTTCAGTACGGCTTACGGAAGTACGGTTGTAAATGTTGACCCGAAACCTGTTGCCGCAGCGGGAACTTCTTTCAGCATTCCCTACGGAACGAATGCAGTGTTATCCGGTTCCGCATACGGCAGTTCGGGTCCCTACTCATACTACTGGACATCCTTGCCCCCCGGCTACTCATCCGCGATAAGCAATCCTACCTTCACCAATCTCCAGGCCACCACGATATTCAGCCTGATCGTTACCGACCTGTCAACCGGATGCATCAGTGATCCGTCGCAGGTCTTGGTCACGGTTACAGGAAGCCCGCTGGCAACCAACCCCGTGGTGGATAACCCCGTGATCTGCCAGGGGGTTACCACACAACTTCATGCCATGGCAGGCGGGGGATCGGGAAATTATACGTATAACTGGACCTCGAATCCACCGGGGTTTACATCCTCTGTTGCAAACCCCGTTGTCTCCCCGATGGAATCGACAAGTTATCAGCTCATCCTGAACGATGGATACAACCAGGCAACCGGCAGCGTAACCGTTCATGTGAATCCGCGTCCGGTCATTCACCTGGGCCCGGCGGATACCATTCTCTGTGTTTATGATACGATTCTGCTCGATGCCGGGAATCCAAATTCCAATTATTACTGGTCAAATGGTTCTGTAGCCAGGACCCTTCTGGTATCCTCTTCGGGGATCGGTTTTGAAGTTCAATCTTACTCCGTAAAAGTGATCAATGCATATGGCTGCACGGATTCGGCAAAGATCAATGTCACATTCACCATTGGAGCCTGCATGAGCATCCATGAGAAAGCAAATCCCTCCTCCCTTTCCATCTATCCCAATCCGGGCCATGGAATATTCACCCTTAAAATTGAACCGGTTTCAGGGCCCTTCCGGTTATCGGTGGTTAATCTTTTGGGAATGTTGGTCAGCCAGGAAGAGATCATGGCAAAACCGGGAAAGTTTATAAAAGATCTTGATTTTTCAGCATTGAATCCAGGCGTTTATTTTATCAGGATTACCAGCCACAGGGATGACAAGACCTTAAAACTGGTCATCCGGTAACTAATGGATGATGTGTTTTTCTTCCCTCCCGGCTGATTTTAACAATTCATTGATTTCCTTTTTAAGTTCAATCATTTTCAGTTCCCGGTTGACGAAATACTTGTTGAGCTCTTCCAGTTCTTCAGCTTTCTTCCTGAATGCATTTTCTTTCTCCACGCGATCAGTGATATCGAAGAAAGACCAGATCCTTCCGTTGGGTTTGTTTTGAAGATACAAAGGCCTGGAGATACGTTCAAAAGCCCGTCCATCCTTAAAATAAACCAGGTCAAAAGCGGAGTCTTCAGGATGAGCATATAAATATTTGACCTTTGCCATAAACTCCTTCGGGTCCGACAGCTGGTTAAAAACATATTTTAAAAGTAATTTATCATCGGCCGATTCGAGAATGTCATCGGGGATGTTCCATAATTCGGTGAACTTTCTATTGGTCCTGAGGACCTTCCCTTTCGAACTTACGACCAGGATGCCGTTGTGAACAGACTCAATAATTGCCTCCGTCAATGACAGGGCGTCAACATAATCAAGGCCTGATTTTATTCCGGGTTTCTTCATAGGAATTCAGAGTAAGGTTCAGATCCTCTTTCCCTGACCAGATGATTTGTCGTCAAAAACGGGTATCTGTTTCGTTTTACATCCTGGGGAGAACCTGCGGATATGCTAAGATACGACCAAATCAGGTTTTTTCGGCTCTTCCAGTCGGGTATTTTTCTACCTTTGAATCCTGATATCTTCAGCTCAGCTTCCGGTCCCGGCTTACCATCTTATAGGTACCCCAGCAGCGAGGAATCATTTGATCCCACATGTGTATGAGGTTTTTATCCAGATTTTGTTTCCCCCTGTTTTTTTTCGTTCTGGCTGAAATCCCCTGCACTTTTGCACAGCGTTTTGACCACGAGGATAAATTGCAATTTGCAGATACCATCCGGACGATAAAGGTATGGACCTACATTGAGGGTGATTCAAGTTACCGCCGGTACAGGGATGCTGTAAATTCGATCGCAGAGGTGTTGAACAAAAAAGGATACCGCGTCGATTTTGTCGTATTTGAAAAGGGGAAGGGTTTCTCGCCTCAGGAATGGATGAACAGTCTCATTTTCGGGCTAAGGCAGGATGAGGCTTTTCTGCAGGTCGCTACACAGATAAAGCAGGATACGGCTACCGGTCCGTCCAATGATTATCATAAAGCCGTCACTCAGCCTTCCGGCCAGGTCCTGATTTTAATGACCCGTCCGGCGGTGAATGATTCGTTGCCGGTAAATTATTTCTGCAAGGCTTCCTCATACCTGTATATCAATTGGCAGACGCCTGGCCGGACGGCCATTGTTCCCGTTTATTCCCGAAAGCAGAACCTTGCCTCTGCGGATCTTTTTTCCGTTGTAACATATTCACTGGGGGGGATTCCTTCCAGCAAGCATCCGGTTGTTTCAGTTGCATCGCAGGCACCAAGAAAGGAGGACCGGATCCATATGGAAATTACCCTTTTCGGGGGCTACACATTCCCTTCGAAAATGGATATTGTGGAAGGAGCCGGGGCGAACTACCCGGGTGTGGCATCTTTCAACGGAGGTGTGCATTACGGAATTGAAGCTGGCTTTTCCATCTCCCGGAATTTTGATTTTTTCCTTCAATACAGGAGACTGGGCTCTGTTGTGAACATGAATACCCCGGAATGGGGCAAAGCAGGGCCCCTGACCCTCTACCAGAATTACATCCTTCCCGGGGTCAACTTCAACTTCAGGGTGAACAAAACGCTTTCTCCATATGCAGGCATCACTGCCGGAACCCTGAACATCGTCCCCGACAGCACAAACCTGAGGGATTACTGGTATTTTATCCTGGGTGCCCAGGCAGGGCTGAAAATATATCTTTCAAAATGGATCGGATTAAGAATACAGGCGGATCTGCTTTACCAGATGCATACTGACTTAGCCCCGTTCCTGTTTACCGATATTCTCACGGACACTCCTGTAAATGCGACCTCAAATATGATCCAGGCCGGGATATCGGCAGGATTGATTATCCGGCTTGGAGAACATTGAAGTTATTGTAAAACCTTCAGAGATGAAAACAATCTACTGCCTGATCCTTCTTTTGTTTTTCGGCAATCCTGCCGGGTCACAAACCATCCGGGAGAAAGACCAGTACGGGAAGAAGTTGTTCTTTGTCGACGGGAACACCATCCGGGAGAAAGACACCTATGGCGGGAAGCTCTACTATTTGGACGGACAAACCGTGAGGGAGAGGGATTGCTATGGTAAAAAACTCTGGTTCCTCGACGGGAACACCGTTAGAGAGGAAGACCAATATGGTAAAAAACTCTACTATTTTGATGGCCTTACTCTCCGAAGAAATGATGTTTACGGAGAAAAACTGTTTTTCGTGGATGGGCAGACGCTTCGCCGGAAAGACCAGTATGGTGAGAAGGTCTTTTATTTCGAGACCCTTCCTGAAAAATGGATCATTGTCTGCATCATCCGCGCAGAATAGAATCCTACAGCTTTAAAAGTCCGGGTGATTTACAATCCGGATTCAGTCAGCCCTTGAAAATGGCAGGGCATCGTCAAACTGGACGGGGATGATCTTCGTTCCGGTTTTATCGATATAGCCCCATGCTTTTCCGATCTTCACGGGAGCAAGCCCGTCTGCAAAATCAAGGGCTTTATCAAACTGCGGGTGGATAACCATGTTGCCTGTTTTATCAATGTATCCCCACATTTTCCCATCGTACACAGCAGCCATGCCCCCCGAGAAGTCGCGGCAGTTTTCATAGGTGAAGCGTACAACCATTTTTCCGTTCACGTCATAATATCCCCACTTTCCCTTCATGCGTACTGCTCCCATTCCTTCTGAAAAATTCTTTGCATGTTCGTTGTAGGTCGGTACGATTACTTTTCCCGTCTTGTCGATATATCCCCATCCGTCTTTCCCTTTTGCGGGGGCAAGGCCCTCTTTCATATCGCGGATGTTTTCCATCTCTGTTTTCAGGGCCCATTCACCCGACGGACTGACAAAACCATAAACTTTCCCGAGTGCAACACGTCCCATTCCGTCACTGAAAGTTTCTGCGTGGTCATATTTATCGGGGATCACGTATTTTCCACTTTTATCAATGTATCCCCAATTCGACGATGCCCTGGCAGCTGCACGGCCTTCGGAAAAGTTCATGCAATATTCAAACTCCTGACTGAACGCCTGTTTGCCGGTTTTGTCGATATAAAGCCATTTGCTTGTTTTCTCATCCCTGACCCGTGCAAGGCCTTCCGAGAAATCTTCTGCACGCTTATAACCAGGTTTTATGACCCATTCACCCGACGGTGCAATAAAGCCACAGAGATCACCCTCTTTTGCACTTGCCAGTCCTTCAGAAAAATCCCGCACATCCTCGTACGCGGGCTTAATGACCCAGGTTCCTTTGGAATCAATAAATCCCCATTTCCCGTTGAGACTGGCACCGGCAAGGTACTGTTGGGCATACGTTGCCGAATTGAGAAGTCCTGCCAAAATCAGGACAAGCAGAGATGCTTTTACGAATGTTTTCATGTTGTTTGGGTTTTAAAGAATAAATTATTGATTGATGACGTTTATCTTTTATCCTTTCCGGAAGTGATGTTTAACAGAAATCAAATATAGTAAATATTGGTATATTTGTTTAATCCTCTGATACCCCTGAAAATCTGCAAAAATGAATAAAACAAAACTTCTGCTGACCCTGCTTTTTCTTTCCTTGCTGTCGTTCAATTCCCGGGAACAGATCCTGGAGGATGCCATGAAGATCGTCAATCAGGGGACAGGAGGGCTGAGCGAAAAAGATGCCGTGGCCGGGATCAGGGAAGCCCTGGTAAAAGGAACCGGGGCAAGTGTGGCGCTGGTTTCGAAACTTGACGGGTATTTTTCAAACCCGGAAATCAAGATCCCTTTTCCTGAAGATGCACGGACGATCGAATCCAAACTGAGGGCTATTGGAATGGGCAGCGAGGTGGATAAAGTCATCCTGACCATCAACCGTGCCGCTGAGGATGCAGCCAAAAGCGCCCAGTCCATATTTGTTAATGCGATTACCGCGATGAACGTCTCTGATGGCATCCAGATCGTCAGGGGAAAAAACGATGCAGCCACGCACTACCTGGCCAGGACGACCACTCCCGAACTCAGGGCAAAATTCACCCCCGTGATCAAATCCTCCCTTGATAAGGTGGATGCCACCCGGCTCTGGACCGAACTGATCACTGCTTATAACCAGATTCCGTTTGTAAGCAGGCAAAATCCCGACCTTACCGCCTATGTGACCGATGAAGCCATCAGCGGCCTTTTTAAAATGATCGCGAAAGAAGAGCTGAAGATCCGCCAGAATCCTGTGGCCCGGACCACGGATCTGCTGAAGAAGGTTTTCGGGCAATAGGTTCATTATGTAAAATGGTTGTCGGGCCGAATGAAATATTTCGCCACGTTGCATTTCGCTATCTCGCTATTTGCTTTTTCAGAACTCTATCTTATAGCTTATCAGGGGGAGGATGCCGATAGATTTCTGGGGCTCAATGGAATGGTTGAAATCATCATATAAATACCCGATATCGGGCTGGAAGTTCAGGAGATCTTTGACCTGGATGGCGAGGATCCCGGAGACTTTCCGGTAATTCAGGCGATAGGTCAGGGTAAGATCGACATAGAAAAAGGAGGGAAGTTGTGGCACGTAGGCATTCGCCTCATCCAGTACTTCCCGGTGTTGTTCGATGGATTTCTGAAGATCGATCGGGACATAATGTTCCCCTCCTGAAAAAGTGACTTTCAGGTTAAACCCGAGAATGTTTTTCTTCTTTACGGTCCACTCTTTCCCTCCCAGCAGGTTGATCACGTAATTTGAATTGAACCGCGTATTCCTCTCAATGCCATCTCCGCCGGTGTATTTTGAATCAAATAAGGAGACTGTAAGCAGCGTATACAATTCCCTGGTCATGAATTTCTCAAACGTTATATCAATCCCGGCATTTCTTCCGGTCCCTGAATTTACCAGCGGATCGCTGACATATCCTCCCGTGCTGTTGATCATCGAAAAATAGCTGCCGGACATCACCGGGATGGCGTATAAATACTGGTAATAGGTTTCGATTTTCAGCCGCAGATCCGGCCTGATCGTATAATCATACCCCAGGACGAGATGATGGGACCGGTCGAAATTGAGATCCCGGTTGGGTTGTACGGTTGTCTGAGAATTAACGGGAATCTCAATAAGGTATACCCCGATATCCTCCAATTGGGAATGAAGCCCGTATCCGAGGTTCAGGGCATGTTTCTGGCTCACCTGCCAGTGAAATGCAAGCCGCGGTTCCAGGGCATACCTGTTATTCAGCGCCAGATACTGGAAATAAATTCCTGCGCTGATAAAAAAGTTGTTGGTAATATCAGTCCTTGACTCGATAAAGGCCTGTACCATTGATGAATTGCCTTTACCTTTGTTTATCTGCTGGAAGATCCCGGTAAAGGGGTTGCGTGATTTGATATCCAGGTTGTAGTATAAGTAGTTTACCATAATACCGCTGCGCAGGGTATACCGGGGGTCAAATTTATGGCTGATGGAAACCGATGCGGTTATCCGCGAATTCTCATGTTTTACGCTATCCTCAGGTCGTTTCTCATAAGAGGAATTCAGCAGGGTTTCTGCATTGCTGATAAAATTATAGGTTGCCGAAATAGCGGAACGGAACAATGTCGCTTTCTTCAGGTTGATCTGGTGAATGAGTGCAATGGCTCCCATCTTGTTGTTGAGAACCGATTCGGAACGATCATCAATCGTTTGCCATTGTGTGGAATCCATCACGGGTTTAGCAGTAACCTTTGAAATACCTCCTATTCCGACTAGTGAGAATGTCCCTGACCGGGGTGTCGGGAAATTCAGTTTGAAAGAAAGGTCCTGAAATGTGGGGATCTTGTTTTTCATCCAGGGATCAATGTACTGAAGGAAAGAAAGGATCGAATACCGGTAGTTAAAAAGATATGAAGATGTCTTGTCTTTACTAAAAGGCCCCTCAGCAGCAATGTCCAATCCCTGTAATCCGACCTGGATAGCATATTCATGGCGGAAGTTGTTGCCGTTCCGGAAACGCATGTCGAACACTCCCGAAAGGGCGTTCCCGAACTGTGCAGGGAAGGCGGCCGTATAGAAATCGGAGTTGTTCAGGACCTGGCTGCTGATGATGGTAAAACCGCCTCCTGATTGCCCCACAAAGGCGAAATGGTTCGGATTCGGGATATCCACGCCATCAATCCGCCAGAGCAGGCCCTTCGGGGAGTTGCCGCGGATCACGATCTGGTTTGAATTTACCCCTGCATTTGCGACCACCCCTGCAAAATTGGCAACCATCCGCATCGGGTCATCGATCGCCCCCGCATACCGCCTGGTTTCCTCAACGTTGAATGATCGGGCACTCACCATCGCCATCGGGTTAATGGGCTTATCCTTATTGACCGTCGCCTTGATTTCCACTTCCTCTGACATCACTACAAGGTCCTCGAGTTCAACATTCACAATGCACTCTTTCCCCGAAGTGACAAGAATCTCGGGAATGATGGCTGGCTTGTACCCGACATAGGTAACCTTTAACGTATGCCTCCCGACTGGCACATTTTCAATCGTGAAAGCACCTGATGTGTTACTCGTGGTTCCTTTCAGGGGGTTGGAGTTGAGCAGGACAATATTCGCTCCTGGTAAGGAGATCTTCGATTCCGCATCGGTAATCCTGCCACGGATGATCTGCGTTGGGGTCTGTGAAAACAGAGCCGGAAACCAGAGAATAAAGAAGCCAAATAAAAATCTGGTTTTTTCCATAACCAGGGATAATAGTACAAAGGTAAAATGGAAAATGGCAAGATGACAGAATGATTACAATCTTATTGTCATTGGCCGCGAAGCAATGCTACCTCGCTACTTCGCCATTTCGGGTTTTTCAAGCTCTTCCCTGCATTTCGGACAGAGTTGCTGCTCTTTCTGGTCAATGTCTTCAACGTACGTGCTTGAGTGCATCACACAGGAAGTGTTTGTGCAGTGCATCAGCCCGAAGGTGTGTCCCAGTTCGTGGATTACTTCCTTAGTAAACCGTTCCAGGAGGAGGTTGTCATCAGGCTCAATTCCGTATCGTTCGTTGCTTAATCGGTAAAGGGAGGCAATCCCTGCCCGCCCGTTGAACGCAGCTTGTCCGAAAATATAGGTGAGAATGGGAATGAAGAGGTCAACGCTGAAAAGACCGAGGGTTTTTGAAGCATCCGAAGCGAATTCGGTGTCCACCTGCTTCAGCAGCCTGTTTCCGTTGTACTGCCGGCGCGAGGAATCATAAAACTCTGTCAGGTCGAGGTGTCCTTCTCTGAAAATCACGGGAAGTGCATACTGGAGCTTTACCTCCCTGGCAATCACCTCAAGAATATCTTTCCTGAAATAACCGAAAGAGATCAATGTTATATGTTGCTGATTCATCAGGAACGGGTGGGTTATCTTTCCTCCGACGGCTTCAGGTCGTATTTCCTGATCTTGTTGTAGAGGGTAACACGGTCGATCTTCAATGCTTTGGCCGCCCGTGAAATGTTCCAGTCGTATTTGATGAGTATTTGATAAATGTGGTTTTTTTCATGGTCGTCGAGGCTCTCCGCCGAATTGTCGATCAGGCTTTTTTCCAGCGGAAGATCTTTCAGCTGTATCTTTTTCCCGTTCCCGATCACGATGGCCCGTTCGACCATGTTTTCAAGCTCCCTCACATTCCCCGGAAAACTGAATTCTTCGAGCCGCCGTAATGCCGAAGGTTCGATCGTAAGGAGCGGCTTATTCATGGAGGTACAGTATTTTTTTATGAAATATTCCACCAGCAGGGGGATATCCTCAACCCGTTCGCGTAGTGGGGGAATATTGATATTTACGACATTGAGCCGGTAAAAGAGATCTTCGCGGAAGCTTCCGTTTTCAACCATGCTCTTCAGGTCTTTGTTGGTGGCACAGATTACCCGGAAGTCGGAGGTGATCTCTTTGTTGCCACCGACACGAACAAATTTTTTGGTCTCCAGCACCCTCAGCAGTTCTATCTGCATTTTAGTTGAGATCGTGGCAATTTCATCCAGGAAGATTGTTCCGCTGTCGGCCATTTCAAACCTTCCTTTCCGGTGGTACATTGCGCCGGTGAAGGCTCCTTTCTCATGTCCGAAGAGTTCGCTTTCAAGCAGGCTTTCGGTAAGGGCCCCGCAGTGAACGCTGACCAGAGGGAAGAATTTACGGGGAGAGTTGGAATGGATGGCTTTGGCGATCAGTTCTTTCCCGGTGCCGCTTTCGCCGGTGATGATAACCGATGAGTTCGACTGGGCAACGCTTTCCACCTGGCGAAGCACCTCCTGCATGGCTTTACTTTCGCCGATAAGATCTTCTACATTTTCGAGCATCACCACCTTTTCCTTCAGGATCTCATTTTCATCCGCAAGGGTGATCAGTTTGGCCGCATTCCGGATGAGGTGCGACAGGTCATCGGGATCGAAGGGCTTTGTAACATAATCGAAAGCACCATCTTTCAGGGCCTGCACGGCGGTATCAACCGTAGCGAAAGCGGTCATAACAATCACGATCGACTCTTTCCGCAGGGCTTTGATCCGTCTGAGCATCTCCAGCCCGTCCATGCCGGGCATTTTGATATCGGCCAGGATGATGTCAAAGCTTTCGGATTCAAGCATGGACAATGCCACCTTGGCATTTTCGGCACACTCCACGCGGTACCGGTCCTCGATGAACCAACTGTAGAGTGAATCCCTCACCGATTCCTCATCGTCAACGATCAGGATGGAAATCATTTTCGTCATGGTCTATTCTGCTTTACTCCGGATTACCGGAAGGGTGATCGAAATGGTTGTTCCTTTTCCCTGCACCGACCTCACATCGATCTTTCCTTTGTGGCTCTGAATAATGCCGTGAACGATGGCCAGACCCAGCCCGATGCCGCTTGCGCTCTGTTTGGTGGAAAAGAAAGGTTCGAAAATGTGCGGGATGTCTTCTGCCGTAATGCCTACTCCGTTGTCGGAAATCTCAAGCACCAGGTTTTCAGCGTCTGCATCGCGGGTCCGGATGATAATCTCCCCGTTCTCCTCAACGGCTTCGGAAGCATTCACTATGAGTGCAATACAAGCCTGTTTGATCTGGTTCGGACTGCAGAAGATCAGGTCGTGAGTCGCACTGAGATCCGTCAGGAAGTTAATGTTGGCAATCTTCATCGGATGCGACATCAGGTCATAGGTCTTTCGCAGGATTTCATGGAGGTTCTTGACTTCAAAATCCTTCTGGTCCTTTTTTGAGAAATCGAGCAGTCCCTTAACGATATCCCCGCATCGTTTTGTTTCATTTTCAATATGCCGGAGGTGCTTCAGTATCGATTCCTTTTTTGCGGGATCCATATCCTGGTTAGTAAGCTGTTTTGAAACCAGCTTGGTATAGACAAGGATTCCCGACAATGGATTGTTGATCTCATGGGCTACCGAAAGCGACAATTTGCCAAGGGAGGCAATCCGTTCGATGTGGATCAGTTCATTCTGCGCGGCACCGAGTTCTTCCGATTTTTTCAGCACTTTGTATTCGAGCTGCTGCGACCAGTTCTGCAGTTCGCTGTTGGCTGCTTCCAGGTTGTCAAGCATATTGTTGAATGCCTGCGATACCATCTTCATGTCTTCAAGCTGGTTGGGCTTGATTTCCAGCCGCGTGCTTTTATCGCCCCCGGCAACGGCAATGCTGGCTTCCACCAGGGCATTAAGGGGTTTTTTAATCCTTTTCCGGGTAAAGAAAAAGAGAAACCCGACCAGGAAAAGGGTCGTGATGATCGCCAGCACGTAAAACTCTTTGGAGAATTTTGATTCCGCCGTATCCAGCTCCCCAAGCGGGATCTTGATGATCAGCGAACCAAGGATCTTTTCGTTAGCCTTGTGGGCATGACAGGAACTTTCGTAGCACGACTTTTCATTTTTGATCGGGATCTTGATCAGCAGGTGTCGGCAGGAATTGTCGTTCTTGTTCATCTTACAGTCTGTGCGGGCACTGATGATCTTGTAATGTTTCCCGTCGCCCGGGAAGATCGATTTAAGGTCATTGTGACAGCTGATACAGTTGGGATTGCTGTGCGTGTTGTTTGTATCGGACGGGATGGAGGTATAGACAAGGTTGTCTTTGATGTCGTACATGTTCACCTCATCGATGCCCGGCATGGTATTGATGATGTTCAGGGTGTTTTGCAATGTGCTCTTGTCATTTTCAAGCATCGAATGATAGAGGGAACCGCCGACAATGGATCCTATGTTGTTGCCGTTCTGCCGGATCACCGTGTTCAGGTACTCTTCGTTCACTGACCGGAAGATGATGCTGAAGGAGACAAAAAGGAACAATGAGGAGACCAGGATGACAAATACCACACGGCTGTAAATCGAAGATCGGATTTTCAGGTATTTCCGGAAGATGGATTGGCGTGTGATGTTGTTGTTTTTTAAATTATTGAAGGACATCATAACCTGAAGAATTTTTTGGCAGACAGGATAGCAAAACGAGCGAAAATATTTTCACTGCAATATACTAAAAAAACCGGTGAGCTCCTTCACCAGTTTCTTTCTTAATTTCATATCCTTTGCATTCATGGAACAAATGCAATGAGGACTGCACCCCCGGTCAGGTGCGTTGTCAGACCTGTCCTGAGGATGCAGTCATCCGGGTCACGGATTCATGAACTCGTGCTGAAAATCAAGCCAGATTTCACCCGGAAGTTCAGCCAGCGGGTTATCGCGGAGTTCACCTCCATCCTGAAGTGCAAACAGGGTTGCCTCAGGATCATGTTTAGGCATGGTCACTGCAAGGAACTCTTTGAAACGCTGAAGTTCTCTTTTCGACCAGTCGGTGGCTGATTCGGCCAGGAAATAATCACTTGTTTCTGACTTCCAGTAGGTAGGTTTTACTTTAAACAACCATCCTGTCCCGAAAGGATCCTCGTTCAGAAGTTCCGGGTTTGCGGTTATCAGGGAGTTTGTCTCTTCGATCCTTCCTGAAAGCGGTGAGTAGATCTTCAGCACTTTTCCGTCCTGCAGGATCTCCGTCATGACTTCTCCTTTAATGACCGGGTCACCGGAAGATTTCAGGTAATTGATTTGGACCTGACCTGTTATGTGAAGCAGGAGATCGTCCAGTCCGATGCTTGCAATACCCGATTTTAACAAATGTGTCCAGGTATGGTTTTTACAATAATAGACTCCCTGCGGGACCTTCAGGACACTGCTCGTGACCGTTCCCAGCTGGCGATGTTGTTTTCTTCTTTTTACCTTCCTGTTCAGGATGATGGAGAAGGGGATGAACAGGGCAAGAAATGCGATGATGATCAGGTATTCCAGGCCCTTGGTTTCAAAAATGTTGTAATAACTAAATCCGTCCATGGCTTTATAATTTACAGATTTCTGACTATTGTTTTTAAAGTACTTGGTTAATGTTTGGCCCAGGAAGGGGATCCGCGCAAGACCGGCATGCGGTTGATGACCCACCTGAAAACCCATATTTCGACAAAAAGGACAGTAAGCGTAACAACAATTTCCATCCACGAGGGAACATAATGTACCGGGGCATTCCACCGGAAACCGATCACGGAGATATTGAGGCGGTTCAGTATGATCCCGAGGATGGTCATGATGGAGGCAATTTGGACCAGCAGGATGTTATTCGTCCGGTAACTGATAAAAAAGAGTACCATGGGCAGAAAAACGAAACCGAACATTTCGAGGAGGAACCAGTATCCCATCGGCGTGTTGAGAAGGTCATAGTGATGGTTGTGGATGAAGACCAGCAGCTGAAGGAAGAAATAAGCGAACATGGTACCGGCACATATCTTGGCCAGTCCCAGCACGATGCCTTTCTGATCTTTATGATCTTTTTCGCTGATCTGTTTCCCGAAGACCTTGTGGCTGATGGATCCCTCAAAGATCACCATCGACAGGCCGGCAAAGACGCTCGATACGAAGAACATGATGGGAATGAATTCGGAGTACCAAAGGGGATGGATCTTCTCTTTGGCCATCAGGTAAAGGGCCCCAAGTCCTGACTGGTGCAAGGTGGAAAGGGTGATCCCGAAAATGACAGCGGCAATCGTCATCCCCGACAGTATTTTATGGGCACGTTTTGCACCCAGCCATTCTGCGATAGCAGGTGAGAACTCAATCAGCTGCGCGATCATGTAGAGCATAAAATGCCATGCCACCAGGAACAGAACCGAGTTCACTCCGAAATTGTTCCCGATGATTGGGTTGATCACGTTCCACGGGCGCCCAAGGTCCAGGAGCAGGGCGCCGGCATAGAAGACATAAGCCAGGAACCCATTGAGCACAGTCACCCTGACGATGGATTTGTATTGATTATTTTTCAGGATGTAGACGATGAAGGTCATTACATAGGCACCTCCCGCGAAGGCAACACC
Organism: Bacteroidota bacterium; assembly: GCA_026391795.1. Classification (GTDB taxonomy): domain Bacteria; phylum Bacteroidota; class Bacteroidia; order Bacteroidales; family FEN-979; genus FEN-979. Next base: position 27,259 of record JAPLDI010000008.1, read on the forward strand.
CGTCACTACATCGAAACCGATCCACAGGCCCCATGGGACCTCCTGGGTAAGGTTGGTAACAGCGCCGATCCCCTTCCAGAAACGGATGACAATGATCACAAGTCCGAGCAGGATGACCGGCACCGAGATGATGTTGAACGGAGTAAATATTTTGCCCTTTGGCTTAAGTTCACCCAGCAGGAATTTCCAGATGGGTTTGCCGTCATTATCGTTTGGCGCAGGAATAGTTTCGTTCATAATTACTCCTCCGGGATTGGGTTGTCATTTTTAGTTGCCTGGTGTATGCCTAACAGCAGTGCCGGGAAGAGTACAAAAATGGAAGGCACGCTGTAAAGGAATCCTTTTGTCAATGCTGGATAAGAAGATTTCTGAATTTCCTTTATACCCAGTTCGGCAAAGGGGACGGGGGAGATATACATCCAGCAGGTGCCACCTGCTTCATTTTCACCGTATAGATAATCATTATAAAGTTTCGGGTTTTCAACAATCCGTTTCCGTGCTTCCTTGATCAGTGCTCGTCTTGTTCCATAGAAGAGGGCATCATTCGGACAATTGGTGACACATGCAGGCGCTTCACCTGTTTTAAGCCGGTTGTAGCACATGTCACACTTTTGGATCTTTGGGTTCGGGCTGTGGTATTCGAACTTCGGGATGTCGAAAGGACAGGATACCATGCAATAGCGGCATCCCATGCATTTTTCACTGCGCCAGATCACCGGCCCGGCTTTGGTCTTGTGCATGGCCTGGGTAAGACACGCTGCAGCACAGGCAGGCTCGTTGCAGTGCATGCATTGCTTCTTGATGTAAACAGTACCTTTGGACGTATTGTACTCATTGACTACAGTACGTTTTGTTTCGCTTGTCTGCCTCACCGGCGGCCTGTCCTTCGCCGGGTCGGGAGGGGGCAGTCCGTTGGCCTCCGCACAATCAAATTCACAGCCGTGGCATCCTTTGCAGCGGACAGAATCGTACAAAACACCCCTGAAATCAATGCTGTCTCTACTGCCCGGTGATGCTTTCAGATCCCGGCCTATGGCCAGGGCGGCCCCGGTTACACCCAGGACCTTAAAAAATCCACGTCGATTGAGACTCATTGTATCTTTCTTTTAGTAGTATGTAGTTCGTTGAACAAATTCGTGACAACTATTTTATTCTGAAGAGACTTGTCTGCAGAAAACAACGTGAAATTCAACTATTTGGATGCGTCAATAAACTTAACCTGGAAATCTTCCCAAACCTCAGGTCCGAAATGTGAAAGAACATTGTCGTTCAATTCACCTCCGTCCTGCAATGCGACAGTCGCATAACCGGTAGCGATCCCTGTATTGGCAAAGAAATCCTTCAGGCGGGTAAACTCCTGTTTCAGCCATTCGGTATATTTTTCAGCCATGAACATAAACTGGGTCTCACGCATCCAGTTTGAAGGTTCGATGGTATATACCCATCCTTCTGAAAAAGGAGCCGTGTTTAGTATGGAGGTCTGGTTGTTGAGAATATTGTTATGACTGCGAATGGTGCCTGAAACAGGGGAACAGATGCTCAGCTGCTTGCCGTTCTGGACGATCGTTAGTATCACTTCTCCTTTCTGAACCCATTCTCCGGGATATTTCATCTTTACGCGGGTCAGTGGCCCGGTGATGTGCTGCAGAAAATCATCGATTCCTACACGGACGATGCCGTCTTTTTCCATGAAAGCCCAGGTATGTGTTCTGTCGAACCAGAGGCCTTTAGGCGCTTTTACAGCCTTTTCGTTGAAGGAAGATCCAGCGGAAGATATCCCGGTACCACCAGAAGGTTTTTTAACCCTCATCATGCTGATCATCCATGCAATTACCCCTCCTGCGAAGATAACCAGGAGCAGGATGATCATCGCGGTTTGTAAAGGGAAATTCCGTTCCGGAACGGCTGCCAATGTGATATTTTTATCAAGCAAGGCAGATTTTGCTTCCCGCTCACTGGAGCTGAGGTCAAAATAACCGTTCGGGTTGAGATACGATTGACCTTCTGCAAGCACCCACTTCAGAAAAGCCACCTGGTTTTCATTTTCAGGTGTGGCCGGAGCCAGTGAATAGATGCTGCGGGTAAGTGCGGCCGGGTATTTGCCAAGCCAGACTCCATGCAGGAACTCGTTAACGCCTGTGTAGATGTTCTCAAAATTGTCGAGATGTCCATTCCCATTCTTATCAATTGGTAACAAACTGAGACCCGGAACCAGTGCCTCTTTTTTTACATTCAGCACATCGGTGAGCCGGCAAAAGCCCAGGGCGTTTGGATCTTTTGACAGAGCTGAAACCATTTCGCTGCCATTGGCGACCTGAACAGCAATTAATTCATTGACATTGATGTTGAGAAAATTTGCCACATTCCCGGGAAGTGATCCGTCATTCAGGATGTAACAATGAACAGGTGATGTTTCCCCGATATCCAAGAGTGTTGACCATTTTTGGCTTTGAGGGTTCCCCATCAGGATTGCAAGATTTTTGGCCGTAATGCCCTGGTTGTTGAGTTCCTTAAGGTAGGGATTTTGTGTGTTTATGACCGGGACAATTGCATCGCGCCCTATTACCATCTTCCACATGTTATTATCAGGAAGTACATTGTAATATTCATCGGTTGCAAAGGAAAGGTCTGTTCCCGGCTGTATAATCCTACCTTTATTTTCTGGTGAGTACTTCACAACATTAACTTGAATTTCGGGATGCAGTTTCTGAAATACTGCAGCCCATGTTTTTGTTAAATTATACAGGTCTGGGGTTGCAACTACATTGACCGTACCGGTTGACCTGGTATTGTTTCCGGTAACCAGCGTACTCTGAATCGAAAAACATACGATGGCTAAAGTGACAGTTAAAAAGATTTTGATTTTCATGGCCCTGATATTTATCTCGTTTATATTTACTCTTTTCGAAAAGTTCAATTTTGCTGATATTTACTCAAATAACGGGCCGAAGTTGAAATCAAGCTTTATGTTACTGTAGTTCAATATCATACCAAATAGTATGCAGAGGAGTTAAACAGGGGGAAGTGTTGAATAAATAAACACCAAAATGCAATATTTTATATAACAAACAGATAATCAATTACATTATCGTTATTGTTGAATTTTTACACATGTGTTGATATTATTTACAGTTGCTTTGTAAGGCCTTATTATTTAGGCCTTTCAGAAAACATAAGAAATTTTATCTTCGCATTCTTCTCTTCTGTGAGAAAGAATTCTGCGTCCCGGTTTACAAAAAGAAAAATGAGATGGATGGATTGGTGCGGGGATAAAAAAATGGCAAAACAGGAATCCTGTTTTGCCATTTTCTCTGGATTTTTTCTGATTACTTCTTCTTATACTCTTTTGGTTCGATTCCCATATTATAAAACATAAAGGCCCATTTGTCGGTCTCGCTTTCGATGATCTTGCCCAGGGAAGCTCCGGAGGCACCATGCCCCTGATTAATTTCAATGCGGATCAGGACAGGATTTGTGCCTTTCTGCTTTTCCTGCAAGGTTGAAATAAATTTAAAGGAATGTGCAGGAACCACACGGTCGTCATGATCGGCAGTCATGACCAGCGTTGCTGGATACTCAACGCTGTCCCTTATGTTATGCAGGGGAGAGTATTTGTACAGCACGGGGAAATATTTTGCGCTGTCGGGATAACCATATTCGACCTGCCAGCCCCATCCCACTGTAAACTTCTGAAAACGTAGCATATCCATGACTCCGACTTCCGGAAGAGCAACTTTAAAAAGATCAGGCCGTTGTGTCATTACCGCACCAACCAGCAGTCCTCCGTTTGAACCGCCGTTGATGGCCAGTTTTTCTTTTGAGGTGTACTTTTTTTCGATAAGATATTCGGCGGCAGCAATAAAATCATCAAAACAATTCTGTTTATTCAGGAGATTTCCACCTTTATGCCATTTTTCGCCATACTCGCCCCCTCCACGGATATTAGGCATGGCAAATACACCGTCGTTTTCATACAGAATGATCTTTGTGTTTGAAAAATAAGGCGTGGAACTGACACCAAATCCGCCGTACGCGTAAAGCAGGGTCGGATGCGAACCATCGAGCTTGATTCCTTTTTTATGAACCAGGAACATGGGGATTTTCGTACCATCTTTACTCGTATAGAAAACCTGTTCAGTTTCGAAATCATCTACGTTTGCATTCGGTGTTGCTTTTCTGAATACTTCCGACTTTCCTGTCGTGATATCGTACCTGTAGATACACATCGGATAGGTAAAGGAGGAAAAATCATAAAAGGAATAGCTGTCAGTATTCCATCCGCCAATACCGGATGCAGATCCGATAGACGGCAGGGGAACTTCATGCTCTAAGGTACCGTCGGTCTTGTACTGATAAATCCGCGTACTTGCATCTTTCAGGTAACTGGCAAACAGTTTTCCTCCAAGGGTTGATGCAGATTCAAGTTTCTCGGTTTTCTCGGGAATGATCACCTTCCAGTTTTTCCGGTCCGGGTTTTTCGGATCCACAAGGACAACCCTGTAGTTCCCGGCCCCGTCGTTGGTATTAACCAGAAGTTTGTCGCTGACATCATTGATGACTGAATAATTGAAGTCATATCCTTTGAAAAGAAGGGTAAAATCTTTTTGCTTACCGGCAAGGTTCCTGAAAAGGACTTCAGCCCCGTCAGTTCTGGGTGTTTTGTAAATGAAAAGACAGTTCTCATCTTCAGTCACCTGGGGATAAAAATACATCTGGGGATGGGCCTTGTCCTCGAAGATCAGCACATCCTTTTCCTGTTTGTCACCTACTTTGTGGTAGTAGATCTTCTGGTATTCGCTCTTTGCCGAAAGCTCTGTCCCCGGCGCAGGTTTATCATACCGGCTGTAGTAAAAACCCGGTCCCTGCCAGGCAGAACCCCCGAATTTCAGCCATTCCAGCTGGTCATCGAGTTTTTTCTGCGTCGCGATTTCCAGGATGTACATGGTCGACCAGTCACTTCCTCCTTTGTTGATATGGTAAGCAAGGTATTTTTTATCGTTTGAAACACCGTCGAGTGCAACGGAAACGGATCCGTCATCCGACAATTTATTGGGATCGATCAGCACTTTTGCTTCCCCGTCCAACCCTTTCTGGATGTAGTAAACAGATTGATTCTGGAGTCCTTCCTGTTTAGTGAAGATGATGTACTCACCGGCTTTAAAGGCTCCGAAATATTTATCATAACTCAGGAGATCCTTGTAACGGTTCCTGATCTTTTCCCTGAACGGGATCTTTGACAGATAATCTTCCGTAAAAGCCTGTTCGGTTTTCACCCATTCTTTTGTTTCGGCAGAAGTATCGTTTTCCAGCCAGCGGTAAGGATCCGCCACAACCGTGCCGAAGTAGGTGTCGGTCTGGGTTCCTTTTTTTGTTTGTGGATAATTCAATTTGACGATTGGTGATGTACACTGCGAGAATAAGAGTACGCAAAGTGCAATCATCGAAATTAGGGGATTTGTTTTCATTGCTACCGTGTTTAAAAAGATTATAAAAACAAATTTAAAAAATAATGTGAATGGTATGCATCACGAAAATTCAATGATTAAACCTGCCATTTCAAAGTATTACAGTGAGCAGAATAAGTGCAGCCCATCAATGTTTTGTGATTTCCCGGATTCTGTTTCTTGCATACTCGGTGTATGGAATGGTGATCTCCTGGCTGCCGGCCCGCATATAGCCGCTTGTGGAGGCTTGTTGTGGTATTGTATTTTCAGGAGAGGGAGGGGGCGGGGCGTTTTTCAGAAATTCTCTGTAATAGGGCAAGGCCTCAAGGGGCTTATGGAGATAATAATCGTACTGATAGGCTATCTTAAAACGAAGGATGTTGCTATGCGGATTGATGTCAAAGGCTTTCCTTAGCAGGAAGAGGGCCGTATCAGGATGCGAAGTTAATGTATACGCACCGCCAAGTTCTGCATACAAGGTCGAAAGAAACTGTCCCGAAGGCATTAGTAGTCCCAGTGTACGCTGAAAATAAACCAACGCGGTATCATTTCCATGTGAACGGGATTCGGAAACAGCATAATAAAAGCACACCTCCGCATCGGTGGTATCTGCGTAAAAGGCACGTCTTAACAAGGGAGCCGCTGAATCGTATTTTTCCTGTTTGTAATAGGATAACCCCAGGTACTTTTTCGCGAATTTTGAAGAGTCACCATGTTTAATACATTCCCAAAACTGTCGTGCTGATGATTTGAAATCGAGCAGAAGGTAATTGCAATATGCATTTTGTTTCAGGATGGGGATGTTGACAGGATCTTTCTTCAGGAAGAGAGCCGTCAGGAAAAATGCCGTGTTGATTTCATTTTCACGGATCAGGATGTTGGCAAGTTTTCCGGTCACGAAAGGGTCGAAAGGGATAATCTTCAGTGCCTGCCGGCAGAAGAATTCTGCCGAATCCGAAAGCTTCAGTTCCTCGTAACAGTTTGCGAGTTGTTTTATGACGAAGAAGTCGAGGGTATCAAGGTAGTATACCTGTAATAGGATATTCACAGTTTCCCGGAATTTTTTCTCCTGGTAACAGAGGTTGGCCATCTGAAGGATGAAGTAGCGGTTCCCGGGATCGATCCGGAGTACTTTTTCGATGGTTTCAATGGCTTTCCCATGATCCCCTGAAAGGCGGTAAACAGTCGCCAGTTCATTAAATACCCTGATATTTGTGCTGTCAAGCTTCTGTGCATTCCTTAAAGCCGTAATGGCTTCATCGTAGCGAAAAAGTGCGGACAAAGCACTCCCCTTGAGCAGAAACAGATCCGTGCGGGTGCTGTCGTGAAGAAGAAAAAGTTCAGCCATGGTTATCGCCTGGCTGAACTGGCAGGATTCCATTAACGATCTCATTTCTCCTGCCGGGTCCTGATCCTGCGCCTGGTCTTTGAGTGGAGAAAGAAGCAGAATTATCAAAAGGACCCCTGGTAACCTGATCATGAAAACTACTTTTTGGGTGGTTCTTTTTTATCGGCGTCAAGCCTGAAGTTAATCGGGATGTTGAACTGAACAGCGACGTTCTTGCCTTTTTCTTGTCCGGGAATCCAGTTTGGCATCATTTTTACGACACGGACCGCTTCCTCATCGCATCCGCTGCCGATTCCGCGCAGAACTTTAACATCTGTCACTGCACCATTCGCCTGGACAACAAAAGTCAGGAAGACCTTGCCCTGAACGCCGGCTTTCTTGGCAGCCTCCGGATAAGTTATGTTCTCACTTAAAAATTTAATCATGGCTTCATCACCCCCTGCGAATTTCGGCTGTTGCTCAACCAGGGTATAGACTCCGTTTTTATTCGGCTGACTGGGTGCTTTTTTAGCCTGCGGTTCCTGTTTTGGTTTGTCCTGCGGAACCAGTGCTGCTGAGATTAGTGATGCGGCAGGGCTGGTTGAAAAAACAGAAGTGGCAAGCAAATTATCACTGCTCCCCTTGCTGGTGGATTTGCTGATGGAGGATGCCGGCAGCAAAAACAACAAGGCTGCAAGTGCAGGAAGGGCGATCAGCAGTTTGCTTCTGGCCCATGATCCTGATTTTGGTTTTGTCATCATAAGGATTCGGTTTTTTAATAATGAAACATTGAAATTATTGGTCAGACTATTCACCTGGATGCCCATGGTTTCATCCAGGATCATTTGCTGGTATCGGGAGCGGCTGATGCCGGTTTGCAATACACCTTCATCGGCCAGGTATTCGTGAATTGTTTTCATCTCCCGCCCCGTTAGCCATACAATGGGATTGAACCATTGAAGGATGGCGGCGAATTCGAGGAGGATCATATCAAGGGTGTGGTGCTGCCGGATATGGATCCGTTCATGTTCGAGAATTGTTGACAGGCTTCCCGCAGGAACTGATTCTTCATTGATAAAGACAAGATTAAAGAAGGAGAATGGGGAATATCCCCGGTCAACGAACACCACACGGTGTCCCTCTGTTTTTTTAATGCCAAACCTCCGGGTGATCCTGTAAAGCTGGAGGAGTTGCAGGCCAAACCGCAATAAGAAAATGATGAGGCCCGTGATGTATACAACGGCACCTATCTCAACCCATTGGATGTGGGCAGAAATTGTATGTTGAACTTTATCCGGAGTGATCAGAACGGGATCGAGAAGGATCACGACGGCTGACGTTGTTCCGGAGGGCACCCAGCTGAGCGGAAACAGTGGAACCAGCATCGAGAAAAGAATCATTGCAAGGAGGTAAAAACGATTGACCTGGAAAAATGTATCCTTCCGGAGAAATAACCAGTACACCGCAAACAACACTACCATGGAGAAGGTCGATTCGACCAGGTATAATAACAGGGTGTTCATTTTTTTCCTCCCTTCTGTTTTCTGAGTTCATTGTTGATGGTTTGCTGGATCTCTTCAAGCTCTTTTGTGGTCAGCTTTCCTTCGTTGGCAAAAAAGGAGGCCAGTGATTTGTAAGAGTTTCCGAAATAGTTGGACACGAAATTCCTGAAATAGGATTTCGTGTAGTCGCTTTTGCTGATCACCGGAAAATATTCATGCGTACGCCCATACGCTTTGTGTCCTACAAACCCTTTCTGTTCAAGGATCCGGATTATTGTAGAGACCGTGTTGTAGGCAGGTTTCGGTTCGGGAAATTTTTCCAGGAGTTCATGAACAACACCTTTTTTAATATCCCAGAGGATCTGCATCACCTCCTCTTCCGCCCTTGTAAGCTGCGGTGAAGACTCCTTGTTTTTATTTCTTTCAAGCATTTTTACCGGTTTTAAACAACTGAAAAAGAATTCAGAAACAAATATACAACTAGTTATTTAGTTTGTCAACTAAATCCTTCTTTTTATAACGAGTATTCCGGACAGTTCACCCTTTAAAATGGCGTACTGACCGAATGGAGTGGAAATAAGTGAAACAGCGAATAGCGAAAAATGAGAATTTTCTTCCCCACCCGGTAAAATTTTGTACGTTTGTTACGCTAATAAATTAAAGAACAATCCGATGAAATCCCTTTTGTTAAATGCCTTATTAACATCATTCCTTTTCCTGGCTGGCACAGTCATGTTGCAGGGACAAACGTATGACCTGGCCAAGATGCCATCTGTTGATCCGAAAGTCAGGACCGGGGTACTCGAAAATGGCATGCACTATTATATCCGCGCAAACAAGATCCCTGAAAAACGGGCAGAGTTTTATATTGCCAATAATGTTGGTGCTATTGAGGAAGAAAATGATCAGAACGGACTGGCGCACTTTACTGAACACATGTCGTTCAACGGAACAGATCATTTCCCGAAGAAGGGTATCCTTGATTACCTGGCAACCATCGGAGTGAAGTTCGGTACCAATGTAAATGCCTCAACGGGTCTTGAGCAAACAGTATTTAACCTGTCGAATGTACCGCTCAGGCGGGAAGGCATCCTCGACAGTGCCCTTATGATCCTGCGCGACTGGTCACATTATGTTTCCTTCAACGATGCAGAAATCGATCTTGAGCGGGGTGTGATTTTGGAGGAATGGAGGATGTACGGCACGGCAGAGGAAAGGATGAGCAACAAACTGGCTCCCGTCATTTACAAGGATTCCAAATATGCCCTACGGAATGTGATCGGTGATACTGCCGTTTTAAAACATTTCAAATATCAGACCATTAAGAACTTCTATCATAAATGGTACCGCCCAGACCTGCAGGCCTTGATCATCGTTGGGGATTTTGATGCGGGCGCTGTTGAGACCAAGATCAAAAACCTCTTCATTGCGGTCCCAAAAGCAGAGGGCCCGCTTCCAAAGGTAGCATACCCTGTTCCTGACAATGCAGAGCCCCTGATCGGGATTGCCACCGACAAGGAGGCCACCGCCACCATGGTTGATGTAAGCTGCAAGCGGGAAGTCACGAAAGACAGCGACAAGAACCTTGGCTATATGCGCCTGCAGATGATCCGCAGCCTGATCAGCAACATGTTCGGGAAGCGCATGAGCGAACTTTCGCGGAAAGAGAATCCCCCGTTCATCTCCGCATATTGTTATTACGGAGGATTTACCCGCACCAAGGATGCCTTCACCGGTACTGCTCAGGCGGCAAACAACGAAAGCCTGAAAGCGCTCACGGCTCTTCTCACCGAGATGGAACGCATGAAGCAACATGGGTTCACCATCACAGAATTTGATCGAGCAAAAGCGGATCTTCTGAAAAGCTATGAGTCACGTTACATGGATCGCGATAAACGGAAAAACAGGGAGCTGGTTTATCCCAATATTTCAAATTTCCTTACCAACAATCCGAATCCCGGTATTGAATTCGAATATTCTTTCGCCCAGGCCATGGTTCCTGCAATCACGCTTGAGGAATTGAACAGGGAGGCAAAAAGCTATTATCACAACGACAACATGGTAATAACCATTACCGGACCTGATAAAGAAGGAATAACAGTTCCAGCCGAAGCTGATGTCACAAAGTTACTCCAGAAATTCAGGAACCTTGCAGTTCCTCCCTATGTTGACCAGCTTGCCGGGAAAAAGCTGATTGAAAAAGAACCTGTTCCGGGAACTGTACGGTCGACTTCTGTTAATGACGTGCTGGGAGTCACGGAATGGAAGTTGTCAAACGGCATCAAGGTTGTTTTCCGCCCGAGTGACATCAAAGAGGACGAGCTTCTGGTATTGGGGTTCCGGGAAGGCGGAATGTCGCTCTTGAAAAATGAGGACCTCCCCTCTGCAATGTTGCTGGGGGATGCAATTTCGCAGATGGGTGTTGGCACTTTCTCCACAACGGATCTCGAAAAATTGATGTCGGGAAAACGAGTCAGCCTCAGGGTCAGCACTTCCGAAGAACGGGACGGATTTTCCGGCAGGTTATCGCCGAAAGACCTTGAAACTGCTTTACAACTGATCTACCTCTATTTTACTCAACCCCGCTGGGATATCAAAGACTATACCAACTGGATGGATAAAATGAAAGCAAACCTGATCAATGCTGATTCCGATCCAAGGAAAGCTTTCAGGGACACCATCTCCCTGATAATGTCCAATCACAATCCACGGGTTATTCCGATAAGCTACAAGATGCTTGATCAGGTGAGCCTGTCAAGGTTCAAGTCAATCTACCAGGACCGGTTCTGCGATCCCGGAAATTTCACGTTCGAGTTTGCCGGTAAAATCGACCCGGAAAAGGTCAGACCGCTGTTTGAAAAGTACCTTGCTTCCCTGACTACTGTAAAGCGGGTACAAGCTTACAAGGATAACGGGATCCGCCCGCAAAAAGGAAATGTTGTGCGGGATTTCAGGCATGAAGCCAAAACTCCCCGGACTTCCATTTATATTAATTATAACGGAACCTCCTCCTTTTCTTCCGACGACCGTATTTTGGGTGCGGCATTGAGGCATATTCTTGAGCTGCGTTACGTTGAGAAGATCCGCGAGGACGAAGGAGGAGCATACAGTGTCAGGGTGCAATACAACGTTAACAAACTGCCTGTTCCCAATTTTAACCTGATTGTAAGTTTCGAAACGGATCCCGTAAAGGCTGACAAACTGATCGGAATTGTTCATGCGGAAATCAAAGCACTGATGGAGAATGGCCCCTCCCAAGCGGATCTGCAGAAAGCGAAGGAATATTTCCTGAAGCAGCGTCCGGAAGATATGAAGGAGAACAGCTGGTGGATCGGCCGCATGGATGATTATTACTTTTCCAATCTGGATTTCATTACCGGATATAACGAGAAGGTTAACGCCCTGAATGTAACATCGGTGCAGAACTATGCGAAAACAGTCCTGTCCCAGGGAAATGTGGTGCAGGTGGTGATGCGACCCTGATTCAATTACGAATTACGGATTACGAATAACATATCCTTTTCCTTTTCGATGAGTTCAATGAATCGAAGCATACTGATATTGCTTATTTCCCTTGTGGCAGCTGCATTTTCTTATGGACAACGCCTCCCTTCAGAAAAAGTACGGCAGTTCTTTCATGGAGCCACTGAAATAAGGACCGATGGAAGATCCAATCCAGAGGAGATCAAACCCCAAAGTACAGTCGCAAAAGATCCTTCCGGAGTTTTTGGAGTTATTGAAATGTTCAGGAAACTGAGGGATCAAAAAGCCCCGGCTCAAAACGCTGGTGGCGACACCCTTGTCATTGGTGTTACCCCGAATGATTCGATGACCATTACCGGTACCTTCACCCATAACGGACCGATCCTGGTGATCGGGAATGGCATCCTCCGGTTTAAAAAGGCGAATGCCACCATTGTGGGCGATCTCTGGGTTTGGGGCGACCATGCCGTCGTGACAGCAGATTCCTCCTATCTCTATTTTCCTCAGGAATATTTTTACCAGCGGTCGCTGGTAATTGCAGGAAAGGGAAAGGTTACCTACCACAACACCACCCTTGATCACAGCGGACTTTCTCATAACCTTGTTGTTACCGATTCAGGGCATATTGAACTTGACCATGTAACCAACATCGGTTTCACCACCTGCGGGATGTACAAAGCTTCAGAAATTGATATCAGCCACATCAACCAAGCCGGTGAATTCGTTATTCTCGACAGTTCGAAGCTCAGCTTCAATCATGCAAAAACAATTCTGCTGTGGTTTCAGGTACCGGGGGCAGGGATTTTCCATTATTCTTTTCCGAAGGGGGATTCTGTCCGCTCTTTCACCCTGAATGCCTCCACCCCGGGCATTTCAGGTATTGACTACAGCGTAAGGGTTGACACAAGCACAGACATCATGTGGGGGCTGATGCCTTCCACGGGAAGTGATGTCAGCATCTCGGATTCAAAGGTCCGTTCCATCGGGCTCTGGTTCAAAGGGCATGACACCCTTACGGTGAGCGGACTCGTTGACAATTCTGTTTACACTGATTTCACGGCCAATCTCAGCGACCGGTCGCTGCATATCGCCAATTCATCTGTTCAGACCTGGAGCCTTTATCCGATGGATACAGTTCGTGTGAATGTTTCCGGTTGTATCCTTGGAGAGATCGGATCAGAGTACAGGTGTACCGTCAATGTCACAGATGCTTATGTAGATGGTTCAGGGGGCTATTGGTGGTCGACTGACAATACGTTTATGGTAAGTGATCATTGCGTGGCTGAAAACGCCATCCGGAGCACGGGAAATTCCATTTTTATTTTTGCTTACAGCACGCTTAGCCAGGGTGAAGCCTCTGCAATGGGAAATTCTATCCTGATGGTTGTACAGAGTTCATTGCCCGACCAGCCTGTATTGTACGATGGTTCCTGCATCTGGTATTCATATCTTGGAAAACCATCTTCTGCATTTGCGGATACAACGGTTCCGGTCTATGGTTCAGCCTGGATCGATAAACCGCCATCAAGTACCCTGATGGATTTTGGCTGGTACCGGATCTTTTTTCAAAAATCGGGCGATACGGTGTGGCATCCTTCCGGCGGAAAAGTTTTCACTGAAAAAAGGGATGAGATCCTTTCCGAATGGAATACCCATGGCCTGGAACCGGGCTTATATTATCTAAAACTGGTGCTTGCTGACAATACCGCTGATTCCATCCAGCCGGAAGCGGTGAAGTCAATCAACCTCTTACCCGGGATCTTTGGTGTGAACGAGAAAACTCGCGGGGGATTTGATCTGCATGTATTTCCGGATCCTGTCATTGAAAGCTCAGTAATCCGGTTCTTTCTTTCAAGGATGGAAAATCTTGAGATGTCGGTTGTTGATGTCTATGGCAGGATTGTCTTCCGGACAGAACGACAATTCGGCGCCGGGGATCATGACTTCCCGGTCGGAAGTCTTGATCTTCCGAAGGGATTATATTCCTGCATCCTGAAAAGCCGGGATGAAAGTGAAGTTGTGAAATTTATCAGGAAGTAATGCAGGCTTCCTGCAGCAAGATTATTTTACCGGCTGGGTACCACTGGCTGAATTCTTTATGAATGTGACTTTCTTCAGAAAAGTAGGGTAGCCTGCTTTTTTCTCCCAGAGGGTTCCACCGTTTGAGGTTTTCACGATCGGTCCGTACTTTGGCCATCCCGCAATCTCCCCGACCGACAGTGCAAGATTACCATCCCAGGCATCGATACCCAGGAGAAATGCGCCACCCTGACCTGTGGGCTGATCAATCCAGTTCTTTCCTCCGTCGCGTGTAAGAATGATATGTCCCATATCCATTGCCCCCCACCATGTTTGAGAATTGAGCATGACCAGGTGGTTGATATCGGCGCCTCCTCCACCACCAGCAACAGGAACTGAATCGTTTTCCCAGGAATTCCCGCCATCGGTACTGACCATGTAGTGTGATTTGCAGCCGTAAACCACGATCGTATTCCCCGCGGAGGTCACTCCGATCCATTCGTTGCGGTTGTAATCACCGGCAGGAAACACGGTATCCCAGGTAGTCCCGCCATCAAGCGTAAAACCGATAAACCCTCTTACCATGGCAGTGCCGATTCCGCCAACCACATAAATTTTCTTTGCAGAGATCGCCCAGATTCCCTGCATACCGCCGCAATGAAAGAAGTTTGTGTCAAACCGGGTCCAGGTCAATCCGCTGTTTGATGATTTATACACCGTCCCTGAACTTCCGCTGGCCCAGATGTTTGTTCTGTCAACGACCGACAACGCCATCAGTTCCACACCGGATACCCCGCCGGGCATCTGCATGCGGGTCCATGCCTGGCCGCCATTGTCTGTTTCCAGGATCGTATTCCCTGAACCGACTGCCCATACTGTTTTTTCATCCACTGCCCAGATATCAGAGACATCCACCCCCTGGAGTGCCGGCAGGCCTTCTCCCTGCCTCACAAATGTTTCACCACCATCGGCAGAGAAGAAAATCATTCCGTAACCGGTACTATCCTGATCCCCGGAGACCCATGCAAATTTTTTCCTTTCTGCCGGAGCCGAAGTGTCATCCTTCTTTTTACAGCCGTTCATTGACAAAAGGACGATTATCATCGCCATTAGAAATAAGCCTGTTGCTTTTTTCATAATTTCTATTTTTACAGGATCTCCGGTGAATGCCCACGCTCTATCACGGGTGGATACGGAATTGCACCTTTGATTCCGATCAATACCTGTTATAGCGGAGAACCTGTTCTTCGGTTTTCCTTTTTTTTATCCTGATCTCTCCATCGGGAGCATATCCCACCGTGATGATCAGTTCAAGTCGTTTGTTTTTGGGGATATTCAGCACTTGCTTGATTTTTTTTTCATCAAACCAGCCAATGATGCATGTGCTCAGGCCTTCTGCCGTGGCCTGAAGGCAAAAATGGGCGGTCGTGATGCCAATATCGATCAGGGGATAATTTTTGTCCTTCAGAATTCTGCCTACAGCCGTGGTTAAATTTGTTTTCACCCGCACGACAGCCACAATCACCGGGGCCTGTTTCGTAAAATGATTCATCGGAATTATTCCGGATGAGGTGAGTTCGGCAACGGTATCCTTCAGCACCGGATCATCAATGATGATGAATTTCCAGGGTTGGGAGTTATTGGCTGATGGAGCCAGGCGTGCCGCCTCGATGCATCGAAGGAGCTTTTCCTTTTCTACCGGACGGTCAGTATAAGACCTCTGGCTTTGACGATGTTTTATCAGTTTGAGTAATTCTTCAGATTGCATTGTGTTTTGCCAGCTAGTTATGAAATGCGGATTTTTTACCCGAATTGGATCAGGAAGGAAACACAGATCTTTCCCTGCTGATCATTTAATAGATGATAATTTTTTTTGCAAACACTCCATTCTCTGATTTCACTTTCAGAAGGTAAACACCTTTTCCGTATGTGTTGAGATCGAAATCCCTGGTAAAAGAATCCGTTTCAGGTATCACCCGCGTATTTACGACCACTATTCCTGCAGCATCAAGAATGATGAGATTGCAGGGAACATTTTTTAAATTGAACAGGCGGACCGAAAAATAGCCTGTACTGGGATTTGGGAAAATGCTGATCTCTGTTTGTACTTTTGATCTGTTCATTCCAACAGGATACACGGTCTCAACCCGGATGTTGTCCACAAAAATGGATTGACCGAAATGGCCCAGGTTCCTGAACATCAGGATTACCTCCGGTTGTGCAGAAAGTCCTGTGATCTCAATTGTATCCGTTCTCCATTCGCCGGCGGCAGGCACGAACATTTGCGACTGAAGATCCGGGGCGGTGGCCAGTACCTCTCCCCCTTTACGGTAGAATTCGCGGCAGGTTTGTCCGCAATCGGATGTTGCCAGGACAGCCAGGGTGTCTGAATATTGTCCTCCATATACTGCATAGGCAACATCGAAAATTGCCCTGGCTTCAAAGATCTGCGAGAAGTCAAGTTTGGCAGACCAGAATTCATCTTGCCGGCCCTGTACATCAAAATCGAAATTGTCAAAGAGAATGCTGTTTGTGCTTCCTCCGTAACCTCCGGCTTTGTTGGTCACAGCCCAGTTTGTCCCGTCGTTGCCGTCATCGTGAAGTTTCCAGCCGGAAGGAAGGGCCCCGGATTCAAAACCTTCTGCAAGCGGCAATTCCCCGGTGGCAGATGCATAGATAAAACCGGCACGGGTTACGGTATCGGCATGGTTCCCATCGGTGATGATAAGCGTGACATCGTAGGTGCCCGGTTGCATGTACCTCACTTTGGGATTATAAACCGTGGAGGAGGATGGCGTTCCTCCGGGGAAAAGCCAGTGACAGGAAGTATTTCCGCTGCAGACGCTGTGATTCACGAAACTGATCGTGTCGCCGGGACAATAGAACGAGGCATAATTTGCTGAGAAATTTGCCATCAGCACAGAAGTGTCCCGAAGATCCGTCTCCCAGATCGCCATATTCCAGGTTCCCATACGCAGTTTCCCGTCCCTGTAAAAAGGGACAAGCCGTAAAGGATCGATCCCCAAAGGCAATCCATCAAGCATCGGTTCCCATTCGGACATTGCATTGTTCCGGCACCATGCCATCCCGTTTCGGGCGGCAATATAGACCATGCCATTGGTTCCGGCCTGGCAGGCAATCGCTTTGATATTGGCATTGTCAAGTGCCGATGTAGTGAGGTTTGTCCACGCAGCTCCGCCATTCAGCGTATGGTAAACCTTTTGATCGTTGTTGCCGTATTCAAATGAAATCCACAGTTCATCCGGGTTGTCGTATCCAAGCGTGAAACAGAGTTCCCTTTTTCCTGTCAGCGGGAGATTGATCTGGGTCCAGGTAGTTCCTCCGTCGGATGTGCGCAGAATCCTGCTGATATTGTTCACCACTACCTGCACGTACATTATTTCCGGGTTGGAAAAACTCTGTTCGATCCATAATACTTTGTTCGCAGGGTTTGCCGTGAATGAATACACCGGCATGAATGAACTACCGCCGTCGGTACTCCGGAGAAGCTGATTGTCTTTGCCTGTGTAAGCAACATTCCAGAAGTGCCAGTCGAAAACGATCCTTGAACTGCTGTTCTCCCAGTAAGATTCATTCGGATCGGTGTACATGGCAAAACCGGTTACAAGGCTGTCATGGTTTTTTGGCAGGATCCGTCCGTCGATATCGGAAAAATAGGTTTTGCGTTCATCGCTGTAATTCACATACCCGGTAGGAGCTTCTCCTCCTCCCAAAGCAATGAATTCTCCGGAAGGATAATCCTGGAAGTATGCAGCATTTCCATTGTGGTACCGACCGCCAACCCGGATATCTTCGGTCCACCCCTGATCGAACCCCCAGAAGGCTCCCGACCAGAGGCCTTTGCAACGCGACTCATGGGTATTCACAAAGTCGGTTGAATAATTCACGCCCCCGTCGCTGGCAATCCAGACTTCTTCTGCGGAGGCAGCGGTTTTATACACTTTAAGTTCCTGAATATCGACATGGAGGTAAGGTATGGTTCCTATATACCCTCCCACAGCCTGGTAAGTCGCGGCACCGTCGTTGCTGCGCCAGAGGTTCAATCCCCCGATCAGCAAATTGTTTTCATTGACCTGCGATGCAATCAGTGCGGTATTATAGTATATCTGGTTATAGTCGCTGGTATGTCCGTCAAAGTCCATCAGGTTGGGATGGGTCGTGACGTCGTAGGGCATGCCGATAAGCTGTTGCGGAAGCATCCACGACTCTCCTGAATTTGAACTGGAATAAACACCGATGTAGCCCCCCAGCTGCAGGTTTGCTGAAGCATCGCTGTTTCCTACCAGGAGCACGTAAACCCGGTTCGGGTTTGCCTGGGTGACAGCAATCCTCCCACCGCGGCTTTCGATCTTTCCAAGATCCGCTGCCGGAACTACAAACCAGCCGGTTGTCCTGACGGTAAAGGATTGTCCTGCATTTACTGATTTGAAGAACTGCGGACTTTTGGTTGTCGTATTGTATTGAAGCGCGTAAATGGTATTCGGGTCATTGGGTTTGATCGCGACCGACATACTTTCGTTGGGAAGGATCTGGGTCCAGTTCGTTCCGCCGTCGGCTGTACGATAAAACCCTTCGCCGCAGGCTGCATATATGACCTGCGGGTTTGCCGGGTTGTATTCAATCTGCCAGGGATGAATGGAATTATTCTGAAAGTTGGCATCTCCGGTCTTATTCCAGGTAATCCCCCCGTCGACGGTTTTATAAATAAAACCTGCTGCTCCGAAGAGAACTTCATTCTCATTCACGGGGTTTATTGTAATTGCAGAAACATCATAGATCAGCAATCCCCGGGAGACCAGCGTCCAGTTCATCCCTTTATCGGTGCTCTTGTAGACCCCGCCCGACTCTGTTCCGCAATACAACAAACCGGTATTGCTTTTACTTTGTTCTATGCAATAGATGTTGGCCTGTTCAGAAAGGGGAAGCACCGGATCTGCGGCCGCATACCTGGCACGGTAATGCATGGAGGGACCTGCAAAAGTCCAGGGTGAGCCCTGTTTTGAGGAACTGTTTTTATGAGCCCTGAGGATAGCCTCCTGCTGAAGCTGAATTTCTGAAGGCTGCGGAAGCCTGACAAAGCCCTGGTCGTCTCTGTACCTGCTCACACTCATTTTCCATCGCATATAGTAACGGGTGAAGGAGTTTTCCCGGAATGGATTTGCGCGATAATAAACCTGGTATGCACTATCGACTAAATAGATATTCGGATTTTCCGCGTACATCAATTTTACCCATGAAGGCAGACCCGGGTCTCCGGGGCTGATCCTGGGTTCAATGTACTGGCATTCCCCTTCCAGGAAAAGAAACACCATGGGCAAAATCAACAGGGCAAATACACGGTTTATCATCCTGATTTTTCTATGGACGCTAAATTACTAAAATTCTTTCTTTTTCCATATTCATAAGGAAGGGAAGATCCACTGATACTATTTGTAATCGCATGAATCCTCCTGCTGTATCTTTTCAGATTCACCCTCTCAAACTATTTCCATTTGGTAAAGAAAAGAGTGAGAACAGATCCGGTAAGGACAGATTCTTAAAAAATCACTAACATTGCACTCCGATATTGTATTCCATGAAACGTCTTTCGTATTTATCTGTTTTGGGCCTCTTTGCCATTCTGCTGACAAGCTGTCATAACAAAGCAGATTTATCTGTCCCCCCTCCTTTTCCTTCACAGTCGGCCTGGTTGAAGTGTTCGAGGGATACAATATTTTTTCAGAACAGTGTCTTGCCCATATTCATTAATAGTTGTGCAAAATCCGACTGTCATGACCAGGGAGGATCGGCGCATGGATTGACGCTTGACAGTTATTCCGGAATTTCCAGCAATGTTAAACCGTATGATCCTGTTTCAAGCAAGCTTTATACCGCAATATTCAGTTTCGGTGACAAGCACATGCCTCCTCATGAGCAATTGTCTGTTAACCAGGAGGGACTGATCTATTACTGGATTCAGCAAGGCGCCATGAACAACATTTGCGAAACCCCTTGTGATTCGTCCCATGTCACTTACGATTCGGCTGTTGTCATCATCACCCAATCCTGGTGTGTTACGTGTCACGGCGGATCAGCCCCTGCTTACGGACTCAGTCTTAATACCTATGACCAGGTGAAGGCATCTGTTAACAGCGGACGGCTCATGGGAGCCATCCGGCAGGAAAACGGATATTTCCCGATGCCCAAAGGAGGCCAGCTGTCACCCTGTGATATTGCTATTTTCCAGAAATGGGTAAACCTGGGGATGCCACAATAGAAATTACGAATTAGGAATTACAAATCAGGGTGTGATTCCTTGTCGGCGACAAGAAAAAAGAAGCCGTCCCGAGTCCTCGGGACGGCTTCTTTCGTGTTGGTTAAACTTCCCGCTACTTATTCACGAGGATCTTCCGGATGACCTGGTTTTCGGGGTTGCGGATGATTACAGAATAAATCCCCGATGGAACCGGGCGAAGATCGATTACTTTTTCAACATTTCCAGTTACAGTAATGTGTTCCTGGAGATAGATCTCGACACCAAGATTATTCAGGATGCTGATTGTAAAGGATTCTGTTGACGGTGAGGTAAAGGAGATGGTGAAACGACCATCGTTCGGCACAGGGTAGACCGATATTTTCGAACCTTGCAGCTTACTGGTTCCAAGGACGAGAATCTCAATCTGGTTTGAAGGAGCTGAAGAGCAGCCATTGAGGGTAACAACATCCCAATACCATCCAACTTCGGTTGCGGTATACGATTGGCTGGTTGCTCCCGGGATCAGGGTCCCTTCAAGATACCACTGATTACCTGCCGGTGCATCGCTTGTAAGCAGAGAACCTGCATTGGTAATTACCGGGGCAAGGGGCACAGGAACAACGGTTATGGCAAATGGTGTTGAAACAGCTCCGTTGCCACAAGCATTCGTACCATAGACAGTGATGTCGCCTGAAACAGCAGCCTGGGAGAAATTAACGGTGATCTGGTTGGTATTGGCGCCACTTACAAGAGTTGCACCTGTTGGCAGAACCCATACATAACCTGATGCTCCGGGGATTGCTGTAACGGAATACACGACGCCTTCTGAGCCCTGGCAAACTGAATTTGGTCCTGTGATGGGACCGGGAGTGGAGGGGACGGTGTTCACCGTAACAGCGTAAGAAGTAGTTGATCCGTTACCACAGGCATTGTTTCCGTAAACGGTGATATTTCCGGATGCTGCGCCCACAGCAAAATTAACGGTAATGGAGTTGCTGTTTAAACCATTGGTAATGGTGGCACCAGCCGGAACAGCCCAGATGTAGGCATGTGTGTTGGGAATGGCTGCAACAGAATAGACAATGTTGGTTGCTCCTTCACACACGCCGGCCGGGCCACTGATCGTTCCCGCAGCTCCAGGCAAACCGGAGACTGTAACAGGCATGGAGACCGGGGCAACCGCTGCACAGCCAACGGTGTTGGTATAATTGACGCTGATGGTTTGAGGGCCGTTTGTGTTCCAGGTAACGGTGGCTACATTTGTTCCCTGTCCGAAATTCAGTGTTCCGCCTGCAGAAACGGCCCAGGTATACCCTGACATTCCAGCTTCTGTCGTATAGGCATAATACCCTGAATTGACACAGACCGATCCGGCGCCGGTAATGGTGGGCGTCGGTCCTTGCTTTACCGTCACTGCCAGGGATCCGGGAATGGAATTGGTGCAACCATTCGAATTGATGCAGGTCACATAAACATTCTGTGCTCCTGTTGTATTCCATATTACCGTGATTGAATTTGTTCCGGCTCCGGCCGTAATGGTGCCCCCGGCAGAAACGGTCCAGCTGTAATTCGTCATCCCTGCCTGGGTTGTATAGGTATTCGTCAATGCTGTACAAGGACTTGTATTCCCTGAGACGGTGGGTGCCGGCATTGGATTCACCGTTGTACAGAAAGAACCGGGTATGAGCCCTGCACATCCTGCTGCATTGTTATAGTTTACGTTAACACATTGTGTTCCCGGAGTATTCCAGTTCACGGTTATGCTGTTGGTTCCCTGCCCGCTTATGATTACTCCCCCGGCGGATATTCCCCAGACGTAACCCGTCATACCGGTTTGTGTCGTATACACATTTCCGCTTGTGTTTGCACATGCTGTTCCGGGACCGGATATGGTTGGCGTGGGTGCTGGATTTACCGTCACAACCATGTATGAGGGTGAACCATTGCCCAGGCATCCCACTCCGTATACAGAAATATTGCCCGAGTACGAAGGATTCGGGAAGCTTACAGTTATGCTGTTTGTATTCATACCACCGGTGATAAAGGAACCGAAAGGAACCGTCCAATTGTAGCCGGAAGCATTTGCGATAGCGGCTACGCTGAAGGTATAACCTGTTCCGCCGTTGCAAACCTGGGCAGGTCCGGTAATGACTCCTGCCGGCCCGGCAGCATTACAGACCGTGAAGAAGGTCATGTCCGTTCCGTTTGAAGTACCGGCAGAATTCACCCCCCTGACCCTGTAATGATACGTGGTATTGGAAGTGAGTCCGCCGATGGAAGCGCTGACGCTGGTGACCGAGGTCCCGGTAACCGGTGAAGGAACACCGGAGACCGTGGTACCATAGTTTGTGGTAAGACCATAGTCGAAGAAGACATTCGTGGAGGTGTTGTTGGCATTCACGGTTCCGTTCATGGTGGCAACGACATTCGTCACTCCCGTGGCTGCCAGCGTAACAACCGTTGGGGCAATGGACAGGGTAGTAAAGGTCAAATCACCTCCGTTGGAAGTACCTACTGAATTTACACCTTTTACCCTGAAATGATATAGGGTATTGGGAGTCAACCCGGTGAGACCGGCGCTGACTGGCGTAACGACATTACCTGTCACAGGACTTGGAGTACCAGCAATGGAGGAGCCATAGTTGGTTGTCAGTCCATAGTCAAAGGTCACCGTAGTGGAGGCATTATTGGCATTCACCGTACCGTTCACGGTTGTCGTTGTTCCAGCAATTGCAGTCGCTGCCGTGGTGACTACCGTTGGAGCAGTGGGTGCAACATAGGCAGTCAGGTTGACCGTGAAATCACCCGCATTTCCATAGGTATAGGAGGCACAGGGATCGGCGGCAGTCATACCCCAGTTCGTCCGGAATCGCATCCGGTGATTCCCAAGTGTGGTACCCAGCGGGACGTTGATTACAGCCGTGTAATTCGTTGCTGCGCTGGCACAGATCAAATCAGTAACAACCCTTTCACTGGCAGCGAAAGTATTGTCGTTATTATAATCGATCCATACACAGACATAGGTTGAACTGAATCCTGCCTGAACAGTCATTGTATAATTCGTATTCAGCATGATGCTTGTTGTGGTCCCTGTCCAGTCGTGATACCAGGCATTGGGTGAGCCGTTGCAGGCTACAGGCTGGTTAATGGTATTAAGCTGGAAGAGTGTCAGTCCGTCACCATAACCGCAACCGTAACTATAGGTCGGTGTGCAATAGCCGCCGCCGGAAATGCTGACGGTGAAGTCCTGGCAATTTCCAAAGGTCTGACCGCTGCAGGGTCCAGCCGGATATGAATAATACTCAGTCATCGCCCTCAGGCGGGTGGCACCGGTGAGGGCAGTTCCCGGGACGGTAATAACAATATTATAATTTACTCCGGAAGAAGTACAAATTACCTGACCGGCAGTTTCCGTGGCCGGATCAAAGGTGTTATTGTGGTTGTAATCGATCCAGATAGTGACATACGTACTGGAAAAACCGGCCTGGACCGTAACCGTTGCCGGGACACCAATGCTGAGGTTGGTTGAACTTGCTGTATAATCGTGGTAGTAGGCAGGCGCTCCCGAGCATGGGATGGCTTGGTTAATAGTGCCAAGCTGAAAGTTGGTTAAGCCGTCTCCGTAAGAGCAACCGTAAGAATAAGTGGGCGTACAATATTGCGCCATCACAACGCCTGATAAAATCACAAGGAGAAGGGTACTCAAAATCTTGTATAACTGTTTCATGGGTTTTAGTTGTTTAGTGAATAACTTTAACGATATGGGTCAACTGTGAAATCCGCAGTCAATATATATTTGTCGAAGTTTTTCTGATCAAACGCTTGTTCCTGTTTTTCCCTGCAGCTATTCAAGGAGAAATATCTTTCCACATTATTTCCGCAATAAATATAATAACTTTTTAAAAATACATCAACATATTTTTCATAATGCTATTCTGTTTCTCAAAAATGCCGGATGTTTTTCCAGCCGGATATTATCTATATTTGTTCATGTATTAATCCGGGAAAAATGGAAGCTGGACACGATATTTATGTGGAAGAAATTCTGACAAAAGCGCTTTGCGCGGCACATGCGATGGAGAAACTCGACCAGGATCAGACCGACAAAATTGTTCGTTCCATCTATGAGATCGGGTTTATGAACCGCTGGATCCTGGCAGATATGGCATTCCGGGAAACAGGTGTCGGCAATGTGCATGACAAGATGATCAAGAATATCATTGCAACCCGGTTCGTTTACCGGGATATCGCCCTTCAGCGGACGGTTGGAATCATCAACGAAGACAAGGAAAACCAGATCATTGAGATCGCACGCCCGATGGGCCCTGTATTTGCAGTTACGCCGGTCACAAATCCCACTTCAACGGCCCTGTTCAAGATCCTCATTGCCATGAAGAGCAGGAATCCCCTCATCATTTATCCTCATGGCGCTGCACGGAAATGCACTTCTGAAGCTGCCCGTCTCTGTTATGAAGCCGCACGGGATGCAGGTGCCCCTGAAAACTGCATTCAATGGATCCCGAGACTGACGCGGGAGCAGGTGCTCCGCCTGATGGGCCACAAACGGATGGCATTGGTACTTGCAACAGGCTCGGTAAGCCTTGTAAAGGCAGCCTATTCTTCAGGCACACCGGCCATCGGTGTCGGTCCCGGTAACGTCCCTGTATATATCGGCAAGAGTGCAGATGTTCCGTTCGCTGTAAACCAGATCCTGCTTTCGAAGCTGTTCGACAACGGCACCATATGTGCCAGTGAGCAGGCGGTTGTGGTTTCGCAGAACAATGCGGATGCCGTCAGGAAGGAATTCATCCGGCAGGGTGGATATTTCCTCTCTCCCCAGCAAATGCAAAAGGTCGGAAAGATCGCATTTAATACAACCCAGCATTCGATGAGCCCGGATGTGATCGGGAAACCGGCCTTAGCCATTGCCGGGATGGCCGGGATCAGGGTACCGCACGGCACCCGTTGCCTCATCGCCCCGATGGAAAACTCACAGGTTGGCCCGGATTGGCCTCTTTCGCTGGAGATCCTCGCACCCATCCTGGCATTTTATGAAGTAGCCGGATTCGAAGAAGGGATCGCCCAGTGCCGGAGAATCAATGAACATGGCGGACTGGGCCATACCGTGAGCATCTTTTCCAACGATGATGAGAAGATCCGGTACTTTGCCCAATCGCTCAATGCCGGCCGGATCGTTGTTAATACTCCCTCTTCCCAGGGGGCACTCGGCGGGCTCTACAACGGGCTGACACCTTCGCTCACGCTTGCCTGCGGATCGGGAGGAAAGAATTTTACCACCGATAATATCTCGGTAAAACATCTTTTGAATATCCAGCGCATTGCCTACCGGAAAATCAGTTTATGTGCCGAACACCAGGAGGGAACTGCGTTTTGCTGCGACCAGCATCTGACCCTCAGCGAGATTGATGAAAAATGCGATAAGAACAGAAAAGAGAATGCGCTGAAAAACTGACACTGTCCTTTCCCGGAAAGGAATTCCATCAAATTATTCCTCACATATCAATATTTTTACCATGCATCTTCTTTCATATGTAATATTTTGTATTTTTGGCAAACTTTTTTTGGTAAACAATAAACAACAACATCATTGCTTATGAAAAGGAAACTGTACTATTTTTTCCCCGCGATCGTCATTGCTGCATTGCTGCTGACCGCTTATGGTGACGGAGATCCGAACAGTGATTATCCCAGCGGGGCACCTGCCGGAAATACGGGTTCTCCCGGCGACGGACAGAATTGCACGCACTGTCACAATGGTTCAGCAAGCACACTGGCAGGTATTATAACATCAACTATTCCATCCCAGGGTTATACACCCGGGTCAAACTATACGATCACAGTTTCGCTGAGTGGGTCGGGACAGAAGGGTTTCGAGGTTTCACCGCAGACACCCTCCGGTGCACTGGTTGGAACACTTACTGCCGGTTCCGGAAATAAGCTCGTGGGAAGCGGAGTCTATTGCACCCATTCCAGTGCCATCGGAGGTTCCTCTGCAACCTGGAATTTCACCTGGACAGCACCGGCTGCCGGAACAGGTTCTGTTACTTTCTATGGCGCATTTACCATTACCAAACCGGTCACCAAACTTTCCACTCTTGTCGTGGATGAAAATACCGCCCAACCCCTGTCAGCCACGGCAACTGCCACTCCCGGAACGATCTGTTCCGGTCAGAGTTCACAGTTGAATGTTACGGCTTCCGGCGGTTCAGGCACCTATACCTATTCCTGGACTTCCATTCCGGCAGGGTTTACTTCCTCACTTAAAAACCCCGTGGTTTCCCCGACCCAAACCACAGAGTATGATGTTCAGGTGAATGACGGGACACAAACCACTTCTGCCACTACCCAGGTAAACGTGAATAATCCGCCAACTGCAGCAGCCGGAAACGACACCACCTATTGTGTTTCGGATCCGGAAATTCCCTTGCACGGTTCAGCAAGCGGATATGCTTCAGTTACCTGGACCACGAATGGCGATGGCACATTCGGAAATGCAGGAAACCTGAGCACCTCTTATTTTCCGGGAACGGGCGACAAGACAACCCTGTCGGTGCACCTGACCCTGACAGCAACACCCCTGGCCCCCTGCACCAATGCGGCTTCAAGCACACGGAATATATTGTTTGATCCCTGCGGAGTAGGAGTACCTGGAAATCCAGGCAACATTTTTTCATTCGCCATCCGGCCGAATCCTTCCAGCGGGATCATCACCATTTCCGGATCCGGAATAAAAAATGAAGCTCTCCGGATCCGTTTGATCGATCTGAGCGGAAAAACCGTTCTGACCGAAAACCACCTGGCAATGGATAATAGACCGGAAATTAAAATGGATCTTACCTCCCTTGCGAAAGGAATCTATTTTATAAGGATTGAAACGGGCAGTGGCGTGAAAACAGAAAAGCTGATCCTTCAATAAGGAACCTGATATTTTCATGGAGAAGCCAGGCAGGATATTTTCAGCCTGGCTTTTTCATTTATCAATTATGGGAATTGAAAAAGTCCAGCAGCAGGGCATTGAATTCCTGCGGAGTGGTTTCCATCGGGGAATGATAGGCATCAGAAATGATTTTAAGGTCGATGGTAGGGACGTTTCGTTTCAGTTTCTTTGCACTTTTTATGCGGATGGTCTTGTCCTTTTTCCCCCAAATGAGCAGTACCGGGAGATCCATTAATCCATCGGCATGAAGGTGGCGGATTTCATGCGCATTTGCAAAGATGTTGATCACCGATGCGGCAGACCCGTCGATCCTGAGCGGATCCATATACCCTTTCATTTCGGCTGAATCAAGCGGCCGGCCGTAAACTCCTTTCATCAGTCTTGCCATGCTGTGATACGAGATCACATTCTGCTTTGTAAGGGAAACCAGAACCTCATTGTATCCCTGCATTTTGGACATTGCAACAAAGGTTCCTTTCAGGTTTTGATTCCGGATAAAAACCATTCCATCCACCAGGGTAACCGTCTGAACCCGGTCGGGATTCATCAGCGCCATCGCTTCAACAGCACCTCCTCCCATGGAATGGCCCACGATGTTCCACTTACGTTTATCCCCTTTGTCGATGTGTGTAAGCAATAACCAGATCATGTGCGCGCGGCTGCTCTGCGACTGGTTTACATGCAGGTTCCGGTCACTGTAGCCAAAACCCGGCAGATCAATGGCCACCACCAGGTAGCCCGACCTGACAAGCGTATCGATATTCTTCCGCCAGCAAAAAGTCGAACCGCAGAATCCATGAACCAGCAATACCTTACCTCTGACATTGAGCGTATCCTTACAAAAAACCCTGTAATGGAATGTGGCTGAATCGACTTTTTGGAAATGGCTGTTTTCAAAAGGCCGGCGGGAGGATGCAAGGACGGTATCCTGGGAGAATGAAGGATGATTCCAGGTAATGAGACCCAATCCTGTAAAAAGAATGACGAAAAAATTCCTGATCACGTTGTTTGTTTGTGGCAGGACAAAAATAGCTTTTTTACAACAACGGTGCACAAAGGACTTTACAAAGGGGACACAAAGTCAGAATAGCTGATTTTTGTATACTTTTGAAGTAATTTTACCGTTGGAATACCTGAAAACTGAATGGAATGGATAAAAATAAGCTGAAAATTTACCTCCCGCTGATCCTCGCAGGAATTCTTCTTGCCGGAGTTTTGCTGGGAATTGCACTTGGCAAGGTCGGCGGCGATATTGCCCTCTTCAGGCCGCATCGTGCCGACAAGATCAATGAGGTGATCAATTATGTGAAACGGAATTACGTGGATACCGTCAGCCGGGATGAACTTGAGGAAAAGGCAATAACCGGGATGCTGCAAGGCCTTGACCCCCATTCGGTCTACATTACTGCAAGTGAGTTTCATGATGCCACAGATCCCCTCCTCGGAGGGTTTGAAGGAATCGGTGTACAGTTCCGGCTGGAACGTGATTCCATTATGGTGATCAATCCTGTTTCGGGAGGACCCTCCGAGAAACTTGGCATCAAGGCCGGCGACCGGATCGTAAAGATCGATGGTAAAAATGTTGCCGGCATCAAGATCACAAACAATGACGTATTGCGAAAGCTAAAGGGAAAGAAGGGGACCAGGGTCAATGTTTCAATCTTCCGGAAAGGAGTGAAAGGTCTTCTCGATTATACGATCGTGCGGGATGTGATTCCCATCTACAGCCTGGATGTTTCCTACCTTGTGGAACCATCGATCGGTTACATCCGTCTGAATAATTTCTCGGCTACTACCCATGATGAAATGACAAAGGCCCTGACGGACCTGAACGCAAAGGGAATGAAAAAGCTGATCCTTGATCTCAGGGGGAACGGAGGTGGACGTTTGCAGGCCGCCATCGATGTTGCCGATGAATTTCTTCCTGACGGGAAGCTGATCGTTTACACACAGGGGATCCATCATGCAAGGGAGACTGCTTATGCCACTACCGGTGGCCTTTTTGAGACGGGCGAACTGGTTGTACTGATCGACGAATGGTCGGCTTCTGCAAGTGAGATCGTGGCCGGGGCCATTCAGGACAACGACCGCGGGACCATCCTCGGAAGACGCTCTTTTGGAAAGGGACTTGTTCAGGAAGAGCTCGATTTTAAAGACGGATCGGCCGTACGGGTCACGGTTGCCCGATACTATACGCCCACCGGCCGCTGTATTCAGAAATCGTACAAAAACGGATCTGAAGAATATAACAATGACTATTACCACAGGATCCTCTCCGGAGAAATGGAAAATCCCGACAGCATTCATTTTGCCGATTCACTCAAATTCAAAACCCCGAAAGGAAAAACCGTTTACGGCGGAGGCGGTATCATGCCCGATATCTATGTCCCTGTAGGGAAAGATACGTTGTACAAATACTTCAACCTCCTCGCAAATAAAGGACTTATTTACCAGTATGCCTTCGACTTCACAGATAAAAATCGACGGATACTGCATTACCGTTCGTTCGAAGATTTCAACCGGAAATTTGAAGTCACCCCAGCGATGTATTCGGATTTTCTCAGTACAACCCTGAAAAGCGGGATCAAGCGGGAAGGCAGGGACGTCACTGCCTCCGATGCCAGGGCAAAAGTTCTCATCAAGGCTTACATCGGCAGGAATATCCTTGACAACCCCGGATTTTATCCCTTGCTGAACAGTATTGACGATACGTTCCTGAAGGCTGTCACGGTGTTGAAAACAGGGAAGGTGAAATGAGACAGGATAATCACCACACGCGGGTGGCAGGCCTGTTTGTTTTTCACCGCGAAGAAGCAAAGACTCAAAAAAAATAAATTGTTATTTTGACTTTTCGTACCTGATGTTGTAATTTCGAGTATTCATTTTTAAAACTGATAACTATGATTCATGAATTGCCAAAGTTACCCTATGCATTGGATGCATTGGAGCCCTATATTTCGCAGCGTACCCTGGAGTTTCATTACGGAAAACACCACCAGGCCTATGTCACCAACCTCAACAAGCTGATCGTTGGAACCGAATTCGAAAATCTCTCCCTGGAAGACATCATCCGGAAAGCCGGCGGAGGGATCTTTAACAACGGTGCCCAGGTTTGGAACCATACTTTTTACTGGAACTGCATGAATCCTAAGGGAGGGAATGAACCTACCGGAAAACTGGCCGATGCAGTGGTAAAAAATTTCGGTTCTTTTGCCGAGTTCAAAGAGAAATTTTCAACCGCAGCTGCAACGCTGTTTGGTTCAGGATGGGCCTGGCTGGTGAAAAAACCCGATGGTTCCCTGGTGATCACCCAGGAGAGCAATGCCGGCAACCCGCTGAAAACCGGCGATCATCCCATCCTCACCTGCGATGTATGGGAACATGCCTATTACCTGGATAAACAGAACCTGCGTCCCGGTTACATTGCCGATTTCTTTAACCTGGTGGATTGGGATGCCGTAGCCGGAAGGCTGTAAAAAGCTTTTGCTTCCCGAATGATTTCGCTGGGGCGGAATTGCAAATTCCGCCCAGCATCTCTGTGTTCAATGGACTAATGATTAAATGCTATCCCTGAGGGCTCGGCGGAGTTTGTAACTCCGCCGAATCATCGCATTTCCAGGAGAAACTATCAGAGCGAAAGTTTTTCATTCAGGATTGCAAGAATCTCATTGACCGGTATCCGTTCCTGAAGCATCGTATCACGGTCGCGGAGGGTAACGGTATTATCCTGCAGGGTCTGGTGATCAATGGTAATGCAGTAAGGGGTGCCTATGGCATCCATCCTGCGGTACCTTCGGCCGATCGTGTCCTTCTCCTCGTAAAAACAGCGGAAACGGTATTTCAGCACATCCATGATCTCCCTTGCTTTTTCAGGCAGTCCGTCTTTCTTTATCAGTGGAAGGATGGCGACCTTTACGGGTGCAAGGATCGCGGGCAGGCTCAGTACGACCCGTTCGCTTCCATCTTCCAGCTTCTCCTCGCGGTAGGCATAGCTTACTACGGCTAGAAACGTACGGTCGAGGCCGATGGAGGTTTCCACAACATAAGGAACATATCCTTCATTCAACTCGGTATCAAAATACTGGATCTTTCTTCCCGAAAATTTCTGGTGAGCGCTAAGGTCAAAATCGGTCCGTGAATGGATCCCCTCCAGCTCCTTGAAACCAATCGGGAATTCAAATTCAATGTCGGTAGCCGCATTGGCATAATGTGCCAGTTTATCATGATCGTGAAACCGGTACTTTGAGGCGGGGATTCCAAGCGAAGTATGCCATCGCATCCGTTCCTGCTTCCAATAGGCGAACCACTCCAGTTCTTCGCCCGGTTTGACAAAATACTGCATTTCCATCTGCTCAAACTCACGCATGCGGAAGAGGAACTGGCGTGCCACGATCTCGTTGCGGAAAGCCTTTCCGATCTGAGCGATCCCGAACGGGATCTTCATCCTGGCCGATTTCTGCACATTCAGGAAATTCACAAAGACCCCCTGTGCCGTTTCCGGACGGAGGAAGATCTCATTGGCATCTTCATTGACCGACCCCATCTGGGTGGAGAACATCAGGTTGAACTGGCGAACTTCTGTCCAGTTCTTCGTTCCTGAAACAGGGCATACGATCCCGGCCTCTTCGATCAGGGCCTTGACATCGGCCAGGTCATTCTTTTCCAGCGAAGCATAAAAACGTGTTTTCAATGCATCGATTTTATCCTGGTATTCCTTCACCCTCGGGTTTGTGGTGCGGTACATCTGCTCATCAAAGGTTTCGCCGAACCGGGTCCGGGCTTTGTCAACCTCCTTCTGGATCTTGTCTTCGATCTTCTGAAGATGATCTTCCACGAGAACGTCGGCGCGGTAGCGTTTTTTTGAATCCTTGTTGTCGATCATCGGGTCGTTGAAGGCATCCACATGACCGGATGCCTTCCAGATCGTCGGATGCATGAAGATCGCCGAATCCAGTCCGACAATATTTTCATGATACTGAACCATCGACTTCCACCACCAGGCCTTGATGTTGTTCTTCAGCTCCACCCCAAAGGGGCCGTAATCGTAAACAGCGCTTAATCCGTC
Organism: Bacteroidota bacterium; assembly: GCA_026391795.1. Taxonomy (GTDB): domain Bacteria; phylum Bacteroidota; class Bacteroidia; order Bacteroidales; family FEN-979; genus FEN-979. The sequence goes on from JAPLDI010000008.1 coordinate 59,313, forward strand.
GTAAATCTCACTGGAAGGAAATACAAATCCGTATTCTTTTGAATGAGAGATGATTTTTTTAAAAAGGTCTTCGTTTGTTGCCATGGCGCAAAGGTAGAAAGAAAATGAAGAAGGAAGAATGAAGAAGGAAAAATGGATGCTGGATGCTGGATGCTGAATGTGTGGGTGTGGGGATTAAGCTTGTCTGCAGGGTCTCTACATTTACTACCTTTGCAGATGATTCAAAAAGAACCTGCCATGATCAACCGCTTTGTATTTTCGTTGTTGTTTTTTTTCATACTGGGCGGGGCCTCTGCTCAATCCACGCGGCCATGGACCCAGGATCAGCTTCAGGATCCGGAAGCCCTTGCCAACATTCTCAGAAATAAGTCTGCAAAGCAACCCTTGATTTTCAATATCGGCCCGATGGAAAACATCAAAGGTGCCACATCCATAGGGCCAACGAAGGATAAGAGCAACCTCGACAAACTCAGGAAGGCGCTTGCAACGGTCCCAAAAGACAAAACCGTTATCATCTATTGCGGATGCTGCCCGTTCAGGGTTTGCCCCAATATCAGTCCGGCTTTTGAATTGCTGAAGGAGATGAAGTTCACAAATCCAAGGCTGCTGAACCTGGAGCATAACCTGAAATCGAACTGGATCGATCAGGGTTATCCGATGCAGTAGTTTAAATAGTGAAATAGCTAAATGGCGAGATAGCGAAAACTGGATGCTGGATGCTGGATGCTGGATGCTGGATGCTGGATGCTGGATGCTGGATGCTGGATGCTGGATGCTGGATGCTGGATGCTGGATGC
>JAPLDI010000004.1 GCA_026391795.1 Bacteroidota bacterium
TTTGATGATAAAATCGCTGTTTCGGATATTGGCATAGGCCAGTATTTTTCCATCGGCAGGCGACACTGCAACGGTTGAGCTGGTATCCACCGGCCTGGCAATCTTCTTTAGTTTCCGGGTAAAGAAATCGTTGAAAGTGCTGAACTCCTGCTTTTGGGCGGTACTCAGGTCGATATCAAATTCTTCAACAAAGGGTTGTATTTTTTTTGTCGATGAAGGACGGTCCATCCGGTTGCCATAAACAGATGAGACCACCTTTCGTTTGGCCAGCGCCCATAATGTTGCTTCGCCAACCGGATTATTATACAGCCACACCAGCCACTTTTCGCCAGCCACTTTTTCCGTTTTTAACAAGCCACTTTGCCTGTCGTAATAGCGGATGGGAGCTTGTGGCGGCAACGGGTATAAAGCCAATATGGCAATGACAGCAAGCAATAATAAAAAGAGGCCCCACCTCTTTTTAGTTTTTGAAATGCTCATCTGTTATTCTTTGTTTTTTATGATTCAGCTGCCTGCCTGTCGGATTTCCCATTTAAACACACATATTCCTTCTGATTGCAGGATGTGGATCATACCCTTCTATTACAAAATCATCAATGGTTAACTGATCAAAAGGTTTTTTTGCAATATGTAGTTTAGGCAACGGTTTTGGCTCTCTTGACATTTGTTCAAGAATTGCAGTTACATGATCATATTTTTCTTCATGTCCGTCAGAAGGAGCATTTTTATCAATCCAGTCAACAACTTCTAAATATCCTTCTCTTTTGGTAACCTCTTTTATTCTTTTTTGCAAATCCTTAAAATGATCACCGTACCATTGAGTCCTCTTTCCAATACTGGAATAAAAATGTGAATCTCCAAAAGTGTGGATAAATGTTTTTGGAACCATCCCTGCTTCCTGGGCAATGATCTGGGTAAGTGCGGCGTAACTGGCTATATTAAAAGGAACACCTAAAAACTGATCACAGCTTCTCTGGTAAAGTTGTAATTCCATTTCGCCTTCTTCATTGGCAGTTACCTGGTAAAGAACATGACACGGCGGTAAAGACATTTTGGGAGTGTCTCCCGGGTTCCATGAATCAACAATGTGTTTTTTACCGGTTGGTTTCTTTTTCAGGCCAGCTATCAGTTTTCCCAGCTGATCTATTTCAACAAGCTTCCCTTTATCGTGATCAAAATATTCCCATTTTCTCCATTGTTTACCATAAATGGGTCCTGCATCTCCCCATCTTTTTGCAAACTCAGGATCTTCTTTTATTCTCTGACCATATTCTTCCATCGCTTTGTCCCAGTCAGGAGAATATTTTACAATATTCTCAGGAAAAATGCCTTCCTTCTGCATTCCGGGAAGATTGTCCTGAAAGGCATCAGGCCTCCAGATAGGGCAATTGTTGTCTTCAAGATATTTAATATTTGTATCCCCTCTTATAAACCAGATTGTTTCATGAAACATCGATTTTGTAAACATCTTCTTGGTGGTCAATAAAGGGAACCCTTCACTAAGATCATATTCGTTCTGATAACCAAATAAAGAAATAATCCCGGAGCCTTTACTTCCGCCTTTGAAATTTGATCGTTTAGAGGTCAGGATCGTTCTTGAATGATCTAAATATTGTTGTGCCATCTTTTGATAAGTTAAAAGTTAATTCTGTTTTGAATAGATTATTACGGGGTCCGAAAGCGCGGTCTCCACCGGGCTATTTCTTTATTCTTAGTTCCTGTTTTCAGATGACCGGGTATGCCCAGGCCAACCTATAGCAAACCTTTGTAAAAGTATAAAGATTCTGATCATGAATATATACTCTAAAATATAAAGAAATAAACACAACCTGGTTCTTTCAGGTAAAGCGTTGCCTTCATTGGGATCTGCTGCCATTGATGTGGCTCATCCCCGATATTCGGATTGAACGGATCCTTGAGAAGGAGGAATGATGTCAACAACTCTGAATTCAATTCCTGCTTTAGCGACGGGTCGGCTTTCTATTGTTTCACAAACTTTCCCAGCTGCACCCGGTTCTTTCCAACCACCTTTACTATGTAAACTCCGTTAGGCAGCATGCTGATATCAAGAGTGATGTCTACCTGGGAAATTTGGCTTGTCAGGATTTGCCGACCGGCGAGATCCAGCACGGACAGACTCCGGTTGTCTGTTTTATCCGATGTTTCAATGGTGATTTTGCCAGTCGAAGGATTGGGATAGCACTTCAATGCGGATTGAAAATTATCTTTATTTTCCACACCGCCAGGGTTCGAGGGGAAGAAATACTCCAGTGCCAGATCGAAATGCGCACGCCAGTTTCCGCATGTGTGACCTTCGTGCCATTGATTCCACAACGGATTGTAGCCCTGGGCGACCAGGATATCCCGCATGATCATCGCGTCCCCACGCAACCAGGGTTCATAGGTTCCCCATTCGATGTAAAATTTTAAATTCTTTTTGGGACTATTTGCAAAGTTTCGCTCCACTTCATTCCCCTTTGGCCAGTACGAAGGAGAAAAAGCACCAACTAAGCCAAAGCTTTCCGGATGATTGCTACAAATCTGGGTCGAGATCAGTCCGCCGTAAGAATAGCCAAACATGGCGCGACTGGCAGGGTCGCGCAGGATACGGTATTTCGCATCAATGACCGGCATTAACTCTGTTATAATAAAGGATTCAAATTGCGAGGTCTTATCGAACGCATATTCATTGTCCCTGTCCCTCGGCTGAACAAAAACGGCAATTACCGGCCGGATGAGTTTGTTTGAAATCAGGTAGTCAAGGATGTTGTTTGTATAACTGCAGTGAAAACAATCCAGCCCGTCGTGAAAAAGCACAACAGGAAAACTGTCGTTCACGGCCGTCATATAGGAAGGAGGCAGATAGACCCTTATCGTTCTTGAATCGCCTAAAATCGCACTGTAAAACGAAGTGTCGCTGTATGTGCCATGCGGGATGTCGGGCAGGTACCCGATCTCCTGCGGGGGTACATAATCCGGCATTTCAATCACGGAATTTCCGCTTCCATAGTTTGCCTGGTGCAGATTGAGCGGGTCGTTGATCCAGTTCACATTGTTTATCAAAAATCTATATTCCATGCGGGCATCCGGTTCGTAGACCGACTGAGCGAACCACAGGTTTGTACCCGGAATAAGGGCCATTGGGGAACCATTTGGATCATTAAAGTTTGCATCACCCGGTATTGTAATCGTGTCCGCCTCTCCCCGGTAGAGGAAAGTGACCACCGATTTCTCTTCCACGAAAGGGAAAGAGGGAACCGTGGCCATGAAACTGTCGGCAATTGCTGTGCGCGCCTGCTCCGGAACCGACATGATCCGGTCGTAGAATGCCCCGAACCGAGGGCCCTCGTAACCGGATGTTGCATAAAGAACAAAATTGTCAAGAAACAGTTTGGCCGGGGTTACGACGGCGCTGTCAGCCTGTGTGATGACAACCAATCTGAATTGGACCGAATCGACCCTGAAAAGACCGCTGACATCCTGTTTAGAAAAGTTATTTTCATTAAATCCTCCGAACGAACCGGGAACAAATTCATCGGCACTCAGAAACTGCCAGTATGACCAGGTTCCGTCAACGCGTTTGCGAACTTCTGAATACAGGTGATCATTATTTCCTGAAGCATCTTTGGTATGATCAAATACTCCCTTGTATTGGAAATCAGCAGTAAGTTTCCTGGTACCCGGCATCAGGTTTTTGATCGGGATAGCCGGGGAAACCAGGGCGGCCTTCATGCCGGAAAAGTAATTTCCGGAAACCGGGTCGAAACAGCCGGCACTGGTGGGAGGGCTGGCATATGCAGCAGTCGTGAAGTGCCATGGATTGGGGCCTCCCGGCCCTCCCGGAACAAATTTCGCAGCACCGGTGTCACCGGCATCATCCTGGAAAATCGTCATCGTTCCATCTGTTATGCTGATATTATCGATCCTCCATCCAAAAAGATCGGACTCATCCTGGGTTGAATTACCGTCGTCTGACCCGAAGAGGAATTGAATCCAGACAGTTTGTCCTGCATAGGCAGCAAGATTGAACCCCGAAGGGACCCACCCCCCCGAACTGCCGGCCCAGCCGGGAACGCCCACACCATAACGATAATAAAAACCCCTGCCGCTTTGTATGTTATACAGGGTGCCTGTTGAGGGCGTAATGACGGAAAAGTGAATGCCATCCGTCGAAATCCTTACAGTAACGGCATCCCAGGAATCAAACCCGGAGAAGTAATTACCTGTCAATGACTGTACCCGGTAGTCGTGCATGAAGCTCAGGACTGGGGCCGTGGTTCCGGATAAACTGACAGGGGGTGAGGTGAGGGTCTGTTCCCAGAAATTACCATAGCCACCCAGTTCTTCGATTCCACACCAGTATGAATGACCGGAATATGCTCCTGCAGTGCTTGTGTGCCAGAACGACTCACTCCATAAATCCTGGAACGTCCATCCCGGTGCGCCATTATCAAAATGTTCAGTATAAATAGTATCATGAATGGACGTCAACTCCTTGCTGCCGGATGAAACCCGTCCGCCTGATAAATCCGGTGAATTTTTTCGGTTGAAGTAAGTTGATGGGTGATTATTTACCTCTAATCCGGGCCGTGGCCCGGTTGACAGTTCATCAGAGACCTGCGCCAGGGAACCAAAGGCGGACATGGCAAAAGTAAACACACCCCATGTAAATATAACTTTTGTATTCATTTGAAATCAATTTTAGAACCATTTATACAACCCCTCTCTGCATTCATACGTCAAGGAGATCCCGACTTTCTGAACACCTGAATGGCATGTTCACGGGAACTTTTATCAGACTCATGGTATACTTCTATTAAAAACTATTTCCTATGTTTTTATCCGTTCTTATAAACCCGTACAAATGTAATATGTATTTGGTCTAAATTAACACACCAATTCGGGAATTTATGTTAATCTTCATATTATCTGTGATATATGATGACAAGGCTTTTATAAAAAAAACTGAACCTTACGGCATTTTTTACACTTATAAAACGATTAAACGAAAGATATTGAGTTGCAACTTTCGTGAGTAAGGGGAGCATCAAACAAAAAGCCGTTCCGGAAATCCGGGACGGCTTTTCCTTTGAACAATCGCATATCGATCAACAATTCTTGAAGTCAGCCCGAAGGTAAAACGAAGGATCTCCCTTCGATCCCTTTCGAAGACTTAGAGGAGACTTAGAGAAATGGATATTGAATACATTGAAAAAAGAGGGCCCGAAAAAGATCCTGGCTGAAAAGGATACGCTGACTTTTAAAAGATCCCATTGCATGATGCCTTATACGAATCAACCAAAAAGCTGCAAAAATCATGCTGAACATCAGCATTTGCAATTATTTTTTCACCCGGGTATTCCCTTTGAAAACATTTGATTGCAGGGTCAGAATTGCTAATTTTGACACGTCTGAAAATTTTAGCAGACTACTTATACAAGCTTAGTCTCAGCATGAACAGCAGGTACAATAACCTTTTAATGATTTATTACTCGGGTACCGGCAACTCGAAGAGAGTTTCGGAATGGATCGCTGAAACAGCTTCTGAGGCGGGGATGAAAACGCATGTTACCTCCTACGATCAATTCAATCCTGAAAGTATCGCCGGATTTACGGGAAAGACCATGATCGCCTTCTTCTCGGCTACGCATGGATTTAATCTGCCCCACTCAATGCTCAGGTTCATGGTCAGGTTTACTTCGCTGAAAGGTTCAGATATCATCATCGGGAACACGCGTGCGGGGATGAAACTATCCAGGCTTTTCCTTCCCGGGCTGAGTGGCATCGCTCTCTATTTGCCTGCTTTGATCATGATCCTGAAGGGTTACAGGATCCGGTCGCTCTACCCGGTTGACCTGCCTTCAAACTGGATCAGCCTTCATCCGGGATTGAAGAAAAAGGTGATCGATTCGATGTTCGATCATTACCGGTCACTTACGAAGAAGTATGCCGGGAACGTACTTTCGGGCCAAAGGGTTTTCCTGAAAGCCTTTATAATGCTTCCGTTCGACCTGCTTGTTGCCCCCCTGGCCCTTGGATACTATTTTTTCGGACGGTATATCCTCGCTAAAACCTTTCTAACCAATGGGCATTGCGACAACTGCGGTTTATGTATCAGCCAGTGCACGACTCACTCCATCATCCTGGTCGGCAATCGTCCCTTCTGGAAGCTTACCTGCGAGAGTTGCATGAAGTGCATGAATTATTGTCCGAAAAGGGCCATTGAAACAACCCATTCCTTCTTTTTTATCATCCTGTTTGCCCTCATCTGGCTGGTAAACCCGTTCCTCTCTGAAAAAATGATGTTCCTGGCAAACCGGTTTTTCAAAGGAGCCGGGGCCTCCTATGAGGTCATTCATACGATCGTGCAATGGAGCCTGGCCATTCTGATCTTTACAATCTCTTACCGGCTGATGCATACCCTGTCGAAATATACTTTTTTCAGCAGGCTGATCAGTTACACCTCCTTTACCTACTGGAAATTCTGGCGCAGGTACAAGGCGCCTGCAAGGGAACAGCGACAGTAATCCCTGTTTTTTGTAAACTGAATACCGTGATTTTCTCGTGATATAATTCGGCAAACGAAAAACAAAAAATCGTTTGCTTTTCTAATAGTATAGTTTGGCTACCACCCCGAAGGCAAGCAGGCTGGTTCTTTCGGGAAGGTAGTCGAACTGAGGCGCCAGGTAAAGTTCAAACCTGAAATGCCTGTTAACCGTAAATTCAGCCCCGGCCATAACAAGTATGCGCGACCACCACAAGTAGCGGGTATCATAAAAGACTTCGCAATTGAGATAGGGAACAACTAAATGTTTGAATACGGCGAACTCACGGGTTGCCTCGATCCGCATCCGGTAACGAGTAGAATATACCCCGCCTATCCACCGGAGGTCCGTGCGCAATCTTACTTCAAGCCAGATATCCGCAGGAAGATTCACTTTTGCAAAAATATTAATCATCCCACGATTCTCCGGGGCACTCATCGTGTCGGAAACCTGTTTAAAAATATAGTCATAACCAACCCTGACCCAGAAGAATCTTGAGCGTTGCCAGTCTTCCTCCCATTTTTTCGTTCTGAATATGGGTATTAAGGAAACATCGATGTTGGCAGCCAGGTCCAGGGTCTTAACATCCGACTCCTTTCCCTTTGCATAGGATGATACCAGGTAAAAACGGAACTGATCAGTCAGCCTTATAAAGCCATTGATCTCGGGCCAGAATTCATATTGAGTCTGGCTGAATGAAGTAAAGCTGCCCATGCAGGCAAAAACCAATAGGAAGCATAGCCGTTTCAATCCATGATCCAAAGGCGACAAGTGAACACAACCTTTAGAATAATATTTCACGTTGGATTATGTTTCAGTTTATTCCCAGGTATGGGAAAATAAAAATACACAATAATAGAATACTTGATTTTACTTACTAATGACTATATTTTGAGAGAATGGTGGGAGAAAGGAGTGGGATTTCGATATGCCTGAATTCTTTGACCGGTAACTTGTCCGCTGTACCCGGATTCCGGTTGTTCAGAATAATTTTTCCTGAATCGTCGTATATTTGAATTTCCGGATTAGTAAAAACACCCATCCCATTCCCATGAAAACAAAGGACCCGTTCATTACAGGCATCCATTGGGCCGCACGAATCACCGGGAGTTTGCTTGTCGCGTTTACCCTGCTTTTTGGGATTGCCAATTTCATTGACGGCCTGGGAAAGAATGGCGGCGACCCTCTCAGTTCCTTCAGCCCGCTGATCATTCTTATTTTTATCTTCTGGGGCATCGGTCTTGCGGGACTTGTCGTGGCTATCTGGAAAGAAAGACTGGGAGGATTGATATCCCTTAGCTGCTTTGTCATCATCCCGATTCTGAATTTCTTCAACCCGGCTTCACCCATCAAGGGTGCTGCTTTTTTTCTTTTCTTTATCTTCAGCATTCCCTCATTGTTGTACCTGTACTATTGGTGGCTGGTAAAAAGCATGTCACCGGAACCTGAAACCAAATACCCCCGGGGGCCTGCAGAAGATGAAATCCGGCAGGACTGAAAATAAACCCATTTCATGATCCGGACTGTCCGGGCAATACAACATAGAGTCCATTGATAATCTTTTAATAATAATAAACAATCGTAATTGGAAATCGTAAACCTTAAAACGTAAAAACATGAGAAAGTATCTGGCAGAATTTATCGGGACCTTCAGTCTCGTTCTTTTTGGCTGCGGAGCAGCCGTTATAGCCGGGAATGCTGCAACGGGGCCCAGCGGGATCGGATTACTTGGTATAGCCATCGCGTTTGGTTTTGCCGTAGTGGCAATGGCTTATGCCATCGGCGGCATTTCAGGATGCCATATAAACCCTGCCGTCACGATTGGTGTATTCACAGCCGGGAAAATGGAATTGAAAGATGCAATCGGGTACATTGTTTCCCAGTGTATGGGTGCAATTCTGGGTTCAGCGGTCTTATATCTGATCGTGGTCGGTCGTCCCGGATTTACAATGCCGGAATGGGGATTGGGGGCCAATGGCTGGGGAGAGGGATACCTTGGCGGATACAATATGCTGAGTGCTTTTGTCATCGAAACCGTAATGACACTCCTGTTCGTTTTTGTCATTCTTGCCACTACATCCAAATTCGGCAACGGGGCCATGGCAGGCTTAGCCATCGGGGTCACCCTGATGTTGATCCACCTTGTGACAATACCCGTAACCGGAACTTCCGTGAATCCTGCCAGGAGCCTCGGGCCGGCACTTTTTTCAGGAGGCAAAGCACTTTCACAGCTCTGGCTCTTTTTTGTGGCGCCTGTCCTTGGTGCGGTAATCGGGGCCATCATCTGGAAATTCGGCTTCGATCAGGAAAAGAGCAAGGTGTAATGGCATGCGTTGGATTAGATGCAGATCTGGCTTATCACTTTAAATAGCTGCCCGTCTTGATTACTTTAACAGCCTGGGGAATGCGAATCCCGGTTACATGCAGCATGTAAACTCCATCGGGCAGATCGGCGATATTTATTTCCATTGTCTTACCGGCAATGGTTCCTGTCTTCACCAGTTCCCCTGACAGGGTTACCAGTTCCACTCTTTCGTCAGGGGGGTCAGTCCGGGTCCGTTCGATCACCAGCCTGCCGGATGAGGGATTCGGGTAAACAAGAATTTCATTCGGAATGCCAGCCTGTAATTCAATGCCGGCTGTCCATTGGTGGCAGGCAAGAAGGAAAGCCCCGGGGCCGCCAAAAGCGCCAATGTCGTTTCTTCCGGTACCCATGGAAGGGAACTTCGCTACACCCGGTGCAGACAGGAGGTCGTTGTAAATGGCGTTTGAGTCGCCCGCATCGATGCATGGGGAGCCGGGATTCAGGGTATAGCATCCGGGATCGAACTGCGGATCTTCATTCAGGTTCCCGTCTCCTGTAAAACCGCCCTGCACATCACACCAGTCAACCGTAAATGTGGACCCCGCCGGTTTGATCTGCTGGGCTTCGGGAATATTCCCCCAGATAATATTATTCCGGAGAGTGACATTTGTTGCGGAGAGCAGCGCAATGCCCCCCGTAGCTCCTGCATTTGCATAATTATTAACAATGGTGTTGTTTTCGATGATCTTGGGAAGGTTCAGGCTGTGATCACCGGCCATCCAGATGCCGCTGCCGCCGTTGTAAGTCAAACCGCCGCTGTTTCCGGCAATGATGTTGTTCCGGATCCTGCAGCCCGTATAATTAAGAACGATTCCCGGGCCATACTGACCCTGGTTGCCGGTTATGATGTTGTCTTCAATGACAGGGTTTCCGTCGCCGATCCGGATCCCTCCGCCTCCGGCACCGTTCATGTTCTGGGTGTTGATTGCCTGGTTATTCCTGATGATGTTGAAACGGACCGTGGGACTTGACAATTCGATGATCACGCCCCCTCCTTCCCTGAAAATACCTGCGCCATGGATATCCACCCATTGGGTTCCCAGCCCCCCCATAAGGGTAAATCCCTGTAAAATGGCTGTAGAATCTTCACCTGAATTGAAGATCACGCAACTTGCGGTATCGGGATCGGCAGGAGTACTTCCGTTGATGATGGTCGAGGTGATGTACGATGTATCCCTGTCAAGGTAAAACAAACTGGTCAGAAGTACATTCCGTCCCCGGAAATTAATGTTTTCAAAATAGGTTCCGGGAGCAACAACAATGGTATCGCCATTCACGGAAGCATTGATGGCCTGCTGAATCTTTGGATAGTCGCCGGGTACATTCCGTTTTGCAGCCAGAACGGGGACCAGGTTCATGATCAGGCATAAAAGAAGGAGATTTCTTTTCATGGTTTTTGTTATTTTAAAAGTTGATTCAGATTGTTCTCCGGATCTCCGGGAATTTCTGACAATTCATTTTTCTCACCTGAAGGAAAATGCAAATTCAGATACAAAGATAAATGACAAAATAAAAAAACAGTGATCCCTGCACAGGGGAAAATCGGCAGCTGTTTTTTCTTTCATCCTGTTGGCTGATCAAGTTGATGAAAATTCCTATTTTTGAATGGATAAATCCTCATCCCTTCGTAAAACCAAAATCTTTGCCGTATGAAAAAGATCATCGTTTTTCTGGGATTTTGCATTGCTCTTTCCGCATCGGGTCAAACTGCCGGGCAGCCGGAAGGAAAGAAAAGCATCCACCTGAAACAGAATGAGCTGCCAAATGAAGTTTCCCTGGGTTATGGCTATGGATCCCTTTTTATGACGAATCCTTATGTTCATCATACTTTTGAAGGGTATCCGACGATCGACAACCAGAAGGACGGGTATACGCCCGGTGCCCTGACGATCGGTTACAACCGGGGGCTTACAAGGGTGGTCACGTTTGGATTTGTGGCAAGCTATATGAACCTCTATTACGACGGCGATTACACATCTTCAGACGGAACCTATACGATTTACAGGGCCTATATCCACGACAACATCTACAGCGGGATTGCCATGATCACGTTCAACTACGTGAACAAACCGGTTGTCAGGTTATACTCTGCCGTTGGCATTGGCGTTGCGATCGCATTTTCAAATATCACCGGTACCGGGCCGGAAGCGGTCAGGGTAACGAAAAGGCAGCTCCTTCCCGGCTGGCAGCTGACCCTGATCGGGATCCGCGTGGGGCGCTCGCTGGGCGGGTTTGCCGAGATCGGGGCGGGGACAAATGCCACACTCAGTGCAGGTATCTCCTACAAGTTCGGGGATTGATCCAGTGAATTGTAAACCGGACGGGTGACGAGAAAGAAGAAATAGTGTTTCCTCTAATGCATTAAAAATTTCATACTACCTTATAAATTATTTGATACGGCTGAATCCGCCGAAAATGTATATTTTGGATACTTTTGCAGGAAATAGTGCTCCGGGGATTCCGGTCAACTGGAACTGTCTGCAATATGACGAAGAAAAATCCATTTACACATCACCCTGCAAGTGTGGGCATGACTTACCTTCAGCATTTTGTTTTCGCTCTTAAACTGGCTGTGTGGACTTTTGCTTCCTGCATCGCTTCCATTTTCCATGCTGTTTTTCCATTTCTTTTCACCACGTTTACAAGCAGGACCATCAATAGATTGAACGACCTGTTAAAGAACCGGCTGCAAAAAGAGGATGCTGCGATCCGGTAAAAACGAAGAGGTTGTCACAAAAGCCATTTTTCACCGCAAAGACGCAAAGACGCAAAAAATAATCGTATTGATTTTCAATTCTTAGCGCTTAAGCGTCTTCGCGGTGAAGAAGAAATTTCAGACTTTTGAGACAACCTCCTCCGTTATGTTTCCTGATTTCCGGACACGATGATTCGTAGTTTTCTGATAACCCTTATCTGTTGATCACGATCTTCCTGACCATAAACTGGTTGCTGTTCCGGAAGATCACGGTGTACATTCCCTGGGGCAGATCCTGCAGGTCGATCGGGACTTCCAGTTTGCTTTCCATCTTCAGGTTGTCCATTTCGAAAACCTTCACCCCCATCATGTTGTAGATATCCAGGGAACAGTTATCCTGGCATTCGCATTGAATACGTGCAATGAATCTTCCGTTATTCGGATTCGGGTAAACGGTAAAGCTTGCCTCGGGAAGCCTGGTTTCGGCCCCTGAAACCACGGAGTCAGTGCAGGTAACCACATAGACGTTGATGAGTGTCGGCACGGCAGCCCTGCAGCCGCCGGGGGCCGTGTAGTTCACGCTTACGGTTTTAGCGCCGGTGGTAACCCATTTAACCAGGATCTGGCTGCTGTAGAATCCGGAATAGATGACCCCGCCTGAGCCGCCCAACGTCCATGTATAATTGCTCATCCCTGATTCTGTGGAATAGTAATAGGTGGTCCCGAGACAAGGGGTGGCGGGTCCGGTAATGGTAGGTACCGGGGCAGCATTGACCGTTACTGTCTTCGTTGTCGGATTCGTTATCGGGCATCCGGATGTAGTGGTATAGATCACGGAGATGGAATTGGCGCCTGCGATAGACCAGAGAACATTAACCAGGCGTGTACCCGCTCCGGAAACGATGGTTCCGCCGGCAGAAACGGTCCAGATGTAATTTGTCTTTCCCGCATCCGTATAATACGAAACCGTTGCTCCGGAACAGAGCGTGAAGATTCCGTTCAGGCTTGGAACGGTGGCCTGGTTAACGGTCACATTGAACTGAACCGGGAGAACGGCGGTACATCCATTGCTGTTTGCATAATTCACCTTGACCCACTGCGCCCCGTATCCTACCCAGTTTACGGTGATGGAATTGGTGCCGGTACCCGAGGCAATGACGCCTCCGCTTGAGACGCTCCAGCTGTAGCCCGTCATCCCGGTTTGTGTTGAATAGACGACACCGGAAGTTCCCTGACAAACTGTTTGTAATCCTGTGATTGAAGGAACCGGCAGCGGATTAACGGTGATGTTGAATTGTGTGTAAGCCGTGGCCCTGCACCCGGATGGATTGGTATAGTTAACCCTTACCCATTGTGCGCCTGTTGCTGTCCATTTCACCATGATGTACGGGCTCGTGGTGGTTCCGCCCCCGGTAATAATTCCGCCCGGAGAAACTGTCCAGGTGTAATTCGTAAAACCGGTTTGAGTCATATAAGCACCGGCAGTTCCTGCGCAAAGATCGGAAGGTCCGGTAATGGAAGGAACCGGCAGGGCATTCACTGTTACACCCAAAATCCCCGGGGCTGTAGCTGTACATCCGTTGGTATTGGTATAATTGACCGATACCTGTTGAGCCCCCGGAGTATTCCAGGTTACCGTGACGGTATTTTTTGTGGAGGTCCCGCCGGCCGTGATGGTGCCTCCCGGTGAAACAACCCAGGTGTAATTGGCCATCCCTGCCTGTGTGGTATAGGTGTTTCCTGCACTCCCCGCACATACCGATGTGGGTCCGGTGAGTGTCGGGACCGGCAATAAATTAACGGTTACGGTGAGGTTGGCAGGTGTTGTCGCTGTACATCCGGCAGAACTCTGGTAGTTCACATTCACATGTTGTGTCCCTGCCGTGAGCCAGGTGATGGTTGCCGTATTACTGGTCGATGTCCCCCCGGCAGTAATTGTTCCTCCCGGTGAAACCGTCCAGACATAGTTTGACATCCCTGCCTGGGTCGTATAGACAGCCCCCGTAGTCCCGGCACAAACCTTATTCGGTCCCGTAAGGGACGGGACGGGAATCGGATTGACTGTAACGGGGTATACCGTTGGGGATGCAGCGCTGCATCCGTATGCATTGGAATAATTGACGCTGACCCATTGGGCACCGGCCGCTGTCCAGCGGATGGTAACCGTAGGGCTGGTGGTGGTACCCCCCGAAATAATAAGTCCGCCGGTTGAAACACGCCAGGTATAATTACCCATCCCGGTTTGGGTTGTATAGACATAGGTCTGGGTACTGAGACAGAGGCTTGAAACACCTGTGATGACCGGGGTGTAAACGGGATTTACGGTGACGTTTTTAACGGTCGGCGAGGTAGCTGTGCATCCGTTGGTGTTTGTGTAATTTACGCTCACGGTCCGGGCGCCAGCAGTCTGCCATGTTATCATGATTGTTTTTGTTCCCTGGCCGGATGTTATCGTTCCTCCGGCAGAGACACCCCAAAGGTACCCGGTCATTCCTGTTTCCGTGTAATAGTATGCATTTGAGCCTGCACACGCTGTGGCAGGGCCCGTGATCGTAGGAACCGGAAGTGCATTCACGGAAATTCCAATACTACCCGGAACAGCAGCCGTGCATCCGCTGCTGTTTGTATAATTCACATAAAGGCGCTGGCTTCCTGTCGTGTTCCAGGTAACCACAACGCTGTTTGTTCCGGCCCCGGAGGTGATTATCCCTCCTGAAGTTATTGTCCAGATGTATCCTGTCATTCCGGGTTGGGTTGTATAGACAACGCCTGTCGAGCCTTTACATACCGAGGTAGGTCCTGTGATCGTCGGGACCGGGAGTGCATTTACGGTAACATTTTTCACTGTAGCAGTTGCGGCTGTACATCCGTTTGCATTGGTATAATTTACCGATACTGTTTGTGCACCTGCGGTATTCCAGGTGACTGTGATGCTGCTGGTTCCTGACCCGGCTGTTATGGTTCCGCCGGATGAAATTGTCCACAGATAAGCAGTCATCCCTGTTTCAGTCGTATAAGTTACCCCTGAAGTGCCTGCACAGACTGCAGTGGTACCGGTAATTGTCGGGACCGGCAGTGCATTGACAGTTACATTTTTTACGGTTGCAGCTGCAGCCGTGCAGCCGTTTGAATTGGTGTAATTAACCGATACTGTCTGGGCGCCGGTTGTATTCCAGGTGATAACCACATACGGGCTGGTACCGTTACCTCCTCCAGTGATCACACCGCCGGCGGAAACTGTCCAGGTGTAGGCGGTCATGCCTGTTTCCGTATAATAGGTAACCCCGGCAGTACCGGCACAAACTGACCCGGGACCGGTGAGGGTTGGAACCGGCAGCGCGTTTACGGTCACATTTTTAACGGTTGGTGAAGCGCCTGTACAGCCATTTGTATTGGTATAATTCACACTCACCGTCTGGGCACCGGGATTGATCCAGGTAACCGTTATTGCTGCTGTGCCAGCACCGGAGGTGATGATCCCCCCTGCTGAAACAGTCCAGTTATAGGTTGTATTCCCGGTTTCGGTGGAATAGATCACACTGGCAGTTCCTGCACAAACCGAGGCCGGTCCCGTGATGGTGGGGACAGGCAGCGGGTTGACGGTAATCGTTTTCACCGTTGGTGATGAGGCCATGCAACCGTTGCTGTTGGTGTAGTTCACATATATGTTCTGGGATCCCGCGATATTCCATGTCACCGTGATGCTGTTGGTGCCCGATCCTGCTGTTATGCTTCCACCCGATGAAACCACCCAGGTATAGGCGGTCATTCCCGGTTCTGTCGTGTACACATTGCCTGATGAATTCACGCAGACGGAAGCGATACCGGTAATGGTGGGTAGCGGCAGGATATTTACCGTGACCGCCAGGCTTGAACTGGTTCCGTTCATGCAGGCATTCGTCCCGTAAACCGTAACATTCCCTGAAACTGCAGCCAGGGAGTAATTTACTGTGATGGTAGTCGTATTTGCGCCGGATACGATGGTTGCTCCTGTTGGTACAGACCAGACATAACCGGTGGCGCCGGTAATCGCCGGAACCGTGTAGATCACACTGGTGGCTCCCCGGCAAACGCTGACGGGTCCCGTTATGGTCCCTGCAGGATTAACTGCCCCCGAAGTTGTAAAGGTCAGGTCATTGCCATTGGTTGTTCCCGCAGAATTTGTACCTGAAACCCTGAAATGGTAAAGTGTATTGCAGGCAAGACCCGTAATACCGGCAGACACATTTACCAGCGTATTTCCTGTTACCGGCGAAGGAACTGCGGCAACGACAAATCCGTAGGCTGCCGTCAATCCATAATTGAAGGTGACTGCTGTCGATGCGCCGTTTGCGATGACAGTTCCGTTCAGTGTTGCACTGTTTGAAGTAATGGCTGTTGCAGCGGTGGTGACCACGGTGGGCGGAGCGGCCAGGGTGGTGAAGGTCATGTCATTTCCGTTTGCTGTACCTACTGAATTTGTACCCTTCACACGGAAATGATACGTAATTCCGGGCAACAATCCGGTGATGGCCGCAGCGACCGAAGTGGGCGTGCCACCTGCCACCGGGGAAGGGACCCCGGGAACTGCTGTTCCATAAGCCGTAGTAAGCCCATATTCAAATAATACGGTGGAAGAGAGATTGTTTGCATTTACCGTTCCGTTGAGAGTGGCCCCGCTGCTTGTGATCGCGGTTGCTGACGTGGTAACCACGGCGGGCGGACACGGCGGTATAACCGTCATATCGGTTCCATAGATCGTGCTTCCACCGGAAGTCCCTTTTGCCCTGAAATGGTTGACAACATTCGGGGTCATGCCTGCAACCACGGCGTTTATGGCAATGGGTGTACTTCCTGTTACCGTTGCAGGCACCGCTGCGATTGAAGACCCATACGAAACAGTAGGACCATATTCAAACCCGGTGGTGACCGTTGCATTATTCGCGTTGATGGTTCCGTTGAGTGTAACGCTTCCGCAAGAAACACCTGAAGCCGCGGTTGTCGTTACGACGGGATTTGCAGAAAACTGGTAAGCCCCGGCATCAGGAGGATCTGTACGCAACGTCCCGGAAAAATCATCGGTGATGGAGGGAACAGCAACCCCTTTCTTGCCCAGCGCGGTTGCGGTGGGGTGAAGATCCGTCAGGGAGATGAAGGCAGGATCCACACTTAAGGAAGCCGCATCCTGAAATGTAGCGACCTGCCAGTCAGCCAGTGTTGCCTGGTTTGCAGCCCCGATGTATCCGATATTCGGACCGAGCCCGTCAACCCAGTAATCGTTGAAGTCGATTCCGCTGAACGCGGCATTTGATGAACTGGAGTAAACTGCATAGGTGTAATCGGCCGGTGTGCCCGAAGTTGCCAGCATGGAATTCCGGAAGATGTTGTTCTGGATATAGAGCCCTGTAATACCCGGGTTTATGGAGATGCAGGCGCTGCTGGCCCCGGGATACCCTGTGGATAACAAAGCTCCGGTAAGAGAAATGGTATTGAACCATATCAGGCAGTTGCCTCCGCTTGCGATGTAGATCCCGTAAGGATTATCCGTTTGTATCCCCGGGTAACCGTCGGCTTTTATATTATAGATCAGGTTATTTGAGATCTCTGTCAGTGTTGACGCGCCCGAGGCATAATAGATCCCGTAATTGCCCCATCCCCCGGTTCCGGTATAGAACCAGTCATGGATCTTGTTTTTCCGGATCTTGGTATTGGTCGAACCCGTTCCGACGGAAATCCCGATCTGGTAATAATTTGCATTCCCTGCAGGTGCCCCCATGATCTCATTCCCACTGATCAGCGTATTATCGGCATTCGCAAGTATGATCCCAATAAACTGAATGGAGGTTGCATCAGTGGTTGATCCGATGATGTTGTTGATGATCTGGCCGTTGTTGGCAACGGCCGCCGGGGCACCGCCGAAAAAGATCCCGTAACGGGCGCTGAAAATTGTGTTGTTGCTGATGATGGTGTTGTCATATCCGCCTCCGGCGGGGTTCATGTAAATCCCATAGGTATTGTTGGTGACCTGGCTGCTGGCCTTGATGTTGCAGTTCTGGATGATGTTGTTTGTTGCAGGATTGGTGCCTCCGGCACTGGAAAAGCCGATCGCATACCGGTTGGAGAAGGTGTTGGTGTTCTCCCAGGTCAGGCTTTTATCCGTTCCGCCGCTGTTCGAACCGTCGATGATGATATAATCGGCCCCGTTGAGAATGAGAATTCCGGAGGCAGAGGTTCCGGTAAGGGTTGTTGTAACGCCCGTGGCCGGACGTATGGTCACCGTATTGATACTGCTTGATCCCAGCACCGGGCCAATCGTTATGGGAAACGTCTCTGCTCCGTAGGTGGCATCCTTCAGCATGAAGATTACCGGGCATGTGACCTCTTTGATGTTCAGGTCGGCAACAGCAGCCGTAAGCGTGGTATAGGTCTGACCGGCACCGACAGTATACGTGCCGCAAAGACTTCCAATGATCGTGTAACTATTCGGAGTTGTCGGCGGAGTTGAAACGGCCGGGGGATTAATTGTAAATCCGGATGCACCCGCTGCAGGGCTGGCGGAAGTATTCGGAGTGGGTGTATCATTGTCCTGCGCCAC
The DNA here is from genome assembly GCA_026391795.1 of Bacteroidota bacterium. Taxonomy (GTDB): domain Bacteria; phylum Bacteroidota; class Bacteroidia; order Bacteroidales; family FEN-979; genus FEN-979. The sequence continues at coordinate 18,180 of JAPLDI010000004.1, forward strand.
GACGTAATAGGAAACCACATCGCCGGTTATAACACCGGCCCCGAAGGTGAACGTATATTGATTTCCCCCGATGGAAACCCCGGTGACAAAATTCCAGGCCCCTGCATTGATCTTCCAGTACAACCGCGGCAGACCAATACCGGAGGTGGGAACCCCGCTGATATCGGTAATTGTTGCTGTGATTATACGGTTTGCGGTGGATGAAGTATTTAACAGCGTGGAATAGCTGATCACCGGTCCGTTAACATCGAGCGGGATCCCTGCAAATTCATCGGCACCGATATCGGGTGCGGTTGCGGGATAGGATGGGTTGTCGGGATAACCGCCATTGGGATACCTTGGATCCCCGTCATAATCAGAAATGATGCTTACTGGCACCGAAACAGTCACTCCTCCGCTTTCGCAGGAAGTTGCAACGATGGTTTTCAAATGAAGGTCATACGGAGCGCTGGATACATTGACAAATGGCGGGTTCTCGCTGACCGATTGTCCGTCTCTCGGTGATAAAAAAGATTTGCAGGCGGCCAGGGTCTGGATCATATTGGTGCCGTCATAAAAGAGCAGGTTTGTTGCAGAGGGTGTTCCTGCATAAAAATTATTGTTGCCGGACAATGCTGAATAGGTAGTCAGTGTTGTGTTATTTCTCCTGTAAGAAACGGTATATCCTCCCGTGGTTCCGGGGGTGGAAACGTTGACAATATTGTTGTTGCGCAGGTCGAGTAATGGGGTTGTGGAGGAATAGATGCCGGATGTTCCGAATGTGACAGCCGACGAAGTTGCATCGAGATAGGCCGAGTTGTTATAAACCCCGACATTTGTCCCGCCATTGATATAGATCCCGCTGATTGCATTAATGCCGTTTGCAACCGGAGCGGTTAGATTTGAAATCAGGTTGTTGTAGAGGTTTACATTGGTTCCCGTGTTTACGTAATAGCCGTAAAGAACCGATGCCGCCACAGAACCACTCATGTTCTGAATAACGTTACGGTAGCAGTTAACCGTTGTTCCTCCTGCAATGTCAATTCCGTAGTTGCCGCCTGTGTTTGCATTTGAGTTGCTGGTGGCGCTGTTCCCGTAAAAAGCAAGGTTGACAGTTCCGGCAGATCCGGCATAATATGCATAGACAGCACCGGCACCGGTACCATTAAAACCTCCTGCAAGTAAGGAAACCCAGTTCCCCGAAAGGGTAACGGAATTTCCGGCAATGCAATAGATACCGTAAACAGGAGATGAACCGCCGTTGACGGAGAGAACGGTATTGAAAGAAATTATTTTGTTCTGGGCAACGGATGTGCTTGCGGAATAGATTCCATAAAAACTTGTGTTACCGGCCACTGCAATGTTTGAAAATGTATTGCTGCTGATGGTCTCCGTTCCTCCGCCAGGCGATGAAACAGTATAGTAGCCATAAACAGACCCTCCGGCCGAAGGTTTTGAGATCAGGTTTATCGTATTGTTGGTTACCGTTACATTCTGCGTTGTCGTTGAGTTTGAAATGAAATATACGCTCCCGGTTGTATTCAGGTTCGGGCAATTCACAAACTGGTTGCCGGTGAAGGTGATTGCGTTCATGGCATTTGCCACGTAAATGCAATACAGGTTTCCGGTAGCCCCGGCAACAAATGAGGGAATGAATAAATTCCCGGAAACCGTGAGTGTGCCGGTGCCGAGAATGCCGGAAGAAATACAATAGATCCGGCTTGCATTGGCTCCCTGTGCAAGCATAACAGTATTGTTGTTGATCGTTCCGGCGGCATTGGCGGAAGTATTGTACTGGATTCCATAAATAATGGAGGCCGAAGCAATTCCCCCGCCGGTCATGTTGCTGATGGAGTTGTAGGATATATTACCGTTGTTCTGATAGGCCACATTCACACCATAGGAGGTTGTGGCTGCTACGCCTCCGAAATTCTGAATGGTGTTTCCTGTTCCCGAAGAGGTCCCCCCGATATCATTGTTCTGGTCATAAAAAGAATAGGGTGTGACATCATTAAACCCGGTGACGGAAATGCCTGTATTGACATTCTGAATGACATTTGAATAAAATTTATTGTTTGAATTCGTCCCGCTGGCAGCTGTAACGGTGAGTGCAGTTGTTGAGGTCGTAAGGTGATTGGCCGAATAGATCCCCGCTGCACTTGCATAGATACGTTGCAGGGTGATCGTACAGTTGGTGATCATTACATTTTGGCACCCGTCAGTCGCCGAGGTTTTCAGCAGCGCATATCCCCATTCCATCTGGGTTGTGGGTGTGACATTCGTTGCAGGGTCTTTCAGGTCGATCCCGTTGAAGGTGATGTAATCGGTTCCTCTCAGGATCAGGATCCCGTCGAGTGTCGTGCTCACTCCCGGGGATGCCGTGATCAGGGGATCCGCCCCGGCCCCGGATTTCTGGAAAACAATCGGGTTTGCAACGGTTCCGGTGGCCGTGATGAGAAGGTTGGAAGCAGTCTCCGTATATCCCGCCGCAACGTTAAAGGTCACCCCTCCGGCCCCGACACCGGCAGCATTCAGTGCTGTAATGGCAGCAGAAATTGTAGCGTAATCGCCCGGGATCGACTTGATGCCCGACAGCTGGCTGAAGCCAGTGAAACTGATGAAAAGGAGAAGAATGGCAACGTAGAATTTTTTCATACAGGAAGTATTGAAGTTGAGACGGTTCTTTTGAATCTGATGTAAAAATATCAAAGAAATATGACAAAAACAATAAATATCGGATTGCTAACAGGGTTGTTAACTTACTGGCAAACACTAATAAGACAAAAAGATGCAGGGAGGTTGCCTTAAAAGGTAAAAAATCACCGCAAAGGCCGCTAAGAAAAAGCAAAGACGGCAAAGAAATAAATCCGTAATTCGTAATTTCTGCTAGTGTTTGACCACTACTTTAAAATGAAAACGGCCATTGGTTGTCTCAGTGGTAAGCATATAAACACCGGGATTGAAAGAAGCAACCGGGATCTCCGAAGCATCTGCGACCGGCCGCGAACGGAAAACCTCCCTTCCGGAAAGATCGCTGAGCCATAATTCATGGATGGCATCGGCCGACCGGACATGAAGCCAGTCATTCACAGGGTTTGGGAAAACCCTGATCCGGGCCGACGGATCCGCAATACTTGTCCCCGTTGCAACCACTTCAACATTCTTGCACGTCTTTGCTGATTCGCCTTCAGCGTATACCGCAGTGACGCAATAGTTGTATTGTCCCGAAGAAACAAGGTTGTCGACAAAGGTAAGGCCGGCAACAAGGACGTCTGTGATTTTCAGGTTGTCCCTGTAAACAGAGTAGCCCTGCAGAGTGACAAGACTAGTGTCATACACCGGGGTTTCCCAGGTAAGGGTAACCTGTTTGTCGAGGGAGGAGGCCTGAAGATTCACCGGGGGAGGCAGGGGGATCGAAAGGACGCCGATGTATTTATAAATCCCGTCCTCCGTTGTACTGGTGTTTGTGCCTCCTGCCCATCCGCAATGGTTGTTCAGCCATGTCATCTGCATGTATTTTGCACCCTGTGTTCCCACGAAATCGTTCCAGAAATGGCCTCCGTTGAAGGAATAGGAACAACCGTTGGTACCTCCGGATCCGGAGCTTACCCAGACATTCCCGGTTCCCGGAACATAGGAGAGATCGGTTGCATACACAGGTCCGGTCGGGGTCACCAGGGTCCAGGTTGTACCACCGTCGAACGATTCACAAAAAGTACCTGTTGTTCCCTGGCCTTTGTCCTGCACCAGCCCGTGCGTGCCCGACCGGAAGGTTGGTTTGAGATACTTCCCGTTCAGGGGGGTGACCGTGGCGACGGTCCAGGTATGTCCTTTATCGGTGGAACGATAAACGCGGCCCATGTTGGTGCCGAACCAGAGGGTGTCCTGTACTGCCGAATAATAACCCACGACACCAAACTCACCCGAAACCGGATTGGGGATATTTGAGCCGCTTACTGCGGTCCAGTTCGTTCCCCCATCGGTGGTGGTGTACATTTCAAATTCGTTGTTGATCGGATCTCCGACAACCCATCCCTCATTTTCATTGAAGAAGTGGATGCAATCAGGGAACGAGCTGGTGTTGGTGAAAAGGGCTGTGGTTTGTTTTGCCCAGGTTGTTCCCCCGTCGGTGGTCACATAGACCCCCATGGGTTTGCTTCCCGAGACCTTGTACATCAGGTCATAGGCTTTTGTTGCACTCATGCCGAAGATCATGGCCGAGGCCAGTCCGGTGGTATTGCCGATGACTCCCGGGATCCATGTCGTTCCCCCGTCAACCGTGTGAACAAAATCGGAACAGGCGCCTGTGGGGTTTGTCGGATCAAAAGCCGATGCCCAGACAACATTGCTGTCGGCTGCCGACATGTAGTTGATCGCGCGGATGGTTGTAAACCCGCTAGCCTGTGAGATCCATTCTGCAACATTGAGGTTGATAACACTGAAAACCGTGTCGGTAGCCGAGTAAGAAACTGCTTTCACTTCGTGGCTGCCCAGGTCGGGAGCCGAGGTATTCCATGTATAGACGATGGAATCGTGGGTTACGGAAGCTTTTTCAACATTATCGATAAAAAGTTTCATCAGGGTAAAATTTCCCCTTACCGTAGAGGCTACAATCTGGGCGGTATATCCGACACCGATCACGGCATTGTTCACCGGGTGCGTGATACGAACGATCAGATCCGGGTTATAGGGCTTGATCTGCACAACCACGGCGTTATTATCATTGAACTGATAACCGCCGGGATTCAGCGAACCGATGGAATACCACCCGTTACTTGAGCCCGACCACCCCCAGTTAAAATGGAAAGTGCCATCACTCATGCGGTACCCGTCGCATACAAAGGCGTGGCCTTCGGAGGGATTCGATCCGCTGTAATAAACCGGTAACTGCTGGTCAAGGTCTGTACGGATGAGATTTTTAAAATCTTCCACATTGGCATAGCTGTTCTTGTAATAAATCGCACATCCCGGCATGTAATTGAAATAATTCATGAAGGCATAGGGCACGTCTTCACTGTATGCCCCGGAACCGCTTGTAGAGTAATGCATATTCACCGATACGCCTGCATGGTACATGAGGGTGGCAACCGCGGCGTTTGCGCTGCTCACATTGTTGGGCATGGAGGCCCAGTTGTAGGTAGTGCTCCCGAAATTTGCCGTCTGCGATCCGTAGGTCGGATCGGTATAGGTGTGGGATCCGACCCCCTGCGGCGGGAAATTGTGATACTTCATGATTTGTGCCATTGCCGTAGCAACACAACCCGTATAGGTGTGACCACATGCCCCGGGTGCAACATCGGCCGGGCAGAGGGCATTGTAGAAGCAGCCCTGGTCCCATGTGGTGGAGAGCAGGGGGCTGACATCTTTTGAGGGTGACTGGAAATTCCCTGCAACCATTAAATTCCACTTTTGTACCGTTTCCTTGTTGCTAAGTCCACCGGTGATGATCTGGTAAATCTCATGGCTGTATCCGTCCAGCCAGTCTTTCAATGCAGGGTTGGTGATCTCTGCAGGGATTTTACTTTCTCCAGAATAGCCCAGGATGGGGATGGAGGCATCATCAGCAGCAACAATCACAAAACCGGCGGGATCAAAATTGAAGGTGTAGAACGTCGTGATGTCGTTATACCGGGTTTCCCGTACATCGCTTATCAGCGGCTGCCCGTTGCCGTTCAGAAAGGAATGAGAATAGAAACCGACGGCAACCGCTCTTGCTTTTTCAGCAGGAACATGGATTGCAAAAGAGGAAAATGCCGCGAAGAACACAGCCAGGAAGAGGATCTGTTTTTTCATTTTTTAAGATGATTTATTCGTGAGACTCAAATTTTTTGAACGTAGTGATTAAAGATTTGTTAGTCGAACTATCCCGACGAAGTCGGAGGGTATAATACTCCTCTGCTCTGCGGCGGAATTTGGGTCCATGGGCACCGATAAATCGAGTGTCTTTGACTTGCCCTGGGGTTCATACCCGTGATTTAAGGGCGTGAAGGTAACAATTTTTGGGACTACGGATGCTGGTTATAATAGGTAACCAGGTTGAAGGGACGGTAAGCCCTGTCGTTTTTATATCTCTCCGCTGCTGAGGTATGGATGGATTCGTTCTTGTTCCCGGCTCCCGGATCCGCCACTCCGATGGGACGGAAGAGCTTCGGCTGAAGTTTATAAAACCCCTTGTAGGATTCATGCATAGGTGCAAGCGAATCAGCATTCATTGCAATCGGTTCAAAGCTGAGGCCACAGCTTTGTGCTTTTTCAAGCATCCACTTCAATGCGGCGTCTGATAGTCCCGTTTCGCTTTGAGGGTATCCTCCGCCAACATCGGAATGGACACCCGGAAACCACTCCTGTTCCAGAACCTGGTCTTTTGAATCGGGCTGCTGGTGCCATAATGTTGCTGCAAAATTTTTCCTTTTCTCATCAATGGCGAGGGCGTGGAATGCATTCGAGACTCTCGACGACAGGTCGGTATCGTGAAACTGGTTTCGCCTGCTCAGGATCCCGTTCAGAAAAAGAGGATTTCCCAGTGCCCCCACTGTATCCCAGACGCCGATGAATTTGATCTTTGTGGTCTCTTCAACGGCAAATGTTTTCCGGAAGAGGGTGGCTTCAATCTCCCTCGGGTGATACTGCGGCTTTCTCGAACGGTAGATGCCGTATGCCCTGCCAACCTTGTCAAGATTTTCACATTTTAAAATCCCCGAATTCCGGATCAGGCCCGACAGGCTCCTGACGGTAAATGCCCCGCGACTGAATCCGAAAAGGAAGAGTTCATCTCCCTTCTTGTAGTTCTGAATAATGAAATGATAGGCCTGAAGTATCTTTCCGGATATGCCGGTACCGGTTGCCCCGTCATATACCCTGCTGAACCAGCCTCCGCCGCTTCCTATCCCGGTGTCGTAATAAAGAAACTGAGGGGTTCCGTCAGCTGAAAAAGGGACGAGCGCATTGGCCATTTTGACAACATTGGTCTGGCAACGTTTCCCTTGTTCTTCTTTATCAGGGGTATTCCAGGTGCCATCACAAAAAATTGCAATCCGTTTCATTTGCCATGATTTAAAAACCGGTTTAAAGGTAATAATAAACCGAAGTTTACCTGATTTACGATTTTAATTCGTAATTCGTAATTCCCATATTACCTTTGGTCTTTTCTGTTTCCATTTTCTATGAACCTTAAAATTTACATTCCATGTCACTTCCTAAGATAATCCTCTGCTACCTTCTTACCACGGTGGCGTTTTTTGCAGTCGATATGACCTGGCTGGGCCTGATTGCCAAAGACCTTTACCAGAAATACCTTGGCGGGATGCTGAGCGACCATGTGCATTGGGGGGCGGCGATCATTTTCTACCTCATCTTTATAGTCGGCATTTTTATTTTTGTGATCTTCCCCGCCGTCGAAAAAAATTCGTTTCTGAATGCGGTTCTTTATGGTGCGATCTTCGGTTTTATCGCCTATTCCACTTACGACCTGACAAATTATGCGACGATGAAGGAGTGGCCGTTGACGATTGTGTTCATCGACCTGGCATGGGGTTCGTTCCTGACCTCCACGGTAAGTGCCGTAGGTTACTACATTGTCAAAATGATCTCCTCTGTCTGATATTCTTGTTTATGAACAGACTCAACCTAATAAAAATGCCGTAAGTGTTTGTTATTATAAACTTTAGTAATTTTGCACCCTAACAACTAAAAAAACATCAATGAAAACAGTAAAATTTAACGAGGAGGAGGTTGAACTTCTTATTGCACTTTACGAAGACGAACTGAAAGAAGCCGGGGCCTATATTGACAAACTAAGGCAGACCCTGGATAAACTGAAAAAACAGGCAGAAAGCACTAAACCGGAACCGGCCAGGACGGGAAAGAAAAGAGGCAGGAAGCCCGGAAAACAGGTATCGAAGCCGGCAACCGCAGGCAAGAAAAGGGGAAGAAAGCCCCGTGTTCAGGTGGCTTCTAAACCTGAAGTGGTGAAGGCGGAAGTTAAAAAGGCTGTAAAGAAGAGGAAGGTCCGTAAACCCAAAAAACAGGCAGTATCAAAACTGAAAGTACAGAAACCTGTGAAGGTTGAAAAGCCGGTATCCGAAGAAATAAAGCCCGTATAATCTCATAAGGAGCCCAATAACCCTTAAGTGACAAAGGCACGAAGGCCAAAGATATCCCGGGCGGATTCTTTGAATTCTTCGTGCTTTTATTATGATTATACTGTTTCCCTGAAACTTTTATTGTGCAGGAATCGGGCTGGAAGCATCGCAAATTTTCGGACAGAGACCAACGGTGTTTGAGGTGCCGCTTAAAACATTTGCCGTCATGTCCCCTCCGTTCGGATCCATTGCACACATTATCCAGACCCCTCCCCCGGATGCATTGGTTCCGAAATAGATCCTGAACCCGGTTGCCGTTGTGGCTGAAGTAAGGAGGTTATTCATCCCGTTCAGCAAAGTCTTATCAATGACGAACCCTTTAATTTTTTCGGCAGGAACAGTGGTGGCATTGTAATAGTTCTGTGAATAAGTATGCGCGTCGGCAACCGAGATCTTGCCAACACCCGGAACAATACTTTGTGATTGGGTAAATGAGTATAGTGCCCAAACGCCAAGACCGACGGCAGCGCCTGCTATAAATGGTAAGACCATTCGCAGAAATTTGTTTTTTTCCATAGTGATCACATTTAAGGGTTATTACTAACTCATATTTCGGGGATAAATATATGACATTTTACTACTTATGCAACGGTATCTTAAAAAATGCATATTTTCGCAAAGGATATCTTTGGAAGGTTTTACTCCTTTCTTAAAACAGCAGGATTGAGGGTTCGTATTCTTTCAATGGCAAATGTAAATAAGAGAACAGCATTCCTCCGGGTATCTCTTTATGGTTTGTTGTTGTTTTCTGCATCCCTTAATGCGGGAGATGGGTTCTGTGCCAGTCATCCCGCAACGAAAATCCCATCCCAAAAGAATCCTGACCCGTTGGGTCAGGAAGTTGCCGCCATTGACCGGCTTGCCCGTCTGGCCGATATTTACTGCAACTATTTTTATGATGTAAAAACTGCTGACAGTCTTGCGGAGGAGGCCATCCGGATTGCAGAAAAGAGTTCCCGGCAGGATCTTTACCTGAAAGCCTGTTTTAATTACCTTGAAATCATCGATCTCAGTTCTGCTTATTTTGATAAGGCCGAAATGTACGGGCTGAAGGCCTTGTCCAGGGTAAAAAATCTGGATGACCCTATCCTGCTATGGCGTATCAACAAAGACCTCGCTGAACTTTACTTATCAGTCGCCCCCGAAAAAAACAGCCCGGCGTTGAAATTCAGCAACAAGACACTTGCAATTGCAGGTCGGATCGGGAAAAACACCTTACGGGTGAAAAGTTACCTGCTGTTTGCCCGGAGCCTGGAGGGAAAAAATCAAAAAACCAAAGCTCATGTTTATTTTCTGAATGCCCTGGAGCTGGCCGAGAAGATCAAGGATCCCCTGCTGATGATCGACTGTTATTCACAGCTGGCCGGATTTTACAGCAGGAACAGGATGTTTGAACAATCGGTAAAATTCAATCTGAAAGAAGAAGAGCTTACAAAGAACGTTTTCAGAGGCGACAGTGTCAGGCAGATGTGGGTTCTGTGGTATCTTACAAACAACGGGCGAGTTTCGGGAACATCCTTTGATGAGCAGCTTCTTCATCATCTTCTGACATTTTCAATGCAACATCATGCAAAAAAATTAAAGCTATACACCCTTGCCCTTTTTCGTTCCTATTATATCGATTCTGACCGGATCGACAAGCTGTACGATCTTTATAAGAAACAGTATCCGCAGGAACTTTCAGACCTGGAGTCGAACGATTCTGCCATTTATTATCGCCTGATGGCCTATTTCAAAGAACGCGAGAAAGATCCGGATTCTGCAATTTACTTTTTAAAAAAAGCAGAACCCTTGATGCTGAAGAACCCCAGCAAATATATGCTATCGCAGTTTTATTACCGGTACGGGCAGTTTCTTAACCGTCAGAATGAAAAGAAAGAGGCACTGGAGAAGTTTCATCTCGCTTATAAAATTGCAGGGGAAGTTCCTTTTTTTGATTTCATGTTAAATGCTTCCCGCCAGCTTGAGGCGCTTTATTTCAGTTTGGGCGACTACAGGAATGCATTTACCTATTCGGTAACCACACGCAGTTTGGGCGACAGCATCAACGACATGGTCAGGAAGGAACAGATGATCCTGGATGGCATGAACAGGGAACAGCTGGTGCGCGAGCGGATCGTGGAAGGACAGAAGCGGGAGAGCGAACGGATGATAAAGCAAAAAAAGACGGAACGGAACATGCTGGCCGGGTTTGTTGCTTTCCTCTTCCTGGTGTCATTTGTGATCTTCAGGAATTACCGCCAGCAGAAGAGACTGAACATCCGGCTTGACCAGGAAAAGAAACGGTCAGATAATCTCCTGCTGAATATCCTTCCCGGGGAAACTGCGGAAGAGCTTAAGCAGACCGGAACGGCAAAGGCAAAAAAATTCGAATCGGTGACGGTGATGTTTACCGATTTTAAAAATTTCACACAGGCCAGTGAGCAGCTGAAGCCGGACGAACTGGTGGAAGAGATCCATTTTTATTTCACTGAATTCGACCGGATCGTAACCCGCTACGGGATTGAGAAAATAAAGACCATCGGCGACAGCTACATGTGTGTTGCCGGGCTGCCCGTGGTCAGTGCAACCCATGCAAAGGATGTGGTCAGCGCTGCTTTTGATTTCCAGGAATTCATGGAGGACCAGAAAAAAGTAAGGGCAGCAGCCGGGAAGCACTGGTTTGAATTGCGTATCGGTATCCATACCGGACCGGTCGTTGCAGGAATCGTCGGAACACGAAAGTTCGCCTACGATATCTGGGGAGATACCGTCAACACTGCCGCCCGGATGGAATCGTGCGGGGAGATCGGGAAGGTGAACATCAGCGGCGCAACTTACGATTGCATCAGGGATTATTTTAACTGCACTTACAGGGGGAAGGTACAGGCGAAACATAAGGGGCTGGTGGACATGTATTTTGCAGAAGGGCGTCTTTGAAATTTGTATCTTTGCAGCTGTTTTAGAGTCCGTTTTCTTAAATGAATATTACGAAAATACTAACCCGAACAGCCTGACGTTTGAATTTCTCCCTCAGATCTTGCTCAAGAACCGATAAATGATATGAGAACACCACTGATCTCAGTTTTATTTGCACTTATTATTGTCACCGGAATTACTTCCTGCGGTACCGCAAATAAAAAAGAGAAGGATAAGCGCCCTTCTGTTATCCTGAGCGTTGAAGGATATGTTGTAAAGCCCAGTGACCTGGAGGTTACGATTGATGTGTCGGGAACCCTGCTCCCTTTTGAGGAAACCGTGCTGATGCCCGAAGCCATCGGCAGGGCCGTCATGGTCAACCTGCCGGAAGGCAAGCTGGTCAAAAAAGGCACCATCCTGGTAAAATTGTTCGACGGGGAATTACAGGCTCAGCTGAAAAAATCGGAAAACCAGTTAAAGCTGGCTGAGCAAACGGAACAACGGCAGGGTGAATTGCTGAAAGTAAGCGGGATCAGCCAGTTTGATTATGACCAGACGGTTTTCCAGGTAAATTCCATTAAGGATGATATTGAACTGCTGAATGTTCAGATCGGGAAAACAGAGCTAAAGGCTCCGTTTGACGGGGTAGTCGGGTTGAAAAACATCAGCGTTGGCGCCCAGGTCAATACCTCTACGGCATTGGCCACGCTCCGCATGGTAGACCGGCTCAAGCTTGATTTCAGCGTTCCGGAAAAGTACAGCAGGGAGATCGTTCCGGGAAAGGAGCTGACCTTCACCGTTGAAGGAGACAGCCTCAATTATTCCGCCGTGGTTATGGCCAGTGAAGGCGGAATTGAAGCCGACACCCGCACGCTGAAAGTCCGGGCTGTTGTGGATCATGTTTCTCCCGGCCTCCGGCCCGGTGCATTCGCACGTGTTGAACTGCAGCTGGGGAAGCATGCTGATGCGCTCCTGGTTCCTACGCAATGCATCATCCCGCAGGCGCGGAATAAAAAGCTGATCGTTGCAAGAAACGGAAAAGCTGAATTTGTCACCGTCAGCACCGGTATCCGTAAAGCTGCTTTCATCGAAGTTCTGAGCGGTATCCGTCCGGGCGATACCGTTGTGACCACAGGCATCGTCTTCCTGAAGCCCGATGCCAATGTGAAATTTTCCAAAGTGATAAAATAAGCCGGTATGTCCATTTCCGATTTTGCGATCAAACGCCCTGTTGCCTCCATCGTGATGAGCCTTGTCATTGTGCTTTTCGGGGTTGTGGGATATACTTTTCTGGGCGTCCGGCTCTATCCTGCCATCGACCCGCCGGTGATCAACGTACAGACAAACTATACCGGGGCCAGTGCTGAAGTCATTGAATCACAGATCACCGAACCGCTGGAAAAAGTCATCAACGGGATCGAGGGGATCAAATCCATTTCCTCTTCATCCTCAACAGGAAGCAGTAACCTCACCGTGGAATTCAATGTGGGTGCCGATCTCGAAAAGGCAGCCAACGACGTCCGTGACAAAACCTCACAGGCAGCCCGTAACCTTCCACAGGATATTGACGCCCCGCCGGTGGTTACAAAAGCCGATGCTAACAGTGACCCGATCATCACGGTTTCCGTTCAGAGCACGATCATGAATGCCATGGAGCTGAGTGATTATGCCGAAAATGTGCTGCAGGAAAAGCTCCAGACGATACCCGGTGTAAGTTCCGTAGGTCTCTATGGTCAGAAAAGACCGGCCATGCGACTCTGGCTTGACCCCGACAAGATGGCGGCTTACGGAATCACGGCAGAAGATGTAAGCAGGGCCCTCGATAAGGAAAACGTGGAGCTTCCCGCAGGAAAAGTCAGGGGTTACAGCACCGAACTTATTGTCAAAACCTTCGGAAGGCTTACCACTGAAAATGATTTTAATAACATCATCCTCCGGCAGACAAAAGACCAGATCATCCGCTTCAGCGATATCGGGGAAGCCCTGCTCGGTCCTGAAGTCGAAGAAACCGGTGTAAAACTTAACGGCGCCGACGGCATCTCCCTTGCCCTGATCCCCCTGCCCGGGGCCAACGATATTGAGGTTGCCAATGAATTCTACAAGCGGTACAGTGAGATCCAGAAAGACCTTCCCAATGGAATAAAGCTGGCCATCGGGTATGATAAAACAAAATTTGTACGGCAGTCGGTGACCGATGTGGCGGAAACCCTGGCCATTGCCATTTCGCTGGTTGTACTGATCGTCTTTCTTTTTTTCCGTAACTGGGTGATCGCACTCCGCCCGCTGATCGATATCCCGGTCTCGCTGATCGGTTCCTTTTTCATCATGTACATCTTCGGATTTTCCGTGAATGTGCTGACCATGCTGGCCATCGTGCTGGCTACAGGCCTGGTGGTAGACGACGGAATTGTGGTGACCGAAAACATCTTCAAGAAGATCGAAAAGGGGATGGATAAATGGTCGGCAGCACTTGCCGGTACGCGTGAAATCCTCTTTGCCGTTATTTCCACCTCCCTCACGCTTGCCATTGTTTTCATCCCTGTGATCTTTTTGTCGGGATTTACCGGCCGGTTGTTCCGCGAATTCGGGATCGTGGTGGCCGGGGCCGTGCTCATTTCGGCTTTTGTTTCACTCACGCTGACACCGGTGCTGAATGTAAAACTGGGCGGCAACATATCAAGACATTCCCGTTTTTACCGTGGCACGGAACCCTTCTTTGTGAACCTGGACAATGGCTATCGTAAGCTGCTCGGGCGTTTTATGGCCCGTAAATGGATCTCTTTTGTGATCCTGGGAGCCTGTCTCTTGTTAATCTTTTTCATCGGGAGAAGTTTAAAATCAGAACTGGCACCTCTGGAAGATCACAGCATCATCCGGACCAGCCTCACGGCACCCGAAGGAACCGATTTTGATTATACTGAAAACCTGGTAAACCGTGTGGCGCAAATGGTCATGGACAGTGTGAACGAGGCCCGACTGGTCTTTGGAAGAACCTCACCGGGGTTTGGTGCTACCAGTACCAATTCGGGAGCCGTCCAGGTCTTTCTCACCGAACCCAACGAACGCAAGGCTACCCAGCAGCAGGTCTATGACAGGCTCGTTAAGTTGTATAAGAATTTCCCCGAAGCGAGGATCATCCCGAACCAGGAACAGACCATCACCACTTCGCTGGCCGGAGGTTCGCAGCTGCCGGTACAGTTCGTGATCCAGACACTGGATTTTGAAAAGATGCAGCGGTTCCTTCCTAAGTTTCTTGACGCAGCCAGGAAAGACAGCGTGTTCGGTAATGTGGATGTGAACCTGAAATTCAATAAGCCCGAACTGAACATCACGGTCGACCGGATGAAGGCGACCAACCTTGGCGTGAACGTACGGGATATTTCCAATACCCTGCAGTTTGCTTTCAGTGGACGCCGTTACGGCTATTTCCTGCGCAACGAAAAACAATATTTTGTGATCGGCCAGGTAAACCGGGTCTCCCGGAGCGAACCTTCCGACATCACATCGCTCTATGTCAGGAGCAATTCCGGGAAACTGATCCAGCTGGATAACCTTGTTAAAATGGAGGAGAACAGTAATCCTCCGACCCTGTATCACTTCAACCGGTACAAATCAGCCACCGTTTCTGCCTCGCTCGCTCCGGGACGCACCCTGGGAGAAGGGATTGCCGAGATGCAGAAAATTTCCAAAAAGGTTCTTGATGAAACCTTTCATACCGACTTACTGGGACCTTCGCGGGATTTTGCCGAAAGCAGTTCGAACACTTCTTTTGCATTGATTCTGGCGCTGCTGCTGATTTACCTGATCCTGGCAGCACAGTTCGAAAGTTTCCGCGACCCGTTTATTATCATGCTAACGGTTCCGATGGCCATTGCCGGCGCCCTGATCTCCCTGTGGGTATTCGGGCAAACCCTGAACATCTTTTCGGAGATCGGGATGATCATGCTGATCGGGATTGTTACGAAGAACGGGATCCTCATCGTGGAATTCTCAAACCAGAAGAGAAAGGCAGGACTGGGTAAGGCGGAAGCAGCCTTTGAGGCAGCTGCGGCAAGGCTGAGGCCGATCCTGATGACCTCGCTGGCAACGATTTTCGGTGCCATGCCCATTGCACTGGCACTTGGCGCAGGGGCACATAGCCGTATGTCGATGGGGATCGTTGTTGTGGGAGGCTTGTTCTTCGCCCTGATTCTTACCTTGTTCGTGATCCCGGCAATGTATGTCCTGATGGCAACCAGGGTGGTAAAAACAGAAAAAATTGAGGATCTGATAAACTGATTTCTGATGAAGCGAATATTCCTGGTATTCATGATCCTGATGGTCGCCCGCCCGGCATTGCCTGCACAAACCCTTCTTACGCCCGATTCCGCTGCCGCCATCGCCCTGAAGAACAGCTACGACATCCGGATTGCCCGTACCACTGCCGACATCAGCAAGCGGAACAACACCGCCGGCAATGCCGGGATGTTGCCCGATGCGGGGATCACCGGAACCGACAATTACAGCATGGGAAACCTGTACCAGAAATACGCTGACGGCACTTCTTCAACTTCACCCAATGCCGAATCGAACACCCTGTCGGCCGGGATCGCATTGAACTGGACCCTGTTTGACGGCGGAAAGATGTTTGTCACGAAAAAGAAGCTGAATGAGATTGAGGCACTGGGAGAGATCCAGTTTCACGAACAGGTAATGCAGACGCTCTTTCTGGTGTATTCCATGTACTTCAACGTGGTAAAGCAGTATGAACAGCTGAATTCGATCAGGGAGGTGATCCGTTTTAACCAGGAACGGGTGAACATCCTGCAGGCCAGTTTCAATGCAGGCCTGGCGCCAAAGACCGACCTTCTCCAGGCAAAGATCGACCTGAATGTATATACCGAAAATGCCATTTCCCAGGAAGCGGTGATCCTGATTGCCCGCCGGCAGCTCAACCTGTTGCTGTCGAGAGATGCGGAAGTGCCTTTTGAGGTAGTGGATACCATTGCTGTGGATTATCGTCCCGACAAAAAAGAACTTGCCCGGAAACTTTTCTCTGTAAACCCATCCGTTCTTTCCTCGCAGAAGCAGGTGGAGGTTTCCCGTCTGGGGGTTAAAGAATACAAGGCGTTGTATCTGCCCAGGGTGGATTTCTCGGCAGGCTATGATTTTCTTCACAGCACAAACGGGGCCAGCAATGTCCGCATGATTGATTCCCACGGACCGAGCGTGGGTGGCACCCTGTCGATCCCACTCTACCAGGGAGGGAATGTACGACGGCAGGTCGCGATTGCCAAACTGCAGCTCGAATCGGCAAAGACCAATTTTGAAAGTACAAAACTGCAGGTCAACACCCAGCTGCAGTTGGCCCTGACTGAATTTGACAACCAGCTCCAGCTGCTGCAGATTGAACGTGATAACTTCGCCCTTGCAAAAGAGAACATGACCATTTCGATCAGGCGGTTACAGCTTGGGCAGACGACAGCGCTGGAAGTGCGCCAGGCCCAGGAGAGTTACCAGCAGTCGCTCACGCGGCTGACCGATTTCGCCTATGCGGCAAAAGTGGCCGAGATCAGGCTGAAACAACTCCTCGGAGCCCTTTAACCCCGGGTTAAAGCACGGAGTAATTCAAGTCATGACTTACCCGGAACTGAGCCAATTCGTAACTCATAATTCGTAATTCATAATTAATCAGTATCTTTGCCGCATTATTAACCTGTGTTTCCGGTTAGCCGTTTTTTTGTATTTTCCATATCCACACCCCATAGGGTTCCCGGCAAGAGTGTTGCCGGGGTAAACCGGAAAGCCCGAAATCACACAATTTATATTTAGTATGGTAACATTTGAAGAATTGGGTATCCACCCTGTTCATGTGGATGCTTTGAAGGAACTTGGATTTGAATACCCCATGCCGGTGCAGGAAAAGGTCATTCCCCTGCTGCTTTCCGGCCCGGTTGATATTGTTGCCCTGGCCCAGACCGGCACAGGGAAGACGGCAGCCTTCGGACTGCCACTCATCCAGATGACCGACCCCCACAGCAAGTACCCCGAAGCACTGATCCTCGCACCGACCCGTGAACTCTGCATGCAGATTGCCGGCGACCTGAACGACTTTGCCAAGAACACCGACGACCTGAAGATCCTTCCCGTTTACGGAGGAAGCAGCATGGAAGTGCAGATGAAGGCCCTGAAAAAAGGCGTTCAGATCGTGGTAGCCACTCCGGGACGACTCTGCGACCTCATCCGCAGGAAAGCCATTAAACTCAGCGACGTGAAGACCGTGGTCCTCGACGAGGCCGACGAGATGCTCAACATGGGATTCCAGGAGAGCATCAACGACATCCTTTCGGAAGTGCCGAAAGAACGCGCTACCCTGCTTTTTTCCGCCACCATGCCGGCCGAGGTCGCCGTGATCGCCCGGAAATACATGCACGACCCGGTCGAGGTGACCATCGGGAACCGGAATGCCGGCGCCGAGAATATCAAACACCTTTACTATACGGTTCATGCCAAAGATAAATATATCGCCCTGAAAAGGATTGTCGACTTCTACCCCAATATTTACGGGATTGTGTTTTGCAGAACACGTAAGGACACCCAGGAAATAGCCGACAAGCTGATGCACGATGGTTACAACGCGGAATCCCTTCACGGCGATCTTTCGCAGGCCCAGCGCGACATGGTGATGCAGAAGTTCCGCATCCGCCATGTAAAGCTGCTCGTGGCTACCGATGTCGCCGCACGCGGACTCGACGTGGATGACCTGACACACATCATCAACTACAGTCTTCCCGAAGACATCCAGGCCTACACGCACCGCAGCGGACGTACAGGACGTGCAGGGAAAGCAGGCATTTCCATCTGCATCATCAACCTGAAGGAAAAATATGTCATCCGTCAGATCGAGAAAAAGATCAACAAATCCTTTATTGCAACGAAAGTTCCCGGCGGAAGGGAGATCTGCGAGAAGCAGCTCTTCAGCATGATCAGCAAGATGGAAGAGGTGGATCTTGAACATACCGAGATCGACAGCTATCTTCCGGCGATCTACCGCAAGCTGGAATGGCTCGACAAAGAGGAGATCATCAAGCGCTTTGTCGCACTTGAATTCAACCGTTTCCTGGAGTATTACAAGAATGCCAAGGATATCAACGTTGCCGATGACAAATCGGCGGGCCCTTACAAAGAAAGGGAATGGGGATCGTATAAAGACCGGGACAAGGGTTCCTACCGGGACCGGGAAAGAGGATCTTACAAGGAGCGTGATAAAGGCTCCTACAAAGAACGTGAGACGGGTTCATACAAGGAACGCGACAAGGGCTCCTACAAGGAACGTGAAAGTGGATCTTACAAGGAACGCGAAAGCGGATCTTACAAAGAACGCGAAAGGGATTCTGACAGCCCTGCCCGTATCCGCAAGAACGATTCCGGCTTTGCACGGCTTTTCATCAACCAGGGAAAGTCAGACGGACTATTCCCCATCAGCCTTATCGAACTTGTGAATGAACATACCCCCGGAAAAAAAGTTCCCATCGGCAGGATTGATCTTTTTGACCGTTCCGCTTCTTTTGAAGTGGGCGCCGAATTTGCCGAATTCCTGGTGAAGACATTGCAGCACCAGGATTTCCGTGGATCGGAGATCACCGTTGGATTTGAATCGGGAAAAGACAGCCAGCGGAGAGATGAACAGGAGTTCCGCAAGCGGAAGAAAGACCCGAAGAAATTCGCTGATGCTACAAAACGGAAGAGGATCCGGAAAGATTAACCGTAAACTATTTCATCCCCTCACCCCGGCCCTCTCCTCAAGGAGAGGGAGAAGCAAACACTCCCCTTCTCCTGCAGGAGAAGGGGGCGGGGGATGAGGTGAATAATTCTGCAGCTATTATTATTTTTGCAACACTATGAAGACCCTTGCTGATTTCGTACAGGATGCCTTTCTCGGATTCGCCACCGGCGATGCGCTGGGTGTTCCGGTAGAATTCGAAACCCGCGAATGGCTGCATGAAAACCCCGTGAAAGAGATGCTCGGAGGGATGCGGTATAACCAGCTTCCCGGCACCTGGAGCGATGACAGTTCCATGCTTTTCTGCACGGCTGAAAGCCTTTGCAACGGATACGACCTGGAAGATATCGCCCTTCAATATTCAAAATGGAAGAACCGGCGGTACTGGACACCCCACGGCAGGGTATTCGACATCGGTATTCAAACCAGCAAGGCCATTGAGAAGATCGACCGTTCACTGGAGCTTGGTCTCCGGGTCAAACCGATCCCCGAGCAGGGAGTCAATGAACATGAGAACGGGAACGGTTCGCTGATGCGGATCCTGCCGCTTGCTTTTTTCCTGAAGGATAAACCGGCAGACGAAAGCTATGGCATCATCCGCGAGGTTTCGGCACTGACCCATGCACATGCAAGGGCCGTGACCGGCTGTTTCATCTACATCCATTTCGCCACAAGCCTGCTGAAAGGCATGGACAAACACCAGGCCTATACAGCCCTGCGTGAATTTATCCCCGATTTCTGCAGGAATCATACCGATTCTTCCGAGTATGAACATTATACCCGGATCCTGGATCATAACATCGCTGAATTTCCACTGACCACCCTGCGTTCATCCGCCTATGTGCTTCATACCCTCGAAGCCTGTCTCTGGTGCGTGATGCGGAACGACAACTACACGGATACCGTCCTGCAGGCTGTTAATCTCGGGGAAGATACAGATACGGTTGGTGCACTTACCGGCGGTCTTGCCGGGATGATCTACGGACGGAATCAGATGCCGGAGGAATGGATCAGGGTATTGGCAAGGAAAGAAGATATCCTCGATCTTGCGCAACGGTTTTCAAAGACATTGAAAGAATAGAATACCCGTTCAAAATGCTCTTGCAGATTTTAGCAGATTAATCGCAGATTTCCGCAGAAAAATAACTACTCCACCACTTCACCACTGCACAATCACACCACATTAACTTACAGTTAACTATCAACGAACGTATTATAAAAAAGCGTACCTTTGCACGCTCAAAAAAATTGACCATGCCCTTAAATAAACTTAGAAATATCGGGATTGCCGCACATATCGATGCCGGCAAGACCACCGTAACAGAACGTATCCTCTTTTTCACCGGAACCACCCGTAAAATGGGAGAGGTCCATGATGGCCAGGCCACGATGGATTTCATGAAACAGGAGCAGGAACGCGGCATCACCATCGCTTCGGCAGCCATCTCCTGTGCCTGGAAAGATTACCAGATCAACCTGATCGATACACCGGGACACGTGGATTTCACGGTCGAGGTGGAGCGTTCCCTCCGGGTCATCGACGGGATGATCGCCGTTTTCTGTGCCGTGGGAGGCGTCGAGCCGCAGAGTGAGACCGTATGGAACCAGGCCGACCGCTACCGGGTGCCCCGCATTGCCTTTATCAACAAGATGGACCGCACCGGCGCCGACTTTGCCCAGGTGGTGGCCCAGATGAACAAATACCTCGATGCCAATGCCGTCCCCTTTAACCTGCCCATCGGCGCAGAAGAACATTTCGACGGCATCATCGACCTGATGACACAGAAGGCTTATGTGTTCAAGGATTTTGAACAGATTGAAACGGAGATCCCGGAAGCTTACAAGGTAAAAGCCAAAGAGGCCCGCGCCTGGATGGTCGAAAAGATAGCCGAATTCAACGAAGAGATCATGCAGCTTTTCTTTGAGGATAAAGAAGTTCCCAGTGAGCTTCTTCAACGGGCTGCCCGCGAAGCCACCTTAAAAATGCTGATCACACCGGTCTTCTGTGGTGCCGCTTACAAGAACAAAGGGGTCCAGATGATCCTCGATGCCGTTCTGAATTACCTTCCCTCCCCGATCGATGTTGGGGCCGTGGTTGGCATCGATATCGACGACCCGGAAAAATCGCATTCAAGGCATCCTTCCGCAAAAGAACCTTTCTCTGCGCTTGCGTTTAAACTGATACACGATCCATTTGTAGGCCAGCAGACCTTTACCCGAGTATTTTCAGGAACGCTTCACAGCGGGATGCAGATCCTGAACAGCACCAAGGGAAAACACGAACGCATCGGCAGGATCTTCCGGATCCATGCAAAAGACCGCGAAGAGATCAGCGAGGCAGGTCCCGGCGACATTGTCGCTCTCATCGGGTTAAAACTTACCAAGACGGGCGATACACTCTGCGACAACGATCATCCCCTTTTCCTCGAAAACATTCACATCCCGCCCTCGGTGATCGAGTTGAAGATCACGCCTGCCAAACGAAGCGAACAGGCAAAGCTGGGAGAGGCGCTCAACAAGCTGATGAACGAAGATCCCTCTTTTAACGTCCGCTATGACGATGAAACCGAAGAAACCGTCATCTCAGGCATGGGTGAACTTCACCTGGAGATCATCATCGACCGCCTGAAACATGAATTCAAGGTGGATGCCATCGTGGGCGAGCCGGCAGTTGCTTTCCGCGAAACCATCACCATGGAGAAAGAACACCGTTACAAACATTCAAAGCAAACCGGGGGAAAAGGCCAGTTTGCAGATGTGGTGATGCGCATCGAACCCAACGAAGGAAAAGGCTACGAGTTTATCGACAAGGTCAAGGGCGGAAACATTCCAGCCGAATTTATCCCGTCGGTCAACAAGGGGATCCTCAAGACCCTCGAACGTGGCATCCTGGCCGGTTATCCTGTGGTTGATGTAAAGGTGGTGCTCCTCGACGGCAGCCATCACCCGGTCGACTCCTCCGACATGGCCTTCCAGACCTGCGCATCGATCTGCTTCCGTGAAGCCTTCATGAAGGCAAATCCGATCCTCCTGGAACCGGTGATGAAGATCGAAGTGAACACTCCGGACGACTACATCGGCGAAGTAAGCGGGAACCTCAACCGCCGCCGCGGCAAGATCGAAGCCATGCGGAGATACCGCAAAGGCGCACAGAAGATCAACGGTCTTGTTCCGCTGATGGAGATGTTCGGCTATGCCACACAACTCCGGAACATATCCAGCGGACGGGCCAACTACTCCATGGAGTTTTTCCAGTACATGGCCCTGCCCAAGGGGATCCAGGAAGAGGTGCTGAAGGAGCTCGCGGAGAAGAAGAAAGAAGAGAAGAAATAACTGGTGAACTGGTGAGTTTTTTCTCTGTGAACCTCTGTGTACTTCCTTTTTGTTGAACGGTTTTTTTACCGCAAAGGGCGCGAAGTTCAATGCAAAGGACGCAGAGAGAAAATACTGTCAATTATTCGAATGGTTAATGCCCATTTCCTAATACTAATGCCCAATACCTAATGCCCAATACCCTTTGGAACCGGAACTTCACACTGCTTACGCTTTCCAACTTTTTCATGTGCAGCGCCTACTACTCGCTGATCTCAACACTTCCGGTATACATCTCAACAGAGCTCCATTCTTCAAAAAGTGTTGTCGGGCTGGTGCTTGCATCGTATATCGTAGCCTCGGTACTGGTGCGTCCCTTTGCCGGTTTCGGACTGGATAAATTCGGAAGGAAGACGATCTTCATCGCCTCCCTTCTTCTTTATGCCCTGGTTTTTAACGGATACCTTGTTGCCTGGACGGTTGCCCTGATGGTGCTTGTACGTTTCACCCACGGGTTGACATGGGGACTGACCACAACGTCGAACTCCACGGTTGCTGTGGATATCATTCCTCCCGGAAAACGCGGACAGGGGATCGGGTATTTCGGGGTCTCCACAACCCTGGGAATGGCGCTCGGTCCGGTGATCGGGTCGTTCATTTTTGTACATGGCGGTTATTCTGCCATGTTTATCGCCGGATTCCTGATCAGCCTGGCCAGCATGGCCATGGCAGCATCCATGAAATATCACGACCATATTCCTTCGGGTTCCCTCGAATTCAGGTTTTCAACCCTGTTTGAGACCACTACGCTGCCTCCCTCTTTCAACCTGCTGCTTATCATGATCACCTATGGCGGACTGCTTTCGTTTGTGGCACTTTACGGACGCGAACTGGGAATAGGCAACCCGGCAGGGTTTTTCCTGATCTATGCAACCGGCGTGATCGGCGCCAGGTTCGCGATGGGAAAATTTTTCGATATCCACGGGCCCCGGATGATCCTGATCGTATGCCTGACTTTGCTCATTGCGGGTTTTCCCTTCCTTGCCCTCGTTAAAAATTCGTTCGGCTTTTACGCCTCAGCCGTAATCCTGGGTTTCGGCAACGGCGTCGTCTTCCCGACCTTCCAGGCCATGACCAACAACATGGTTTCGCAGAACCGCAGGGGAGCTGCCAATTCAACCCTTTTCACTGCCGTTGACATCGGCATGGGGACCGGGATGATTCTCGTAGGGACGCTTGCACAGCGCTTCTCCATCTCAGCTGCGTTTGCTGTCTGTTCGGGAATCTGTATTGCTGCATTATTGTTCTTTCTTTTTTTTACGATAAAATACTACGAGAAGAACAAGTTGAGTTCCCTTATCGAAGAAAGTGTAAAGGCAAGCATTGAATAAATCTTCTCTGTGAACCTCCTTTTACCTCTGTGGTTCTCTGTGTAACTACTTTTTACAGGGTTTGGGTATTACACAGAGGTACACAGAGAAGGCACAGAGACTCACAGAGGATTATTCACTTCTTTTCATCTTACCTTTGCAACCTGATCATCCGCATACTCCGAAAAAATGGCTGAAACGGTTTCGCTGGAACAATTGCTTGCTTTTCCTTTTTCTGAAGAAGAAAAGGAAAAGATTCGTCGTGCATTTCTGCTTGCCGAAGAACATTCCCGGAAGGAGAAAAATCATGAATTCATGCAGGAGCTGCTGCAAACTGCCGAACTCCTGGTCACCGAATTAAACCTCCCGGCAGAAGCAGTCCTTGCCATCTTTCTTAAAGAACCTGCATCCGGAGACATTTCCGAAGAAAAGATCATAAGCAGTTACGGAAAACCCGTGTGGGAACTCATCTCCGGCCTCCGGAAGATCGACCGGATGGATACGGCAAAATACAGGTCAAATGCCGAGAACTTTATCAAACTCCTGCTGACCATTTCCGATGATATCCGTGTGATCCTTATTTCCCTCGGCCAGCGGCTGCAGGAGATGCGTCATATCGTTGATCTCCCTGCCGAAAAACAGTCGCGGATTTCCGGCGAAACAACCTTGCTGTATGTTCCGCTGGCCCATCGCATTGGCCTCTACCGGATCAAAACCGAATTGGAGGACCTCGTCATGCAGTTCTCCGATCCGGAGATCTACAGCAAGATACGGCAGAAGATCCAGGAAACGCAAAAAGACCGTGACCGCTACACGGCTGAATTCATCCGGCCTATCAGGGAAAGACTGAAGGAAAACGGATTTACCTGCGAAATCAAAGGCCGTGTAAAATCGATCCCCTCGATCCACCGGAAGATGATCGCACAGAAAGTTGACTTTGACAAAGTGTACGACCTGTTTGCCATCCGCATCATCATCGACAACACCCTGGAAAACGAAAAAGCCGATTGCTGGAAAGTATATTCTCTCGTCACCGATATTTACACTCCAAACCCGCGCCGTCTGCGCGACTGGATCTCATTTCCCAAACTTACCGGTTACGAATCGCTTCATACCACCGTTATTGGCCCGGAAGGAAGATGGGTGGAAGTCCAGATCCGGACACGGCACATGGATGACATTGCCGAAAAAAGCATTGCCGCACACTGGAAATACAAATCGGAAAGCAAGACCGACGGCCGGACCGATTTTTATGCGGCCATCCGGGAGATGCTTGAAAACCCGCTGCCAACCTCTCCCGAGATGGATATCAGCCGGGAGAAAAAAGAACTCTACCGCGACGAAATCTTTATCTTCACCCCCAAGGGTGATCTGAAAAAGCTGAAGGCAGGATATACCGTCCTCGATTTCGCCTTTGAAGTTCATACCGACATCGGGTCAACCTGCACCGGCGCCATCGTCAACGGCATCATGGTCCCGCTGAAGCATGTGCTGACCAATGGAGACACCGTTAAGATCCTTACCTCCAAAAACCAGAAGCCAAGCCACAACTGGCTGGAATTCGTGAAGAGCCCCAGGGTTCAGACCCGTATCCGTCATGCCTTGAAGATGGAGAGCTACAAGGATTCGGATGCCGGGAAGGAGATCCTGAAAAACAAGGTTACCCAGCTCGGAATGGAATTTACAGACCTGGTGATAAACCGGCTTGTCGAATCTTTCGGGTGCGAAAATTACCTTGACCTTTACCAGCGTTTCGGCGAAGGCCGGCTGGATCCGCTGAAGATAAAAAAGGCGCTGACAGAAACTGAAACCAAAGTGCTGCCCGGTACGCCGCAAAGGGAAGAGTCGTTGCCCGAAAGGATATCCGAAGTGATCTCCGGGAAAAAAGATTTCATCGTCATCGACAAAAAGATCGACTCCATCCACTATGAATTTGCCCGTTGCTGCGGCCCTATCCCGGGCGACAAGATTTTTGCTTTCGTCAGCGTCACCCAGGGAATCCGCATTCACAAGACAACCTGCCCCAATGCCCACGACCTGATTTCCCGGTATCCTTACCGCATCATCGAGGCACGGTGGAAAGCGGTGGATACGGAAAAGAGTTTTACGGCGAACCTGGTTGTGACCGGAAAATTCAGCAAAGATATCGTCACCCGGCTGACCCAGGTTCTGAGCAACGAGATGAAGGTCAGTGTGCGTTCAACACGGGTTACAACCCACCCCGACGGATCCTATAGCTGTGAGATCGGGATCCTCATCAACAGTACGGTTCGCCTGGATGAAGTCATTAAAAAGCTGCTGAAGCAGAAGGAGGTGGAGCGTGTGGTAAGGGCAGGCGGCAACTAAAACTTTTGTGAGGTGCGTAACAAAAAATTCTTTTTTAGCGCCTTAGCGCCTTAGCGGTGAAATAAAATTCGAAAACAGCCTTGTTTTGTGAATTCCAAAAAGTATAATTATGCCCGCAGGTATCGCATAAGGCAAGCTGATGTCCGAGTGCAGGATTTTCCCTCCTGATTTTTTCTGAAAACCCGATGGATTGCTGGCAGGGAACGACAGCATCCCGTTTCCCGTGTGCGAGGTAAAGGGCTGTTTTCAGGCGGTCAGAATGCAGGGCGGGATTATCAGTGCCCTCCCACCTGGATTTAAACTGTTCATAGGATCCATAATATCCTGTCATCAGCCGGTCAGCCGGCATGAGGGTCTGGTCATAATCGCCCGACAAGGCAGCGCCGGCAAGGAACAGGCTGCCGGTATTCTCTGCAACAAGCGCTACGCCTCTTGCACCTGTCGAGATGCCGTAAAGGAAATTCTTGCCGCCTGAATTAAAAACCGAAAATTGCTTCCTGCAGAAAGGGATCAGCGTGTCGGTGATCCATTTCAGGGTCGGGTACCGTCGCCAGTCGTTCCTTGTTTCCGGGAAAAGCTCCGAAGAATATACGCTTTTCAGCATTTCCGGAAGGACGAGGATATATCCCCGTTTTGCTGCCTCTTCGCAAAAAGCGCTTTTGTTGCACACATCGCTCCGGCCGAAATTCCAGCCGGGAAGCACCAGGATGGCGCCTGCGACGGGATTTCCCGGGAAACGAAAATCTACCGGAACAACCCCGACAAGGATCGTCGTATCATGCTCCGCTTTTACCTGGAGTCCCGAAAATAAAAAAAGTGCCGAGAGGAATAAATTCCGCATTGAAAATCATTGGTTTCTTAATGTAAAAGTACAAAATGTTAAGCTGTTTTGTTGAAACGCCTCTGTGACCCTCTGTGTCTTCTCTGTGAACCTCTGTGTAATTTCTAAACTTGATGAACCCCAGGATATACATTCCCTTAAGCAGCGCCCCCAGTTCAATCCGGCTTTTATTTTCCTGCCGAAGGATGCACCGGCCCGGGAGATCGTAGATTGCAACCTGAAACTTTGTATTCTCTTTGAGATACCCGGGGTTAAGCTCTGCATAAGAAGAACGGATGACCGAAGGTATGATCTGCAGCTGACTATTGCCGGCGACATCCCGGATCCCGGAAACAGGCGGGAGCATGTGAAAATTGAAATATTCCTGGTTCTGACCTGACCGTTTGTCGGCCCAGGTTCCGTAAACTGCGGAATCGGAGAGGGAGGCTCCCAGAAAATCGTTACCTGTTAACCCTGTGAAAAGGGATCCCGGTGTCTGGCTCAGGGCGAAGTTCGGTGAAAATGTGACCCCTTTGTCTGTGGAATAAGAACCATAGATCCGGTAATCGGAATTTGGTTCTGAGGTTCCGTTGCGGCGGTCGCGCCAGAGTGCTGAATAAGTCCCTTTTCCCGAGAATCCGCCCCAGCACATGTCCTGGCCTTTTCCGTTACCCACCGGATCATCGTTCAGCCTTGCGGTCGTGCTCCAGGTAGCACCGCCGTCCTGCGAAACGTTAACCCAGATGTCCCAGTCACCCTCCCGGCGGTCGGTAAGGATATGGATCAGGTTGGTGCTGTCGGCCGGATTGGCTGCCAGGTGATAACTGTACTGGTAGAGGCTGTCGCCCGGGGGTATCGCGGAGGAAAACGGCAATTCCGAGATGATGCCGGTTGTGAATGTCTGCCCGCCATCATCCGACTTTACAAAAACATCCCTGACATGCAGGTTCTGTGAAATATCGTAGGAAAGGTAGTTCACAAAAAGGACTCCGTCGGCCGACACGCAGGGTACGCCCATCGTATTTGCAGTTCCGCCGACCGGCAATGAATCGTCAAGGATCTTCGGCGTCTCCCAGGTCACTCCTTCGTCGGATGACCGGATAAGATAAATATGGTGCGTGACGGTTGCCTGTTTGATCGATTTGGTGACGAGGTAGAGCGTTCCCTTTGAAGGACCGTTACTGTTGTCGACGGCCAGCCAGGGACGATCGATGGGAATATCGGGAGCAGCCGACGCATCGATAGCCAGGACAGGAACACTCCAGGAGGCTCCGCCGTCGGTCGATTTCGTGATGTAAACGGCTCCTTCGGAAAGTGTGATATTGTTATAATCGATATAGGCAAAAAACAGGGTTCCGTCCGAAGATGCAATCAATGCAGGATCGGCAGAGGTGAAGGAGGAAGAAAAATGAGGCATGTACACCGGGGCCTGCCAGGTGTTCCCGTGATCGGACGAACGGCTGATCGCAATGGATACGGTATTCAGCGAGGTCAGTTTCATCCAGGCAGCAACAAGAATTGCCGTATTGGAAGGATCAACCGCCAGGCTGATCTCCCCGTTCCAGGTGAAGTTCGGGTTTACAGGAACATCGTTCTGCGCATGTACGACGAAAACAGAGAATGCAAAAAGTGCCGAGAGGAATAAATTCCGCATTGAAAATCATTGGTTTCTTAATGTAAAAGTACAAAATGTTAAGCTGTTTTGTTGAAACGCCTCTGTGACCCTCTGTGTCTTCTCTGTGAACCTCTGTGTAATTTCTAAACTTGTTGAAACGCCTCTGTGACCCTCTGTGTCTTCTCTGTGAACCTCTGTGTAATTTCTAAACTATTTTTACCGCAAAGACGCTGAGACGCAAAGAAATGTTCATTTGTAAATCGTAAATTGAAATTTTTGTACTTTTATCCAAAAGAATTCAGTTTAAACCAATCCGAACCGCCATGAAAAAGATCCTCTTTCTCCTGCTGATCTTATTATCAGTTGTTTCATGCTCAAAAAAGAGTGACAGCACCTCAACCGGGTATTCAAATAAACTGACCCTGGGCACCGGGCTCAATGCAACCAATCCATTTGAGCTGACGGGTGTTTCAACAACGTTTCCTGTCTCCACTACTATTTTCTTCCGCCTTGAGAGTGTTGACGACATGGGAGGATCAAAGGTCAGGATCCAGGTCGACCACCAGGACGGAACACCTTATGTAACCGTTCCCGATTTCGATAACCCTTCCTCTTACGGACATATTTTCCTTTCCGGATTTTCCCTGCCCGATAAAGGAAGCTACAAGGCAACCGGGATCCTGGTCACCGGAAACAAGACGATCGCATCCATTAATTTTGTGCTGAACTAGTCAGCTGATGAGCTGGCGAGTTGCTGAGCTGGTGAGCTGATGGGTTAATAATAAATGGCGAAAGGTTTTTTGTCAGCCTTTGCGTGCTTTGCTATAACCTTTGCGAACTTTGCGGTTAAAAAACAAGAAGGAAAATAGAGGTTCCCTGATTTACGATCTTGCGGTTTATGGAATAATTCTTACCTTCGCCTGTACATTGGGATGTTAGCTCAGTCGGTTCAGAGTGCATGCTTCACACGCATGAGGTCGGGAGTTCGAATCTCCCACATCCCACTTCAATCAATTACCAATTAGGAATTACGAATTACGAATTCTGTTACGCTGCCCACGTAATTTCGCTATTTTTTTAACTCACCACCTCACCACCTCACCACTTACTTAAAGTCCAATGCTGCCAGCTATCGGTAACATGGAGGTAATTGCCAGTTCGGCGAACTCTTCGATCGGGATTCCGATCTTTTCGCATTCCAGGATGTTCTCCCTTTTTACAGAGGCGGCAAACATCTTTTCCTTCATCCGCTTGACCACTGATTTTGGTTTTACACTCGTGAGTTTCCGGTCGGGATAAACATAGGTTGTTGCAAAGATCAGCCCCGTGATGGTTTCTCCTGCCGCCAGGGCATGCTGGAATTTCGTATTGCGCTCTTGCCCAGCTGAGACCTCGTTGTGCATCCGGATGGCATCGAGAATATCCGGATCCACATCATACTCTTTCAGTAATACCTCGGTCTGGGTGCCATGAATTGCCGGTTCGGCGTTGGTGGTCTCCACATCCAGGTCGTGCAGCAGTCCGGCAAGTCCCCATTTCTCTTCATCTTCTCCAAGCCGCCGGGCAAGTCCGCGCATCACCGCCTCCGAGGCGAAGCAATGAAAGATCATCTTTTCGTTCTTTACATACTGGTGGAGAAGATCAAGGGCGATGTTGCGTGTAATTGTCATATGTGGTGATTTTAATAAGCTGATCAGCTATCTAAAGTCCGTACTCATCAATCAAATACACCATCGCTGCCATCGAGGCAGTTCCCAACTGCAGCTCACGGATGTTTACCGCTTTGAAGGTATCATTGGCCGAATGGTGGTAATCAAAATAGCGTTGCGAATCGGGTACCAGCCCGAGCAAAGGCACCCCCTGCTCCTTCAGCTTGCCGACATCGACACCGCTTCCCCCTTTCTCGAAGAAAAACAATCCATAAGGGAGAAGAAGGTTTTTCCACGACTGGATTTTTTTCACCTGGTTGTCAGTACCGTCGATAGAGAAACCCCACGGCGTGAAACCTCCACGATCGGCTTCAATGGCGGCAACGTGACGATAGGGTTGAGTCAGCGGATGAGCAGTTCCCGAGGTATTTTGTTTATCCAGCATCCAGTATCCAGCATCCAGCATCTTTTTCGAAGCCTCCGCATAGGCTTTCGCTCCACGCTGTTCCATCTCCTCATCCATGAAGACCACGACGCGGATCGTATGTTTCGTTTTCAGGTTAAGCGATTTGCAGAGTCTTAAAATATCGATGGACTGAACCACGCCAGCCCCGTCGTCGTGTGCACCCTGGCCGATATCCCAGCAGTCGAGGTGACCGCCGAAGGCAATGATCTCATCGGGGTGTTCTGTCCCGCGGAGCTCGCCGATCACATTGTAGGAGACCGCTTCCGGAAGTTCGGTGCAGGAGGTTTTCAGAAATATTTTCAGCTCCGGGTCTGCTTTGATCCATTTGCTCAGTTCATCAGCCTCCAGAGTGCTGACCGACAGCGCCGGGATCTTGTTCACGGTATCTGCATAATGCATTACGCCGGTATGCGGGAAGTTGTCGAGCGAGGTTGTGGCAGAACGGTCTATCATGGCAATGGCGCCGTAGTAAGCCGCCTGAACGGCTCCGCGCACACGGTAGCCCGCCACTCCGCCATAGGCGGCAAACGTATTATAGAGGGAGGGATCGGCGGGATGGTTGATGAAGACGATCTTACCGGAAACTTTTTCTTTGCCAAGTTTCTTCAGTTCATCATAATCCTTCACCTCCACCACGTTCGCCGTGAGGCCGTTTGCTACTGTCGGAACAGACCCGCCAAGGGCGCAGATGACGAGCTCGTGGTTCCCGGCTTTGGCAGAGATCACCCTGCCGGTTTCTTTTGTCCCCCTTTCCCAGTGCCTCACCTTGCATTCCTGAAGATAAACCGTGTCCAGCCCCATTCCTTTCAGCAGCTGTTCTGCCCATTTCACCGCTTTCATGGATTGGGCTGTTCCCGCCAGCCGCCCGGCGTATGAGCCGGTCAGGGTCCTCAGGTTATGATAGGAAGTGGTATCGGTAAGGGCATCAGTGAAAATGCGTTTGATAGCGATGCTGTCAGCATTCTGTGCTTTTGCCGTAGTGCCGGCAGAGATCAGAAAACAGAAAACGGAAATCAGAAGGATGTTTTTCATGATGCAAATTTACAGAAGTTAGCTGATGAGCTGACGACCTCATCAGCTTTGTTTACCTTTACGCCATGAACCCCCAACCCGTCTGGTCTGACAAATACCGTATCAACTGGTACGAAGCCGATGCCAACAACTGTGCATCGCTGGTAACCATCTGCAATTTCCTCCAGGTCTCGGCTTTCCGTCATGCCCGTAACCTGGGATTCGATTATACCCGGAAAGACGGATTTGACAGGCTCTGGGTGCTGGTCAGGATCCTGGTCCATATGGATGATTATCCCTCCTGGAATGATGAGATCGAGGTGAAGACCTGGCACAGGGGCGCAGAGGGATTTGTTGCCATGCGCGATTTCGAGATCCTGGATGCGCAGGGGAAACGCCTGGGCGCGGTCTCCTCGCACTGGTTCCTGCTCGACCCCGAAACCCGCAAGCCGGTGGTTCCGGAGATCGATGACGAGGTAACTTCGTCTGCCTGGCCGGTGAAGGTGATGGACGACGAGCCCGGCCGTATCTATATTTCCGGCGATCTGCCGTTTATCCGGAGCGTGACTGCCGGATATACCGATCTCGACATGTACCTGCACGTCAACAATACCCGGTACATCGACTGGGTGCTGAATCTCTTTCCCGAAGAGATGCATAAAGCATACGCGATCTCTTCCTTTACCATTGAATTTCTCTCCGAGGTGAAATATGGCGAAGAGATCCGTCTCTTTGCCAGGATCGATGCCGTTGAATCGCTGGTAAAGGGGATCCGGGACGGCGATGGAAGGACGATCTTCAAGGCCAGGGTCGGGTGGAGGAAGAGAAGCTGATGAGCTGACGAACTGATGAGCTGATGAGCTGGCAAGCTAGTGTGGGGGTGAGTTTTTATCCTTTGTGTTCCTTTGTGCGCCTTTGTGGTTAAAAGAATTGACCTCAGAATCATTCGTAATTTTTAATTGATTTCCGTATTACCTTTTCCCCTCCTGGCCGATTAAGCAGAAGATTTCTTATTCCCTGATGGCCAATGCCTAACCCCAAATACCTAATGCCCAATACCCAATACCCAATGCCAAAAGTTAACACTATTTTAATTTGCATTATTGACCTTTATGCTTATTTTTACGGTGTTAAATTCTGTTGATACGTGCAATTCTTATTGTGAAATCCCCACGCGAAAAACATCCTGTTTCTCCGTGAGGTTGTAATAAATAAGGTTATCCGGATACCTCCGGAATTTACGCCAATCATACGTGTTTTACCAGCTGTGCAATCCCGGAAAGCCGGGCCTGCTCCTATAACGGCCAGGCAGCCGTTTCAAACAAATTCTGATCTTAAATTTCTGACTATGAAAAAGATAGTTCTACTTTTTATTCTTGCTTTCGGAATGAGTTATGCAGGGTGGGGGCAGGTTGCTGCATGGGATTTTACTGGAGTTGGATCTACTTCACTACCCACATATGCTGCAACAACTTTCAATTCAAATCTGGTTTCAACCTCCGGGGCAAACAATATCACACGTGGTGCTGGAGCTGCTTGGAGCACCGGAAGTAATTCTTTCAGAACAGTTGGGTTTCAAAATAATGGTATTTCAACAGCAAATACTGATTATTTTCAAATAACACTTACAGCATCGACCGGATATAAAGTTTCACTATCTACAATTGATGCGAAGTTTGGGGGTACATCTACATTTTACGCCTCTCCAGGGGTAACGTCGCAATTTGCTTATAGTTTAGACGGAACAACCTTTAGTTTGATTGGTTCTCCTGTTCAGTCAACATCTTTGACAATGGCACAAATAGATTTAACTGGGGTTGCTCCATTACAAAATGTTGTTTCAGGGACAACAATTACGTTGCGATATTATGCGAGTGGGCAAACTACCACTGGTGGATGGGGGTTTCAATCCGCAGCAACTGCAGGAACAAATGGGCTCGCAATAGGAGGATCAGTAGTTGCATCTGGCAATTCTATCACAACCGGCGTGGTCTCCACTCCTCCTTTTTGTGTCGATGCCTCAAACACGGCAACGGGAACTGTCGCTTATACTTCTACTGGAACTTATACCAGTGCTACATTTACAGCTTATTTATCTGATGCAGGTGGTACTTTTGGAGGGTCTCCCCCCAGCATTGGAACTGCAACTGTTTCCGGGACTAATCCTTCCGGAAGTATAAATATTACCATTCCTGCAGGAACTGCCTCTGGTATCGGTTATAAGATCAGGATCGATTGCTCTTCTCCAGCTGTTACCGGATCACCCAGCAGTGCCTTCGAAATTATCAATGGGGCAAAGGACGTTTCTGCTCAAAGTGCTGGCGTGGGCAATGCATCTTCGGTACTTTCATGGACGAACCCTTCAGGATGTTTTGATGAAATCATGATCGTGGCCAAAGCCGGCAGCCCTGTTACCGTGACACCAACAGGAAATGGTTCTTTATATACATATAATCTTGTTTTTGGCACAGGTGGTTCGGGGGCAAATTTACCTACAAATGAATACTGCGTTTATAAAGGAACTGCAAGTCCACAGACAGTGACGGGTCTGACAAACGGAACAAACTACAACTATAAGTTTTTTTCAAGGAAAGGTTCAAACTGGAGCGCCGGTGTAACTGCAAATGCTACGCCTGTGCCTCCTTCCTCAAGTACTGATTATTTTAAAAGCAATGTGGCTACAGGAAACTGGTCTGTCCCGGGAAGCTGGCTTTCTTCACCGGATAATTCCACCTGGATAACTGCAACCCTGGCTCCAGGATCCTCTGCTAAAAAGGTGACCGTTCAAACCGGGCATACAATTTCAGTCGATGCAAGCGTGACCGCTGCTCCTATTGTAATTGATGCAGGTGGCCAGATCACGGTAAATTCAACTTTTATCCTGACCATCCAAAACGGTATCGGAACCGATCTTGCAATTGATGGAACAATAGTCAATAACGGATCTGTAACGCTCCAGGGGGCAACAGCGACAACCGTTACCGGAACTTTTACCAATGCCGGTACATTGACCATGAACACCGCCAGCACATCTTTATCCATCAGTGGGATTTTCAATGCAAACACAGGGGTGGCGATTGCAAACGCATTGGCTGGTCCGATCAGTTTTACCGGCACTGCTCAATATAACCATACCATCAACGGGGGGACAATACCCACTTCCACCTGGGGTGCCTCAACAACCTGCAATGTTACCGGAATGACATCTTCGCAGCCTTCCGGCCTTGGACAAACATTCGGAAACTTCACATGGAACTGTGCACAGACAGGAACAAATTATTGTAATGTCAATGACCCTTTTTTTAGTACAACAGGAATTCTGACCATTTCAAATACCGGGAGTTCAGCTGGTTTTTCATTGTCCTATAACAATACTTTTGGTTCTAGTTACACATATAATTTTGGCAGTATCAATGTAACAGGAGGCCTTTTCCAGTTGTTGTTCAGGTCAGGAACCAGTAATGCCTATGCCACTTATGTCAATGTTTCAGGCGATGTAAGCGTATCCGGTACGGCCGAAATTCAATTTGGCAGTTCAGGTGGTTCTGTTATCAATGGAAATAACTATTGTTCAGTGATGAATATTGGAGGAAATTTAACGGTTGGCAATTCCTCGAAGTTCTATTGCAAAAGCACGACGAATTATGGCCTGGTAATATTTTCAGGTACCTCTTCGATTTATACAAATGTCAATTCGGTTGCGAACAATACAACGAATAACTATGGACTGGATTATGCAGTTTCACCATCTACAACTTTGACGCTTAACAGTAATTTGAGCCTTTGGTCAAGTTCTTCAACTGCCTATGATTTTTTAAACATCGCGGGAACACTGAGTACGGGCGCAGGGAATCTGGTCAACCCATCAACCGGCGTTAATGCAGATTTTGAAGTAGGGGGAAACACTTCCGGTGCGCTGACATTTACAAGAACGAACGGGAGCCAGACTTTGACAGCAGGAGACTATTCCACGCTGTTTGTGGGCATGGGGGTAAGCGGTACCGGAATTGCCGCGAACACGTATATCATTGACTTTATCGGGACGACAGATGTTCTCTTATCAAAACCGGCGACGGCAAGCGGAACCAGTTCGCTGACTTTTACGAGCAGTGGGAAGATAATTACAGGAAACAGCAACGGGTTGCTTTCTTCCGGCGCCAGCGGGGCGATCCAGGTGGGTACCCGGACCTACAACAGCACCGCAAATTATGAATTCCGGGGAGCGGCAACAGGGACATTCACAACAACCCCTACAGCCAATACAGTCAATAACCTGACCATCAATAATGCTGCAGGTGTTTCACTCGGACAGAATATTACCGTAAATGGCACGCTGGAGTTAACCAGCGGTATCCTGACAACCGGATCAAATATTGTTACCGTTGCTTCTGCTGCATCCATAAGCGGGGCGGGTTCATCCAATTATGTAAGCGGTTTGCTTGCGCGGGTTTTTTCCGGTACCGGTTCAAAAACATTCCCGATCGGTAAAGGAGGAAATTACAGGCCCCTCAGCATAAACTATGCAGCTGTGACAAACACAAGTACGGTAACTGCCGAGCAATTTGAAAGCTCGTTGCCCGGATCTGCTCCGGCAAATACGACCGTTTATAATTCCCGTTACTGGACCATAACACAGTCTGGCGGAACCGGCCTGTCATATTATGTCACATTGGATGGCACTGGGTTTTCTCCTACGTATGCCGCGGTGATGGTGAAAGGTGACGGATCCACAAACAGTGCCTACGCAGCGTCTTTTTCATCACCAAATTATACCAATTCAGGTCCATTTGACAGTTTCAGCAATTTCGGGTTGGGTGAAACTAATGAATTTGTATGGACTGGGACTTCTTCTACAACCTGGTCGGATGCCGGCAACTGGAATGTCAGAATTGCTCCTGTAGGCATTAATAACGTAACCATTCCATCGGGGCCCACGAATCAACCGGTGGTTACTTCATCACCTGCCACCCCTTCTATATGCAATAACCTTGATATTACCTCAGGCGCTGTTGTTACTATCAACCCTGGTTGTGCCCTTACCGTGACCGGAACCACTACAATGAATGCTACAGAGTGTCTCGTCCTCAAATCCGATGCCACTGGTACTGCCTCTTTCATCGACAATGGAATTTCAGGAGGAGGAACAGCCAGGATGGAAAGGTACCTAACCCCCGATAAATGGCATTATATTTCATCCCCGATCAGCAATGCAACGGCAAATATCTTCTTTGGCGATTACCTGATGACTTCCGATCCCTCAACTGCTTCCGGCTGGAGTGGCTGGATTGTGGATCCGTCGTCGCCCCTCACGGTCATGCGGAGGTATGCCTGCTGGAAACCTTCAGCCAATGCGGGCCTTGAAACATTCTCAGGCACATTGAATACCGGATCACAGACCATTACCCTCAGCCGTAACGGCTCCGACCCCTGGGCCGGCTGGCACCTCGTTGGCAACCCCTATCCCAGTGCAATAGATCTCTCTTCCGTCGGAATTACCTGGGACCAGTTTGAGCCCACTGCCTATTTCTGGCACGAAAGTCTCACACCCTATCCTCCAAACTCTTTTGGAAATTATGATGTTTACCCGGCCTATGGCAGCTGGGGGACACATTTCCAATTCGCTCCTCCCGAACAGGGTTTCTATGTTCATATCAATGGCGCATATGTGGGAAGTTCCACATTAACCATTCCCAACACAGCCCGGGTACATGATAACACCCAGATCTTTTTAAAGGATGCCCCGGTAATCAGAAATGGCCTTCTTATCCTTGTGCAGAATGTGGCCAATGCTTTTTCCGATAGAATCACGGTACACTTCAACCCCAACGCAACCGCAGGATATGACCCGGGATATGATGCCTACAAACTGTGGGGGTCCGGCACGGCTCCTCAACTCTATACCCGCATTGGCGACACGAATGTTACCTGTAATTCCCTGCCCTTCGTAAATAAAAACATGGTAGTACCGATGGGATTCAGTTGCGGCCTGCCGGGCACGTACACCCTTATTGCCGACAGCCTCGGCACCTTCGACGATGCCATTGCGGTTTCACTGGAAGACCTGAAGCTGAATATGACCCAGGACCTGCGGACAAACCCGGTTTATAATTTCCAATACGATACAGCAGATTCCCCCAACCGTTTCCTCCTTCATTTCGACAACCCGACACTGGGCGTGAAAGACCCTGTAACGGCTATTGAACCTGTGCAGATCTATTCTTTCGGAAATGCCATCTATGTCAGTTCTAAGGATGGAATCCTGCGGGCAGGGTCGGTTTTCGTATACGACATGATCGGAAAGGAGCTCTTTCGTGGAACTCTCTCCAACCAGCTCCTGAACCGTTTCACACCGGAGGTTGCCGAAGGATATTACCTGGTGCGGGTGGTCACCCTGGAGGGAAGCTTTAACGGGAAGGTTTACCTGAAGTAGCTCACGAACTGACGAACTGACGAGTTCATCAACTCATCAGCTAACCTGCACCGGTTTACGAAATCAAAAATTCGGTAGCTTTGTATTGCCAATATCCGGAACCTATGACCAGAAAATTTACACTCTCCTGCATTCTCTGTTTTCTCCTGCTGCTTACGGCCGATCTGATTGCCTGTACCACATTTGTAATTTCAGGGAAGGTCACTGCCGACGGCAAACCCATTCTGTTCAAAAACAGGGATTCGGATCAGATGCAGAATTCTCTCGTGTTTTTTCAGGATGGCAGGTATAAATACATTGCCCTGGTGGATGGTACCAAAGAGTGGAAAACAATGGTCTGGGGCGGATACAACGAGACGGGGTTTGCAATCATCAATTCGGCCGCCTATAACAACAACGTGGGGGATACTTCGAAATTCACCGACCAGGAAGGGGTTATCATGAAGCTTGCCCTGCAAACCTGCGCCACGCTCGCAGACTTTGAAAAATTGCTCGATGCCTTACCGAAACCGATGGGACTGGACGCAAACTTCGGCATTATCGATGCATCCGGAGGGGCTGCATATTATGAAACAGGAAATTATAATTATAAAAAATTTGATGCAAATGACGCCACGGCTGCGCCGAACGGGATTCTTGTCCGAACCAACTATTCAACGAGGTCTGACCTTACAAAAGGATTTGGCTTCTGCCGCTACAATACTGCCATGACGGCCCTTTCTGCAGCAGCGGCCGAAAAAAAAATCTCTCCCCCGTTCCTGTTTAATAACCTGTCTCGAAATCTTACTCACTCCCTGACCCAAACGAACCTTTGTGAAAATTTGCCCAAAGACAGAAATGTTCCCGAATATAAGTTTTTCCTTGACTATATTCCCAGGGAATCAACATCGGCTGCGATCATGATCGTCGGGGCGAAGAGCAGGGATCGTGCCCGGGATGCGATGATGTGGACCATTTTAGGATTTCCGCTTACATCGGTGGCCATTCCGACCTGGATTTCGGGTGGCACTATTTTACCGAAAGCTGTAACCCTGAATGAAAAACTGCAATCTCCGGTTTGCCTGGCGGCTTTAAAATTCAAAGAGGAGTGCTTCCCTTTAACATACGACCATGGCGACCGCTATATCAACTTGTCAGTTGTAATAAACCAGCAAAAAACCGGGTACATGCAGCTTCTTCAGCCGGTTGAACAGGAGATTTTTAATAAAGCAGGCACATTGACCGGGGAACTTGAAAAGAGCAGGGACCCGGAAAAAGAGATTCAGTTGTTTTACGCATGGCTCGATCAATACCTGGAGAAGAGCTATAAGGCAAAATTCAACCTTGACCTCTTTAATTGATATCACCAGCTCATCAACTCATCAGCTTCCCCAGCTGCTCCTCCGTCAGCCCTTCCGGTTCATAACCTGCGCTTTTAACCAGGAAGTAGATCTTTGCCGACTTGGCCAGAAGATCAATCGTGTCGAAAGCATCTGCTGCCGTTGATCCGGTGGCAAGTACCCCGTGTTTCTCCCACAATGCCACCGGGTATGTTTCCAGGGTTTTTACCGTGGTCCCTGCGATGCCCGATGTCCCGGGAATTTCAAACGGGATGAATCCGACTCCTTTCGGAACAAATAATATGGTTTCGGGGTGCATTCCCCAGAGCAGCCGGTTCAGCTTTTCTGTTGAACAAAGTTCACTGATTTGCGTGAGGGCGATTAGTTCAGTGCAATGGGTATGAACAAGTGCTTTTGAAGATGAATTCGTGCGCACCAGCATTTCGTGAACAGCGAGATGGGTGGGGAGTTCGGAGGTTGGAGTCGGGTTTTCGCTTTTCGCTTTTCGCTTTTCGCTATTTATTGTTGGCTTATCACCCCCGGCAGTTAGGATTTGATACCCGGTACCCTCACTGGTAATTTTCAGGACACATAAATATTTCCGGGGATCCCGGGCAATGTCCCGCATGCGGCTTCCGGCAGCAGTCACGACAATCACCTGGTCCCCTAACGTGTACCGTGCACCGCGAAGCTGTTCCACTGAAACAGTATCAAATAGTGACAGCTCTTCCGCCGAAAGAAGGTCTGTGACATTGACCGAGATGTTTCCGGCATTGCGTTCGGCCCAGCCTTTTTCCCAGAGACAACCGGCGGTATCTGCTATCTCTGCTGCGATCTTTTCAAGGCTCTTGAATTCCATGTGGCTGTTTTATATTTTTTCTCTGTGAACCTCTGTGCCTCCTCTGTGGTTCTCTGTGTAACTTCTTTTTGGGTTTTAATAATTACACGGAGGTTCACTGAGAAGACACAGAGGACCACAGAGGTTAATTACGTTCTTTTGGACCTGAAGAACGTGGTCATCAATTCCCCGCACTCTTCCGCCAGGATCCCGGAGACGACTTTCGTTTTCGGATGAAGCAGTTTCTTCTTCACCAGCCGGTATCCCCGTTTGGGATCTTCGGCCCCGTAAACCAGGTTCCCCAGTTGTGCCCAGAATGCAGCCCCGGCGCACATCACGCAGGGTTCAATGGTCACATAAAGAGTACATTCATTCAGGTATTTTCCGCCCAGGTATCCTGAAGCCGCTGTGAATGCCTGCATCTCGGCATGAGCCGTCACATCGTTCAGGGTTTCCGTGAGGTTGTGGGCCCGGGCAATGATCCGGTCCTGGCAAACCACCACGGCCCCGATCGGCACCTCGTCTTTTTCCAGCGCCTTTTTTGCCTCTTTCAGCGCTTCGTTCATGAAGTACTCAGGTGAGTAGAGCGGATAGGATTTCGGTTGGGTCATGATGCTGGATACTGGATACTGGATGCTGGATGCTGGATACTGGATGCTGGATACTGGATGCTGGATGCTGGATGCTGGATGCTGGATACTGGATACTGGATGCTGGATGCTGGATGCTGGATGCTGGCTTATCGTAACTTAGCCTTCCCATCTCACATCTCCCATCTCACATCTCCCATCTCACATCTCACATCTCACATCTCACATCTCACATCTCACATCTCATTTTTTTATAAACTTCTCCGTCCTCTGCTTTCTTCCATCCAAATAAATGCTGACAAAATAAACTCCCGGGGCAAGGCCGGAAACATTCATTTTTTCTGTCATTGTGCCACTGGTCTTTCCGTTGCTCTCTTCCAGTATGACTTTTCCTGACGGATCATAAATCCTGAAGAGGATGTTCCCTGTTTCATTGGTCAGGAAAGAAAGATTCAGTGTTTCCCCAACCGGGTTCGGGTACATCCGGAAGGCCTGGAGCTGATAGTTTTCAACAGAAGTTTCAACATCCCATTGTGCGGTGAAAAGACCTCTTCCATGAGTGGCCGCAATTACCGTGTTATCAACGGTCCGCAGGTTCAGCTGATCCACCCTCACGTTGGCCATTCCAGTCACATCCGGTGTCCAGACGACCGGCGAGGCATTGATGTTTATTGTTGTCCAGATGCCTGTCTCGGTGGCAAGCATGACCTGCCGTGAGTTCTGGGGATGAAAGAGACCCCACCGCACGGGCATGTCGGGAAGGTTGCCTTCGCAATTGGTCCAGTTCAGCCCTCCGTCATACGTCAGGAATACAGAGGCCACTC
This sequence comes from Bacteroidota bacterium, assembly GCA_026391795.1. Lineage (GTDB taxonomy): Bacteria > Bacteroidota > Bacteroidia > Bacteroidales > FEN-979 > FEN-979. Next base: position 59,550 of record JAPLDI010000004.1, read on the forward strand.
CGTAATTTGAAAAAGTCACCAGAAGGGTGTCTTCTGATTTTCCGATAGCGACCGAAGAGATGTTTCCGACCGGGAAGGAGGATCCGGTGATCTCCGTGGTAGATGGTGTGAACGCTGCATTTGTAACCCTGAACAGCCTTCCCGACTGCGTTCCCAGGAAGAGGTTGGCATTCCCAACAGGTGAATAGGGTGACCACCTAACGGCAGAGAAATAGGTTTGTACGGTTGTCCCCAGGGATATAAATTCCCCGTAACCGGTACCGGTCACATCCGACAACCTCAAATAAGTATCAACCATGTTCCCGATAAAATCACAGGCGTTGGCATAGATCACCTTGCTGCGGTAATCATAGTCGGCAGGATTGACAAAAATCCCGCTCTGCCAGTTGCTCAGGTAACCTGAGTTCGTTCCGTTGATCTGAACATAATAGTTATTGTAATAAATGGAACTGATGGAATAATAGGTGTCATTCCGGTCGAAAAAGCAAATGGCTCCGTCGCCGCCGCTAACCATATCGTTGATGGTAACCGGGGGGTTATAATAATAGAGGCTTCCGTTGTCCTGCAACCCGCCAATCAGTTCTGTGGATCCTGCTTCGTTTTTCAGGTCAGCTGAATAAAACTGCAGGGTGTTGTAATCGAGGTTTCGTTGTTCAAAAGTTGGCATGTTGTTATTGGCGGTAGCGGTATAGAATATGCCTCCGTCGGTTCCCAGCAGCATCTCTGTTGAGGAGCCTGGTTTGTAAACCATGATGTGCTGATCGGCATGAAGATATTCCGACCCGCCGCCACTGTACATCAGCGACCAGTCGCTGACACGGGTCCAGTAAGTGCCCCCGTTGCTCGATTTGTGCACATCCAGCCCTCCGATAAACAAGACATCCGGAGCATTCGGATCCACAGCAATGTCGAGTGCATGCCATGCAAGGTACGCGAAACTCAACTGCCCCTGGATATCGGTCGGCAGGCTCTTTTTCGTCCAGGTCACTCCCTTATCCCCGGAACGGAGAATGTTAAAGCAATAATAATATTTGAAGTTATTGACCGAACTGATCAGCCCTGAAGCTACCAGGGCATACACCACATTCGCATCTGACTGGGCACATCCAAAGACCACACGGCCGGGGATGTTGTACTGCGGATCCGCAAGGATCTGGTTGCGGTAGGTCTGATTTACATTCCATGATCCGGGCAACCCGGTATCGGAATAGAGTAATACCGCACCCCCGTTCCCATCCAGGTTCGGCATCGTGCCGACGAATATTCTTCCATCTGCACCCAGAACCAGGTCGGAGGGGGAATAGGGAACGCTGAACCCTGCGATGTTTGGCAAAACCTGCGTCCAGGATGTTCCTCCGTCGGTTGAACGGAAAAGCCCGTCGGACGGCTGGCTGTTTTGGGTTCCATGATATAACCCTGAAATCACAGCAGCATAGATTACGCTGTTGCCGCCTTCGTTCCGCACAACAATCTTTGGGGTATAAACAAAACCGGTGGTGGAGTTCAGCCGGTTCCAGCTTACGCCGCCATCGGTTGATTTCCAGATTCCGTCACCCAGCCCTGAAGATTCCCGGTAGGTCTGTATGGCGGTTTCGCCTTCGCCGGTCCCGATGTAAAAGACAGAGGGGTTATTCGGGTCATAGGTGATGCAACGGACGGCCAGCGTCGGCCAGAAGTCGCCAACCGGAACCCACGACTGGTTCGGATTCGTGATATCGGTGTTGTACCAGAGCCCGCCTGTCACTCCCCCGGCCCAGACCTTGTGGGATGTCGGGTCATTGGGGTCGTACATGATCGCGCGTGTGCGGCCACCCATGTTTGAAGAATAGCCGGTCCAGGTAAGAGTGGTTGCTGAACTTTTTTGTTTCTGGAGGCTTCGCGTTGCAAGGGTTGCATCGTAAAGACGGTCGCGCGGAACGGTTCCCGTGGCGGGATCAACCGTCATGAAATAATCCTGTATGGCAGCCATGTCGGGCTGATCCGCCGCTGCTTCGTTCTTTTCATTCGGGGCAGACTTGGGCAATTTGCGGTATTCCTGTTTCATGAAAGATTCGAATTTTGCCCGCTGAAATGTTTTCGAATGCTTGTATGCCACTACGAGCATTGAAATCGCAAGGAATACCATCAGGGAGGGAAGGATGATTTTTTTCATGGAACCGGGATTAAATGGAATGGATGAAGTTAGATTGTTCGTATTACAAAGATAACATAAACACAAATGATCTTTACTTGATTTTACATGGCGGTTATCTGCCATTCCTTTTTTCACTTCTCACTTCTCACCTCTCACTTCTCACTTCTCACCTCTCACTTCTCACTTCTCACCTCTCACTTCTCACCTCTCACCTCTCACTTTTTTCTATCAGTGCCGATTTAAGGTCCTCAACATCATAGGCATCACGAAGGGAATAGGGCCCGATGCGGGTACGACAGAGCGCACTGAGGTGTGCACCGGTATTGAGGGCCAGGCCGAGATCACGCGCCAGTGCCCGGATGTACGTCCCCTTGCTGCAGGCAACGCGGAAATGGACCTGCGGCAGGTTCAGCTCCTGCACCTCAAAAGCGGAAATGGTGATGTTTTTGGGAACCATGATCACCTCCTGGTCCTTCCGGGCATAATCGTACGCCCTCTTCCCCTTGATCTTCTTTGCGGAAAAAACCGGGGGAAGCTGGTCGTAGTTTCCGGTGAGCTTTTCCACTGCAACCTGTATCTCTTCTTTGGTGATATGCTCCCAGGGATAGTGAAAATCAATCTCTTTTTCCAGGTCGAACGATGCCGTGGTTGAACCCAGGACAAAAGTCCCGGTATATTCCTTGTCAAACTCCTTGAACTCTTCAATCCGTTTGGTCATCCTGCCGGTGCAGAGGATCAGCAGTCCGCTTGCCAGCGGGTCAAGGGTGCCGGCGTGACCGATCTTGATTTTTTTAAGTCCAAGCTGTTTACGGATGTAGTTCCGAACGAGGTTCACCACATCAAACGAGGTCCATTTGTATGGCTTGTTCACCAGGAGGATCTCTCCCTTTTCGAAATCAAATTTCAGCTTCCCGGGTTCCTGTGTTTCTAAGTCCATCTTTTCGTCTCTTCCTTTGAGTGCCTTTGCGGTTAAAAATTTTTACCACAATGTCAACTCATAGCTATAAATAGTTCTCGCAGATTTTCGCAGATGATACGCTGATTCACGCAGAAAACCTTATGATTGTAAATCCCGGATTTTACCATTTAATACAGAAACCTCCTTTTATCTGCGAAAATTTGCGGTAAATCTGCGAAAATCTGCGAGAACTTTTTTTCTGCGAGATATTTTTTATTGCTCGGTCAACCCTTTTCCGAAGATAATAAGAAGAAGGATGGCCAGCCCAACAACGATCCTGTAATAGCCGAAAACCCTGAATCCGTATTTTGTGAGGTAGGCAATAAATGCCTTGATGGCGATCATCGCTACGATGAAGGAAATCACGTTGCCAACCAGTAACAGTTCAAGGTGATCACCTTTTATCAGCGTATAATTCTTGGCCAGCTTCAGCACCGAGGCGGCAAACATCGTTGGAACAGCAAGGAAAAATGAAAATTCTGCAGCTTTTGTCCTTGAGAGTTTCTGCGTCATCCCCCCGACAATCGTGGCAGCCGATCGTGAAACTCCGGGGATGATGGAGATGATCTGGAAAAAACCGATGATCAGTGCTTTTTTGAAGGTCATACCGGTTTTTTCATTTTCAGGACGGTCGAACCACTGATCGACAAACAGGAGCAGGATTCCTCCAACCAGCAATGAAACCGCCACGATCAAAACGCTTCCAAGCATCTCGTCCACCTGCTTTTGAAGAAAATAGGCGATAACCAGCGGAAGACACGCAACAGCCAGCTTGAAATAAAAATCCCAGGATTGGAAAAACCGTTTCCAGTAAAGTACGATAACCGAGAGTATGGCCCCGAATTGGATGTTCACCGTAAATGCCTTGACAAAATCATCAGAGGGTATGCCCATGATGCTTTGGGCTAAGATCATGTGCCCGGTGGAGGAGATCGGCAGGAACTCGGTTATTCCTTCAACGATGGCAAGGATGATGGCCTGAAGGAGCGACATGTCAGTCCTTCGGTTTCTTCATGATGGCGAAGATCTCGATCACATAGCCGATCAGCACCAGGATCGGAGCCAGGGTGATGTGCTGGAAATTGAAGATCGCCGGGTTGAACACCTTGGGATCATTTGAACCACCGCCGATCATAAGGATGAAACCCAGCACGATGAAGGCAAGACCGATAAAAAGCAATCGGAAATTTTCTTTCCCGAAGGCAAATTCCCCTGTCTTGACGGGGATCGGAGGTGCCGTATGAGGTTTGGCGGCAGGAGCGGAAGGTTTACCCGGTGCTGCTTTTTTTATGTTCTTTTCCATGTTGCGATTCAAATTCGGTTCAAAATTACATGATTTTTTTCAATCAGGTGTATAATTCATCGGTTTTCATGCGCAGGTACCGCCTCACCGACAGCCAGGTGGATAACCACGAAATCAGGATGCCCAGCAAAAGAACGGTGATGATAAGTGCGATGTAAAGCTTCAGGTCGACCATTTGTATCAGCTCGGGGATCTCCTGGAAAAGGAAATACATGACCACCATCAGCAGCCCGATGGCCACGACGGCGCCGACCAGTCCGTCGATGATCCCGTTGCGGATGAAAGGCCTGCGGATAAAACCGCGTGTGGCACCGACCAGCTGCATCGTACGGATCACAAAACGCCGCGAATAAACCGAAAGCCGGATGGTGTTGTTGATCAGGGCGATGGCGATGATCATAAGAACAGTGGTAAAACCGAGGATGATCAGGCTGATGCGCTCCATGTTCTGGTTGACCATCTCCAGCAGGTCCTTCTGATAAAATACCTCTTTCACCTCAGGGTTGGAAAGCAGTCTCTTTTCGATCCTGCTCACACTCTCAAGGCTCGCATATTCTGCCTTTAAACGGAGATCGATGGTGGGCAGCAGCGGATTATAGCCAAGGAACCCGATGAAATCTTCTCCCAGCTCCTTTTTCAGCTGAAGGGCGGCTTTGTCTTTCGGGATGTATTCGGTTGATTTTACGTACTCCTCCGTATCGAGTTTTTTCAGGAGGGCCATGATGCCGGCCTCCTTTATCCCTTCCTTGATCATGATGGAAAATCCGATGTTCTCCTTGGCATAATCAGAGAGTTTTTTGGTATGGAGAAGCAGCAACCCCAACAACCCCAGCATGAACAGCACAAGGGTAATGCTGACGACAGTCGAAAAATGCGATGTCCGGATCTTGCGGTTGTAGTACTTGTCTTCCTGTCGGGCCATGAGTTGGTAACTTGAGGCGAAATTAGCAGAAAAAATTCAATCATTTTTTCTTTTGGGCCTTTTTCATCTCCTTTTGTTCTTTTTTATTGATTCCGATCGTTGACTTTATCCCGCTGAATGCACTCTTCCAGAGAAAATTGAAGATGCTCTTGTGTTTGTCACGCTCAAAGTAGATCATTCCCTTTGTAAACTTTCCGCTGGCAGTGGGATTTTCATTTTTAACATACGTATTCGCAACAAAGGTGATGGCTCCCGCCTTGATCTTGCTCCAGGTATCTTCAGGCACTCCCTTCATCTCCAGCTGCAGGCCTTTGTAAGAAAAATTCATTGTCCCGGTTGATTTGTCATTATCCGCATATACGTAAGGGATGACCAGCTGTATAACGGTGCCGCCGTTGATCTTTGCAGGAACCAGGTTTGTCAGCATCGGGTTTATGGAATTCAGCTCCATTGCACCCAGGGTTGCGGAAAAGGAAAAGGCGTCATTTTTCTCCCCCAGGGGTATTTTCAGGTTCACGCGCAACAACCCCTTTCCCATCAGGTACATGGATGCATTCACCGCCATGACTGTCTTCTTCAGGACAAGGGAAGAGTCGTTGGTGACATTCAGAACCGTCACCTTCATCTTATCGAAAAACATCGATCCGGGTTTTTCACCCACCTGTTCTGAATAGATCACCTTTCCATCGACCAGTGTTACGCTGTCGATCTTGATGTACATTTTTGACCTCAGCAATGCCTGTTGCGGCAGAGGTGGCATAAAATTCGGCCGTAACGGGGTTCTCTTATCCCTGTAATCGTCGAAAACCAGCCCTTCTGCCCGGATCTGTCCTGCAATGAATTTGAGGTTGAGGATCAGGGCCCGGTAATCGATATTTGTTATATCTATCTTTCTCACCGAGATCTCCATCCGGTCCATCTGGTATCCCAGTTTCTTGCTGAAACCGGCTTTTGAATAATTCGGGATCAGTTCAAAATCCCTGACCCAGAAGGAGGAAGATCCCGTGGAAAGTCCGATCTCCCCGGGAACTACAGTATACATACTATCTTTTGTATTCATCTTCATCCCCTTCAGCACGACCCGGATATCATCCGTGTTGAAGATTCTTTTCTTTCCTGTGTGCGTGGAATCCACCTGGATATTTTTAAGGCTGACATTCAGGGAGGGAATCGAAAATTTTTCAGCCGGGGAGACCGTCCTGTTGTCAAACAACAACTTCCCGTCCTTTAAAACGATTTCAAGAATATGCAATGAATTCAATGCCTTTGGCAATGGAATGGAAAGTTGTTTTTGGGGGGATTCCTTTTTCTCCTTTTTCTCCGAAGGCCGTCTCACCGTCAGGGTAACCTCGGGGTTCTCGATCAGGATTTTCCGGATGACAAGATCCCGGTCCTTTGCCAGTTTATAGAAATCAATTCCCTGGACCTGGAATTTGGCAATATTAATGGCAATCAGCATCGGCGAGAGGGTGTCTTTTTCCTGCTGCCTGTTGTACAACGCCGTATCCGGTATCAGCTGAAACCCGCTCACGTAGACTCTTCCCGTGACCAGGTTGAAATAAAGATTTTTCATCTTCACGTGGTAAAGCCCCTTGCTTCCCTTTTCAACTGCTGATATCAAAGATTCCCTTACAATGCGTGTACCGTAGTAATAGCTGATCAGGGCAGCCGATCCTGCGATCACGATCAGGACGATCAGGACCCACAGAAAAATCTTTCTGATTTTGCGAAAAACCGATTTCTTTCCGGAGCGGGTGTTTTTTGTCTTTTTCATCTTGTTACGGATTTAAATAAAGATGAGTTTCAAACTGGAAATACATTCAATGGCAACCTGAATACGAAAGTAGCAGGATGAGCGAAAATAAGAATTTTTAAGATATGTCCGTTTGCATCCGGAAGAACATTCTGTGGGTTTCATTTACCCACTGCCTGCCTTTGGCAGGGGGTTTAACGGGTTTTCTCTTTTGCCCTGGGTTCGCCTGCATCGGGCGGACAGGGCTGAAGGTAATCATCCATCCTGGCTAGCGGGGAAAGGGCCTGCTTCAGGGATTCCGTGGGCCGGAACCAGAACACGAGGGTGTCTGTCCTTTTCAGCATTTTCAGGTCGGCCATGTTGATCTGAACCGGCAGAAGGGTCTTCCCTGCAATTTCTTCTTTTGGCGATAATCCCAGCGTCCAGTTCCCCCTGATCCATGCTACCACCATCGGGGAAAAGTCATACTTTGTGGTTGCCTGGCTTTTCAGGATCTTTTCGGGAGCCGAACGACCGTTGATTTTTTCACCCGGCCGGAGGATGATGCTGGCGCTGTAGGTCTTGTCGGTAAAATAGAGGCAAACCGTGCCGTAATCAGGATTGCCGGGCCGCCTGTTTTTATAGAACAATCCGGTTGAATTCATTTCAAAGCCAAGCAGTTTTAACTGCTCCACCGGGAGAACGAGGTATTTTTTGCCGGTCTTATTCTGTACCGCCGGTTTTGCCGGTATGAGTTCTTTCTGGGCGAAAACGGTCAGCATGAGCGCAATGAGCGGAAGAAACAACAGGGACTTCAGGATTGCGGGGGGTCTGGAAATTGTTTTGTTCATCATGGTTATCCGGGTCTTAATGTTGCTTTGATTGAATTGATTAGCGAGTTTGTAACGAAATGCCCCCGCTGCAGCTTTTACAAGCATCAGCTGGTAGTCCGACTCATCAACGCCCTCCCGGAGAACATTCCGGTCAGCTTCAAATTCATGGTTTTGCTTCATCTCATGCCGCATCAGCCATGAAAAAGGATTGTACCATGTCATCACGAGGTACAGTTCCATCAGCAGCAGGTCGAGGCTGTGACCCTTTTCAAGGTGTGTTTTTTCATGCAGGATTATTTGGCTGCCTTTCTCCCTGAAGTCCTTTTCCGAGATCAGGATCGTCCACCCGATGCAGAGGGGGACAACGTCTGACGGAAGAACGGCTATACGGATGCCCCGCCAGGTTGTTTTTCCTGACTTCCCGAGAAGAAACAGGATCCGCCCAAGTGAAACCAGGATAAGCAGAATCTGCAGCAAGGCTCCGGCAAGGTATACCAGGCGGAACAGGTCAACCGCCTGTTTTTCCTGCCTTACAACGGTTTTTTGCACCACGGTCTGTTCAGGAACGGCTACCGGAACCGGTTTAACAAGGATGGATTCCAGCCTGCGCACAGGATAGGTCATGCCGGCCGGTCCTCTGTTGAATTTCAGCAACGGGATTCCAAGGGAGATAACAATAATTCCAAGGATGATAAACCGTTTGAACTGGTGAAAGGTCTCCCCCTTCAGCAGGAAATAATAGAAGAGGAAACCCGCGGAAAGGCAAAGAGAGGATTTCAGGGTATAAAAGATAAAGGTGTACATTATTTGCTGTTTTTACGTTTTTTTTCAATTTCACGGATCAGCTCTTTCAGCTCTTCCAGGGAAAGGTTCTCCTCTTCGATCAGGGCCGAAATTACCCGCTTGTAGGAATTCCCGAAGTACTTTTTTACCATGTTCCGCAGGTTTTTCCGGTTGTACTCTTCCTTCGAAACCAGCGGATAATACTGGTAGGTGTTTCCGAACGGACGGTATCCCAGGAATCCTTTCTCCTCCAGGGCCCTCACCATCGTGGAAACGGTGTTGTAATGGGGCTTTGGCTCCGGATAAAATTCAAGGATCTGCTTTACGAACAATTCATTCTCCTTCCAGAAAAAGTTCATGATCTCTTCTTCCTTCACCGTAATCTTTTTCATCATCAATTTTTTTACAAATATAACTATAATATTTAGTTTGTCAACTATTATTTATAGTTATTAAACTATAAATACCAGTATTTGTTCTAAAATGATTGATTTTACAGGGTTTTTTAATTTCGCAATTTTTAATCCCGGTTTGATTTCCGGACGGGAAAACACCGGATGTTTTTCCTGGGGACCGGGGATGAAGCAGGTTGTTATATGTTCCCTGTACTATCCGGACTGTGTGGTTTTTTCTTTTTCATCTCGCTTGAGATTTAAGTTACCGCTAAGACGCAAAGGCACAAAAAATCGCTAAATTGGAAACCTTGTTGGCAAGCCTTCGTTCGTTTCCAATTCCCATATTCGTCATTCCCATATTCCCATATTTCCCTTCTTTTTCCTAACTTCGCATAAAAATTGCTGTCGTTCTGTCGACTTTTCAACTCGTCAGCTCATCAGCTCATCAGCTCATCAACTAAACTATGGAGTACAATTTTTCCGGAATCGAAAAGAAATGGCAGGAAGCCTGGATGAAGAACAAGACATTCAGGGCAGAGACCGATCCGTCAAAACCAAAATTCTATGTCCTTGACATGTTTCCCTACCCCTCCGGGGCGGGACTTCACGTCGGGCATCCCCTGGGATACATTGCCTCCGATATTTATTCACGATACAAGCGGCTGAAGGGGTTCAACGTCCTCCACCCGATGGGATACGATGCTTTCGGGCTTCCGGCCGAACAGTATGCCATCCAGACCGGCACCCATCCTGCCGTTACGACAGAGATCAACGTTGCACGCTACCGTGAACAGATGGACAAGATCGGCTTTTCGTACGACTGGGACCGGGAAGTCAAAACCAGCGACCCGGCTTATTACAAATGGACGCAATGGACCTTCATCCAGCTCTTCAATCACTGGTTTAACCTTGAAACAAATAAAGCGGAAGCCGTAACCGAACTTATTCGGATCTTCGAAACATCAGGAAATGCTGGCGTTCGCGCAGCCATGACCGCCGACTGGAACAAAGGTTTCCGGAACAAGTATCCACATCTGGGTGAAAACTGGAAGGGTGTTTTTTCAGCATCCGAATGGAAATCCTTCCCAGAAAAAGAACAGCGCGAACTCCTGATGAACTACCGCCTCGCTTACCAGAGCGACGCGATGGTGAACTGGTGCCCGGAACTGGGAACCGTGCTTGCCAACGATGAAGTAAAAGAGGGCTTTTCCGTCCGGGGCGGACACCCGGTTGAGCGCAAACTCATGCGCCAGTGGTTCCTGCGCATCACCGCATACGCAACCCGCCTGCTTGAAGGACTTGAGAAGATTGACTTTTCAGAATCGCTGAAAGAGATCCAGAAGAACTGGATTGGCCGTTCGGAAGGCGCCGAGATCGCTTTCCCCATCGAAAACACAAATTTCAAACTGGACATCTTCACAACCCGTCCGGATACGATATTCGGAGCCACCTTTATGGTCATCGCCCCCGAGCACGAACTTGCAGAAGTCATTTCCACGCCGGCACAACATAAAGCCGTTACAGAATACCTTCACTGGGCAAAGAACCGTTCGGAGCGGGAGAGAATGTCGGAGGTGAAGAAGATCTCCGGGGTGTTTACGGGCGCCTTCTGCCTGAATCCGCTCAACGGGAAAAAGATCCCGGTCTGGGTTGCTGATTATGTGCTGGCCGGATATGGCACCGGCGCCATCATGGCGGTTCCTGCCCACGACAGCCGCGACTACGATTTTGCAAAACATTTTGACCTTCCGATCGTGGAGGTGGTCTCCGGCGGTGATATCTCTGAAAGTTCGTACGATGCCAAAGACGGTATCCTTGTGAATTCGGAATTCATCAACGGGATGAAAGTAAAAGATGCTGTGGCGGCAGTTATCCGTAAAGTGGAAGAGCTGCAGATCGGAAAAGGAACGGTAAACTTCCGTCTCCGTGATGCCATCTTCAGCCGCCAGCGTTACTGGGGCGAACCGTTCCCGGTTTATTACAAAGACGGGATCGCTTATGTGCTGGACGAGTCAGAGCTGCCGCTTGTTCTGCCGGAAGTGGATAAATACCTTCCCACCGAAACCGGTGAGCCTCCCCTGGCAAGGGCAAAGAACTGGAAGACAAAAGAGGGATATCCTTACGAAACCAGCACCATGCCCGGTTTTGCAGGATCGAGCGGGTATTACCTGCGGTATATGGATCCGCGCAACAACAACGAATATTTCTCAAAAGAAGCCAATCAATACTGGCAGGATGTGGATCTTTACCTCGGCGGTGCGGAACATGCCACCGGACACCTGGTCTATTCACGGTTCTGGAACAAGTTCCTTTACGATATCGGACTGGTTTGTAAGGATGAGCCTTACAGGAAGCTTATCAACCAGGGGATGATCCAGGGCAGGTCGAGCATTGCCTACCGGATCAAGAACAATAATACCTTCGTCTCTTTTAACCTGAAGAAAGATTACGACGTTACGGAGATGCATGTGGATGTGAACCTCGTTGAGAATGATGTTCTCGACCTGGATGCATTCAAAGCCTGGCGCCCCGATCTTGCGGATGCCGGATTCGTCCTCGAAGAGGGTAAATACATCTGCGGTTCTGAAGTGGAAAAGATGTCGAAGTCGCTTCACAATGTAGTTAACCCCGACAGCCTGATTGAACGTTACGGTGCCGATACGCTGCGGCTTTATGAGATGTTCCTCGGTCCCCTTGAGCAGTCGAAACCCTGGGATACCAATGGTATCGAGGGGGTATTTCGTTTCATCCGGAAATTCTGGAGGTTGTACCACGACCGGGATAATAACTTTTCCGTTACCGGCGAAGAGCCGGGAAAAGAAGAGCTGAAGGTTCTTCATTCCACAATTAAGAAGATCCAGGATGATATTGAACGGTTTTCGTTCAACACGGCGGTATCCAGCTTCATGATCTGCGTGAATGAGCTCTCCGACCTGAAATGCAACAAGCGTGCAATCCTTGAGCCGCTGGTGATCCTGATCGCCCCGTATGCCCCGCACATGGCAGAAGAGCTGTGGGAAAATTTCGGACATACCGGTAGTGTCTCGTTTGCGACATTCCCCGAATACAGGGAAGAGTTTACCCTTGAGAATACTTTTCGCTATCCTGTTTCGTTTAATGGTAAGATGCGTTTCCAGCTGGAGCTCTCTCTTTCTCTTACGGTTCCCGAGATTGAGCAGGCCGTGAGGATGGCCCCGGATACCGAAAAATGGCTCCAGGGTAAACCTCCGAGGAAGATCATCGTGGTACCAAAGAAAATTATCAATATCGTCATTTGATGACAAAAAGCGCCCGGTTCGTATTTTTTTCCTTTTTCATTCTTCATTCTTCATTTTTCATTGCCGCTGCCCAGTCGCTTGAACCGGTAAAGAACAGTGCTTTCATCCGTGGCGAAAAGCTGAAATTCAGGGCCTATTACGATTCGTATATGACCGGAAAGGTCACAGCAGGAGTGGCTACACTGGAAGTCAAATTTGAAGACAAGAAGATAGACGGAAGAAGCACGTATCACATCATCGCGGAAGGAAAATCAAAAGGGGCGTTTAATCTCTTTTTCAAGGTTATCGACCGGTTCGAGTCGTACATGGATGAGGAGTATCTTGTTCCGTGGTCGTTTATCAGGAGTACGCACGAACAGGGCTATTCAAAGGAAGATGAGGTCAGGTTCAATCAATATTCCGGAAACTTTTCAAGTCATACCGCCAATAAAAAAATGAAAACCGGCACGCACGATATCCTTTCCGCTTTTTTTTACTGCCGCACCCTTGATTTTTCAAACCTTAAGATGGGTGAACGCTTTCCGGTGGATTTCATGCTCGACGATTCTGTATATATCTCCCTCATCGAGTTCGCCGGGCGAGAAGATGTTGAGACGGACCTGGGCCGGTTTCACTGCCTGAAATTCAAACCCATGGTGGCTACCGGGAATGTTTTCAGTCAGCCCTACCCGATGGACATCTGGGTCTCCGATGATAAAAACCGGATCCCGGTCCTGGCAAAATCGGCCGTTATCGTAGGGTCTGTGAAACTCGAGCTGACTGAATACAAAGGACTGGCAAACCCGGTTACCTCGCTGGTCGGGAATTCGAAGTGAGTTTATAAGAAGTTCTCGCAGATTTTCGCAGATTTTTCGCTGATTCCCGCAGAACTGCTTCCTGGTTCCGGATCACGGATTTGCGGCACAATCTTTGTATTCTTCGGCCGTTTCTCTTATAATTGCATATTTAAACCTCCCCCCATGAAAACAAGACCATTCATCCTGGGCTTTGTGTTTTTTATAACGAGCCTCCTCACCTTTTCCCAAACCACACACTCCAGCCTGCCAACTCATCAACTCACCAGCTCGCCAGCCCATCAGCTCACCAGCTCATCAGCTCCCTATGACCGCCAGTGGAAAAAGGTTGATTCCCTGAATAACCTGGGGCTGCCGAAATCGGCCCTGGTGATTGTCAACAAGATCTACGACCAGGCAAAAAAAGAAAAGAATGATGCGCAGTTCGTCAAGGCCATAATTTTCAGGCTGAAACTGAAAGCCGACTACAGGGAAGATGTGACCGCAGCATCCATCCGGGAGATCACGGCAGAGATAAAAACATCACGCGAGCCGGTAAGGCAGCTCCTGAATTCAATCCTGGCAGAGGTTTACCAGACCTATTACCAGAATAACCGCTACCGCTTCCAGGACCGGACCCAGGTTATGAACAACAATACCGACAGCATCCAAACGTGGGACTTGAAAACACTTAGCCGGAAGACTGCAAATACCTGGCTCCTTTCACTTCAGAATGCACCATTGCTGAAGACGATCCCCATTGGAAATTTCGAAGAAATCCTGATTCAACCCCGGCAGAAGGGAGACCCGAAGAAAGATAAAGAAGATAAAAACAATTTTCGTCCTACCCTGTACGACTTTTTATGCTGGCGGGCACTGGGCTATTTTTCAGGAAGCGGGAGTTTTGACAAGGCGTATGCCGAAACCTTTTTAATTGATCAGGCTGCCTGTTTTAGCCAGGCACCTGATTTTACCTCGAAGAAGCCTGAATTGCCGGCAGATTCATCTTCTTATCTTGCCGTTGCCCTTGTCCTCTTTCACGATCTGGCATCTTTCCATGTAAACGACAAAGATCCCCGTGCACTTATCGACGAAGAGATCCATCGTTTTCAGTTCCTGAGAGAGAATTCAATCCTTGCGGATAAAGACAGCCTCTGCCTCGATGCATTAAAAAAGCTGGAGGGAATACATCTTTCTTCACCCTGGTCAGCCGATGTCACATATGCCATTGCCGCGTTTCTCAAAGAACAGGGGGCACAGTACCAGCCGCTGGTATCACAGAAACATAAATGGGACCTGAAAGAGGCTTATGGTTATTGCAGCCTGGCAATAAAGCGGTTCCCGGAAAGTACAGGGGCAAATAATTGCAGGTTGCTGGCCGGTGAGATCGAAAAACCTTCGCTTCAGCTCCAGTCTGAATATGCTGTTGTGCCCGTCAAACCTTGCCTGGGTGTGATTGAATTCAGGAACCTGAAAAAACTCTCCTTCCGGCTTGTCAGAACAGACCCCGAAACAAACCAGGAAAGAACCACGAACCGTAACCGGGAGGAACTGATTTCCTACTACACGGGACTGCCTTTTCAGAAGAGCTGGTCGCTCGACCTGCCCAACGACGGCGATTTCCAGTCGCACAGGATGGAGTTTCTCATTCCCGGAATGCCGGCCGGATTTTATGTCCTTATCGCCTCTTCCGACACTAATTTTAAAGATCCCGGCCAGGTGATTGCCTGGACGCCTTTCTTTTCAACGCAGATCAGCTACATCAGCCAGCGGAATGAAAAAAGCGAAGTGCGTTTCTACATTCTCGACCGGGAGGCCGGGACTCCGTTGAAAAATGTTGTTGCTGTGGCATTCCACAATGTCTATAACTACAACTCCAGAAAATACGAAAATCAGAAGCTGGGTGAATATATATCGGATGAAAACGGATCCATCTTCCTGCCGGCATTGCCGCCAACTGCGGCTTCCAGCAGTTTGTTCCTTCGGCTGAAGATGAATGACGACCTCTTTGTGACGGGTAACTATTACCAGTATCCTGTCTACACTGCGGAAGAGAAAACAACACAGACCACTTATTTCTTCACCGACCGGGGAATATACCGGCCGGGGCAAACGATTTATTTCAAAGGGATCCTTCTTGAAAAGAAAAAGGAGATATACGCGATCAAGCCGGGTGTTCAAACCACGACGGTTTTTACCGACGTTAACGGACAGAAGATTTCTGAACAGAATTTTACAACAAATGAATATGGTTCGTTCAATGGTTCATTTGCAATCCCGCAGGGGTTGTTGCCTGGAAAAATGTCGCTGTCAAACAGCTCCGGATCTGTCACCGTCTCTGTTGAAGAGTACAAGCGCCCCACTTTTGAGGTTTCCATTGATCCTGTTGAAGGAAACTACCGCCTCAACGACAGCGTGACGATAACCGGGAAAGCAATAGCTTATGCCGGAAACAACATCGATGGCGCAGCTGTGAAATACCGGGTAGTGCGCTCCGCCCGTTTTCCTTTCTGGGAAAGAGGATGGTGGTTCCCCATGCCATCTGTCCCGGAGACAGAGATCCTCCAGGGCACACTGAAAACAGCCGGGGATGGCAGTTTTAAAATAAAATTCAAGGCAGTTCCCGACCTTACCGTCGACAAATCCTCAAAACCTGTATTTGATTATGTGATCTATTCCGATGTAACCGATATCAACGGAGAGACCCAGTCGGCCAACGAAAGTGTTTCTGTGGGCTATGTATCCCTGCTGATCGGGCTTGATGTTCCGGAGAAACTCGATCCTTCAAAGGATACGCTGTTTCACCTGACCTCAACCAATCTGAATGGCCGCAAGACCCCTGCCATTATTACGGTGACCATACAAAACCTGCGCCAGCCCGACCGGTTTTTCCGTGAGCGCAAATGGGACCGGCCAGATCTGACAGGGATGACTGAAAAGGAATTTCACACCGCTTTTCCGAATGATGTTTATACCGACGAGAACCTTGTTTCCACATGGCCCGTGCAACTGGATGTCCTGAACAAAGAGTTCAATACATCCAAAGATTCCGTGCTCCTCTTTTCACAGATTGCCAGGCGTGAGAACGGGGGTTGGGGGTTGGAGGATGGAACGGTGTTGCCGCAAGGGACCTATCTTCTGACACTGAAATCAAAGGATCCGTATGGTGAAGTGGTTGAACAGAAGAGCACGTTTATTCTCTATGATCATTCCGCCGCACCGGTTCCGGTACCGGAAGCCGACTGGTTTGTTCCGGTAAAAACCAGCGGGGAGCCGGGCGAGAAGGCAAAATTCCTGATCGGTACCCGGGCAGATAATGTGAACGTTCTATATGAGATCCGGGTGCATGACACGTTGTTTTCGCAGCAGTGGCTGAAACTCAGCAACAACCAGGTGCTCGTGGAGATCCCGATCCTGGAAAAGTTCAGGGGAAATTTTTCTGTGAATTTTGTGTTCATCCGGTATAACCGGTCGTACCAGCACAGCCAGCTGGTGTATGTTCCCCATACCAATAAAATGCTCGATATCCGGTTTGAGACCTTCCGCAATAAATTGTATCCGGGCCAGCAGGAAGAGTGGAGGATCCGGATCTCGGATGCGGCAAAGAAAGGGGTCAGGGCTGAATACCTCTCCGCCATGTACGATGCGTCGCTGGATGTTTTTGCACCCAACAGCTGGTCTTTCTCTGTCCTTCGCGAATATTATTCTTCTCTTCCCTGGGAGGTCAATGAAGGGTTCCGTAGCTCTTCGGGAATCTATTATCCCCTGCATTCTGCCGGCGGGGAATATTTCTTTCCGGATTATCAGGAACTTGACTGGTTTGGGTTCGGGCTTGCCGGCGGCGGGCGTTACAAAAGACTCGGGGGCGCCATGACACAGATGGATCGCTCCGCAAACCTTGCCCCGCCGATGGTGGCTGACCAGGTGATGATGGAAGAAAAAAGCACGGAAGTATCACCGGCTACTGTTGCGGGAATTCCTGCACAGGGTAACATCGCCCCGGGAGAAAAGAGCGGAGTTGCACCGAAAACCGAAAAGCAGGCCGGTATCCAGGTTCGCAGGGACTTCCGGGAAACAGCTTTTTTCCTGCCTTCACTGGTTACCGATTCTGCAGGGAACCTCGACATTAAATTCACTTTGCCCGAATCGCTGACACGATGGAAGATTCTCGGTTTTGCCCATACAAAACAACTGGATTATGGCTTTACCGAAAAGGAGATCGTGACCCATAAGGACCTGATGGTATTCCCCAATTCGCCGAGGTTTGTCCGCCAGGGCGATACCCTCGTTTTCAGTGCCAAAGTCGTAAACCTCAGCGAGCGTGCATTAAGTGGCGAAGTGGTCTTGGAATTGTCGGACGCCCTTACACAAAAAACGGTCAGCCTGCTGGTTTCGGGTAATTCGACCCAGGCCTTCACACTGCCCACGGGCGAAAGCAGGGCGGTTCAATGGAAGCTGGCAATCCCACAGGATCCATCCCTGAGTGTGCTGCAGTACCGCATCACAGCGAAGGCAGGCAGTTTCAGCGATGGTGAGGAAAAAGCATTCCCGGTACTGACCAACCGGATGCTGGTTACCGAAGCCCTGCCGCTTCCGGTAAGGGGAAAGGGTTCGTTTGATTTCAGGTTCGATAAATTGCTGAAATCCTCCGCGGGCAGTACACTGAAGAACTATAAGCTGACCCTTGAGTTTGCGTCAAACCCGGCATGGTACGCGGTTCAGGCGCTTTCGACACTGGATGAACCCACCTATCCGAATGCGGATAATATATTCCGTGCCTTTTATGCCAATAGCATCGCTTCTTACATTGCCAACTCAAACCCGAAGATAAAACGTGTTTTCGACAGCTGGAAAAACAGTACTCCCGATGCACTGCTGTCGAACCTCGAGAAGAACCAGCAGCTTAAATCGGCCCTGCTCCAGGAAACTCCCTGGGTGCTGGAAGCCAGGGATGAATCTCAACGGAAACAAAAGATTGCCTTGCTCTTCGACCTGAACACCCTTGGCGGCAGGCTGGACCAGAACCTGAAGAAACTGCAGAAGATGCAGGTATCATCCGGCGGATGGGTCTGGTTCGACGGGATGCCGGAGAGCCGCTGGATCACACAGGATATCGTAACCGGGCTCGGGCACCTTGACCATCTTGGAATAAAAAATATCCGTAACGACAAGGATACGTGGAACATGGTCAGCAATGCCATTAACTACCTTGACGGGGAGATGGTAAAAGACTATAAGGATATCCAGAAATATTATCCTGGCAAGATGGATGAGAACCACCTCGGCACAGCAGAGATCCAGTACCTCTATGCCCGAAGTTATTTTCTTGCTGACCTGCCGCTGAAAAGCAACGGGGATGGAAAAACCGCATTTCAGTATTTCCAGAATCAGGCAGAGAAATACTGGCTGCAAAACGACCTGTACTGCCAGGGAATGATCGGGCTCGCATTAAACCGGCTGGGGAATAAAACCGTTCCTGCCGCCATCCTTAAATCGCTTTCCGAAAAAGCGCTTCATTCGCAGGAAATGGGAATGTACTGGACTACCGGTGGCGGTTATGAGTGGTACCAGGCACCTGTGGAAACACAGGCCTTGCTAATCGAAGCCTATGAAGAAATTACGACCGACCCGAAGCCGGTCGACGAAATGAAGATCTGGCTGCTGAAACAAAAACAGACGCAGGACTGGAAAACCGGCCGTGCCACGGCGGAGGCCTGTTATGCATTACTGCTTCGCGGAACAGATCTGCTGGCGGAAGATCCCGGGGTGACAATCAGCCTTGGAAACGAAATCATCGATCCGCAGAAATTAAAGGATACAAAGGTGGAGGCCGGCACCGGATATTTCCAGGTCACCCGCGACGGAAAAGAGATCCGTCCTGAAATGGGAAATGTAACAGTGACACGCTCAGGTGAAGGGGTTGCATGGGGCGCCCTCTACTGGCAGTACTTTGAGGACCTGGACAAGATCACACCACATACAACGCCACTTAAACTGGAAAAGAAACTTTTCATTGAGCGGATAACTCCATCGGGAAAGGTACTTGAGCCAATTACGAATGGAAATGGGGTTAAGATTGGGGATAAGATCATTGTCAGGATCATTCTTACCGTTGACAGGGACCTGGAATTTGTTCATATGAAAGACATGCGGGCATCGGCTTTTGAGCCCCCGACCACGGAACAGATGTCGGGCTACCGTTACCAGGATGGATTGGGTTATTACCAGTCGACGACCGATATGGCAACAAACTTTTTCTTCGAATCTCTTCGGAAAGGAACCTGGGTATTTGAATACCCGCTGGTTGTCAATGCTGCCGGCGGTTATTCCAACGGCATCACAACGGTGCAGTGCATGTATGCACCCGAGTTCGGCGCACATTCGGAGGGGTTACGAGTAAACGTCGCACGATAGCAACCCGATGCGGGATGCTGGATGCTGGATACCTTATGCAGTATCTTTTCCTTACATTTGCAGGTAAATAAAACCTATTAAATATGTTACGCACACACACATGCGGTGAATTAAACATGCAGTTTACCGGTCAGTTCGTGACCCTTTGCGGATGGATCCAGCGGATACGGGAAATGGGAGGAATGACCTTCATCGACCTCCGCGACCGTTACGGAATTACCCAGCTTGTTTTTAATCTCCAGGTTCAGCCCGATCTGTTTGCCAAAGTCAAAGAGCTGGGCCGCGAATTCGTGATCTCGGCAAAAGGAAGGGTGGCAGAACGTTCAAGCAAGAATACCAAAATACCCACCGGCGACATCGAGATCCTTGTCGATTCCCTCGAAATCCTGAACGCTTCAAAGATTCCGCCGTTCACCATTGAAGATAATACCGACGGCGGCGAAGAGCTCCGCATGAAATACCGCTACCTTGATCTCCGCCGGACCGTGGTAAGGACGAATATTGAATTGCGCCACCGCATGGCCATCCTCACCCGGAATTACATGAATGAACAGGGATTTATCGAGATCGAAACGCCTGTCCTCATTAAATCCACGCCCGAAGGTGCACGTGATTTTGTGGTTCCCTCACGGATGAACCCCGGACAGTTCTATGCACTGCCCCAGTCTCCGCAAACCTTTAAACAATTGCTGATGGTCGCCGGTTTCGACCGGTATTTCCAGGTCGTGAAGTGCTTTCGCGATGAAGACCTGCGCGCCGACCGCCAGCCCGAATTTTCACAGATCGACTGTGAAATGTCGTTCGTGACCCAGGAGGATATCCTTAACACCTTTGAAGGACTTGCCAAATACCTGTTCGCACAGGTTAAGGGCATTGACACCGGTGATTTCCCAAGAATCGGGTACGACGAGGCCATGCGTGAGTATGGAAGTGACAAGCCTGATATCCGTTTCGGGATGAAACTCGTTGAACTGAACGCAACCGTAAAAAACAGGGGATTTAAAGTCTTTGATGATGCAGAACTGGTTGCGGGCATCAATGCCACGGGATGCTGTGAATATTCACGCAAACAGATCGACGAACTGACCGATTGGGTGAAACGCCCGCAAGTCGGCGCTTCCGGACTGGTCTATATCCGTTACGGAACCGATGGTACGTTAAAATCATCCGTAGATAAATTTTATTCTGCCGATGATCTGAAAGCCATTGCAGCCCAATTCTCCGCCGCTCCCGGCGACCTTATCCTGATCCTGGCCGGGAAAATGGAAAAGACACAAAATGCCCTCGGAACACTGCGGCTGGAGATGGGGAAACGGCTTGGCCTGATCGACCCGAAGGTGTTCAAACCCCTCTGGGTGGTTAATTTCCCGCTGCTGGAATGGGATGAAGATTCAAAACGGTTCTATGCAAAGCATCATCCGTTCACATCACCCGTTCCGCAGGATATCCCGTTGCTCGACACCGATCCCGGATCCGTAAGGGCGAACGCCTACGACCTTGTCATCAACGGGGTTGAGATCGGCGGCGGGTCGATCCGTATTCACAACCGCGACCTGCAGAAGAAGATGTTCCAGGTGCTTGGATTCACCGACGAACTTGCCCAGGAACAGTTCGGGTTCCTGATGAATGCCTTTGAATACGGCGCACCTCCGCACGGCGGGATTGCCTTCGGGTTCGACCGCTGGTGTACCATTTTCGGAGGAGGAGAATCGATCCGCGACTTCATGGCCTTCCCTAAAAACAATTCCGGCAGGGATGTGATGATCGATACCCCTTCGTCTATCAGCGAAGAACAGCTGAAAGAGCTGAACATTAAGCTGACGAGTTGAGGAGCTGACGAGCTAATGAGGTGAGTATCTGTTGATACGGTTGGGTGGTTTTTTTTCACCGCAAAGTCGCGAAGACGCAAGAACCTGATTCGGAAATCTGAAATCGTAAATTGCTTTGACTTTATAAACTTTATAACTTTAAGAACTTTATAAACTTTATAAACTTTATAAACTTTTGTATGAACTTTAAGAACTTATTTCTTCCTGCGATTATCAGTACGATGGTCCTGTTATCCGCCTGTGGAAACCGTGAACTGAAAAAGGATGCCGCAAAGATCGGAGATGCGATGTGCCGGAACATTGAGGTTATGAGCAAGATGAAGGCGGCAAACATTGATGATTCTGCCACCCTGAAAAAGCTCCGCCTGCAATCTACTCAGCTTCAGAATGAGATGATGGTCATGTACCAGGATTTCAATAAAAAATACGGGGACAAGACCAAAGACCAGAAATTCATCAAAGAGTTCAATTCCGAGCTGCGGAAATCCATGCTCGAATGCCCCTATCTATCCAAGACCGACCGGGAGATCTTTGAGCGGGAACTCAAGGAATAACTAAGGAAATTTCGCCATCTTGCTTTTCGCCATTTCGCTATTTATACTTCCGGGGTTCCTTCAGCCTTCCTATATCCTACCTTCAGCATAGCATCAGATATGGAATGAAAAAAACAGTCCATATCTGATGCTATGCTGGAGCTAAGCTGGAGCCAGGCTGGAGGAAGGGTGAAGGAAACCCGTAATAAATCTTGTGGAAACCCGCTATCTGATTTTCTTAAAAATCAACCCAAAACATTGACGGCCATTGTTGTGCAAAAACCAGGTTGCGTGCAATTTGCACGACGGAATTTAACTTTTGCAAAAATCCATCTTTGTATTATTTTTACCCCATGAAAAGGATCTGGAAAATCTTTAAATGGACAGCTGCAGGAATCGGGGCCCTGATCATTCTCCTGGTGGTGATACTTGTGCTTTTTACCGGCCCGATCGCAAAATACATCATCGAACACAACAGCGAAAAATTTACCGGCCGCATCATTCGTATCGACAAATTGAAGATCAATGTATTCAACGGGAAGATAAATGCCTATGGGCTGAAGGTGTATGAACAGGATAAGAAAACCCTGTTCTTTGGCTTTAAACACATGCTTCTTGATATCGACAAATGGAAGCTGATGAAACAGGTATACCGTGTGGAACACCTTCTTGTGGAAGAGCCCTATGTCAGGATAGCACAGAAAGGATCTTCTTCCAATTATGACGACATCCTGAAAAAGTTTGAACCGGATCCCAAAAAACCAAAAGATCCCGCAGACACAATCCCGGTAAAATATTTGCTTGACGACCTGAAGATCACAGGAGGAAAGGTCAGTTATAATAACGAGGACTACCAGCTGAACACCCAGCTGATGAAACTGGGAATCATGATCCCGAAATTTTCCTGGAACGATCCTTCCGTTGAAGTGATCTATAATTGTATCATCCGCACGGGGGGTCTTTTTACGGGGGATCTCAGGCTGAACCTTAACACCCTTGAGTTTACGCATAATTTCAAGGTCGACGGTTTTAAGATGGATGTACTGTATCCATACCTGACGCCCTACCTGAAGATCCGTGAATTCAGGGGACAACTGAACCTTGACCTGAAGACAAAAGGAAATTTCAACGACCCTATGTCCATTGCCATAAAAGGGAAAAGCGGGATCTACAAGCTGGAGCTCATTGACGACGAAGGGAAAAAAGTGGCGGGGTTCAACATGTTCACACAAACCATCGACTCTCTCAACTTCAAACAGAACATATGGAAATTCGGACCGATCCTGATGGATGAACCCTATTTCCGTTATGAAAAGTTCCCTGATGCCGATAATCTTTCCCGCCTTGTCCTGGCTTCCATGACCACAGTGCCTGCTGCCGGCAATGCCGCTGCACCTGCCGTCGCTAAAACGGCAAGTTTCAATCCTTTTGTAATGGGAGCGGATTATATCAGTGCTGTGGGAAAAGAGATTGTCATCACCGATTACCGTGTCAGGCGATTCAGCATTACCGGCGGTATGGCCGATTATTATGACCATACACTGGATGAGGAGTTCCACCTGCACCTGAGCGAATTGTATTTCGACGTGGAACAACTGAACTCGGAAAAGAACAGGGCGATGATCGACTTCAGCACAACCATCAACAAGGGTGGGTTTGTCAGGGCCGATATCTCTGTAAACCCGAATGATCTCATGGAGTTCGACGTCAGGTACGAGATGAAGAATGTTGCTGTAGTGGATTATAATCCTTATTCCGTCTTCAATGTGGCTTACCCGTTTACAAAAGGAAAGGTCAATTATACCGGAACTGTCAGTGTCAAGAACCACAAGATAAAGATGGACAACAAGCTTTTCGTGGAAAAAATCTATGCCGGGAAAAAGGTGAAGAACAAAACCTCGATGAATCTTCCGGTGAAGCTGGTACTTGCAATTCTTCGCGATAAAAACGGGAACATCACACTGGTCGTGCCTGTGGAAGGAGATCTTGACAACCCGAAGTTCAAATGGTGGAAGATCGTCGGACAGGTGCTAAAAAACCTGTTCACAAAAGCTGTATCCGCACCGGCAAGCTTACTGGCAAGTTCTCACGGCGGTAACGAAGAGGATTACAAGGAGATCAAATTTGAATATGGGCAGCAACACCTGACAGAAAAACAGATGTCGCACCTGGGTAAACTGACAGAAATGCTGAAAGATAAACCGGAACTGGTAATGGAACTGAAGCAAACGCTCGACCCTGACAAAGACCTTGAATACCTTACCTACAATGAAGCCAAGAAAAGATTCTATGCTGAAACCATGAACAAACAGTTCAGTGGCGATACCATTCCCCGGGAAGATTTTCTCGCCATCAGCACCCTGAGCATTACCGATTCGGCATTTGTGGCTTATCTTAACAAAAAGACCCTCATCACCAACCCCCTGGTTTCCACACTCGAAAAATGCACACGGATGATCGGGGCGGAAAATCTTAAAAGGCTTCAGAAATCGAAAATGGACTGGAGGAACGAAGCATTGGGAGAATACATAAAGACGAAACTGAGTCTTCCCGCCAACCGGTTTGTGATCTCCAACAATACAGATCCGGCGCAGGTTCCCGAAGACAACATCCCGCGTTACCTGATCTCTTATTCCGTCCCGGAATAACAGCTGATGAGTTTGCGAGCTCATCAACTCATCAGCTCATCAGCTAATTGTGTACCTTTGCACCCGGATGAAACCACCCCTGTCTAAAATTGAAATAACCGCTCCCGTTGGTTCCTGGGAGTCACTGACAGCTGCCATTCAGGCCGGAGCCGATTCTGTTTATTTCGGGATCGGGATCCTGAACATGCGTGCACGTTCATCCATCAATTTCACCCTCCGCGACCTGGTGAAGATCTCGCGGGTCTGCCGCAAAAACAATGTTCAGACATACCTTACGCTGAACACGGTTATCTACGACACAGAACTGAAAGAGATGCGGAAGATCGTCGATTCTGCTAAAAAAAACGGGATCACCGCTCTCATCGCTTCCGATCAGGCTGTAATCCAGTATGCTGTTTCGGTGGGGATGCCGGTTCACATGAGCACCCAGACCAATATCACCAATCTTGCCGCCGTCAGGTATTACTCGCAGTTCGCCGATGTGATGGTCACCGCACGGGAACTTGCTCTTAAGCAGGTTTCGGCAATCACCAGGGCGATCAGGCAGGAAAATATCACCGGGCCATCCGGGAAGCCGGTACGGATCGAGATCTTCGCCCACGGGGCGCTCTGCATGGCGGTTTCCGGGAAATGCTATCTCAGCCTTGACAACTTCAATGCTTCCGCAAACCGTGGTTCCTGTTATCAGCTTTGCCGCCGCCCCTACAAAGTCACCGACCTTGACGGAAATGTGGAACTGGAGATCGACAACGAATACATCATGTCGCCAAAAGATCTTTGCACCATTGGATTTCTCGACAAGATACTCGCGGCCGGTGTCAGCATCCTGAAAATCGAGGGCCGGGGCCGCAGTCCGGAATATGTGAATACTGTTATCTCCTGTTACCGTGAAGCTGTTGATTCGGTATCTGACGGAACATACACTGGTAAGAAAGTGAAGGAATGGATGGCCCGGTTGAACAACGTTTACAACCGCGGATTCTGGGATGGCTATTACCTCGGTCAGACGCTGGGAGAATGGGCTGAACAACACGGTTCTGTGGCCACGCAGCGGAAAGAATATGTGGGAAAGGTCACCAATTACTTCAGCAAGCTGAAGGTGGCCGAGGTCCAGATGGAGTCAGGCTTTCTGAAACCCGGCGACGGCGTTTACATCCAGGGACCTACAACCGGTTCTGTTGAGATGATAATACCCGAGATCAGGGTCGACCTGAAGCCGGTGAAGAAAACTGTCAAGGGCGACCAGTGTTCCATCCCGGTCGGAACTTTTCTCCGCCGTGCCGACAAAATTTATAAAATCATCAATAAGTCGTAACGCTTAACGGGTAACGCGTGACGCGAAAAACCAAACATCATAAATTGCTTTTTAACCTACATACACATTCTAATTTCAGTGACGGATCTTCCGATCCGGAAGATTATATCAAAGAGGCCGTTTCCCAGGGTTTTGACAGCCTGGGCTTTTCCGACCATTCCCCTGTTCCCTTTGAAAACAAGTTCGCCATCCCGCAGGAAAGCCTTGACGAATATGTTGATACGATTCTTGCATTAAAGAAAAAATATCCCTCCTTATCCATTCTTCTAGCCTTCGAGGTTGATTATATCCCCGGGTTGACCCAGCCGTTTGAATTATATCGCAAAACATATGCTCTCGATTACCTCATCGGCTCTGTTCATCTTGTAAAAAATGAAGCTTCGGGCAAACTCTGGTTCATTGATGGACCCGATATCTCCATTTATGATAACGGGCTGAAGGAGATCTTCTCAGGAGACGCGGGACTGGCGGTAACTGCCTATTACCGGCAGTTACAGGAGATGATCTCCACACAGAAACCGGATATTATAGGTCACCTTGACAAGATCAAGATGTACAACCGTGACCGGTTTTTCTCAGAGCAGGAGCCCTGGTATGGAAAACTGGTGGAAGAGACACTTGATCTTGCGGCCGGCACAGGAAGCGTGATTGAGGTTAATACCCGCGGCATCTACAAAAAAAGGTCGGAAACCCTTTTCCCCGGACCGGAAATCCTGAAAAAAATCCGCCTGCGTAACATCCCTGTTACGATTACATCCGATGCGCATAAGCCCCATGAGTTGTCGCTGGGTTTCGGCGAGGCAGCAAAAATCTTACTGAATCTCGGGTTTAAATCAACCTGGTCAA
Organism: Bacteroidota bacterium; assembly: GCA_026391795.1. Classification (GTDB taxonomy): domain Bacteria; phylum Bacteroidota; class Bacteroidia; order Bacteroidales; family FEN-979; genus FEN-979. Next base: position 86,246 of record JAPLDI010000004.1, read on the forward strand.
AAGTTGCCGGGGGGTGGAAGGAAGTTGGATTGGACTAAAGCCTTTTCTTCTGTTCTGCCCCCGGACTTTCTTCTGCCCCCGGACTAAAGTCCGGGGTAATTCAAGATAACCCCTTCTGGTCTGATGGATTTGCCTGTTCTGCCTTCTTCATTTTTAATTCCATCCTGTAGTGCCCTATCCCGGCCTCAAAAAAGAGGTCGCCTTCGGTTACAAACCCGTTTCGTTCATAAAAGGGAACTGCCCGCAGCTGTGAATGCAGGTAAATGGCCTTTCCAAGCGGTATAACGTCCTTTAAGACCTCTTTCAGGATAATCCCCCCAAGTCCCCGGTTACGGAACTCCTGCAGCACCGCAAACCGTTCCAGCTTGATCCCCTTTTCCGTCTCCCGCCAGCGGGCAGTGGCAAGCGCTTTTCCGGCCATCATTAGCAGGTAGTGGTGCGCTTCTTCTTCATGATCATATTCCAGGCCGGCATCAACGCCCTCCTCTTCCACAAATACCTTCTTGCGGATGGAGAAGGCCTGATCAGCCAGCTCTTGGTCGGAAAAACTAAATCTTTTTACTTCTGTCATAGGCTGGCTGATGAGCTGATGAGCTATCGGGTTGATGAGCCAAGAAATAATCTCGTCAGCTCATCAACTCGCAAACTCGTCAGCTAGAATGGAAAATCATCCGTTGGTTTCATTGTTTTCTTGTTTTCCCCGATTTTCTTTTTCGGTTTTTGTGCTTTCCGGTGATAGGAATTTGCTTCCACGTAAATCGCTTTATCGGGTTTGGTCGGACAGGCATATTCACAGGCGCCGCATCCAACACAGATCTTTTCGTCTACCTTCGGAATGGTCAGCGTTCCCAGGTAAGGAACCATTTCAACTGCTTTTGTCGGACAATGTTCCGAACACGCCCCGCAGGCGGTGAATTTGGTGACAACAATGCAGATGTTCTTGATGAATTTTGATGTTCCGATCTGCAGGGTTGCTTTCTGTTCCTTCGTTATTGGAAAGATTGCACCCGTGGGGCATACTTCCGAACATTTCACACATTCAAAATTACAATATTCGGCGTGAAAATCCATTTTGGGCTGGAACATCCCTGAAAGACCGAACTCCATGAAGGTTGGCTGGAGTACCTTTGTCGGACAAACGCTCACACAGAGGTGGCACGCGGTGCAATTGGCGGTATAATGCCAGATGCTGACCGAACCCGGCGGGGTTACCGGAACAGCACTGATTCCCTGCGAACCGGCACTTTCCCCGAAAACAGTTTTCGCAGATAATAATGCGGTCGTGCCTAAAATAGTGGTCTTGAAAAAATTCCGTTTTGAAAGATTTGCGGGGAATTCGTTTTTACCGCAAAGGACGCTAAGGGCAGACAAAGGTCGCGAAGACATGTTGTTTGTCACTATAGTCCCTGCGTCCATTGCTTCTTCTTTGCGCTCTTTGCGGTTAAAAAAAGCTGTCTTGTACCCAATCCCCTTCTCCGGGCATGACGCAAAACAGTCATAACAGGCAACGCATCTCGAAAAATCCACCTTTTTTTCTTTCACGTCGATGCAGGTTGACTTGCATGCTTTTACACAATTTCCACAGGATGTACATGCGGTTTCATCGATCCGAATCTTAAAAAATGAAAACCTTGAAAAAATACCCAGCAGGGTGCCTGCAGGGCACAGGGTGTTGCAGTACCATCTCCCTTTATAAACTGCCAGGAAAATGATCAGGGTCAAAAAGAAAAATGAAAAAACGAGCGGCGGCCAGGAAAAGATTTTAACAGGAACCGAATATACGGAATAGGAATCGAACAGCTGAAAGATCCTCGACAGGAGATTATTCCCCATGTAAACCAGCGGCCGTAAGAGGTTGGAAAAGATCTTCCCGGCAAGACTGTATGGATCAAGCAGGTTGATGAAAAAGATGGAAGAAAAACAACAGACCAGTACCAGTAACCCTAAAACTGTATACCGGATGCCATTTTGCGGCCGGGTATACCGGATCCGATTTTTGATCCGTATTTTTTTGTTTATCCAGATGAAGATATCCTGCAGTGTGCCCAAAGGGCACACAGTGGAACAATAAACCCTTCCGAAAAAAAGGGTGATAAGGAGGATGAATAGAAATCCTGCTGCTGCAACGGAAATGACATCAATAAATTTAAGGAATGAGGGAATGAACTGAAGATACAACAGCGCCCGGATCAGCCGGGAGGCAAGAACTCCTGTAAAATCCACAAAAACAAATACGGTAAAAAGAAAAAAGATCAGCGAAACAACAACCCTGATCTTTTTCAGGAATAAAAACTGCATCTCCTTACATTTTTATCCGGTTGATGGACAGTTTTGTCAGGTCCATGCTGCCAATTCCGGCTTCACTGGCAAGTTTGATGTAGGAAACGTCTGCCGGCTCGCTTCCGAACATTTTGGCCGCCGCAGCATCGGCAGCAACAATGTCCTTTGAAAGGATCAGCGATTTCATCAGCACCACATCTTCTTCCGAAACCCCTCTCGGGCCGCGCTTTGTCATGACCCGGTAGGCATCCACAACATTCAGGTCGGGTTTTCGGTAACCGGCAAAATCGGCAATGCACTGGTTCAGGTCGTTTTTGTGCCAGTAACGGCGATCCCAGACGATTCCCATGTGGTTTTTCATGGATGCTGTTATAATGGAGGATCCATGGCTTTTCAGAACGGGGACATTGATGAATACATCCGAGCTGAGGATCAGCTCATGGACCTTGGCTTCTTTAAGCTTCTTCCCGTTTTTCACGCTCACCTGCTGGTAATTCCCTTCCGAATTGCCCGGCACCAGTTTCCCGCCGGCATCCTTCACCGCTTTTTGAATGCCGCTGTTTTCGTAACATTTATTCCAGCTGTCGCAGGTATTGTCAAAAACATAAACCGTTTTTGCCCCTGCACTGTAACACTGTTCGATGATCCGCTTCACCAGGTCGGGGTTGGTGTTGGCGCCACGTTCGGGGGAGGTATCCCACCCGATGTTGGGCTTCACCACAACGGTCTGGTTGGGCTTGACAAACGCCTTCATACCTCCGAGCGAAGCTATCGCCTTGTCGAACATCTGGATCGGCTCGCCGTCTTTCACGGCAACGAGGTCATACCCTGCAGGCGGGCCGGGAGGTGGAACTTTTCCGGCAAAGATCTTTCGGAAATCCCCAAAGGTCATCGCAGCACCGGCAGCAACACCCGTAAGTATGCTTTTTTTGAAAAAATCTCTTCGGTCCATGAAAATATTTTTAGATCATAAAGGTACAAAATCATTCCGATATCTTCGATCTTTTACCTTTCGGGAGTCGCCGATTTTTGTTACTTTAGCTGGGCAAAAAAGAAACGGTTTGATCACCCCCGATACCATATCAAACATCTTGTCCGCTGCGCGGATCGAAGAGGTTATCTCTGATTTCGTTTCCCTGAAAAGAAGGGGAACGAATTATATCGGGCTGTGTCCTTTTCACAATGAAAAAACGCCGTCATTTACCGTTTCCCCGGCAAAAGGGATCTTCAAATGTTTCGGTTGCGGCAAGGCAGGAAATACGGTAAACTTCCTGATGGAGCATGAGCATTACACTTATCCGGAAGCATTGCGGTTCCTGGCGAAACGATACCACATTGAGATTGCCGAAGAAGTTCAGACACCCGAAAAAATCCAGGAACAGAATGAAAAGGAGACCCTTTTCCTGATCAACCATTTTGCGCAGAAATATTTTGAACAAACCCTCTTCGAAACCGAAGACGGAAAGGCAATCGGCCTTACATACCTGCAGGAGCGCGGTTTCCGTGAAGAATACATCCGGAAGTTTCAGCTGGGCTATTCGAAGGAGGGATGGGAAGATTTTTCTTCCCATGCGATCTCGGAAGGGTATAAGTCAGAATACCTTGTAAAGACAGGTCTTTCCATCCAGAAGGAGAACCGCCTGATCGACCGTTTTCATGGCCGTGTGATGTTTCCGATCCACAGTGCATCCGGCCGGATCATCGGTTTCGGGGGACGTATTCTCAGTGCCGACAAACAAACGGCCAAGTACCTGAATTCGCCCGAATCGGAGATCTACAACAAAAGCAAATCGCTTTACGGGCTCTACTTCGCCCGGAATTCCATGGTTGCCAAAAACAACTGTTACCTCGTGGAGGGCTACACGGATGTGATCTCCCTGCACCAGGCCGGCATCGAAAATGTGGTGGCTTCCTCGGGCACCTCGCTCACGAACGACCAGATAAAGCTCATCCAGCGCTACACCCAGAACATAACCATCCTCTACGACGGCGATCCTGCGGGTATCAAAGCCTCCCTGAGAGGAATCGATATGATCCTTGAGCAGGGAATGAATGTGCGGATCGTCCTCTTTCCCGAAAAGGAAGACCCCGATTCCTATGCCCGGACGCACCGGGCCGCTGAAGTGGAAGAGTTCCTGGCCAAAAATGCAGTCAACTTCATCCTTTTTAAAACCCGGCTTCTTCTCAATGAAACCGCCGGCGATCCGATCAAAAAGGCCGAACTCGTAAAAGAAATTGTAAATACAATTTCCATCATCCCCGACGGGATTGCCCGTACGTTTTTCACACGCGAATGTTCTTCCCTGCTGGCCGTTCCGGAACAGACGCTGGTCAACGAGATGAACAAGATCCTGCGAAAGAAATTTTCCAGGAAACTGCAGGAAGAAGGACAGCAATCCTACACAGGTCCGGAAGAGCCGGAGATCGCTCCTCCCCAGATCGAATTCGACCTCGACTCCGGTGAATTCCAGGAAAAAGAGGTCATCCGGCTGTTGCTGCAGTTCGGCAATGAAACGATAACATTGAAGCAACAAAACGCCGACGGGCAGGAGGAAGATGTTCAATTGAAAGTTGCCGAACTGATCATCCAGGACCTTCTCCGTGACGAAATTCCGTTTGAAACACCCGTCTGCCGCCAGATCTTCAATGAAATGGCAGAGCTTCAGCAAAAAGGCGTTCTGCCGGATAAAGATTATTTCCTCCACCATGCCGACCCCATCCTTGCTACCCTTGCCATCGACCTGATCATTCTTCCCTATGAGCTGAGCCATCACTGGGAAAAAAACAAGATCTACGTTCAGCCGGAGATCGACCGGCTGATGGAGTCGGTTTACCCGGCCCTTTATGCTTTCAAGGCAAAAAAGATCGAGCGGATGATCACCGAGAACCAGAAAAGGCTCAAAGCGCTCAAATCGGCAAAAGAAGATGTTGAAGAGATCACCTTTTGCCTCACACAGCAAAAGAAGCTGGAAGAGATCCGCAGCCGCATACAGGGAAAGGCGCTGGGACGGACAATCATTAAATGATCTTTTTCCCTGCCATGGGACCCGGCTTCAGCGAATGAATTTCTGAAATATGGATGACAGCCACCGCTCGCGGCCTGGGCATCCCTAATTTTTCGGCCATGGCCGCAGCCTGTTCATGTAATGGTCCCTCTTCCTGCAATTCGGCGGTTCCGACAAACCTGTACCCGTCGAGGATTTCACGGTTTACAACAGAAACCGAAACCCGGGAATCCCGTTTGATATTCGAATAGGTTGCACCTGCTGTTCCCTCCGTGAAGATCAGCGAATCATCCGACAATACCCGGGTCGACCGCTTGGGGGCCACATTGGGTGATCCGTCAGCATTTACCGTTCCGATAAAACACTGCTGGGTCGCGATCATCTCTTTCATTTCCTGTGTCAGTGTTGCCATATCTGTTTGTTTAGTAACTTCTCTCTTTTTATTTTATCCCACATCCCACATCCCACATCCCACATCCCACATCCCACATCCCACATCTCACATCACTTTGTCACTTTAAACACCACCTCCCTGTACCTTTCTGCATTCCAGTGGTCCATCAGGGCTTTGAATTCAGCATATTCCGAAGGTTCAATGATCCGTTTATTCAGCTTCAGGGATTTTTTGACGGTCGTTTTTTCTCCCTTTGTCTTAATCTCGAAAATGAAAATGCCGGCATGGTTTTTTATTTCCTTCATTTCTTCGGTCAGAAAGGGTTTTGTTTTTTCAGGAAGAACGAACATGAACTCGTCTTCTTCTTCAATCCGGGAGGAAACCTCCAGGGGTGTTGAGCGTTCTTTTGGCAGCAGGTGGATACCCAGGCTTTCTATTCCGTTGTTGTATACAGGAAGCTGCAGGAAATAATAATCGGAATCGCTGCGCAACGGTTTCTCTTTCATGACTGAAAAACTCATGGAAGATCCCTCTTTCCCTGCATTGACGGTGACCGGCTCTTTCAGGTCGGAAGAAGAAAGCCCGCCGCCGAACAGCGATTTTGCTTTGTGCTTGTCTTTCAGTAACAACAGGAAAGGATTGGCCCCCTGGCTGCCTGAACAGGTAATGCTTCCGGTCAGCTGCTTTTTATCACTGATCGCAAAACTTCCTTCAAATTTGACCGTATTGATGCAGGGAGATACTTTCCCGATGCCGGCATCCGGCTTTTTTAATTCCACGAAGACTTTGTCCTGCGAGGAATAGAGCAGATCCGTAGAATTGATCGTGTTCACGGAAAGATAGACCGTTCCCGTTTCGGGAATATTTACTTTGACCAGTACATCCTCCAGATCCACCAGCGAGCCGATTTTTCCATCGAACAGGCTGTTATGAACGGTAATAACCGGACAGGTTTCACTGAGGCCCGCCTCTTTCAGCAAAGAAGTCAGAAGTACAGCCTTTTCCAAAACAGTGCCACCGTTGCTGTTCCATGTCTCCTGTGAGGTCCTGGAAGTAAACCCGGTATACTTTAAGGGTACAGGGTAAAGACGGAGCTCGTTGACCACCTTATCCTGCAGTTTCAGAACAAGGTCCGCCTTGTCTTTATATTGTGCTGCAAGGGCATCAACTGCCTGTTTCATCTCCGTGTTCAGCCCGTAGGAAAACGCTTCCTGTTTCTGAAAATCCCTGTAAAGTGTGTTCCTGTCGGCAGCTGAACTGAAAATGACCCTGGGATAAAGATCATTTCCTCCTTTCTGGAGCTCTTCCGTTGAAATGGCAGGAATGTCTTTGATTTTCCAGGTATAGACCTGTAAATCGCCTTCCCTGGTTATAAACGGTGTTTCTTTGCTGTTCAGCACGGAGTAATTCAGTGTGGCTCCGGAGGGGATCCGGATGACAAAGGTCAATTCTTTTACCGGTTCCGTTTCGCACAGCAGTTCATTTCCCATCAGGCAGGGATAAAATCCTTTTTGGGTATGCAGAGAGTAATCAAGGTTCAGAATGGCATTCCGTTCTGTTCCGGAATGGGTGATCACCATCTCCCGGAGTTTGTTGTATGCAGGCGCATTTGCGGCAAAGCCCGGAAGTACTTCGTTGAACGCATTGGCCGGTGAAGGATTCTTTTTGCCGTCGGCCATGACTGTATAGGCTTCATTGACCTTCAGGGTTTGAAAATCGGGATGATAAACAATAAAGGATTCCCCGTAAAGACTGAAAAAAGCCCGGTAAGTCTGCAGTTTTTGTTTTTTCATGTACCGGTAGTCCATGCTGCCATCCGGATTCAGGGTGTATTCTTTTTTCAGCTGGAAATAAACGGCATCATAGTTTTCATCCTGTGAATAAAGGAGAAAGGAGGATGGAAAAAGGAGGATGGAGATAAGGAGGGTGGGAAAATATTTTTTCATACAATTATTTTTTCAGGCTGATTACAACAGGACTGTCTGCAAAAGAAGTTTCGGAGATCACGGCATTCCGGAATTCAGACCATTCAGAAGGGTCATAGATGCGTTTTCCCAGGCTGATTTTTTCTGTTAATGCCAATGTATTGTCTTTCCAGTCGTATCCTCCGGTGAACGAACAAACTTTACCCGGATTTGTTTTGGTTCCCGGCAGATAAACACGTTGAGAATTCTCAGGCAGCTGAATGGTTTCGTTGATCTCAACCAGCCTTGAACAACGGTCGCGGAAAGGAAATTTCCGTTCCTTCATCCAGCTTTCAAAAGAGAGGTGTTGCTGATAATTTTTAAAAAAATTGGAGGCTGTCAGGGGTGTAAAAAGAACCTGGTCGCCCGATATAAGTGCATATTCCGGGATCCTGTATTCGGCCGTGATCGTGATCGGACCTGTCTTGTAGTCGATCGGGTCGGTATAGTTCAGGGAAGTTATCTCGGCAAGCGGTGAAATTTTCAGGATCTCCTTTTCGATGTTCTGGTTCCACTGGGTCTTGTTGGTTGTTCTGAACATCCCCCGGATCCCGGCATCGGTCTGACCTTCTGCCGTTATCGTAATCGTTCCCGTGAGGGTTCCGTCTGCCGATAAAGAAGATTTTCCGTCGATTTTCAGAAAGTGATTCTCAGGTGCCGACACGGGTGTGGTTGCAAGATCGGCTCCTTCGGGTAAACCCATCAGGTATTGCTGCTGCTGTTCGGCGCTCGACCACAGCTCCCTGACAAAAGGAACCCAGGTCGGGTCCAGGAGATGGTACTTTCCGTCTTTCAGCTTTACAATCGTAACACTGTGATTGAACTGGTCGGCCGGGATGTAATCAATCCTGGAGCCGGCCATGGTCATGGCAGGATAGGATTTGAATCCGGCTGCACGCAGCATGGTGATCAGCATACCGGCTTTGTCCTTGCAAACACCGCACCGGTCGTTGAAGGTCATTGCGCCTTTATGGAGTGTATATCCTTCACCGCAACCCATGGAGATACCGGAATAACGCACCTCGTCGGCTACCCAGTGAGTAAGGATGGAAATGGAATCCAGCTCGGTCTTTGCCGGTTTAAGGATCTCGTTGACCTTGGACTGGATCTCGGGGGTTACGTCAAAGCTTCCGAAATCCTCATTCACCTTATAGAACCAGCGTGATTTTGCATACCAGTCGGGACTGGTGGAAAGAAGCAATTTCGGTGCAACGTCTGAAGCCGCAACACCATGCGGTTCGGGTTTGAAAGGAACAATGTCTTTCTTGATAAAGGTATAAACGGTTTTATCCTCGCGGAATAAAACCGACGACTGCACTTCCCCGCTGTAAACCTGGTACTGCAGCGGTTTGTCTTTCGGCACCTCAACCTGGTAAACCCTTATCTTTACAGGGTTTCCGCTCCAGAATTCAACGATGTCGTAATAATGGCCTTTCATCGGCGGAATGTATTTGCTGTCATCCTCCTCTCCCTGTTCCAGCAAGGCATACGTGAATCCTTTTTTAAACTGAATTACCTCGACGGCATCACCCGGTTCGAGCCGTCCAACCTCGATCATCTTTTCCCTGGCACCCCAGTAGATTGCCCTTGCAGGTGCCGGATAGTCCAGCACATTTTTCAGGTCGAGATTACGAATGGATCCGTCTTTCTTATAGATCACGACTTTCTGGATGTCTACATAGGCCGACAGGGGGTCATACCCGAATTTCACCACACTCAGGTCCATGGCACCTTTTGCATTCAAAACCTTGGTCAGTGTATGGGTCCATATATAACTCAGTCCCGATTCTTTAACATCCACCCGCGTACTGTCGAAAACCACCACAAGATTGTCATTCGGATAAACGGTTGCATCACCTGTTGCACGGATAAGATCCTGGTTAGGATCAACGGAAGCAAAACAGGTTTGAAGAACAAAAAAAAGTGTGGCTATAAATAATCCTTTTATCATATATTGAATCTTTAGTATTTAACCTGGTTGTCGTTCGGCGTTTGCTTTTCGCTATTCGCCTTTCGCTTTTTCCACTTCTTTTAACTCTCCGACATCTGATCTCCGACTTCTGTTTTTAATTTCTGCATTCCTGAATTCTTATGATCCGATCATCTTGAGCATGTTGAGTTCTTTCTCTTCCAGGAATCTCCATTCCCCGCGGGGAAGGTTTTTCTTGGTAAGCCCTGCATAATAAACACGGTCAAGCTTCACAACCTTGTACCCGAGTTTTTCAAAGATCCTTCTCACTACGCGGTTTTGTCCGGTATGCAGTTCAAGCCCGATCTCTTTTTTGTCTTTCCCGTCTCCTACAAATTCGATGGCATCTGCCTTCACCAACCCGTCTTCCAGTTCAACTCCGTCAAGAACGCTTTTCATGTCTGCCACGGTGATGTTTTTATCCACGCCTACATGATAGATCTTTTTGATCCCGTATCGGGGATGTGATAATTTTTTCGCAATTTCCCCGTCGTTCGTGAACAACAAAAGGCCCGTGGTGTTACGGTCGAGGCGGCCGACAGGGTAAATCCGTTCCTTGCAGGCCCGGGCGATAAGATTCATCACGGTCTTCCGGTTTTCCGGATCATCGGTCGTCGTGATAAAGCCTTTGGGTTTATTCAGAAGTACATACCGCAGTTTTTCACGCGAAAGTGCCTGATCTCCATAAGAAACCTTGTCGGTTCTCGAGACCTTTGTTCCGAGTTCTGTGATCACTTTGCCATTTACCATCACGGCTCCGGCCGAGATCAGTTTATCTGCCTCACGGCGTGAACAGATACCTGCATTCGCAATATACCGGTTCAGGCGTATCAGTTCTCCTTCGGGAGCTTCATCCTGACGGGATTTCCCTCTTGGTCCGGAAGGGCCCGATTCTAATATTTTTCTCCTGGGTGACGAAGAATAGGGCCGTTTTTCTCTGGGTGCATCACCTTCATCTCTCTTTCGCGGTGAAGAGGGTCTTGACGAGGAATAGGGCCGTTTTTCTCCTGCGGGCTCTCTTTCATCTCTTCTGCGTGGAGATGATGGCCGCGGGGAAGAGTAGGGTCGTTTTTCCCTGGGGGATTCTCCCTCATCCCTTTTCCGGGGAGTTGAAGGCCGGCCGGAAGAGGAAGTCCGCCTTTCTCTTGGGGCTGTATCATCATCTTTGTCTTTTCCCCTGTGATAGGAAGGTCTTGTTTCAGACGATCTTGCTTTCCTTGAATCCGGTGTCTGCTTGCCCCTGCGGTTTCCGGATGGTTTTTTGTAATTGTCCATGTTTCTTTTGTTATTGATCGTCCGATTCAAACGGGGGTTTGATCTTTACCCCGTCGTATTTGGTTTCCATCCCGCCCCTGTAAGTGATCACCAGGAAGGGTGTTCCGTCATATTCGTATTTGATCCAGTCGCCTTCTTTTTTGCCCATGATGTACGACCCTTCGTCCTTCACCTTTCCGTTATCCCAGTAATAGATGTGTTTTCCGTCCGGATTGTCTTCAACAAAGCTGCCTGAAAAAGAGAGGATACTGTCGGTCTTTGTGGGAGTAGTGATCAACTGGTAACTTACCCATTTCCCGTTTTTCAATCCATCCCTGTAAGTACCGCGTTCGAGGTAATCGCCGATGGTGGTGAACCAGGGTCCGTCCTCCAGGTCTTTGATATATTCTCCCTCTTCAATGATTCTGCCGTTCTCGTCATATTCTGTATGCATGCCGTCTTTCAGTCCGTTATCGTATTCCTCTTCCCGCATCAGCTGATCCGAATCATAATACCACTTCCAGGTCCCGTTAAGCTTACCGGAATTATTGAACCGGCCGACCTGTTCCAGCTTTCGGTCGGGATAATAGTATTTCCATTCGCCTACCTGCTTTCCGTCCTTGTAATCACCTTCGGCTTTTACTTTCCCGTCAGGATAAATGTCAATCCAGTGGCCGTCGCGCGTTCCGTCTTCCCTGATGATCCCTTCACCGGTAACGGTTCCCATGTCATAAAGGATCGAGCGGGTGATCTTTCCTGTCGTATCATACTCCCGGTAAATGCCTTCCGGGATCCCGTTCCGGTAGGTTCCGCTGGCTTTCAGTTTCCGGTCGGGATAATATTCATTCTGAATGTCCAGTTTCCTGATCTCCTGCGCTTCTGCCTGCTTCACATCCTTCACATATTTATCAACACTGATGAGGTCGCCGTTTTCGGCATAAACTTTGAAATAACCCTCTTTCAGGTTATCCTGGTAGTTTCCCTCTTCGTGGATGTTCCCATTGCCATAGAACGTGTACCATTTTCCCTGTTTCAGGTTGTTGTGGTCGCGCCGGTTGATCTTCAGCCGGTCGATAACAAAACCACGCTTGTATTCAATCAGCGTAATGATGTCTCCGTCTGCCGAATATTCTTTGGCGAGCCCCTGTTCAAGCCCTTTCACGAACGGCACCTCCATCTTCACTTTGCCGTCAGGGAAATAATACCGTGTATAACCTTCCTTGATGTCATTCTTAAACATCTCTTTGATCATCTCCTTTTCGAGATAGGTTGTCTTGATCCCGTTTTTCTTTCCTTCCCTGTAATTAACATCCAGTATTTTTTGTCCTTTTTCGTTATAAAAGATCCAGGTGCTGTCGAGTTCAAAATTTTTCCGGTTTCCCTCTGATTTCAACTTTCCGTTTTCAAAATAGGATTTCCAGTAACCATCAGGCGATCCGTTTTTCATCGTGCCTTCACTGGACACAACCCCGCTTTTATATTTAAATTTCTGGTATCCGTTCCGGACAGTTGCTGTATCCTGGGAAAATGAAAAATGAAAAATGAAAAATGAAAAACAGAGAACAAACAGAATTCTGAGTTTGAAGGTGATCTTTCGCATGTCGGAACAATTATTTTGACAATTCAAGCATACGGATTATCGGCTTCCTTGCCATCTCCATCAGCCCCGGGGATAAAACTATTTCCGGCGATTCGTTTTTCAGGCAATTTAGCAATTTTGGCAATGTGTTCAGCTTCATATAAGGACAATCATTGCATGAACAGGTTTCATCGGTTGGAACCACATAGAATTTTTTATCCGGCGATGATTTTTTCATCTGATGAAGGATACCTGTTTCGGTGGCAACAATGAACTCTTTGGCAGAATCCCGCTGAGTGAAATTCAGGAGGGCGGTTGTAGATCCGATGAAGTCTGCCATCTGAAGGATAACTGCTTTGCACTCAGGATGGGCAATCAGTTTCGCTTCCGGATGATTTATTTTCAATTTCAGTACGGCTTCTGTTTTTATAATGTCATGAACTTCACAACTTCCTTCCCATAAAACCATATTCCTTCCCGTGATCCTGTTTACATAACTCCCAAGATTCTTGTCGGGTGCAAAGATGATCTTTGTATCCCGGGGAAGTGATTCTACAATTTTCACCGCATTGCTCGACGTACAGATGATGTCTGAAAGTGCCTTTACTTCAGCAGAACAATTGATATAGGATATGACAATATAACCAGGATAGTTGTTTTTAAATTTTTCAAAATCTCCTGCCGGGCATGAATCGGCCAGCGAACAACCGGCTTCGGTATCGGGCAGCAAAACCTTTTTCCCCGGATTCAGTATTTTTGCCGTTTCGGCCATAAAATGAACACCCGCAAAAACAATAATATTCGCTTTTGTATTGAAAGCTTCCTGCGATAAACCAAGGCTGTCGCCCACAAAATCTGCCAGATCCTGAATCTCCGGTACCTGATAAAAGTGTGCCAGCAATATTGCGTTCTTTTCTTTTCTCAGCCGGTTAAATTCTTCAATGCTGTTTTTGTCGATGTCTGTTTTTGTCTTTTTTAAATGAATTCCTGAATTCATAATAAATAATAATTCTTTAAAATCTTTTATCTGTTATAATGATAGCTGTTGATGTTGTTAGTTTTATTTTACTCCTGAGTTTTTTTTTTACATTACACATTTTTCATCAACACCCAAACGCAAGTTATTTCATCTCATTATTCTGTAAATGAATAAAATGAAGGATTAGTAACAATCGGTTGATAAATCTGTTTGTTGATAAAATATCCAATATTCAGAACTGATTTTTATTGTATAAAATGTTCATATTTTTTGTTCAAAAGCTATTTATTTCCTTCCGGGGATCATTTTTCGAAAGAAAAAATGAGTTGTTATAAATTTTCAACAAAGTTACGCAGTTATAAACAATCCCTTGTTAAAATATTAAGAAATTGATTTTGAGACACGTATTGTCAATTTGTTTGACCGGAACCAACCGTGTAATTTAATGGAGATACCATCCTGAAAAGGTTTTAAATTGTTTACATAAATTGAAAGGTACTGGTTGTCAGTTTTATGTCGCCGACACGAAGACATAATAACAAATCCGTCCCGGTTGAAATTATGCTTACTTTTGTAAATAGATTTTGTTAACAATGTTTGATTTCAGCCAGGATATTCCCATAGGATGTGATCATGCCGGATTCAGGTTAAAGGAATTCCTGGTTCAGAATTTATCATCCGGCGGATATCGTTTCAGGGATTATGGAACATTTTCCGAAGAAAGCGTTGATTATCCCGACTTTGTTCATCCGGTGGCAAAATCCATAAACGATGGTACTTTTAAAAGAGGAATTGTCATCTGTGGCAGCGGGAACGGGGTATCGATCGTTGCCAACAAGTATCCGGAAGTACGGTCAGCCATATGCTGGACCGAAGAAATTGCGAAGCTTGCAAGATTGCATAACAATGCCAATATCATTGCCCTCCCTGCCCGTTTTATTTCACCGGAAGATGCTTTGAATATGGTAAAGATCTTTTTTACGACTGACTTTGAAGGAGGAAGACACCAGCGAAGAGTAGAGAAGATCTCACACCTCCTTAAATAACAACGCTTCTATGTCAAGTATCCTTGATAAATTTCTTGCCGATGCTGAAAAACGGTCATTTGACGTGGAACACCGCCGACGACTGGATTACAATATCGGAAAATACGACGAGAAGGTAATTACAGGAAAGCTTCAGTTTTTTGATCTTGAGCTGGCCCGCCGACGTGCAGCCATGCGGAAACATAAAGTTCTCAGCAACCTCGACCGTTACCTCCTTGAGTTTGAAACCAACTTCGAAAAAAGGGGGGGCAAGGTGATCTGGGCTCCTTCTGAAAAAGATGCCCACAGAGAGATCCTTTCCATCATCAAAAAAGCCAATGCACACCTCATCGTAAAGCAAAAAACCATGCTTTCCGAGGAACTTGAGATCAACGACCTGTTGCAGAAGCACAAACGAGAGGTTGTTGAGACGGATCTCGGTGAGTTTATTGTTCAGCTGGCCGGCGAAAAACCATATCATATCCTCACCCCGGCAATGCATAAATCGAAAGAAGACGTGGCGCAGCTCTTTCACGAGAAGTTCGGCACTCCTTTGCACAGCACCCCTGAAGATATCGCAAGGTTTGTAAGGGAACTGCTGAGGATCAAATTCATTCGTGCCGATGTTGGCATTACCGGGGGAAATTTCCTGGTGGCCGATGTGGGGGCCCTTGTATTGACTGAAAATGAGGGAAACGGATTGCTCTCTTATGCTTTTCCCAGGATCCACATTGCCCTTGTCGGGATTGAAAAAATAATTCCGTCCCTTGACGACCTGGACCTGTTTCTTCCTTTGTTGTGCACCTATGGTACGGGGCAAAACATCACTGCTTACAACAACATCATCTTCGGACCCAAATCAAATGGAGAACCCGATGGTCCCGAGGAGATGTATGTTATTCTCATCGACAACCGTCGCACAGAAGTACTCAGGCACACAGAACAACGGCAGGCCCTGTCATGCATCCGTTGCGGCTCCTGCCTGAATGCCTGCCCGATCTATCGCAGTGTAGGCGGCTACACCTATGGAACCGTTTATTCAGGTCCCATTGGCTCGATCATTTCCCCGCATTTTCTGGGACTGAAAGATTACAATCACTTAAGTTATGCCTGCTCTCTTTGTGGAAAATGCACGGAGGTTTGCTCTATGCATATTCCGCTTCATGAATTGTTGCTCTATAACCGGAATGAAACAGTAAAAAAGGGATTCGCCAAATCATCGTGGAAATTTTTGATGAAAGGCTGGAAAATGGTGATGCTCAGAAGATGGATGATCGATAAAACAGGTGCCGGCATGAAAAACAGGGCTTTCAGGATTTATTTCCGGAAATGGTGGGGCCCCCGGAGAGAACTCCCGAAATTTGCCGAAAAGAATTTCAAACAGCTCTGGTTTGAAAAGCACCAGGAAAACTGACGCTCAGTATTTCCGGATTATACTGACAATGGACCCCAGGTAACCGGATCCGAATAAATTCAGGTGAATTAGTAAAGGATAGAGTTTAAAAATATCCAGACGTTTCTCCCATCCTTTTTCCAGCGGGTATTCCTCCCGGTAGGCAGCATAGAAGGTTTCATCAAATCCACCGAAAAGCGTGGTCATGGCAATATCAGCTTCACGGTGACCATAATATACGGCAGGGTCGATAAGGCATGCCTTGCCATCGGTCGCCACCATGTAATTTCCACCCCAGAGATCACCATGAAGCATGGCCGGGGGTTCAGCGGGCAGGATGTCACCCAGCCGGTCATACAACCGGTCAAAAGCAGCAAGGTCGGGGGAAGAAAAATAATTTTCAGCAAGTGAAACCTGTTTCATCAGCCGTTCTTCAATGAAAAACGAGTTCCAGTCATCGTGTTTGTTGTTACTCTGTGGAAGTGACCCCATGTAGTTATCTGTGGTATGGCCAAAATAACCGGCGGTGTGCCTGTGCATCCGGGCCAGCGATTTACCGAAATCCCTCATGAAGAAAGGTTGCCTCTTGCCCGGGTCAATGAATTCCAGCAAAATATAGGCAAAAGATCCGGCTTCACCTGTGCAGCAGACTTCCGGAACCCTGATCTCTCCGGAACTCTTCAGCAAATCAAGTCCATCGGCTTCACAGGTAAACATTCCGGGGAACCTGTCGCTCATGTTGTATTTGATGCAGAAATCCCCGATGCTTGTTTTCACCCTTTGAACATGATTGATGCATCCCCCCGAAAGAGAAGATACCTCAAGTATGTAAACAGGAACATGCTGCGAACGGGAAAAAAAACCTGCCAGGGAATCCTTGATCTCCTGCGGGATCATTTTATTGTGTGATTTGATGTCTTACGGTGGGTTTCCGGAAGAGAAAATGATCGATAATGACCAGCAAACTGCCCGCAAGAATGACCATCAGGGGGATCGAGATGATCCTGATGTTTGATACCAGGGGCTTGAATCCTGAAAATAATGAGCCCAGGTATGGCAGCAGGTGTTTTACGAAATATTCTTTACCAGGAATAAAATCGGTAAACGGAAGATCTGAGGAGATAAGAAAGATCACGGTAATCAGAGAAAGAAGCACAAATGGCCAGGATGAAAGGAGGATAAGGTAAAATGGCTTTTTCACGGGTGCCGCTTCGGGTGCCCGCAGGATCTGTTCCATCACGTTTGCCGTAAAATCATCCCCGGGGTCATCCAGTGGCTGACTCCGGAAAAGATCCCTCAGCAAATCATCCGATAATACATCTTCTTTTTCCATTCCAGGTGCAAAGATAAGAGAGTTTCAGTTTCTTTTCATCAGTTCGTTCATCTCCTCGTACAACTTTTTTCGTATCCGGTGGAGCCTGACCTTGACATTCGAAACAGACAATCCGGTAATTTCACTGATGTCATCGATCGAATTTTCATTCTTATAGAACAGGGTGATCAGCAGGTTGTCCTCTTCCGGCAAACGCAAAAGGGCCTTTTCAAGGACCCGCTGCCGGTCATTCTCATCCATCTCATTCATATTCCTGCCCACCTCGTCAGTGGAATAATTTGTGATGACCGATTCTTCTATCGGAACCATTTCAACTTTTTTTTTCCGGGTCTTCGAAATCGCAGCATTATAGGCGATCCGGTATAGCCAGGTAGAGAATTTGGATTTTCTTTCAAACGTTCCCAGCGACTGGTAAGCTTTTAGAAAAACATCCTGCGATATTTCCTCCGCATCTTCCCGGTTGTTAACGACTTTCAGGATGATTGAAAACACCAGGCTTTTATGTTTTGTTACCAGTGATGCATATGCCGCAACGTCTCCGCTTAACACCCTCCCGATGGTTTCGTTGTCGTCCTGAAACTTCATTTTGTGATTTGACGCTGCCTGGCTGTCCGGGTTACACTGGTTCAAAAAATATACCCTGATATTTCCCGTTAAAGTTAATAATAATCTGCTGTACAAGATGGATTAATCTTGCTAATATGCAGTTAATTTTATATGTTTGTATTTTGGGATTTAAGTATGGCCTGTAAAATATATCCTGTGAAGAATGCCGCTTTTTCAGAACGGCCATTTCGTTCAGCGTCAGTATATTTTATACTTTTTACCTTTGTTTTTTCCCCGTTTCTCGTTTTTTCCCAGAATGGTGAAAACCCCAATCTTGATCAGCTTCCCGGCTCCATGGTGAACAGGTTGCTGGCCCCGCGAAGCATTACTACCTCGTCGTCGGTTATTACAGTAAATAACTGGGATAATTTTACCCTTGGGATCGATTTTGCAGAAAGCAATATGACCGCCAATCCTTCCACTCCTGCCCATTATTTTACTGCCTATAACATCAACACGGCTCATCACGCTGAAAACGGGCTTGACTGGGTATCGGTAATTCCCGATTTTGGTGCTACGATGCAGGGGGATCCCGTGGTGGCAACCGATGGTATTGGAAACCTTTTTTATGGAAACATGTATGGCAGCAGTTCAATCGAGGGATTGAAAGTGATAAAATCATCGGATAATGGCGCCACCTGGGGACCCGGTGTAACCGCTCTTGACGGGAACGACAAATGCTGGATTGCCTGTGACCAGACCAGTGGGCCGAATGCAAACAATGTTTATGCTTGTATGACCAACAACGGGGTGGGAAATTTTTCCAGGAGCATTGACCACGGAAACACTTTCACCAGCACATTTGCACCGGCTACACAAACAATTCCGGGAATGATGGTCTGTGTGGGACCTTATTCCAATACACCGGGCGGATCGGTTTATGTGGTTACCAATTCCGGCAGTTCTTTCTCTTCCGTCTATACCTTTTACCGATCCCTCGACGGAGGAGTTACGTTTACCGAAATGTCGGCACAGCAATTTGCCAATTATGTGGGGACCAATGTGAATGGGAGAAATTCTGTCTCAGGAATGAGGACCCGCCCTTATCCGTTAATTGCTGCCGACAACAGTTCCGGCGCTCACCACGGCAGGCTTTACCTGGTTTATGCCTCCAATGATCCTCCGGGTGACGGCAACAAACCGGATATTTTCAGCCGGTATTCCGATAACGGAGGAACGACCTGGTCGCCGGCAAAAAAAGTGAATGATGATACCGGTACGGAAAATAACAGCCAATGGCACCCTGCCATCTGGTGTGACAAGGACAACGGACGCCTTTATGTTCAGTGGATGGACACGCGTGATACACCCACACACGACAGTGCGTCTATCTATGCCACCTATTCTTCAGACGGAGGTGTAACATTTGCGGCAAACCAGAAGATCTCAAACGAGAAAATGCAAATCGATTGCCCGACCTGCGGCGGAGGAGGAACTCCGCGTTACCAGGGCGATTATAACGGGATCTGTTCCAATAAAAAAGTCTCAATGGCCGGCTGGACAGACTTCCGGTATGGAAGTTTTTTAAGTACCACATCCTATTTCCCGGATTTTGCAATGACCCTTGATCATTCTCTGGATACGCTTATCACTGTTCTTGACAGCACAACATTTACCATCGCTGTGCCTGAGGTAAAATTATACAGCGATACGGTTCTTCTTTCAGGTACCGTCTTTCCCGATCCGGTTTCCGGAACACTGGTTATATCTTTTCCTTCCGGGAACAGGATAACCGCTTTTCCGGGTTCACTTCCGGCAAGAGTTAAATTAACGGGCAATGTTCCCGTAGGAGATTACCAGCTGCAATTTTTTGCAAAAGGTCCGAATGGCACACCCGTACATGAGAGAAATGCAACCCTGCGGGTCCTTTCAAGAGATTCAGTGTATGTTACTGCTTCGGCAACACCGGACAAGATATGTGCAGGCGCATCCTCCCAGCTTCAGGCTACAACCCTTAGCGGAACAGGTCCGTATTCCTATTCCTGGACACCCGTTACGGGGTTAAATAATCCCACAATCGCAAATCCCATTGCCTCCCCCACAGTAAATACATGGTATCGTGTTCATGTAACAGATGCCGCTTCCCATTCCGCCAGCGACAGTGTCCTTGTCAGTATCGTACCGGTGCCAAATCCTCCTGCTTCCATCAATGGCCCGGCTTTTATCTGTACCGACTCCGTTGCGGGTTACTCGGTTCAGCCTGTTTCCGGCGCTTCTTCTTATTCCTGGACGGTACCGGCCGGGGCCCAGATTTTAAGCGGTCAAAATACAACGGCGATTATAGTCCAATGGGGCAATACGGGCGGAAGCGTCTCGGTGATTGCCGGGAATCAATGTGGCAACAGCAATCCCAGTGTTCTGGCCGTTACAGTCAGTGGTCCGCCCCTGCAACCGGCTGGCATCAAGGGGCCAGCCCAGGTGTGCAGTTCGGCAAATGTAATTTATTCGGTCGACCCTGTTCCTGAGGCCGCATCGTACTTTTGGACCGTGCCTGCAGATGCGACAATTCTCAGCGGGCAGAACACAGACTCCATATCGGTAGGCTGGGGCGCCAATGCCGGAGATGTAAGTATTGCTGCCCTCAACAGTTGCGGCGAAAGCCCTTCCCGGATCCGGTCAATCGCACTGGAAACCGTACCGGGATCTCCGGGCACCATTACGGGGAATGATACAGTTTGTTCAAATCACGAGAGCTATCCCTATTCCATCGCGGTGATTCCCGGAGCGACCTCTTACAAATGGGTAACTCCGCAGGGAACAACCATCACCTCGGGGTCAGGAACCAATTCAATTGTCATCAGTATCAACCCGTCGGCAGTATCGGGCCCGGTTTCCGTCCAGGGATCCAACACCTGTGGCCTGGGAATCACCGGGTCAAAAAACATCACAGTCAGGATCTGTACTGGGATCTCCGAAAACAATATGGAAACAGGAATCTCGATTTATCCAAACCCCGCAGAAGATCTTCTGAATATTGACATCCGTGGCGGAGAAAAACAGATCGAACTGCACCTCCTCGATGTCAGGGGACAGATTGTTTACAGGGAACCAATGGAGAACATTCCCGCAGGACATGAGTACAAAATAGATGTATCGTTGTATTCAAGAGGAATCTATTTCATTGAGATGATCAGCAGTAAACAGGTTTTGATCAAAAAGATCATTTTGCAATAATTAGAATAAGAAGTTTGTAACCTCAACATTATTAGTGCGTCAAAAGGGGCAAAAAGAATCATTAACCCCTAAAAAATAGAAACAATGGAAGCTGGTATTTTAGTTCCGATCTCGTTTTTCGCACTGATATTTGGAATCGTCTACCTGGTAATCAGAAAAAAAGAACGTACACTTTTAATTCAACGAGGTGCTGATGCATCTGTATTTGAATCAAAAAGAAATGAAACCGGGAACCTTAAGTGGGGATTGCTCTTTCTTGGCATCGGCCTTGGCATACTCCTGGGAAGGATCTTTGCCGCCTATACCTGCCTCGGAGAGGAGGCATCCTATTTTTCCCTGATATGTCTCTTTGGAGGTTTAAGCCTGGTGGTCTATCATGTTATAGCCAGAAGGATAGAAAAACAGAATATACCCCCCAAAATGTAATCCTGTCAGGGGTTCTGCTTCTTAAGTTGAAAAGTATGAAGGGTCCGGTATTCGGGCCCTTCTTTTTTCAGGATACTTTCAAAAAGAATCAGGCAATCAATCTTTATTTCCTGAGATGAGATTTCCTTGTTCTGATCAATGACCCTCTGAAATAACGTTTTGTCTTTAAGAAATTTGATCCGGCCAAGGGTCAGATGAGGAACCAGGTTCTGGCGGTCGGGCTCAAACCCGATTGTGCCCATCCTTTCGCGGAGGGTCCCCATCAACGAAGACAGCTCCGTAAAAGGTTCGACCCCCACCCAGATTACCCGGGGATCATAAGAACTTCCAAAAATTCCCAGGCCTTGAAGGGAAAAAGAAAAAGTGCAACTATCTTCTGCCACCTTGTCTAAAACCTTACTGATATCAGGGATCATCTCTTCGGATATTTCCCCGAAGAATTTCAGGGTGATATGGATATTATGTTCCTCCACCCATTTGATCCGTTCATGCTGCAGCTGGCGTTGAAGCTGATGAAATTGAACAAGGAAAGCGTTATCCGGATTGATCCTGACGGCTGCGAAAAGTCTTTTCATCAGAGGATTGTTTCACACAAAGGTCGCAAAGATTAGCGCAAAGACCACACGGAACCGCAGAGATTAAGAAACAAACTTCAAAACGAATGATTTTTTTTATACTTTTGCACCCTGTTCCGGGGTATTAGCTCAGTTGGCTAGAGCGTTAGACTGGCAGTCTAGAGGTCAGGGGTTCGACTCCCCTATACTCCACAGAAAGAGTGAATGAGTAATGAGTAATTATATAATTCGTTAATTATGTAATTACTCATTACTCATTTTCAGGCATTACCAATTACTCATTAACCGGCTTAACCTGAAAAAGGAATACCGGTTCAAAAGAAATTTTTACAATAATTTAGTTTGTACTGTCCAGTGTATAAAATTTCCTGTCTGTTAGTTCAATTTTCTATATTTGTATAAAGCTGAACAGGCATGATCTTTACAACACTCCGCATTACAGAGACCATTTTTGCTTTTGCTCTTGTGGTTTTGATGGTCGTTATTCTGAAGAAGAAAAAAGTTGTCTCTTCCGGCGATCTTAAATCCTATTCGAAACTGATGACAATCGCCGTACTTCCGGCGGTCATCTTCCTGCAGCTTTCCCTTAATCCCGTCAACGGACACCAGTTTGTACTTGTCATGATCATGTTCCTGGCCGGTGTTGCAAGCATGGTGATCACCTGGATTATCGGGGTTCTGATGAGGCTTAAAAACGAAACCCTGGGAATGCTGATCATCACCTCCACCTTCGGCTCTTCCGCCCTGATCGGTTATCCCCTGATACAGTTTGCCTTTCCGGGCAACAATGCCGCCATGACGGATGCCATCCTTATCAGCGAACTCGGGGTCGGGGTCCCCATTTTCACGCTGTGTCCCATTGTGGCCTCCTATTACGGTTCAGGAAGCTCCGGATTGGGCTCGATGATAAAGACCTTAGTGAACTATCTTAAATCCCCCATTTTTATTGCTGTTATTGCGGGCATTATTTTTTCAAGGTTCCAGACAATCGTAAACAACCCATTTCTTGCGCCCTTCTGGGAATCGCTCCGGATGGTACAGGGCACCCTGACCGTGATGGCCTGCCTGATCCTTGGGTTGCAGCTGGAATTTAAATCGCCCATGAAAATCCTTCCCCTTTTTATTGTTTCATCCCTCATCCAGATCGGTGTGCAGCCGCTGTTTACCAGTTATGGCGCAAACCTGATGCATGTACAGCTGGTTGACAAACAGGTACTGATCCTGATCGCCGCAATGCCCTCGGCCGTATTGGGAAGCCTGTTTGCAACGCAGTATGACTGTGATGCAGAATCAGCCTCCGAACTGGTATTTCTGAACATCATGGTCAGCCTTGTCGGGGTGCCCCTGGTGTATTACAGCATGTTTCATTAAAGTTCCGCGGCCTGTTTGATTAATATTTTTATCGAAATATATTGTTGGAAAAATATTCATCGTATATTTGCGATGAATAATCAATAAACATGTCACACTCCAAGAACATCGATTATAAGCCGGACGAAATTTTACTTGCCCGGTATGCAAAGGCACTGGGCCATCCGGCAAGAATTGCGATCCTGAAATTTCTCGCCAGTTCGGATGCCTGTTTTTGCGGCGAGATTGTCGACGAGCTTCCCATTGCGCAGGCAACGGTTTCCCAGCATCTGAAGGAGCTTAAAGAGTCAGGCCTGATCCAGGGAAGCATCGAGCCGCCGAAGGTCAGGTATTGCATTGAGCCAAAAAACTGGGATAATGCCCGGAAGCTGTTCGATAATTTTATGGAGAAGCCGAAGAAAATCCACACGGACCATTAACACCCAAACAGATACCATTACCATGAAAATCCTGATACTTTGTACCGGAAATTCCTGCCGAAGCCAGATGGCGGAGGGCTTCCTGAAATCTTTTGATGCGCGTCTGCAGGTCTTTTCTGCAGGAACACATCCTGCGGCACATTCAAATCCTTTTGCTATTGCTGTAATGAAAGAGGCAGGAGTCGATATTTCCCAGAATAAACCTAAGAAAGTTGATCTTTTCCTGGCCGATTCATTTGATTATGTGATCACCGTTTGCGACGACGCGAACGAAAGCTGTCCCTATTTTTCCGGCAAAGTCCTTCACAGGCTTCATATCGGGTTTGAGGATCCGGCGGGGGCAACAGGCACAGAAGAAGAAATTCTCATGGTATACAGGAAGATTCGTGATCAGATCAGGCAGGAATTTATAAAATTTTATCAGGCATTATGAGCAACCTGTTCCAAAACTGCAAATTGCAGATCAACGGGATCTGTTACGTACTTCCCTCAGAGGTGATCGCGATGCTTAAGCAGGGAGCCGTCCTTGTGGATTTGCGGGAAGAAGTTGAGATCGACATCAAGTCGTTTGGCGTTGATCCGGTTATTTATCTTCCCCATTACCTGTTTGAAGAAAACTGGGAATCACTTCCGCTGGAAAAGCCACTGATCCTTGCCGACTCTGTAGGCATCTGGAGCAAAAAATTTACCTCTGCACTTCAGGCAAAGGGTCATCTGCAGGTAGCCAGCCTGGCGGGAGGATTTAATGACTGGGACAAGGATGGATTCCCGGTCAGGGCCGGTAAATGCCAGCCGCTTAACGGACCTTGTCTGTGCATGATCAAACCACACGAAAAGAAATGATGAATTACGGATTACGAATTATGAATGTTGGATAGCAACATAAACTTAAACGGAAAACGATATGGAAGAAACCTCTGTGAACAAACCCAATAGCGAAAAAAAGAATCAGGATTGCGGTTGCGATGACGGCTGCTGTCAGCCCAAAAAGAAAAATCCTGTTTCAAAAATTATCTTCGCGGTGATCCTGCTGGCAGCCGTGGCGATCATCGGCATTAAACTGACAGGCCATTCGGGCAATCGTTCTTCGAAACAATCCGTCGCTGCACCGGGAAAAGCAGGCGGATGCGACACAACCAAAAAATGCGATACTACGAAAGGTTCATCTTGTTGTCCTAAAAACTAACCTCTATGAACACCTGGATTCAACAGGTTTTAAGCAGCGACCATGCGACGATCACGGTACTGATAGCTGTTTTTCTGATGGGAATGATCAGCGTGGTGACATGCGGGTGTAATTTTGCCATCCTGGGGGTGGTGGCGGGTTATTCCGGCGCCAGTTCTGCAGCGGGCAGATCGAAAACCGTATGGCTGAGAGGGGTCGCTTTCCTTATCGGAGGCATTATTTCAATGGCAACCATCGGTGCAATTTTCGGTTATGCCGGCGAACTGATCAGTACTTCATTCGGAAATTACTGGAAAATTGCAGCCGGACTGATTGCCATATTCTTTGGATTGTATTCCATGAACCTGCTGCCCTTTACCCTGCCCGGAATTTCACTGAAAACAGGAACGACAAGTCAGGGAATCATTCCTGCAATTCTTTTCGGCCTGGCCATAGGCGGATTGTCCACGGCACTGAATTCATGCTGTAATCCGATCTTTCCTGTAATTCTTGCAGCTTCTTTTATAAAAGGGGGCGCATTATGGGGACTGACCATGCTTTCGGCTTTTGCCATTGGCTATGGATTACCCCTGGCTGCTGCAATTGTTGGTTTCGGGTTAGGCCTCGGAAAAATTTCAAAGACCTTATCCGTTGTCGGGACGGTTGTGACATATATCGGGGGAATTACACTGCTGGCATTGGGATTTTACTTGCTGATTACGATATAGGAATAGAAAATTGAAAGAATTCTTTCTGACCGGCAATCTGATCGATACGGTACCGCAGGTATCCACTGTATGGAGCAAGCGCGACCTGTGGGAAACCATCAAGGTAAGGTGGTCGGTTGGAAGAATGAATTATAAAGTGAAACCGGGGATTTATGCCATCGGCCAGCCATCGGAGGATGCACCGGTATTTGTCACGGGTAATTTCAAGCTCTCTTTTGATCATGTTCGCCGCGCACTGGCAGGTATGAGTGCCTGGTTATTGATACTCGACACAAAAGGGATCAATGTTTGGTGTGCCGCCGGCAAAGGTACTTTTTCGACAAAAGAACTGGTGCGACAGATTGAGCTCACAAACCTTGTTCAAATCGTTAAACACCGGAAGGTGATCGTCCCTCAGCTGGGTGCCGTGGGGGTTTCTGCCCACGAGGTGAAAAACAGCACTGGCTTTTCT
This sequence comes from Bacteroidota bacterium, assembly GCA_026391795.1. Classification (GTDB taxonomy): domain Bacteria; phylum Bacteroidota; class Bacteroidia; order Bacteroidales; family FEN-979; genus FEN-979. The sequence goes on from JAPLDI010000004.1 coordinate 112,336, forward strand.
GTCATTTACGGGCCGATACGTGCAGAAGATATTTCCGGTTTTATGAAAGCCGGAATGAAAGCGACAACTGCAATGCGGGCCGTTACATTTTCAACCTGGGACCGGCTGAAACTGATCCCCGTTGAACTTGGTTATGGAAAAAAATACCTGATACTTATCCCGGCGATCTTTATTATTTTGTCGGGGCTGAATCGCGGGGGATATTCTGTTGACCTTGCTTACAAGGATGGACTTCGGTCGGTCTTTAACCTTTTCGTTGCCTATCTGACAGGATGTGCAATTACCCCGGTTTTATTGCCATGGGTACCCTTTCGGAGGTTCTCACTGAAAGGATTTCTCGTCGGGATGATTGCCACAATCATTCTGGCCTGGTTCCGTCTCCTTGGGAGTACCCTCCTTGAAATCATCTCCTGGTTCTTAATGATCGGCAGCGTATCTTCCTTTCTGGCCATGAACTTCACGGGAACCACCACATTTACTTCGCTTTCGGGTGTGCAGAAGGAGATGAAAACTGCCCTTCCCCTGCAAATTGGAATGGCCTCAACAGGTGTCATTACCTGGATTGTCTCAAAATTTATCTTGCTATGAACGGATTTGTTTATCTGAAGGATGTCGTTACCCTTGAACTTGACAGGGAGAAATGCAACGGTTGCAGAATGTGTACGATTGTTTGTCCGCATGCTGTCTTTGCGATTGAAAACAAAAGGGCTGTTATCGTGAACAGGGATCTTTGCATGGAGTGCGGCGCCTGTGAAAAAAACTGCCCCGAAAGTGCCATTTCCGTGAGATCAGGCGTAGGTTGTGCGGCTGGTATTATAAACGGGATACTGAGGGGAACAGAGCCGACCTGCGACTGTTCCGGTTCTGGCGGCAGCTGTTGTTAATTCTGCTTGGTAATCTAAAAAATACAAATAACTTTGCCCGAACACGTTAACATCCCGATACAACAATGGAACCAACGCACATTGAACATCTTGGAATTGCTGTAACAAGCCTTGATGAAAGCATCCCCTTTTTTGAAAAACTTCTCGGCATAAAATGCTATGCGGTCGAAGAGGTGAAAGACCAGAAAGTGAAAACAGCATTTTTCAAAATCGGACAAACCAAGATTGAATTACTTGAATCGACAGACCCCGAAGGACCCATCGGAAAATTCCTCGAAAAAAAGGGAGAAGGCATTCATCACCTTGCGTTTGCCGTTGAAAATGCCGATGAGGCATTACGCGCGGCAGGAGAAAAGGGAGCAATGCTGATCGACAAAATTTCCAGAAAAGGAGCAGAAGGAATGAACATAGGTTTTCTCCATCCCAAATCCACTCATGGTGTTCTGATCGAATTCTGCAGTAAGTAAATCAAAAGACCAGGACAATGCTCATTATCGGAATTGCAGGGGGATCAGGTTCGGGTAAATCGACCGTGGTCAAACAAATCATCCGTCTTTTACCAAAGGATGCTGTCTCGATAATTCCGCAGGATGCCTATTACCGGGATAACGGGCATCTTTCTGCCGAAGAGCGTGCCCGCATTAATTTTGACCACCCCTCCTCCATCGAATTCAACCTGCTGATCCGGCACCTTGACGAACTGAAAACCGGAGGCTCGGTTGAAATGCCTGTTTATTCCTATGTGACCTGCGCCAGGTCGAAGGAAACCATCCCGGTTGTACCCAAGGAAGTTATCATTGTTGAAGGAATCCTCATCCTAACCAATCCACGCCTGCGAAAGCGGATGGACATCAAGGTTTACGTTGATGCCGATGGCGATGACCGCCTGATGAGAATCATCCGCCGGGACATCGAAGAAAGAGGACGGTCGTTTCAGCAGGTGCTGCAGCATTACGATAAATTTGTAAAGCCCATGCACCTTCAGTTCATTGAACCCACCAAACGCTACGCAGATATCATCGTTCCACAGGGCGGACAGAATCATGTTGCAATCGATGTTCTTGCTTCAAGAATCAAAATGTACCTGCATCATTAGGAATTAGCCATTGGCCATCAGCCATGGGGGGAATTGACAATTGACAACGGAGAATTGATAATTTATTTGCGATTTCACCTTTTCGCGATTTCGCCATTTAAGAAATGGTTAATTTTAACGCCTTAAAACGAACGACAATGGACAGCATCAAAACACTCGATATCCTGAAAATGGCTATTCTCATGGAAAAAAGAGGATATGCCTTTTATACTGCCGTGGCAGAACAATCCAGCGATCCTGATATTGGCAACATTTTCAGAACCATGGCGGCCGAAGAAACCACTCATGTGAAATTTCTTTCAGAACAATTCCAGAATTTCGGGAAAAAGGAAGCGTTTTCCGAGCTCAACCTGCCGGATCTTTCTGCCGACGGAATTGCAAATATGATTCTTTCAGAAAGTGTAAAAAAGAAGATCTATGCAGCCGGGTTTGAGGCAGCCGCCATTTCCGCAGCCATTGATATGGAGAAAAAAGCCATTGAGGTTTATTCAAAGCAGGCGGAAACGGCCACCGACCCAAACGAAATCAAGCTGTATAAGTGGCTTGCAGACTGGGAAAAGGGACATCTCAAAATCCTCAATGACCTTGACAACGAACTGAAGGAAAAGATCTGGTTCGATAACCAGTTCTGGCCATTCTAATTCCCGGCCCGCATCGCATTCACGGGGTCCATCCGGGATGCGGAAAATGCAGGGATGATGCCGGAGATCAGGCCAATGAGCGCCGAAACACCCATTCCGAGGAACACATTTCCCGGAGTGATGATCAGGTGAAAGGAGGTTGTCAGGGAGACAGTGACTGCAAGGATGATCACGATCAGCAGTCCGACAATTCCACCAATCATGGAAAGAAAAACGGCTTCAAATAGAAATTGAAGCAGGATAAAATAACTTTTCGCCCCGAGCGCCTTCTGGATCCCGATAATACTGGTTCTTTCCTTGACGGAAACGAACATGATGTTCGCAATACCAAATCCGCCCACCAGGAGGGAGAAGCCCCCGATAATCCAGCCAACCATCCCGATAACGGAAAACAGACCCTCGAAGCTTTTGGAAATAATGCTGGTTTCATTGATTGCAAAATTATCTTCCGAAGCAGGTTTCAGTTTCCGGATTGACCGCATGATTCCAGTCAGTTCATCAATAAGTTCTTCGTTCGTAACCAGCGGTTTCGCTTTTACGGCTATCGTGGTCCCCATCTCCTTCAGATCAACCAGATTCGTGCAAAAGGTTATGGGCAGCATCACAACCTTGTCGTTTGAATTCCCGAAAATATCATCCCCTTCTTTTTTTATTACCCCGATGACCTCAATATTTCTGCCCATGATCTTGATTTTCTGCCCGATTGCGTTTGCCTCCTGGAAAAGGCCTGTGGCAATATCAGCCCCAATAACGGCCACATTTTTTCCGCTGGTCGATTCGATGGGCGAAAAATACCGGCCATCCGCAAGTTCAAATTTCCACACCCTGTCAAAATCCTGGGAAACACCCAGTACACCAACATTATCCACATAGTTTTTCCGGAACTTTACAGTTTTGTTTACCTGGATGAAGAACGCCGTTGCATCTGCAAGAGAGCTGCGGTTCTGGATCTCGCGCATATCGGCAAGTGTCGCTTCCGGGCGCTGGTAATATTTCCACCAGGGATAATTGTTCTCCATGGCCCATGGCCATTTCTGGATATAGAGCACATTGCTGCCAAGAGAATCAATACTTTTCCGGATCGCAATTTCCATAGAATCAAAGATTGTAAAAACGGAAATGATACAGAAAATACCAATGGCGATCCCCAAAAGAGAGAGAACCGTACGAACCCTGTTGACAATAATTGCCTGGAAAGCAAACAGGTAACTCTCACGGATAAGGCGAAAAAGTAGAAACATGTCGGAGTGAAGCTAATGATCTAATAAACAAACGTAAAAGTAATACAATTTGTACTGGGAGCCGTAAGAAATCCTTGTATCTTCGGTTAAAATTTGGTAACATTGCAGGTTCATCCCAAATCATGAAACGCTTATGGATGTCAGGATTCGTACCGCATTAATCTCCGTTTATTCCAAGGACCGGATTGATGAAATCGCCCGCCTGCTGGATAATCTTGAGATAAAAATACTTTCCACAGGAGGGACGTATGATTATCTGCAAAAACAAGGATTTAAGGTCACTTCTGTTGAGTCTGTTACCGGTTATCCTTCAATTTTTGGCGGAAGGGTGAAAACCCTGCACCCGAAAGTTATGGGCGGAATTCTTTACCGCAGGGAAGATGACGGAGACCTTATGGAACTTGAAAAATTTGATATTCCCCCGGTCGATCTCGTCATCGTGGACCTCTATCCTTTTGAACAGACGGTTGCAACGACCAGGGATGAAAACGAAATCATCGAAAAGATAGATATTGGCGGTATATCCCTTATCCGGGCTGCAGCCAAGAATTTCAGGGATGTGCTGATCATTCCTTCCTCCGGTCATTACAACCACCTGATAGAGCTTCTTCAGAACAAAAAAGGGATGACCAGCCTGGAGGACCGTAAATTTTTCGCAGCCCAGGCATTCAATGTTTCTTCCCATTACGACACCAAGATTTTTGAGTATTTTAACAGGGAGCAGAACATACCTGCATTCAAAAAAAGCATCAGCACGTCCTTTCCGTTGCGTTACGGTGAAAATCCTCACCAGCAGGCGCACTTTTACGGCGACCTGGACGAGGTATTTACCCAGCTTCACGGGAAAGCCATTTCTTACAACAACATCGTTGACATTGATGCTGCCATCGCCCTGATCAAGGAATTTTCCGAACCTACCTTTGTTATCATCAAACACACCAATGCCTGTGGTGTTGCCAGCCGTACAAACCTGAAAGATGCCTGGGCCGATGCCCTCGCCTGTGACCCGGTCTCAGCCTATGGCGGAGTAATCATTGCCAACAGACCCATTGATGTGAATGTTGCAGAAGAACTGAACAAGCTTTTTTTCGAAATACTGATCGCGTCCGAATATGACGAAAAAGCACTGGAAATACTGAAATCAAAGAAAAATAGAATACTTTTGCAGGAGAAACCGGTTAACTTTTCTGAGATTCAGTTCAAATCAGTCCTGAACGGGGCACTTGTGCAGGAAAAAGATATGAAAACGGAAACGGAAGCAGATTTTCACCTGGTTTCGAAAAAGGCTCCTGCTAATACAGAGATTTCCGACCTGATTTTTGCAAACAAAATTGTCAAACACCAGAAATCCAACACCATCGTCCTGGTAAAGGGAAAGCAGCTAATTGGCTCAGGAACCGGTCAGACTTCACGGGTTGACGCGTTGAAGCAGGCAATAAAAAAAGCGCACGATTTCGGATTTGAACTGAAAGGCGCTGTAATGGCCTCCGATGCATTTTTCCCGTTTGCCGATTCGGTTGAGATCGCATCCGGGGAAAAGATTACTGCCGTTGTACAGCCTGGCGGATCCATCAAAGATGCTGATTCGATCAGTTTCTGCGACGAACATGAAATGTCAATGGTTTTCACCGGAATCAGGCACTTTAAACATTAAAACAGAGTTGAAATGGGCTTGTTTACAAAAGAAATAGCAATCGATCTTGGTACCGCCAATACCATCATTATTTATAACGATAAGGTTGTTGTCGATGAACCGTCCATCGTTGCCATCGAACGAAGTTCGGGAAAGATCATCGCCGTGGGGAAAAAGGCACAGATGATGCATGGCAAAACCCACGAAAATATCAAAACTGTTCGTCCTTTGCGGGGAGGCGTGATTGCCGATTTTCATGCGGCAGAGCACATGATAAGGGAAATGATTAAAATGATAGAAATCAGGAAATCCTGGTTCCCTCCCGCACTGAAGATGGTGATCTGTATTCCTTCCGGCATAACCGAGGTGGAAGAACGCGCCGTTAAGGATTCTGCAGAACAGGCAGGTGCGAAAGAAGTGAGGCTGATCCATGAACCCATGGCTGCCGCAATCGGGATCGGAATCGATGTGCTGGAACCCATCGGAAACATGGTCATCGACATCGGTGGTGGTACAAGCGAAATAGCAGTGATTGCACTTGGGGGAATCGTAAACAATAAATCGATACGGATTGCCGGGGACGAATTCAATTCCGACATCGAAGAATACATGCGCAAGCAACACAACCTTAATGTTGGGGAACGTACTGCAGAGCGGATCAAAATAGAAGTAGGAGCGGCACTTGCCGATATCGACAATCCGCCACCCGAATATGCTGTTCACGGACGCGATATGCTTACCGGGATACCAAAAGAAGTAATCGTAAATCATGCAGAAATTGCCCACGCGCTCGATAAATCCATCTCCAAGATCGAAGCAGCTGTGTTGAATGCCCTCGAAATGACCCCCCCGGAACTGGCCGCTGATATTTTTGAAACAGGGATTTACCTGGCGGGGGGCGGATCATTGCTGCGGGGACTGGATAAACGTATTCATCTCCGAACAAAACTCAAGGTTCATGTGGCGGAAGATCCGCTAAGGGCAGTTGCCAGAGGTACCGGAATCGCGTTAAAGAACTTCGACAAATTCACCTTCCTCATTAAGTAAAGGAAGTCATGCGTTACTTGCTTTATTTCCTCCAGAAACAGTATATCTATTTCCTTTTCCTGGCATTGGAGGCAATATCGTTGCTGCTCCTTTTTAATTATAACGATTACCAGAACAGCGCACTTGCCGGCATTTCAAACGGGATTGCAGGATCGGTTCTGAATCTGTCAAGCAATGTCTCAGAGTATTTTTCGCTTCGAAGAGTGAACCGTATCCTTGCCGAAGATAATGCCAGGCTCCACTCCAATCGCTCGGAAGCATTTTATAAAGCCGATACCGGTTCTTTTTACCAGCACGACACGCTGTATAAGCTTGAATACCGGTACATCAGTGCAAAGGTGATCAACAACTCCACCGACAAAAGAAACAACTTTCTCATGCTTAACAAGGGGCACCGCCAGGGCATCGAGAACCATATGGGCGTGATCATGGGCGATCGCATTATTGGGCAGGTTGTGAGTGTATCAGACCATTTTTGCTGGGTGATGTCGCTGTTGAATAAAGACAGCCGGATCTCGGGAAAGTTTAAGAAGAACAACCAGCTGGTAAACATCGAATGGGGCGGAGGAGATTACAGACTCGGAGAGGTAAAGGAAATCCCGAAACATGTGGTGATCCATAAGGGCGACACCATTATCACCAGCGGCAATTCCGATATTTTTCCGGAAGGGTTGCTCATCGGAACAATTGATAAATTTACCATTGCACAGGAAGAAAATTTCAATTACGCAACCATTACGTTTGCTACTGATTTCAACAGCCTGAGCTTTGTTGAAGTGCTGATCGATATGATGCGGCAGGAAAAAGAGAACCTCAAGAAATCCTTTAAATGAAATGAACAGCCATCCTAAGGAGAACTGAAAATGACCATCCTGTTCCTGAAAAACACCGGACGCTTTATCTTCCTGATTCTCTTTCAGGTATTGATCCTTAACAACATCCAGTACAGCGGCTACATCAATCCTTATTTTTACATCTATTTTATCCTGCTGCTGCCTTTTGAAACCCCGCGCTGGTTACTCCTCATCTCGGCATTCCTGCTGGGTATTTCCATGGATGTGTTTACGAATACCCTTGGACTGAATGCCGCAGCCTGTGTACTTATGGCATTTGTGCGGCCCTTTGTAATCTCGGCCATCTCAACGGGAACTGAATTTATGGCCGGTCACTCGCCCTCACTGAAAAACCAGGGAGTGAAATGGTTCGCCTACTATTCCATCATCCTGGTGCTGGTTCACCATTCTGCCCTCTTTTATCTTGAAATTTTCCGTTTTACGGAATTTTTCCAGACCCTTCTACGCGTTCTTCTGAGCAGCGCATTTACCCTCTTGCTTGTATTCATCGCCGAATACCTTTCCTATCCGAGAGGGAAATAACTCACTAATTCACGGGTTCACCAACTGATACAGCCATTTGATCTCCTCTTCCCACAACGACTCGTCCGGGGTTTCAAGGATCAGCGGCATATTGTCAAACCGGGGATCATTCATGATCCTGCGGAAAAGACCTTCACCGATAACGCCTTTCTTCAGGCTTTCATGTCGGTCGACCCGGGTCCCCAGATCTTTTTTTGAATCGTTCAGATGCAGACCTTTTAAATAAGAAAACCCGACAATGGTGTCAAAATCATTAAAGGTCGAGCGGTATCCCTCTTCTGTTTTAATATCGTAACCGGATGTAAGTGTATGACAGGTGTCGAGGCAAACCCCCACGCGGGTTTTGTCTTCCACCATCCCGATGATGGCACCAAGGTGTTCAAATCGGTTCCCGACGGCACTTCCCTGGCCCGCTGTGTTTTCAATGACCGCAGTAACCCCTTTTGTTTTAGAAAGCGCCAGGTTAATGGATTCAGCGATCAGTTTCAGGCAATCATCCGGCGAATGCAGGTTCAGATGTGCACCCGGATGAAAGTTCAGCATTTTCAGGCCCAGGATTTCACAACGGTTCATTTCGTCCAGAAATGCTTTTCGCGATTTAGTCAGCATCTCCTTCTCAGGGTTTCCCAGGTTGATCAGATAGCTGTCATGTGGAAGAATGTATTCAGGCAAATATCCGTACTTCTGACAATTTGCTTTAAACAGGCTGATATTGTTTTCAGTCAGCGGACCGGAAACCCATTGCCGCTGGTTCTTTGTGAACAAGGCGAACGCTTTGGCCCCTATTGTGTGTGCATTTACAGGGGCATTTTCAACACCCCCGGAGGCACTGACATGGGCTCCAACATATTTCATAGGCTGGGATTAAATTGGTTTATATTCAGAGCTTATTTGATGCTTTACAACTGAACACAAAAATACACCATATTTTTCTTTTTGAATTCCCGGGGTTGAAAGGGTTCGGGAAACAGGAGTCATAAAAAAACCCGTTCAAAAAAATGAACGGGTCCGGAGGTATCGAGCGGAGTCGAACCGCTGTACGAGGTTTTGCAGACCTCTGCCTGACCACTCGGCCACGATACCATGATAAGGGCAGCAAAGATAGGAAAAAAATCAGTTTGCCAAAATGCAGCAGACCTGTTTCACCTTTCCCCCCAGCGGAGGGTTTACTTTTGATATTTTTACCTGTATCGCCTTGACCTGCGGGAACGACTGCATCACGCTGTCAAGAATGCGCCTTGCCACACTCTCCAGCAGATGGGCGTTGACCTCCATCTCCTTCTTTACAACCAGGTAAACCTCCTGGTAATTGATGGTGTCATCCAGGTGATCTGAATATTCAGCGTGAACGGTTTCAAATACCATCTCCAGGTCCACAATAAACTTTGTGCCGATGATCTGCTCTTCCTTGTAATGACCGTGATACGCATAAAACTCCATTCCTTCCAATAAAATCTTTCCCATGGTTATGGATTATTTATCAGGCTAAATTATCAAATTCCCCCTTACACCACCCGCGGATTCTTTAATTTTCAGTAAGTTTGCAGCGGGACTGGTCGTTTTCCGTTTATCTTGAGGTTGGATTGATGGGCAAAGGGAAAATTAGCACCAGGGTTTAAATTTAAAGGAGAACCACAAAAATGGAAGAGATCAAAGGACAGGAGGAAAAAAGCGAACGCTCCCTGAATTTTATAGAAGAAATTATTGAAGATGATCTGCGAAACAATGTCAACGAAAGTAGGGTTCATACACGTTTTCCGCCTGAACCGAACGGTTATCTGCATATCGGACATGCCAAATCCATCTGCCTGAATTTCGGGCTGGGTAAAAAATACCAGGGGAAAACAAATCTCCGGTTCGATGACACCAACCCGGTCAAAGAAGATGTGGAATATGTCGACTCTATCATGGAAGACGTGAAATGGCTGGGGTTTGACTGGGAGGACAGGCTGTATTATGCTTCCGATTATTTTGAACAGCTCTACGAATACGCCATCATTCTGATTAAAAAAGGGAAAGCGTATGTCTGCGACATGAGCGCCGAAGAGATCAGTGAAACCCGGGGCACACCTTCCCGCCCGGGAAAAGAAAGTCCATACCGTTCACGCTCGGTGGACGAAAACCTGGAACTATTCAGCCGCATGAGAGCAGGTGAATTTCCTGATGGGTCAAAGGTACTGAGGGCAAAGATCGATATGGCATCCCCCAATATGCAGATGCGCGATCCGGTGCTTTATCGTATTCTCCACGCTACTCACCACCGCACAGGAGACACCTGGTGCATCTACCCGATGTATGATTTTGCCCACGGTCAATCCGATTCAATAGAAAGGATCACACACTCCATTTGTACCCTTGAATTTGAAGTGCACAGGCCGCTCTATGACTGGTTCATCAGGGAGATCGGGATCTATGCTCCCCGGCAGATTGAGTTTGCCCGGCTCAACCTGAGCTATACGGTAATGAGTAAAAGAAAACTCCTTGAACTGGTTCAGGAAAAACAGGTAAAAGGATGGGATGATCCCCGGATGCCAACCATCTGCGGTTTGCGGAGAAGAGGCTACACACCGGAATCCATTCGTAATTTTGCCGACACCATCGGTGTTGCAAAACGCGACAACGTGATCGATGTCAGCCTGCTCGAATTCTGTATTCGCGAAGACCTGAACAAGAAGGCCAGCCGTATCATGGCCGTTCTGAATCCGGTAAGGGTTATCATCGACAACTACCCGGATGGTATCGTTGAAGAAATGGAAGCGATAAATAATCCCGAGGATGAAACAAAAGGGAAAAGGCATCTTCCTTTTTCAAAGGAAATATTTATCGAACGGGATGATTTCATGGAGGACCCCCCGAACAAGTTTTTCAGGCTTGCACCAGGCCGTGAGGTACGCCTAAAGGCCGCATACATTATCCGGTGTGAACGTGTTGTGAAAGATCCCGGGACAGGAGAAATCACGGAGATTCACTGTACATATGACCCGCAAACCAAAAGCGGAATGCCCGATAGTAACCGTAAAGTGAAAGGAACCCTGCACTGGGTTTCAGCGAAACATGCAGTGGAAGCCGAGATCCGCCTTTACGATCGCCTGTTCAGCAAAGAAAACCCGGATGATGCCGAAGAGGGAAAAACCTATAAAGACTATCTGAATCCGGACTCGCTGAAGCTGATTACCGCTAAAGTTGAACCTTCGGTCAGAAACGCAGGGATATCCGAGAAATATCAGTTTGAAAGAATCGGCTATTTTACTGTAGATTATGACTCAACCCCCGAAAACCTTGTTTTTAACAGGGTCGTTCCCCTGAAAGCGTCCTGGTGAAAGAGGAAAAAGTTAATTAAAGCTTGACAATTTCAAAAAAAAATCCTTAATTTTGCCGTCAGATTGTCCGATGGTGTAACTGGCAACACAAATGATTCTGGATCATTAGAGTCTAGGTTCGACCCCTAGTCGGACAACAACGAACCCCTGTAAATCAATAGTTTACGGGGGTTTTTCTTTGTCGGGGGACTGTAGGGGGGACGGAAAAGGGTGTTTTGGGGGTGTTTGTGACCCTAAAAATAAAACTTTAAACTATTCCCGTCTAATGACAAATGGTAATCACCGGCTAACTTCAAATTGTGAGAGCCAATAAAGAAAAAAACGACACTTGAAAGAAAGAAGCCTCCCGATACTGCGGCCATAATGTATACTGTTGAACTATTCGAATTTGACCCGGTGGGAATAAACGCCGTAACTACACCTGAAACGATGGATAACGAAAGTAGCACTCCGGCTGTTGTAAAGTTATTTCCCGCCTTCGCTAAATAATTCCCCTGGTTCATTATGCTATTAAGGATACTTTCTATTTGGACCTGTCGCGCCCCGGGGACTGAATCAAAAACCCTTGTATGTGTATTTCTGTTTTGGTTGGTGGTATCTTGTGCGGTGGCACAAACTGACAACCCCAATATTATGATAAAAAACATGGTCTTTTTCATAATGTCCGTGTTAATGGTTATGTCTGCAATTTACGAAATGTTTAGTCTTGGTATTGTGGAGGGATCTATACGCGCGTTATGACAACGGAAAAATCACAACAGAGCGTTTTCTCATATATACGCGTAATGACTTTAGATAAATCACAACACTCCCAAATCATTTGTTAATCATTTGTTAATCATTTCCGTTTTTTTAGGGGTCTAAAAAGTCATGTTTTATCTAATCATTATCAAATCATTTCCGTTTTTTCTCTCTCTCGCGCGCGCGGGCGCGCGTATTGGTTCGATCTTTCTTCATCATTATTCATTAAATCAATGTTTTAACCTGTTTTTTTCTTCATGTTTAACAATGTTTCAGGATCGAAAAGAAATGAAATTCCCTTTTTCTTTTTCAGTTTAATTCTGTTTTTATCGTTGTTCCTGCGGTTGCTATCTATATTCCTGCATTTGTGAGCCTGTTTTTCTCCGACAAACTTTTCAGTACAAAACTTCGTTCCCTGTCTTTGGTGTGAAATATCCTTTCCGCACCCTAAACAGAACCGGCCCGGAGGATCCCCCGGAGGTGTGTTATTAGGATTGTGGAGGTTTACAGGTTTTAACCCTATACTTGAACGGTTAATTTCTGTAATGTCCCCTTTTGCATCCCCGGTTAATTTCTGTAATGTTTTCGGGCCGGTTTTTAATAGATCATCCCATTTTTGAGTTATTAGGTTTCGGATCGTTTCCTGAATGTTCTGTTTCCCGTATCGGTTGACCAGGTCCCGGAATCGGTTTCTTTTTTTATAATAGTTTTCAGGGGTTGTTTTCTTCAGTTCGTTCCAATATGCCGGGATTTGTCCCTGGGTTAAAATAGTGCGTTCTGCGGGGGGTAAATCGGTTTCCGGTATAGTATAGTCATAAAATAGCAAATCACTAAAGGTGGCCCGTAGCATTTTAACCAGGCGTTTAATTTTGCCCCTGTCTGTTATGTCCGCCAGGGTTGTTATCCCGTATTGTTCCAGGTCTTTCATTTTAACATACTTCAGTTCAAACCGTAGAATGTTACCGGCTTGCCTGAATTGTAACCCCTTGTTATAAATCTTGACAATGTAGCGTTGGTATTCGCACTCCCGGAAATATTTGTTTTCGGCGTGTTCCTGCGTAAATGGGTTGCCTTTGTGATTGATAATTGAGCGCAGTATTTCATTAGCCGGGATCACGGGAGTGAGATTAACCCCGATTTCGATATTTTCTATTTTACAGTTTACGGCGTGGAGGTGGAATACACGGCAAATTTCCTCAATGGTCCAGACCAGGGATGAAAAGGTAAAATCATTATGGTTTTGATCCTCCCCCGCCTTTTCGATGTTCCATTGTTTGTGCAGGCTCCCGGATATATACGCGTATTGATTGTTTATTATGACAATGGTCAAACCCTTAAACTTTGCCCGGTATTCTTTTATTTCCCCTGTCCGTTCTTTATAGAGGGTGTCCCATTCTAGGAACGGTAACCCCCGGAGCGCGTTAATATCCGGTTTGAGGATCTTTATTTTTACAAAATCAATCAATATGGCCGGGTTTTATTATCTTTGTCATTCCTAACTGCCTGTTAGGGTTTGAACAATTTAAACAGGGTGCGAGTTCAACCCTGTTTTATTTTTTAAGTGAGTAAATGAATTCATGAATGAACCTTTCCCGGCGGTCAGGATAGATTTTAATGAGGTTGAAAAAGAACATTTCAAAGGCGGTGATCCTCCCGGAAATGGAAAAGGATGAAACTGTTTTTCTTTATCCCGTGTTTATATTCGCAGTAATCCCCGAAGTACCAATTCTCAAATCCTGTCTTTAACAGCCCTGTAAAAAATGGCCGTTTGCCGTTAACCATTCGGGACTGAATGAGAATTTCCGCCCTTATCTGTTCGGTTCTTTGCGTTACCTGTATTTGTAATTCGCCAGGGACCTTTACAAACCCCAATTCCCCCCGTGTCATTTGATACCAATGTGTTTCCGGATTGAGGTTAAAAATGAGGTGTTTAAAATCGGGGTGTTTGCCTGTTTTGGGTTGAACGGTTGTTTCCATGTTACGCCCTCTTATACTTAAGGGATTGAATATCATGAATAGCACCCTGAACCTCTGCACTTTTATAAAGAATACGCCCCCCGATCCGGTAACCCTTTAGGATTCCATCGCGTTTAGTATAGTAATGCAGGGTTGAAAGGGATATTCTCAATAGGTCGCAAACCTCCGCCCTGGTCAAGTATTCGGCGTTTGAGTTGGTTTGTGGAGGTTCGGCGGGTTTGAATTGTTGTAACCGTTCAGTTACAATGTCCCCGATAATGTCCCGGAATTCTTTGAGGGGTGTTGAATGCAGAATGATGTTTTCCATGTTCGCTGATTTTTCAGCAAAAATGGATTAATTTGTATCGTACTAACAATCCCTAAACAGTAGGGAGTGTAATGAATGCAGAATGAAATTAGCCTAAATCAGATAATTCCGGAATAAAGAATTTTGCCCGTTTAGTATCGGAAAGTTGATTGCTATTTTCGTGTAATGCCTTTTTAAGATTTTCAGGGGTTGTTTTAATCTCAAAATGTTCCATGCAAAGACGGGAAAACTTTGTAAAGTTTGTATCCCCATTGTAAACAGGTGGTTTAATATATCCCTTTTTGATTAATTCAAGAAAAAGATAACCAAATACGGACGGGTTACAATTCCATATAATCTTTTCAATCTGATCCCCCCGCCCCTTACTCTCCGCTCTTAATTCTTTCTTTTTTTCTTCAATCCAATCTATAATTAATTGTTTCCTGGAATCCAACAAAAACCCCGATTCCTTATGAACATCCATAATATCTAACAGATATTGAAGAAAATCAATTTCCTCCCCTGGGTGTGTTTCTTGTTCTTTCGAATACACCCCCTCTAACCGTCTAATTAATTCGGAGGGTAATAATTCCATAAAAGAACTGAAAAGTTCAGAGCTGTCAATTAGTTCTGTCATCTTTTGCCTGTTTTGGGTTGAACACTAACAAAGTTAATTATTTCGGAATGATCCCGTCCGGTAATATTCTAAAACGGGTTCATGATTCGGGTTGCTGTCTTTGGGTTTGTTTATAATTTTCCTTGTACGAATTTCCTTTATAAGTTCCTTTTGCAACCGGCAAAGGTTGTCAATATCCAACTGGTTTATATTTCCCCTTATTATGATGTCCTGGTAATCATTCAGGTACTTTAATAGTCCTATCATTTCAGATTCGCTATTTTCCACCCGGATTCGCAATTTATAACACTCTGAAATTAATTCATCTGAATAACTAAACTGATACATGAATATCTCATGCAGTTCCTTTTTAGAGTGTTTCAGATAATCCGGTTTTTCTTTATTGTCTTTGGTTTTCATATGGAGGGGATTTAGCGGGTTACTTATTACCTACTTTTTTCAATGGTTTAATAAAATACGGGTGTACACTCAACTTGTCCGCGTTCTGTTCCTGGGTTATTTTAATGTATTTCATAAACGCCCTTTCCGTCCGGTGGCCCGTTATCTTCATTATCGATATTGCGGGGACCTCCGCCAGGTACATATTAGTTGCAAAACTCCTGCGGGCCGTATGAACGGTAACTAATTGCCCCTTTTCCTTTTTCTGTTCAAAGGATAATCCGCCCTTCGTTTTATTCAGAACAACCTTTTCCCGGAAATGTTCAATGTCGCAAAGTTTTTTCAGGTAATCATTCATCCTTTGGTTACTGATCGGCCGGGGTGTCCCCCCGTTGTATTTCTTCAGAATCTCTTTTATGGTCCAATGTAAGGGTATTACAACCGTTTCCCCGGTCTTTATTGTCTTAACCTTTAGCCGGGTTCCATTTTTAATAAACTTGTCAGGGGAGAGCTGTGAGAGGTCGGAAAACCTCAACCCGGTATAACAACCGATTAGGAAAAGATCCCGCACCCGGTCTAATTTCTTATTCTCCGATAAATCCAATTCATAAAGGGTTAAAAGGTCGTTATCATTTAGGTAAATAGTGTCTGCGGTTTCCTCCGGTTTGCTGAATTTACGGTGGAGGTGTCCCCGGTTGAGGGTGTAACCTTTATCTAGGCAGTAATTCATGAAAACCTTTATCTGTTTAATATGTCCCCCGATTGTATTGGGTGCGAATTTTTTAATGGTTAATAAGTAAGTCATGAAACTTTCGTAAAAGTCCATATTAATATCTTCCATTGATAATTCAATGCTATTGGCGTTTTGGTAGTCTGTGAGGGTGTTTAGCGTGGAGTTGTAGCTAACTATCGTACGCGGGTTTTTATTCGTTGTAGCGATGTATTCTTTAACCGCACTCAAAAAGGTGTGTTTCTTTACCGTCTTTATCGCGGAGGGTTTCAGGATCGGGCGGAATTCATCCGTTAACTGATCCAGGATAATAACCCCGGCGCGTTTTGTCATATGATCCCGGACGGTGTTCATTATTCCGGTTTCAATATCCTTTAACCGTGTGTTCAGGTTTTCGGCCTGGTCAAATTGTTTTGTAACCCGCGCCCGGTGTTTTTCCGGGTTCCAATTATCCGGGTCTATTTTTTCGCCGGTTGAAAGTTTTATCCGGGTGTCTTTGTACCAATAAACAAGGTAAATCGGGGTTTCATTCTTTGCCTGGGGGTCTTTTAGAATGAATGTAACTGATCCTGCCATAATGATAGGTTTAAGGTTTGAACAGGCCAAATATAATACAATATTGTGAAAAGGGGACTGTAGGGGGGACGGAAAGATGAGTTTTTTATGAACAATCCCGAATTATTCTGAATTATCATGAAATGTAAAAACCCCGTTATTAGCGGAGTTCAGTAAATCATTTTGGCGTAATCAAAAATCAAGGGTTTTAGTCCTAGTCGGACAACAACAGTAAAACCCAACTACAGAAATTTCCAGTAGTTGGGTTTTTTAATTATCGGTTTGGTAAAACAATGTTAAAACAAATTGGATATTTTCAGGTTATTTTTCAAATTTGCGGACACGATTTAAATTTATTTGATCTGGAGAATGCAATAGGCATAGTGGTCCTCCGACATAACAAACTCCAGCGGTGTAACTGTTTTCCCCTGCCCGTAATCCCAATAGGCTGCCTCCTTGACCCATCTTTCAAACCCGACAGTATTGAGGATAAATAATTGCATTCCGGGTTTTGCCAATTTCAGCCAGGTATTTACAACATCGGTATTGAAATCGGTATCCTCGTCCTCAAAATAGGCGGCAGAGGAGATCCAGGTTTTTGCTGGTTCATAGTTAACAGGGGTCCTCCACACGGTCTTGTCGTGATAATCCGGATGCGGAGATCCCTTTTTCCATTCGGGATATTTCCGGGTACCATCATATTCATGGGAACTCCAGGCATACCAATAAATGGCTTCCTTTTTTTTATCTTTCAGCAAATTGCTCTTGGCCTTAAACAGGGCATTCATCATCGATTCATAAGTCTGGCCTTGCGGTAAAAGGGCCCTCAGGTCCAACCGGCTAGCTCCCGACGCCACATAAAATATACCGTTCTGATAGTCGAACTGGGCCGGATCATATTTATCAAATGAAGGACGGCCCCCGATAGATACAGCGATGGAACCATAGCCGAAAGCTTTAAAATAGGCAGGATCTGGTCCGTCATAGGGTGAAGTAAAGCCCACCAGCAAAAGGATGGTCAGTATAAAGATCAGGGTTTTTGTCTTTTTCATGGGTTCTGGTTTTAAGGTTTCAAAAAGTAGCCGGTAGATGATTTATTTGAAAAATTGATATATGTACCAAAGGCTTAAAAACCAAGATTCGGACAGGAACCGGGAGTGATCATACAAGAAGGGACGATCAAATAGATATTTGCAATAAACTAACCGGTTCTTGCAAAAATATGCAAAGAAAACGCGAAAAGCAAGTGCAGGGGAATATGAGAACCCGGTCGGACAGCAAATCAATCACACTGAGGACCCCATAAACCTTTTGTTTACGGGGGTCATTGTTTTGTGGGATGAACGTATGATTTACCTGGAATTGTATCTTGGGGTTCTTTTAATCGGTATGAGTATCAATCGTTAACACAACCCAAGGGTTTCCGTGGATACTTTCCTTTAAGCAGGTTTTAAGTCCGTATAGAAGAAAATGATAAGGCGGTTTAAAGTTTGTCAGATCAATCGTTGTTTCTATACTTAAAATATGGCTTTTATAAAGTACAGGAAAAACCGTAGTATCTCTTTCGTGATAAATGGAATCCCCAAATGGCTCGGAAATGATTGCCAGGTGGAAGGAAGAGCGGAGCGTATCATAAAAAATCCCCTTTAACCGGCCCTGTGTGATTGGCACCGAATAATAGGCATAAAAACTTTTGGAATTTGTATCGATCGGAATATAGAACCCGCCCTCTTTATTGGTGAAGTTGTCTGAAATAGAAACCCCTGATGATTTTGAACATCCATTAATCAGAATCAATCCGATACCACAATAAAACAGGAATAATAAAATTGTTTTCATCAGAAAAAATGTTGAGTTTTTAATACGGGGTTAGTATAAAAAAAGTTGTCATATCCAAAAAAAAGAAAGGTAGAATAACAATTATAGCTATATCCCCAATGCGGCCATTCGGGGTATCAAATGTATAAAAAAAAATAAAAGGATCAATGCCTAAAAAAAATTTTTTGCAGGCAAGGGTTGCCTTCCATTTAAAAACTGAGCGGATAAAAAAAGCGAAATTGATTTTTTGGTTTATTTTATTCGTTATGGGTATCAACCGTGAACATGACACTTGGAATTCCGTGCGAACTGCACTTCAGTTCATTTTTCGGCAATCCAAGCAGGATGAAATGGTAAGGAGACGAGCAATCCCTAAGATCAATATGGGTCTCAATCGAGATTGTGTTACCGGAATAATGTGTGGGAAGAATAACGGTATCTTTTGGATGATAATGATTATTCCAGTATGAATCAGTGATTACTGCCAGGTAAAATGACGACCGGATGGTGTCACTGAATACACCCCGCAGCCTGCCCTGCGAAATGGTCGCTTTAGAATAGGCCTCGATATTGTTTGTGGCTGTATCGATCTTAATGAAATAATTACCTTCCTTGTCTGTAAAACTTATCGGGATATAGATCTTGTCTTCCTTGCTACAGCCCGACAACATTATAATCCCCAACAGACAAAGCAACATGAACGAATTCACTGCTCTCATCCTCAGAAACTCTGAATTTATAAAAAAGAATAAAACAAAATACCGCCGGATAAATCCGGTATGTAGCTAAAAACAGGAGTAAAGGTATAACAACTTGTCAGATAATTAACAAAACACCAAAAAAACATTTTTGAAGTCCTGAATTTTCATGAACCTTTATCAAAAATAATCCGAAAAATACGAGGAACCGTATGGGAAAAAGTAAGAATAAACGGAATTACAGAACTATCGGGGCAGTTTTTTCAAACCGGTTTCAATTCTTTTCAGAAATTCTTCTCTTCCAAGGGTAATCGCAATATCCATAATGCCGGGACCCTGGTTGTTTCCCACCATCAGCAGCCGCAACGGGGTCATGAGCTGACCCATTTTAATATTTTTTCCTGTAATGAAATCCTGTATAAATGAATGAAGGGGATCATGTTCCCAATCAACAACATGTTTTACCTCTTCGAGAAAAGAGACAAGTAGCCCCGAAACAACGGGTACAGGGCTCCAAACTTTCAGAACAAACGGTTCATCATAGGTTTCGGGGGGAACGAAGAAAAACCAGGAATTTTTCCACAGATCAGGGATTAGATTAGCACGGTCTTTTATTAAATGAATTACACTAGCAACATAGCGATCTTCAAAATGGAGTGCCCTCTTTTCAAGTTCCCGCTTAAGAAAGCCGACAAGTTCAAATTCAGGCTTTTTTACCAGGTACTGATGATTGTACCAGCGGGCTTTTTCGGGATCGAACTTAGAACCATGTTTCCCAACCCTGTCCAGTGAGAATTCATGGATGAGTTCGTCCATCGTAAACAACTCCTGCTCACTTCCGGGATTCCAACCGAGAAACGCCAGCATATTCACAAATGCCTCCGGAAAGTAGCCGGATTCGCGGTAACCGGAAGAGATATCTTTTGTTACAGGATCTGTCCACTGCAATGGAAATACCGGAAAACCCAGACGGTCGCCATCCCTTTTGCTTAGCTTCCCGTTTCCGTCAGGCTTGAGCAGTAATGGAAGATGGGCAAATTTTGGCATGGATTCCCCCCACCCAAAATAACGGTAAAGCAGAACATGCAAGGGAGCGGATGGAAGCCACTCTTCGCCCCGGATTACATGAGAGATCTCCATCAGGTGGTCGTCAACGATATTGGCAAGATGATAGGTTGGCCAACCATCAGATTTAAACAGAACCTTATCATCCAGGCTCGACGACTGTACCACAACATCCCCGCGGATCAGGTCGTTCACATGGATTTCTTCATTTTCCGGAATGCGGATCCTGATGACATAAGTTTCGCCCGATGCTAAGCGCTGCCGAACTTCATCCGCCGGTAAGGAGAGTGAATTTTTCAAACCCAGCCGAGTGAAAGGACCGTATTGTGAAAGGTGAACATCTTTGTCTTTCCCCCTTTCGCGCATTTCATCCAGCTCTTCAGGTGTGTCAAAAGCATAATAGGCATACCCTTTATCAACAAGTTCTTTGGCATAATCAAGATAGATGGATTTCCGTTCCGATTGCCGGTAAGGACCATAAGGCCCTCCTTTTACAATGTCTTCGTCAAATTGGATTCCACACCAGTCAAGAGATTCAGTAATGTATTTTTCGGCACCGTCGACGTAACGGTTCTGGTCAGTATCTTCAATGCGAAGGATCATCTTTCCGCCGAGCTTACGGGCAAACAGATAATTGTACAATGCGGTCCTGACGCCACCGATATGTAATGGCCCCGTGGGACTGGGGGCAAATCGTACCCGTATTTTTAATTCAGCCATATACTATTCCTGTAAGGTGATTTTTGGCAGAATGAATTCCAGTGCGAGCTGAACCGATTCTTCAATACTCATAATGTCGGTTCTCAATACCAGGTCGGGGTCAGGGGGTATGTCAAAAGGAGAACTGATACCGGTGAACTCTTGCACCTCTCCCCTCCTGGCTTTTGCATACAAACCCTTTACATCACGGGTTTCACAGACCTCAATAGGTGCATCGATAAAGACCTCAAGGTAATCGTCTTGCCCGATTATATTTTTTGCCATTGTCCGGATCTCATCCGTTGGACTGATAAAACAGTTGATGGTAACAATACCGCAATTTACAAAGAGCTTACTTATTTCTGCAATCCGCCGGATATTCTCTTTGCGGTCTTCCACAGAAAATCTCAGGTTGTTATTTATGCCCGTCCTTACAAGGTCTCCGTCAAGCAGCATCACGAGAAAGCCCTGCCTGTAAAGCTCCTTTTCAAGTGCCAGCCCCAGGGTGGTCTTTCCGGAACCCGATAATCCTGTCATCCATAAAACTTTTGCTTTTTGTTTTAACCGGAGTTCTTTGGCTGTACGCCCGATTGGTTTACTGTCAGAGAAATAGAGTTCCATGGGTCCCGTGAGATGTTGGTTTAGGGCTGCAAAAATAGCGTTAATTTACGGGGATTCAAATGAGATTATACAGGAATGAAGTACCTTTACACCAAAATAAAAAGGCGCGGATTTTCGTTTTACGGAACAACTAGATAGCATGACGGACAATTATCAGATACTGATCCGCAAACTTGATGAATTTATCAGAAAGTACTACCGGAACCAACTTATCAGGGGATCATTGATATTCCTTGCGGTCCTTTTTATTTCTTACCTGCTTTTTGTAACCCTCGAGTATTTCTGGCATTTTGGAACTATCCCCAGGTCCATCCTGTTTTATTTGTTCCTGTTCCTGAACGGTTTTGCACTTGTTGGTTTTGTCGGAGTCCCTTTGTTGAAAATTGGGAAAATAGGGAAAATCATTTCCCACGAACAAGCAGCGACAATCATAGGGAAACATTTCAGTGAGATTAAAGACAAGCTTCTGAATACACTGCAACTGAAAAAACTTTCAGGGAATAAAGAGGAAAATATTGAGCTGCTGAAAGCAGGGATCGACCAGAAGATCATACACCTGAGACCGGTTCCATTCATTCATGCCATCGATCTTTCAAAAAACAGGAAATTTCTGAAATATACGCTACCACCGCTTTTTGTCTTTGTGCTTATTCTGCTCATTGCCCCTTCCATGCTTACAAAGCCGTCAGAAAGGATCCTGCACCATTCAAAAGTATATGTTGAAGAGATGCCCTTCCATATTCTGATCCTGAACAAAAACCTGGAAGCGTTTCAGCAGGAAGATTATACGCTGAATATCAAGGTGACGGGTGATAAATTACCGGATGAGCTTTTCATGCTGAATGATGGTGTTTCTTATAAACTTAACAAAAGCAGCAAGATACTTTTTTCTTATACCTTCAGAACGCTTCAGAAATCAGAAAAATTCAGCCTGACAACCGGGAAATACAGATCAGAAGAATTCGAGCTGAAGGTGTATCCAAAACCCACCATATTAAGTTTCGAAACAGAATTAAACTATCCACCATACCTGAACCGGAAAAATGAAATAATAGAAAACACAGGAGACATGATCATTCCCGAAGGTACCCGTGTAAACTGGAAGTTTTTTACCAAAGACGTAGATCAGATCCGGGTTCGGTTCGAAAATGAAACAAGGTTTCTGAATAAGAATGAAAGCAATGCGTTTGCGTACTCTGCTGCTTTCTCTAAAAGCACTTACTATTCCATGCAGGCAGGCAATTCCTTTAAACGACAGCAGGATTCACTTTCTTATTCAATAACTGTAATACCCGATGGTTATCCCATGATTACGGTTGAACAGCAGAAGGACTCTGGGCTCTCATCCAGATTATTCTTTCAGGGAATCATCAAGGATGATTATGGTTTTTCCCGGCTTGTGTTCAACTGTTCACTGATCAACGGAAAGGATACCTCCATAAAAGAAAACAAGACAACAACCCTGGTTTTTAATAAGTCGATGAACCAGCAGACATTCTATTATTCCCTTGACCTGAACGAATGGGTGAAGAACCCTGGTGATGAACTGGATTATTATTTTGAGGTTTGCGATAACGATGGTTTACATGGGCCGAAATGCGCACGGTCAGGATTATTGAAATTTAAGGCGCCAACGACAGAAGAAATAGAAAAAATTACGTCACAACAGGAGCGGGATCTCGTTTCCAACATTCAGAATTCGGCAAAAGAAGCAAAAGATCTTCAGAAAAAGATTGACGAATTGAATAAAAAACTGGTGGAAAAGAACACAATCACATGGCAGGATAAAAAACAGATACAGGATCTTCTGGATAAGCAGAAGCAAATAAAAGAAAATCTTGAAAAAATCCAGCAACAGTACGAGCAAAAAAACAACCTGGAAGAGCAATACAAGCAAACAGACCAGTCAATTATAGACAAGCAAAACCAATTGGATGAACTTTTTAACGAAGTGATGAGTGAGGAAACAAAAAAGTTGGCTGAAGAACTGAGAAACATGCTTGATAAAATTGACAAGAACCAGGTAACACAGATGTTGGAAAAATTGAAAATGAGCAACAAGGACATTGAAAAAGAGCTCGACAGGAATTTGGACTTGCTGAAACAGGCAGAATTTGATAAAAAACTCACCGAGTCGATTGACAAGCTGAAAGAGTTATCAGAAAAACAGGACAAACTATCTGAGTCTACCCTGGATAAAAACAGTGATAAAGATCAACTTCAGGAAGAACAAAAAAAAATCGATAAAGAATTTGACGCGGCAAAGCAAAAACTTGATGAACTGAATGAAAAGAACAAAGGCTTACAGGAGCCAACTGATTTGCCAGACTTGACCCAGGAAGAGAAGGATATAGACGGCGAAATGAACAACTCGATGGAATCACTCGAGAAGAATGACAAGAAGGGAGCCAGTAAGTCGCAAAAAAGTGCTGCAAAAAAGATGGGTGCTATGTCAGAAAAACTACAAGCTTCTCAAGATGGCATGGAGTCTGCACAAAACGAAGAAAACCTTGCAATGCTCCGGCAGATTCTTGAAAACCTCGTGAGAATCTCGTTCGACCAGGAAGAGCTGATGAACCGCACCAAGATCATCAATAAGAATGACCCAAAATATTTGAAACTTATCCAGGACCAGAATAACCTCAAGGATGACCTGGGATCCGTCGAGGACTCTCTTAATCAGCTGGCCAAAAGGGAATTGATGATCAAGCCTTTCATTATGCGGGAAATATCGTCAATCAACAAAAATAACAGTGATGCTGTAAAGAACCTGAACGAACGGAATATCCCGGGCGCTGCTGTGAAACAACAGTTCGTAATGACTTCAGTTAATAACCTGGCCCTGATGTTGTCGGAAGTGATGAAGCAGATGGAGGCGAACATGAACAATCCAAGTGCAAAATCGGGGTCAGGGAGTTGTAGTAAACCTGGTGGAAAAGGGAAAAAAATGTCAATGAAATCCATGCGGGGTATGCAGGAATCGATCAATAAGCAGATGCAGGGATTAAAAAAGGAAATGGAGTCCATGAAAGCCGGCCAGCAAAAATCAGGAAGTACCGGACAGAAGGGAATGAGCGAAAAACTTGCTAAACTGGCAGCCCAGCAAGAAGCCCTCCGAAATGAAATGGGTAAATATGCCGACCAGATGAATGAAGAAGGTTTGAAAGACGGTGGCTCCATGAATGATATGATGAAAAAAATGGAAGAAACACAGAAAGAACTGGTCAATAAGAAGATCCTTCAGGAAACACTTGACCGTCAGCAGGAAATTCTGACACGCATGCTGGAATCAGAAAAAGCTGAAATAAAAAGAGGAGAAGAAGAAAAGAGACAGTCAACCGAAGCAAAAAATCCGAAAATAAGTAACCTTTTTTCAAATTTTAAGTATAACTTTGTAAAAGTAGCTACATCAGACCTGTTGAAAACTGTTCAGCCTGCTTATAATTATTATTATAAGAACAAGATCAACGGTTATTTTCTAAAATTTGAATAGTACCATGAGCCGGATTTTTAAAGAAATCAGGATTCCCTGTAGTACAGAGGGACTGACAAAGGTTGAAAATTTCGTTGACGATATCTGTGAAGCCTATTACATTACAAATTCTTATTATGGCAACATCCTGATGGCGGTCCTCGAAGCGGTAAAAAACGCAATGATTCACGGGAATAAAAACAACCCGGAAAAAGTGGTAAGGCTTTCTTTTAAAAGCGTTCCTAACGGACTCTGTTTCACGGTAAAAGATCAGGGCGATGGTTTTGATTTCAGAAATGTTCCGAATCCCCTTGAGGCTGATGAAAAGGTGGCTGAAATCGTCGGAAGAGGGATTTTCCTGATCCGGTCACTTGCAGACCGGGTTTCTTATAACGCCAAGGGTAATGTTGTTGAAATTATTTTCTTTATTTCAAGCATAAACCAGGAGACAACCCTTAACAGGATATCACAGATCCACCGCTATTTCAACAAACAAAAATCGCTGGCGTAATTATTCTATTGTGGGCTTCCTGATCCGTTTTTTCAATGAGGGTATAAAGTTCACCCTGAAAAACAAACCCGGCATCCGGAAATGGCTGGAGGATGTCATCCGGGAAGAAAACAAAAACCTGTCTTATATTAACATCATCTTTTGCAGTGACGAGGTGCTTCTTGTGCTGAACAAAAACTATCTGGACCACGAAACTCTTACGGATATCCTGACCTTCCCATATCAGGAAAACGACAAAATGGTTTCCGGTGACATTTTTATAAGCATTGATCGGGTCAGGGAAAATGCAACGGAATTCGGACAGGATTTCGAGAAAGAGGTAAAAAGAGTAATGGTTCATGGGGTCCTTCACCTCATCGGATATTCTGATCATAGGAAGAAGGAGAAAGTGATCATGACCGATCGTGAAGATTACTACCTGGCACTGTTCTGATCCCGCCCTCTTCTTGGTTTTCAACAACAATTCAATACGTTAAATATCAGTCAAATACAGATGTTTTTTCGCGTCGGATTAAATGTTCTTATCCTTCCCAATTTATAAGGCTTTATTGATCTTAATTGGCCGGAAATATCAGGCTTCCTGAGCATTTCGTATCTTTGCAGCCACATTAAAGAACAAATGTTTCACGTGGAACATGTACGACTTTCCAAAATATGATGTCATTGTTGTTGGTGCAGGGCATGCAGGATGTGAGGCGGCAGCAGCTGCTGCAAACCTGGGATCAAAAGTCTTGCTGATCACAATGAACATGATGAACATGGCACAGATGTCATGCAATCCCTCCATAGGTGGAATAGCCAAAGGACAGATAGTACGCGAAATTGATGCATTAGGCGGATATACCGGAATTGTATCTGACCGTACGATGATTCAGTTCAGGATGCTGAATAAGTCAAAGGGTCCAGCCATGTGGAGTCCCCGTTCACAAAATGACCGTACCCGTTTTTCTGAGGAATGGAGATCTCTGCTTGAGAAAATAGAAGGAGTTGATTTTTGGCAGGATATGGTTCATGAGGTATTAGTCGAAGAGGGAAAAGCTGTTGGTGTTAGAACAGGAATGGGGCTGGAATTCATTGCTGAATCTGTTATTCTCTCAAACGGAACATTTCTCAACGGGATAATTCATATTGGGGAAAAAAGCTTTGGTGGAGGAAGGATCGGAGAAAATGCTTCAGTAGGTCTGACAAGTAACCTCGAGAAGCTTGGATTCGAATCAAGAAGAATGAAAACAGGAACCCCGGTTCGTGTAGATGGAAGATCCCTTGATTTTTCAAAGATGGAAGAACAAAAGGGCGATCAGATCCCCGGAAAATTTTCATTTACAGCAGCACCCGCCTTATCTGAACAAAGAAGTTGTTTTCTAGCCTATACGAATCTTGAGGTTCATACTATCCTGCGTAAAGGGTTTGACAGATCTCCTTTGTTCTCGGGCAGGATATCCGGAAGGGGTCCAAGGTATTGCCCATCCATTGAAGATAAAATTGAACGATTTTCGACCAAGGACAGGCATCAGCTTTTTGTTGAGCCAGAGGGGTGGAATACGGTTGAATATTATGTCAACGGATTTTCTTCTTCATTACCGGAAGAGATACAGTTTGAAGCCCTCAAAAAGGTTTCAGGGTTTGAAAATGTAAAATTCTTCCGCCCTGGATATGCAATCGAATATGATTACTTTCCACCCTATCAGTTAAGGCTCAACCTTGAGACAAAAATTGTTGAAAACTTGTTTTTTGCAGGTCAGATAAACGGAACAACAGGTTATGAAGAAGCTGCTGCACAGGGTTTAATGGCAGGGATAAATGCACATCTTAAGATCAGAAAACAACCGCCGTTTATCCTTACGAGGTCGCAAGCCTACATTGGTGTATTAATAGATGATCTGATAACAAAAGGGACCGACGAACCTTACCGAATGTTTACATCACGCGCCGAATATCGCTTGTTACTCCGGCAGGACAATGCCGATAAAAGATTAACAGCGCTATCCTATAAATTGGGCCTGGCATCAAAAGAACGAATGGAAAAAGAGAAAATCAAATCGGAGAATGTAATTAAAATAATAGAGTTCCTAAATAAAGAAAATATTTTTCCTGAAGAGATCAATGACATTCTCCAGCAAAACGAAACCCAGATCATTTCTCAACGCGCAAAATTAGCCGCACTGTTATTAAGACCCCAGGTCAGCATTTTTGATCTCCTGAATGGAAGTAACACTTTCTCGAAGTTTAAGGAATCAGAACTTTTTTCAGAGGAAGAATTAGAAGAAGCTGAGATCCTTGTGAAATATGAGAACTACATCCAGAAAGAACAGGAAATTGTAGATAAACTCTCAAAGTTCGAAGATATTCCGCTTCGAATTGACTTTAATTATCAGGCCCTGAATTCCCTTTCAATGGAGGCACGTGAAAAACTTTCAAGGGTCCGTCCGGAAACGATTGGGCAAGCCTCCAGGATCAGTGGGGTTTCACCTGCCGACATTTCCGTATTAATTGTTTATCTTGGCAGATAAAATTGTTCCACGTGAAACGAACCAAATAAAAATGGAAAAGCTTACATCTTGCCCTTTATGCGGAGAAATAAATTTTATTCCATTTCTGCAGAGTAATGATTTCTTTTTGACACAGGAAGAATACACGATTGTGTCCTGCAGCAGTTGCGGAATGAAATTTGTCAACCCCCGTCCGGAACCAGGTGAGATCGGAAAATATTACGAGTCTCCGGAGTACGTTTCGCATGATACAGGGAAAAAAAACAGTTTAAATTTTCTTTACAAACGATTACGCAAAATTTCCATTGAGAGAAAATATAATCTGGTTAAAAAACATGCAAGGGGAAAGAAGTTATTGGACGTAGGGTGTGGTACGGGCGAATTTTTATTCTTTTGTGAAAAGAAAGGATTCAAGGTTACAGGAATCGAACCCGGTGAAAAACCAAGATCCTTCGCTCAGCTGGAATATAAATTAAATGTAGAGGCCGAGGGTTATTTGGATCAGATGGTCCCCCAGCAATTTGACGTTATCACAATGTGGCATGTTTTGGAACACATTCATCCACTTCATGAAAGAATTGATATAATCTTGGATATTATGAAACACGACGGAACACTCATCATTGCAGTTCCAAACTGTGATTCATGGGACGCCCGTTATTATGGAAAATTCTGGGCGGCTTATGATCTTCCAAGGCACCTTTATCATTTTTCGCAGGAAACAATGAAAACACTTGCCCAAAAACACAAATTAATTATTGACGAAATTATCCCAATGAAGCTTGATGCATTTTACATTTCTTTGCTGAGTGAAAAATATTCAAGAGGGAAACAAAATTTTTTCAGGGCATTTGTTAACGGGGTCCGGTCAAATAGTTTTGCAAATAAGAGCAATAATAATTATTCGAGCCTGATCTATGTGATGAAGAGGGGGAAATGGCTACAATAATCACTTATAACGCACGATGGGTGTCTTATGGAAGGATTGGCCGAATTCCGGAAGATCGTGCTTTATAAGCAAGATAAAGGGGCTGTTTTTTGGATGATTTTTAAAAAAAAGAATGATTCTTTTTAAAGAAATCAATAAGAAAAAAATTTTCGGAAATTTTTTTGCCGGAATGTTTCTGCTTTTTCTGGCAGTGATCCTCCGTGGAGCTTTTTCAATGCAGCAACACCCGGAATATGTTACAAAAAAATTTAACCGTCTTCTTCACCAAAAAGAAGAAACCCTGAGTGCGGCCTTTAAAAAATTGAAAAATGTTTCATTTCAAAAGAATGACTTCCCGGGGGCCCTGCTGGAAAATGAATTTAAGGAGTTGTACAAAAAAGAGGGAATTCTTTTGTTTGGGTATCAGAACGACTCATTGGTGTTTTGGTCATCTAATTCAGTATCCTGCCCGGAGAAATTACAAGAAAAATCCAGGAAGGACACAGGCTATTTCGAAAAACAAAAAAATGGATGGTATGAGGTTGTCTGTAAAAAAGACCGTTTAAAAACCTATATAGGACAAATTCTTATCAAGCATCAATATGTTTTTGAAAATGAATACCTTAAAAATAATTTTGAAAAGGAGTTCAGCGTGCCTGAAGGCACAGACATTGAAACCCGTCAGGGACAGAATTCGGTTCAAACCACGAATGGCAGTTTTTTATTTTGTCTGAAGATCCCACCCTCCCCGGATCTTACACAATCACAAGAATTCATCCTTTTCCTTCTTTATCTTGCGGGGTTCGTTTTATTCCTGGTCTCACTCTATAAATTATACTGTGAGATCGAATACATTTTTCCATCAAAACAACTTTTTCTTTTAAGTTTTATTAGCGACCTCCTCCTCCTCCGTTTTTTTCAGTTCTATTTTCACCTTCCCAGGGTTTTGTATGAATCAAAAATTTTTGGACCCGGGTCTTTCTCCTCTTCCCTGTTACTTCCCTCACTTGGCGATTTTCTGGTAAACAGCATCCTGCTTCTATTTGCCTCTTATGTTTTCTTCAGGCATTTTCCAGGGTTTGTTAAGACTCAAAAACGGATAAAAACAGTCAGGATATCCGTGGCAACAGCTCTGTTATTTCTGAACTTTGCGGGATTTTACGGAATCCTTTACATTCTTCATAATCTCGTTGTCAATTCGACAATCCCCCTAAACCTTCAGGATATATCAAGCCTGAATCTTTCCAGCATCGTTGGCTGTTTCATTATTTCTGCTGTATTCCTTTCATACTTTCTGATAGCCATCCGGTTGTTCCAGTCTTCTTTTCATCTTACCGGGATCAGAAATAAAAAGGAGGACAAAAGAAATAAAATCTCCGACACTTCCCTGCCAAGAATTGTGCTCTATCTTATTTTCTTTGCCATAACAGGAACAATTATCCTGAATCATTTCAATGATTCTATTGAAAAAGAAAAACGAAAACTACTCGCATTAAAACTGGGAACTGCCCGTGATGCAATGGCAGAACTGATGTTCTCTAAAACGGAAGATCAAGTTCTTCAGGATTCCATAATGCGAACGATTATTACTGACAACACCGTAAGCAATACGGAAGAACTTGAAGATAGCCTGGAGCAATATCTTCAACATAAATATTTTAAGGGTTATTGGAATAACTACACGTTTCAGGTAACACTCTGTTCAGAACAAAAAACGTTACGCGTACAACCTCATAACTACCTTATTAATTGCAACACATATTTTGAAAACATTATTAATGAATTTGGGAAAACGACACCGAGTAAACATCTTTACTTTCTGGACTACGGCTATGGGTACAAAAATTACCTTGCCGTGATCCCGGTTTTTTCCAACCAGGTGAAACCATTATCTGCTCTTAATGCATATATTGAAATCAGTTCTAAATTGATTTTCAGAGATATAGGATATCCAGAACTACTTATTGATAAAAAGGAAGGGCAGATTCCAGATCTTTCTAACTACTCCTATGCATATTACAGGAATGGGAAACTGATCCACCGTGTTGGGTCCATTCAATACAGCCTAGAGCTAGACCATGCTGTAGATCAGCATCATACTCTGGCTCATTATTATTCCATCGGAGGAAACAGCCATTATTGTTATCCAATTGATAAAAGCAATGTCCTTATTATCAGTCAAAAAGAAAGCACTCTTCTCGACAGGATTGCTCCATTTTCTTATCTTTTTTTCTTTTTCGCTGTTTTTTCTATCCTCTTCTTCTTGATCATACGATTTCAGGGCATCGTGAAAATTTCCTTTTTAAGACTCGGCGACCGCTTGCAGTTATCAATGTCGGGGATATTGGCATTTTCGCTGCTTATCACAGGGGGACTGATAATTTATTATATAATCAACCTAAACACTGAAAAAAACCGTGAAAACCTGAATGAAAGAACACATTCATTGCTGGTTGAGCTTCAACATAAAATAGGAAATTCCTCTGATTTTTCGGATCTGGGAAAAGAGGGACTCAATGAGATGCTTACTGAATTTTCAAATGTCTTTTTTGCCGATGTCAATCTTTACAGCCCACAGGCAAGGCTGATTGCAACCTCACGGCCGGAGATTTTCGAAGAGGGATTATCTTCGGAATTAATGAACCGGGAAGCTTTCTTGCAACTGAATTACTTTCACCACTCATACTACTTTCACAAAGAAAAAATAGGGGAGAATGGTTACTATTCTGCCTATATACCATTCTTTAATGAGAGAAACCAGCTACTGGCATACCTTAACCTGCCTTATTTTGCACGGCAGGATGACCTGAAAAAGGAAATTTCTTCGTTTCTGGTTGCTTTTATCAATGTCTACGTGTTTTTAATTATTGTAGGGATATTTCTCGCCCTGGTAGTTTCTGATTACATCAGCCGTCCGTTAAGAATACTGGCATCACTTATAAGCCAGTTATCCTATGGGAAATTCAACGAAAAGATAGAATGGAAACGAAGAGACGAAATCGGTCAACTGGTGGATGAATACAACCGGATGATTGATGAACTGGTTAAGAGCGCTGATTTACTTGCAAAGTCTGAACGCGAAATGGCATGGCGGGAAATGGCAAGACAAGTAGCACATGAGATTAAAAACCCGCTAACTCCAATGAAGTTAAGCGTGCAACACCTCGAAAAATCCTGGAAAGACGGAGCCAAAGATTGGGATGATAGGCTGAAAAAGTTTACAGAAACCATGACAGTACAAATAGAAAATTTATCTGCCATAGCCTCCGAATTTTCAGACTTTGCACAGATGCCGGTTACTCAACCAGAAAATCTTGATATCAACGAAATCCTGGAGAACATAAAAACACTCTACCAGGATAGTTCCGGGATCAGGTTTGAATTTCATTTTGATAGCAGGATTCAACACAAAATCCTGGGCGACCGGAAACAGTTGTTGAGGGTGTTCACCAACCTGATCAACAATGCAATTCAGGCAATTGGAAATAATGAAGACGGCATAATTAGAATTGAACTTGAATCATCGGGAAACAAAATTGAAATAAAAATATCAGATAGTGGCAGGGGAATTTCAGCGGAATTATCAGACAAGATATTTCAACCTAATTTTACTACAAAATCAGGGGGGATGGGCATGGGCCTTGCCATTGTGAAAAGCATTATTCAGGGGCTTGGAGGAGTGATCAGCTTTACATCTGAAGAAGGATCCGGGACAACATTTGTTTTAACGTTCCAATCCCTGGAAACGAATTATTAGGAAGATGCTGGGTAATAAAAACAAGTAGTTTCAGGCGGCCCTGGAACAAAAACAATAATAACTAGAATCCACAATGAACAGGAACAAATACTATTGCGTTGTCTTGCTTCTTATTCTTTTTTCTGGATGTAACAGAAGCCATGAAATTGTCAGCTATCATAAGTTTCAGGACAGGACATGGAACCGGTTTGAAATTATAAAGTTTGACATCCCCATTCTGGATATTGAGAAGCCCTATGATATTTCATTTTTTGCCAATCACACACAGGAGTATGAATTTGATAATCTGGAGTTTAATATGGTCATGACAACCCCCTCCGGAGAGGAAAGGATAAAAGAGTACAAGTTTTTATTAAAGAACAAAACAGGTGGATTTACCAGCACATGCAACCAGGATTCCTGCACTGCTTCAATTCTGCTGAAGAAAGGGATCCGGATGGAGAAAAAGGGGATTTTACGAATAGAAATCGAAGCCCTTGTCCCCCGGCTCCAGATAAATTCGTTACTTGGCGTCGGGATTCGTCTGGTTCCTTCAGGTCAATAATTCCTGAATCATTTTTTTATCCAGGGAAATTTGTTGTTTTAGGGCTTCCAAATTGGCAAATTTCATCTCATCCCTGATTTTATCAACAAAGAAAAGGGTTAAAATTTGTCCATAAATAGTATCAGAAAAATCAAAAAGGTTGACCTCAATTGTCAATTCATGTTGTTCAAAAGTCGGGCGTATTCCTATGTTGGCCATTCCATTATAGAAAACAGAATCGTGTTGTATTCTCACAGCATAAACACCGTTCGCGAGAAATAGAGGTGAGCGTTGATTCAATCTAAGATTTGCCGTTGGGAACCCAAGCACCCGCCCCATCTGCCGCCCCTCTATAACAGTTCCCTTCAACGAATAAAGTTCTCCTAATAGCGTATTGGCAAGGCTGATATTTCCTTCAGCAAGAGCCTTTCTTGCCCTCAGGGGAATTTTTTTTGTTTTCATCTGGCAAAGCTACACAAATTTGAAGGTATGTGTGATTGCCGGGAGAATTAATTTAGAACAATTATGGATAAAGGCTCCGGTGGCATTCGGTACAGAAGTATGTTTTCCAGTTGTTTTTTATATCAACCGGATGCATAAACTCCATCGTCTTGTCAAAAGAAGTGTACTGTCTGTTGTTTGATGGTCCCTGGGAAACGAATGAATGGCACCAGTTGCAGTCTTTAGAGATAACCTTTCCCTTTTCTGACTTATGCCGGTTTGAATGACAACGAAAACAACCATCGGACTCAAGATGGCCTATGTGGTTCAGGTATTTGTTGGAAGTCGCACGCATGTATGGGAAAACATTTAATGAAAATTCGTTCTCAATACCCGCTATCGCTTTGTCGATAAGAGTTTTTTTACCGGAATAGATTTTAGGAAACTTTATTTTATAAAAACTATAGATACTGTCCCTGATGTACCGAAATGAGGAATCTTTATCTGTAAATGGCCCCTTGAGGACATCCATTGCAACTTTTTTGATGAAAGGCAGTTCTACAGGTATTTCTCCCTTCATGATTCCCTCGTCAACAAACACGGGGGCTGATTTATAGGAATGAGATGGCCGGTTATGACAGTCCATGCAATCCATAATTCTGTGCTCAAGTGTATCAAGGGCCTTTTGTGTCAGCATGTTTTCCGTATCCTGGAAGATTTGTACATCACCGGTTTTCAGATTGGTAAATTTCACCCAGGGAATGGATTCCCTTTCATTTGTAGAAGCAACATATTCAATCCGCATATCTTTGTTAATATGCCAGTGAATTCCTCCTGCAAGGCCACTTGTATTGAAGTTCGGGCTGATCTTCATCAGAAGGGAATAATCCCATTCAGTATTCAGACTATCCGTGAGATAGGTTCTCCTGTTATCCAGCTTGGGAGTATAGAATTTTTCAGGCCAATGACAGCGTTCACAGGTTTCACGTGCAGGACGCAGATTTTTTATCGGGGTCGATATGGGGCGGCTAAACTTATGAAAGATTACAGAATAAACCTGATAAAGGCCTGATAGTTTTGATTTTACATACCAATCTGCACCTTCTCCCACATGACATTCCACACACGCAACGCGAGCATGGGGTGAATGAAGGTAGGTGACATATTCAGGTTCCATCACATTGTGACATAGCTTGCCGCAAAAAGGGACGGATTCGGTAAAATTAAATGCCTCATAGCTTCCAACTGCAGATACAATCAGAAAAAGAAATGTAAAGATTGAAAACAATAATAAACGATGACGCTGCCTGCTGCTGTTCATATCCAATATTGGCCATTTTGGCTCACCCTCTTTACTTTTCTTCCGCCGCTTGATAAACATTCCGATAGGAATCAGAATTAATCCGATCACCATGATGGTGGGCAGGATTATATAGGTGAACATGCCGTTGTATGGATTATCGTGGCTTGTTAACAGCGACTCAACAAAAAGAATGATAATCAGGATAAGACTGTTGATGGCAAAAATGGCTCCAATAATGCTTATCCAGTTGGAAACAGATTTTGGCATTTTCATAGTGAAGGGAAATTTAGGCAATGAAAATTTCGAAAAAAAATACGGGTGACTGGATTATTTCAAAGCTGGTTATTCTGATTTTTTTTACTTAACTGTTTAATTTTAACCAACTGCACGACTGCATAGATATAATGCGCCCAAACTCCAGTAAGCATAATGACCAGCGTAATAATCATCCATATCGGGGCAATTGGGGTCCATAATTCCCGGGTTGGTTTTTCTGCCAGATAATATTGTTTTGGAATTCCCCAGGAAATAGAAGACCGGCCCTGCAAATTACCAAATAAATCGTTCTCCTCAATTCTCGCAATAACTGTAATATTTCCCAGAGAATCGCCAACAAGTTTCCCGGGATATTCTACTTTTCCGGTACCCGTTTCATCGAGTTCGGTTTCCCCGATTTTCAGGAGGTTGAACAGCCGGGGCACATAAACAATGGCTTTTTGCTTCTGAATGGGGATGATTGTTCCCTTGCTGTCAATCTGTGTGGCCGTGACGATGATAAAGCTTAACGAATCCTGCTTCGAAAAATTAACGATAATCCGGCCGGCTTTAGCGCTAAAGGATTCCGCGGCAGGCATGAATTTCCCCTTTCCGGCAAACTTAGCAGAATATGTCGTTTTTCCATCTTTATCCTTTGGCAATCCGTTTGCAGAACCAACTTTCAGAATAGCATTCCCTTCGTCATCCGCAATGGCCTGCCCCAGGAATTTTGTTTCTTTATCGCCTGAAGCAGAAAAATCGATTACGGCATTTTTAATGGCAAAGGTGCCCTGCTCTTTCCTGTCGAAGATATTGGCGGTCAGGATGATGGTGTCGTTTGAACTAAGGTAGGAAAGGGTTATGGAAGGGGTGATATCTGTAACCGAGTCCTTCTTGTTTTGTGTAGAAGCAACGAGATTGCAAGAGCAAAGCAGGAAGAAAAGGATGACTTTGATTTTGTTTTCAGTTCGCATATTGTTGAAAATAAAAGGGTTGTTACAACAAAGATTCTTCTGCTTTGAAAATTTGCGGGGATTCTGTTTTGGGTGTCTCTGACATCTCAGAAACATTCATGACCGGCACAAACTTTGACGCAAGAGTGTACAGCAGGCAGAAAAGTGCAACCCCGGCCGCCATAAGTGCAAACTCAACCCAAGTTCCTGAGTAATTTGCCCATTC
Source organism: Bacteroidota bacterium (assembly GCA_026391795.1). GTDB lineage: Bacteria > Bacteroidota > Bacteroidia > Bacteroidales > FEN-979 > FEN-979. The sequence continues at coordinate 148,637 of JAPLDI010000004.1, forward strand.
GGGTCTTGAGTCCTGGATTGGAAGATAAGGAGACTCAAGGGTTGGTATTACAATCAGGTAGCGGTTGAACCAGAGGGCGACGATAACCACAATAGCAGAAAGTGAGATGTTGGTTATTGTTCTCAGTTTCGGGATTCCAACCACAAGCAATGGTATTAATACCCCAATGTAGTTTGAAAAAATAAATGGCCAATAATATTCCGTAAAAAGGATCTTAATGAGGCTTTCGTCATTTTTTTCCGAACCATACCATTTTGTCAGGTAGTCGCTAAATGTGAAATATCCAAAAAGTGCGGCCAAAACAACCATTACAACACCCATTGCAACAAAATGCTTCCGGGTAATGTGCAATTCAAGGTGATAAACTTTCCGAAAGACCCACATGGCAATGATAAGTACTGCAGTACCTGAATACACAGCAGCAATCACAAAATAAGGACCAAAAATTGTGCTGTGCCAGCCCGGCTGTAACGTTACACTGAAGATCCAGGCCAAAACAGAATAAACGATAATTGCAATGGCAATGACCATCGTAGCCATGATGTCGGTAGCCCTTCTGAGGCGTTGCTCCTGTTCGGGTGTTCCTGTGTATCCGAGTGCCAGCACGGAATATATTTTTTTTCTCCAGGCAGGAATTTTCAATTCTGAAAAATCCCTCAGGCTGGCGATATCCCGAAGTATTGAGAGGTATAAAAAGATGAGACACCCGAAAATATCCGTTGAGATCGCGATCACGTCCCAGGTGATGGGTGATTGGATCCTGCCGAAAAGGGCAAGATAATAAAGCCGATCAAGACGTCCGATACAAAGTAAGATATACCCCGGGCCAATCAAAAGGGAAATTATAGCCAGGTACTCAGCCATCCGGATGATTGGTTTTCTCCATTCAGTGCGGAAAAGATGCAATGTTCCGGAGACAATAGCCCCGGCATAACTCATTCCCATAAAGAAAATAAAATTGACAATATAGATTCCCCAAACCACATTGTCGCGCATGCCTGTAACAATGTGGCCCTGAGTGACCTGGGTTATAAACGCATAAACACCCCAACCAATCACTCCCAGAAGGAACAAAATCCAGATCAGGGTTGCGGAACTTGTTTTTTCAAGCTGGGGGGCAAACTCCCGCAGCAATTTTTCCTTGGTATCTTTATTTTCCATTGTTAAAGTTTGTGGGTCTTACCGTAGGGTGTCGTTTTAAATCTGTTCTTTACACTTTCTTCCAGATCGTTGAAACCTCTTTCGACAGGGAATTGTCGTTCTACAGGAGGCAGATAATAGACACTGGGCCTTGTGCCAAGTACTTCCAGGTAGCGGTAACCGGAGCGGTCACGGATAAGTTCACTAAAACGGAGTGTTTCAGACCCATTGGTGACAGTATCCTCATCGATATCGCCAAAATAAATCACTCCCATTGGACAGTTTTGCGCACAATAAGGGAGTTTCCCAATCCGGACCAGGTCAGGACAAAAATCGCACTTTGCAACGGTTCCTTCTTTCCCGGGGCTGCTGGCTTCCGGAGAGTAAGGTTCTTTGTCTTCTGCAAATTCGGGATAATCTTTCCATGCAAAAACGCGGGTGGAATAAGGGCATCCGGTCATACAGAACTTACACCCGATGCATCTTTCATTATCAATAAGAACGATGCCATCACTTCTTTTGAATGTTGCACCTACCGGGCAAACACTGACACAAAGAGGATTATCACAATGAAAACAGGGCTTTGGAAACCAGTACGGAGCCGATTTTTCAGAATCCTGTAAAAGATACACCTTCATGAATTCCTGGCTCTTCGGAAGGTGATGCCCTTTCTGACAGGACTCAACACATTTTCGGGCATTTTTGCATTTGGCAAGGTCGATCACCATCACAAATTTTCTACCCGGAATCCCGTTATGGGATTCTTTAATGGAAACCCTGGGTGAATGAATCTGCGCTTTATCCACCTCAACCAGTTCTCCTTCTGTTGTAAGTACTTTTACTTTCTCCCCGGATGCCGGTACTGATTTATCAACATAGGATGCAAGGAGGCTGCCGCCGGCAACCACTCCCGCACCTGCTATAAGGCCATTTTTAAGAAACTGCCTTCGGGAATTCTTTTTGTTGTCGTTTGTATCTTCCACAGACATTAAATTAAAGAAGAGTTAATGTTAGAAAAAATTAATGTGTTTCATGATATCCATTGATCATCCCCTTAAAATTGCTGAACGGAGTTTTTCCAATCGTGCAGAAATAGACATGAATAAACATAAACAACGAAACCATAAAAGCTGCCAAAATATGAAAAAGGTCGGTAAGGTGCAGACCGCTTGTCCATAAAAAGCGGGAAGGAATCACTTCCGGATACATCAAAGCCCATCCGGTGACCATGATAACAGGAACCAGTATATACATTGAACCGACATAAGTAAGCTGCTGAAGCGGATTGAATTTTCGCTCTGAATTTATCGGATAAGGTGCGGGTTCACCTTTGAACAATCCCCGGGTGTAATACCTGAATTGGGCCATAAGGCGACTGAAAAGGCCGGGAAAGATAAGTTTGTAATACCTTCCGTTGCGCGTACCAAGGTTCCCCAGAAAGAAAATGAGATAATTCAGGCACAGCAGGATCCCGACAATATTATGAATCGAAACAGAAACATTAAAAGCGATCAGAGGGAATTTCGGATTGGAAAACTGCATGCTGATCCCAGTAATAATGAGGGTCAGGCAAAGTATAGCATTAAAAAGATGCCATAATCTTACCCAGACCGGGTACAAATAGATTTTTTCTTCTGTCATGGATGGTTATAAAATTAATCAGTTCAATGTTCTTATCACTGCATGGATAATGATTCCAAGGATCACGAAACCAACGATAATAAGACTTAAAACATTCAGGTAATAATTCCTGTTTGCCCCGATTACATAGGAATCATTGACGATCACACCTTTAAAAAAGCCTTTTGTGCTTCGCACTTCCTTGATCTTGTATTTATACAGAGAGGCAAGCAAAACAGAATTGGTAGAATGACACTGATCGCAATTTCTTACAGCCTCTTTCTTTGGGAGGATCTTATGTGCCACAAGTGTGCTGTCGTTGATTTTTTTCGTATGGCATTCCACGCAACGAACGGATAGGAAATGCAACTTCTGGTTGGGAAGCCAGTCATGCTTTGTTAGGAGGTTTGGATTGGCTTTATCAGTCAATAACTGATAATTGGACAAATTTCCATGACAATTCAGACAAATGGCATTGTCGTAAGCAATTGTTTTCTTGATGTTTTCGTTGGAACGGGCATTGATCTTATAAGCATGAGGATTATGGCACATCCAGCAGGTAAAGTCTTCACTGTGCTTTTCCGAGTGGGCACTTTCCTGGAATTCTTTTTCTATATTTTCGAAGTGGAATTTTGCATATTTTTCATCCCCGCCGTGGCAGTCGAGACAATTCGGCTTTGCTTCCATACGGAGGTTCCCCTGGTGCGGGAAGGTTTGATAATCTTCCGAATGGCAATCAATACACTTGAACTCCCGGTGATTGGATTCATAAAAGACCTCCCGGTTAATGATGAGTTCGGTATACATTTTTTTTGTATTCTTTTTCTTTGATTCGCTGTTTTCATAAGAATACTTTGACTGTCCGTGACATTTCAGACAATTTTCATTTTCCGTAGCGTGTTTATGTTCGGAATAATCTTTCTTTTGTTCAGGTTTATTTTCTTTAAGGGCTATGGCCGCCTCGGTGCGGTCAGCTTTGGAATTGGCCGAATAACTGAGGATGAAGACAATCCCTGCAAAAAGGATCAGAATAAAAATAACCCAGGCTGGCCGGTAATTAAGTTTTTTAACCATACAATAAACTTCGGGTAATAATGATGAAAGAATAATCTGGTAAAATAAATTGGGTGTTTTCAGCTTTCTAAAAACACCCAATTTTCCGGTTAAAAGTTGATTATTTTTTCAATGTACGCATGAAGGCAACGAGTGCCCAACGATCATTTGCTTCGGGGATTTTCTTCTCGTATCCTGGCATTTCGTCACGTCCGGTATTTGTTCTGAAGAACAGTTCGCCATCGGTGGAACCCTGGAAAGCTGCATTGGAGAAATCACCCGGGAAGGTTTTTAATGATGCTCCTTTTGGACCATCGCCTAACCCTTTGGCTCCGTGGCAGGATTTGCAATTCTTTGCCCAAAGCTCTTTTCCGGTGCTGATCACTGCTGCATCTTTCAGGTTTACAGCTGCTTTCATCGTTTTGTTCTTGTCGGGAACAGGCCATGCCTTTGCTTTTGCCTGCTGGGCATTAACGGTATTCCCAATCACAAAGACTACTGCGATAATCATCGTCACAAGTAGGGTAATCGCTTTCTGTGTTGTTTTCATTGATTTCAGAGTGTTAAGGTTAAACAAATGTCAGTGAATTAGAATGTCCATAAACGGGTAATGTTGAATCCAAGCAAAATCATCCCGTTATAGGGGTTATTTTCGTTATAAAAAGCCACTTCCTGGGGGACAATCCCCTGTGCAGCAGACAAAAAGATCTGGAATGCGTGGGTGCTCGTTGAAACTTCAACCCCCAGGGCGGCGTTTGGCCATGGTTTTGTGTTCAGGTAGGTCAGAACACATTGGGAATAACTGGCAAATATAGAAGTTTGTGGAGAAACCTTCAGGCGTCCGATCCCGGTGATCTGCAGGTTATCATTGTACATAGAGTTAACATGCGATTCCCGTTTTGTCACTGATAATGAAGAGTCCACGATGTTGTAGTGAACCCATGCGACGCCCAGCTGCATGGAAAATTCTTTGCAAAACCTTTTCGCAATCATCAGTTCGCCAAAATAAGAGAGGCGGTCAACCGCTTTAAAATCAGGGCCAAAAGTGGATTTATTCAGGCAATTAATCCCCATGTCACCATAAAGTCCCATGGTAAAGGGGAACCCACCTTTGCGCTGGTGAATAAAAGTATATTTCAGCTGAATATCCTGGATCCTTTTATTCTTCGTTGTTCCGATACCGATCAGGACATTTTTAGTGATGGTAAAGTCAAGTCCGATACGGATATTGGAAGCACCCCAGAGTCCATAAATATCCGTCCACCCGCTCTGTATGGTTCCAAACCGGTGTTGGATAACGGCTTGCAATGTATGAGCCGGAGGCAGGGCCACCGTTTGATCATCAATAAAATAGCCGCTTTCAAAAGGAGCTTTCACCAGGGGTTTTGTTGTTTCAGCAGGTACAGAGTCCTGAGCAAAAACAATGCCAGTGCCGGCAAATACTAATACCAGGCAAAAAAGAATTTTTTTCATAAAATCAGGTATAGGTTTATGCATTTTACTAATAAGTTAAGAAACAAGAATGACAAAACTAATTGTCTTTAGCACCTTTCGTGATCCATAACAGAACAAGGTTTGCATCATCGGCAGTGCAATGAGTTGACATTCCCCCACCGGGTTTCATTTCTAGGTAAATTTCACTCTGATCAGGGGCGTCAGTCTTAACAAAACCTCCGGTCATAAGAGCATTGTATGAATTTCCTGTAGTAAGATTGGGTGCTACACTGCCTGAATGGCAAAGGGAACCCAGACAACCTGCTGTGAAGATCGGCTGAATGTTATCCTTATAACTGACCTGCTTGGTGGTATCGACATTGTTTGTTGGGATCGTAACTGTGTGTTTTGCGCAGGAGGCTAACATCAACGTCCCAATCAGGAAAACGACGAACCCACCGAAAATTTTCTTTTGCATGATGAACTGTTTTTATGATTGAAAATAGAAATTATGAAAGTAAAGATAAAGAAATTGTGATAAATGTCGAAAAAAAGGCTTCAGAAAATTTCTGAAGCCTTTTCCTGACGCCTAATCCATGATTAAGGCAATGATTTAATAGAGTTAGTTAACAGCGCTGTAGTGTAAGAGTTGTTGTGAATGCCAAGGCTGTATTCTCTCAGGCAGAGCTGAAAGTTGATGATAGCACCCAGCTGGGCATTGGTGAGTGTGGGGAATTTCGGAGTTGATGTCAATTTCCAGTATCCAGTGGGATTTGCGGATGCATCGTAAAAATCAAGATATCCATCCCAGTTGCCAGTGGTTATACCGGCCCAGAGGTTTGCTGATGTTGCATCAGCATGAAGGATGTTATGACCCATTCCGAGTCCGTTTATTTTGTCGGCCAGCTGATCAAGCAACAACTTCACACCTGCCCTTTTGGTAGCCCAGTAAGTAGAGGTTGCTGTAATCGGTTCTTTGGCGTGACAGGTAGAATCAGCATTACAACCGTTAAAGTTAAATGTCGTAGAAGAGGTCAATGGGGTTTCCTTTGAATTCCTTACGCTGAAAGAGTGCCCACCAGCGATACCTGTCATCGGGCTTGCCATATGACAGTCGGGACAAGCAGCCACTGTAGTATGCTTGGAATTACTATAGGAAACGCCACCGGGGGGTGCGAGTTCAATACCGCCAACACCGGCAAAGATAGCTCCGACGGTGCCGTAGTGGACACCAAGTCTGTAGGAGGGTTTTACACCATGATTGCCATTACCGAGGGCGCTGTCATAAGCAACCACATCTGGATGACTAACCAGGGAGTCATAATTGAGAACCCTGCCTGCAGGATCGTAACCACAGGTAACCGGACGAGGCTGGTGACATTTTGCACAAAGGTTACCAACACCACTATCAGAAGGAATGTTGATCTCCTTTAGGCCGGCATACATGGTCATGGAAACCGGGGATGTGGTCGTGAAGGCCAAATCTGCAATGCCATATGTTGTATGTAAACTGCTGTGGCAGGTCCAGCAGCCGATTGCCCCAAACTGGTTTGCGGCGTCCGGAGTATAATTATTTACATATTTACCGTTCACAAGCGAAAATGTTGCAGGAACATTGTTCTGGCAAACGTAAATAAACCCTTTTTCGGAATGGCAGGAGGTACAGGCACCGTTTCCGGCTTCTTCGAATTCGGCTACACCATAACTGTGTTTCGACATCTGAAATTCAACCGCTACCCTGTCAACCATTGATGGTGCATGACACTGCTTGCAGGTTTCATTTGCGTCAACGCCGTTTTTTCCGTTGGTTCCGGCAGTACCCTGCGGCCCCTCCTTCGTACAACTTGTAAATACAAATCCTGCAGCAGCAACGAACAGTCCGGCTGTCAGGAACAGATTAGTAATTCTCTTCATATCAGGTTTGGTTTTGGTTAATAATTTCACAATATGGTTTATGGTTTTTGCGAATTAAAACAGGAAACAAATATACCATAGTTAGAAAAACGACTACCCAATTAGATAATGAGATATATATATTTGTATGTTGAGATTTGTTAAACCATTAACGACAAAAATCAATCAATCGTTGATATATATCAATGAATAAGGTGAAAAAAAGAATAGAAAACTATTGAAAAATAACAGGAAGGAGTTTAATTAACTTGAAAATCACCCTGTTTCACTGATTTTCTTCAGCTGCTGGGGATTCAGAATATGCAATACATTTCCGTTTGCACTGAGGATTCCCTCATCTTTAAACTCTTTAAGGATGCGGATTGCGCTTTCTTTTGACATGCCCGAAATGTCAGCCAGATCCTGGCGTGAAATGGTCAATTCAAACGGATTGCTTCCATATATTTTTTCGGAAAGGTAAAACAAGGCATCTGCGATGCGGCCGTTCATCTGTTTTTGGGTAAGGCTGATAAACTGGTCAAAATTAAAAATTGTCATCAGGCTTATAGACCGGATGAATTCATCCGCAAAATTCGGATTACTCCGAATGATCTGTTTAAAAATATTTACATCAACCAAACATGCGGTTGAATCTTCAACTGCCGAGGCTGAATAGTGATGACGGTTATCAACGTAGGTTCCGGGGCCGAAAATATATTCAATTGGTTTCACTAGTGAAAGAATCAGGTTCTTTCCATGTCCTTCAATATAAAGCTTGGCCATCCCGGTGGTCAGGCAAAGAAAATGAGGTGACGGGGTTCCCTGCTTGAACATGATTTCGCCAGCCTTGAAACTCACTTCATAACGGTTGTTGTTGATAAGTTCCAGCTCATCATTGGAAAGAGCATCAAAGATTGAGTTTCTGCACTTACATTCCGTGCAATTATGTGACTGAATAAACCTCGCCATTAATAATTATTTGGGTATATATCAGAATAATTAACAGACAAATGTAAAAATAAATAGAATTAGATCATAAAAATAAAGAATATTTCTCAATCGATTCTTGATATTTATCAATAGGGGTGAAAATTATATAGCAGGATTTCGCTGAGGCGTGATGAGTTACTCTTCACGTTTTATAAGCAGATCATGTACCAGAAGGTATTGTGCGATCTGAATGGCATTGGTAGCTGCCCCTTTCCGAAGGTTGTCCGTGACAACAAAGAGGTTAAGGGTATTGGGCATTGACTCATCTTTGCGGATTCGTCCCACGAAGACTTCATCTTTCCCGCGAGCGTAAAGTGGCATAGGATAAACGTTTTTTTCAGGATCGTCCAAAACGACAACGCCTTCTGATTTTGAAAGCAGCAACCTCACCTCTGCAGGATCGGCCGGGGTTTCAAATTCAACATTGATGGCGGCAGAATGTCCACCCATCACCGGCACCCGAACAACCGTCCCGGTAATCTGCAACGAAGGAGCAGCAAGTATTTTCCGGGTTTCGTTCACCAGTTTTATCTCTTCGGATGTATATCCGTCTGGAAGAAAATAACCTCCATGGGGAAAGAGATTCAGGTCGATGGGGTGAGGGTATGCCATCTCACCCAGAATTCCCGCCCGTTCATTTTCAAGCTGTCTCACCGCCCTGATACCGGACCCGGTCACCGACTGATACGTTGAGATCACAATTCGCCTGATCTGATATTTCCGGTGAAGCGGAGCAAGGGCAACAACAACCCCAATGGTGGAACAATTAGGGTTTGCAATGATTTTATCTTTCTTTGTCAGGATATTTCCATTGATTTCAGGAACAATAAGCGGCACTTCGTTGTTCATCCGCCAGGCCGAAGAGTTGTCGATCACAGTTCCCCCGGCATCAACATAGCGGGGTGCCCATTCAAGTGAGACCTGAGCCCCAGCAGAAAAGATAACAATCTCCGGTTTTTCTTGTACTGCCTGTTCGTTTGACAGGATACTATGTTCCTCATCTTTGAATAGCAGCGTTTTTCCGGAAGATCCGGGAGAGGCAACAGGAAGTAACCGGAAAGCACCCAGGTTTCTTTCTGCAAGAACTGTCAGCATTTCACGCCCTACCAGGCCGGTGGCTCCTACAACTGCTATTTTCATAATTCCCGGGATGGTTTTTTAATGGACAAAGGTAGCTGAAGAAATTTTAATCTGATGTATTACTTTTTCGATTTTCTCCGATTAAGGGATAAAAAAAAACATGCAAAAATATTTTCCCTTTCTGGTACTGTTGGTCTTTTCTTTTACTTCCCGGGCCCAGTTCACTGATGATTTTTCTGATGGCGATTTCAAGCAGAATCCAGCCTGGGAAGGAGATACAGGAGATTTCGAAATCAATGCGACCGGGCAGCTTCATCTTGTTGCTTCGGGAGCGGACACCTCCGTGCTGGTGACGGCCAGCCAACGGATTGAACAAACCGAATGGGCCCTATGGGTCAAATTGTCGTTCAATACTTCGGCAAATAATTATGCAAGAGTATATCTTTCATCTGACAATCCCGATCTGGTAGGGCCATTAAACGGTTACTTTCTGCAGATCGGCGGAAGTGATGACAGCATTTCTTTTTATAGACAAAACGGAACGCAGGCTGAAAAACTTCTTAAGGGTAATTTTTCCTGCACCAATCATTCGGTTAATGTTTTACGGTTAAAGATGATTCATGACTCAGTGGGGAGATGGACACTTTACTCGGATGATACCGGGGGGACTGATTTCATTATAGAGGGAACATGCATTGATTCCGGGATTGTCTCCACCGCCTGGTTTGGCATTTATTGCCATTATACCAAAAGCAATTCAGCAAAATTTTACTTCGATGATTTTTATGCTGGAGCTGTTCGGGTCGATACAATTCCTCCTGCAGCAGAATCACTGATGATAAAAGACAGTGCCTCGTTATTGATTACTTTTTCAGAACGTATTGAAACTATAACGGCCCAGGATATTCATCATTATTATTCAAAGATAAACGGGAACCCGCTATTGGCTATCGTTGATCCCGGACAGGGTGAAAAAGTCATATTAACATTCGGGCAACCCTTCCCGGATGGAATTTCAGACACCCTGATAATAAAAGGAATAAAAGATCTGTCAGGAAATATCATGGATGAAATGGCCGTTCCGTTTTCCAATTACAAGGAAAAAGCAAGGGATATAATCATTGATGAGATCATGGCCGATCCTGACCCGGTTACCGGGTTGCCGGAAAGTGAATATGTTGAATTGTATAACCGAACCAGGTTTCCCATTAACCTGAACGGATGGGCCTTTGAATATGGTTCTTCTGTAAAAACGTTTCCCGGGGTGACCATTTCACCTCACGGTTACCTGATACTGACCAGGGGCATCATGATGAATCATTATGGAGTGTGTATTGATCTGTTCTCGTCTTATTCGTCGCTCTCGAATGAAGGGACTATGCTGGTCCTTAAGAATGCAGGTGGAAAAGTGGTCCATTCGGTAGGCTATTCGATTGACTGGTATAAAGATCCGCTCAAAGAAACCGGTGGGTGGTCGCTTGAAATGATTGACACAGAGAATCCCTGCGGATGCCAGGATAACTGGAAAGCCTCAATTGATGTAAAAGGCGGTACCCCGGGTGCCATCAATTCAGTTCACGCCCTCAATCCTGATATTGAACAACCCTACATGAAAAGTTCGCGGATCGTATCCGACAGTATCTTTGAAATAGAGTTTTCAGAGCCCATGGACAGTCTTCATTTAAATGAGACAAACCAATGGAGCCTCTCCCTGGCAGAAAATACTGCGACCGGAGTTTTACCGATCGCACCAGAATACAGATTTGCACTGATTACTTTTCAGAAACCCATTGAACGGAAACACATCTATTATTTATCCTGTAAAAACCCGCCATTCGATTGCACAGGAAACCTTCTGGACACAACCCATCTGGCAAGAATAGGCCTGCCGGATTCTGCTTTCACAGGCGATCTGGTTATCAATGAAATACTGGTTAATCCGGCAAAAGACGGTGAAAAATTTATCGAGATCTTTAACCGGTCCGAAAAAATCCTGAACCTCCAGGAACTGGCATTGGGGTTTTATGACAGCCTACAGACCGAGGTCCCCGATTTGAAAACAATTTCGGAAGTCAGCTTGATCTCTTTTCCCGGAGACTATTCCGTTCTGACAAAAAAACCAACGGATATTCAGTCAAGATACAGTTGTCCGGACCCGGATGTTTTTGTGGCCATGGCCGCCATGCCTTCCATTGACAGGGATCAGGGTTTTATTCTTCTGGCAAGGAAAAATAACGGAACCCTCGTTGACCGTGTTCATTACTCCCCGGGGATGTATTCGGATTTTCTGACCATGACTGAGGGCATCTCTCTTGAACGGCTGAATCCGTTTCTGCCATCGGAGGATTTTGCCAGTTGGCATTCTGCCTCAGAAGGGTGCGGGTTTGCAACTCCCGGATATCGGAACTCCGAGTTTTTACAGATGAATTCAGGCGATGAAACAATCAGCATCTCCCCTTGTGTCTTTACTCCGGATGATGATGGGAAAGATGATGTATTGTTGATCGGATTCAAACTGGACGAACCAGGCTATCTTGTCAGTATTGCTATTTTCAATGCGAGCGGCAACCTGATCCGCCATCTGACGAAAAACAGACTATTGTCAACAGAAGACGGAATCATTTGGAATGGCAGGGATGAAATGAACCAGAAATTACCGGCAGGTATTTATATAGTGTATATTGAGCTGTTAAAGCCTGAAGGGAACGTAAAGCAAATAAAGAGAACCTGTGTTCTTGGCAGGAGCCGTTAAGCAGGAGCCATTGCAATTGTTGCCACACTGATACGGACTCCGCGGATCGGAGAAATCACCTGGATGCAGGATTCAAGAGTGGCCCCCGTTGTTATGACATCGTCAACAAGAAGGATGTGTTTCATTTCCATCGGCCCGGGATCGCTGACTTCAAAAACCGCTGCAACATTCTGGTAGCGCCTGAAACGGGATTTCTTCGTTTGGGTTTCTGTATCTTTCGTGCGGAAGAGAGCTTCAGGGGCTACCGGGATATTCAGGGATTCACCCATCCCAATTGCAAATTGTTCGCTTTGGTTATACCCTCTTTGAGCGAGTTTTTTGGTGTGGAGCGGAACCGGTACAATCTGCTGAACTGAACGGAATAACGGAGACTCTTTCAGATGATTTCCATATTGCCTTCCCAGGCAGATTCCAATATCCTTCCGTCCTTTGTATTTCAATTGATGGATTAACCGCTGAACCTTATTCCCTTTGTTAAAATAAAGGTAAGCCGCAGCACTTTCAAGGGGGACCCTTCCCCAGAACATACGACTAACCGGGTTTTCAGAGGTAAGGTGAAAATTCGTTCGTGGAAGATGAAATTCACAGGAAATACACAATGTTTCTTCCTGTTTCCAGAGACTGTTTCCGCAGGCTGCACAAATCCTGGGAAAGAGGATTGAAATAAAATCGTCAATTAACAGCATAAGATATTGTTTATATTGCTTTATCGGTTAATTTTGAAAAGGTAATAACAGAAAATCACACTATTTTATATATGACCTGACCCGGAGCTGAGCAAAAAGAAAGAAATTAGTGTATTCCCTGACAAAATGGATCAAAAGAAGATTTTAGAGGTAAAAGACCTTACAGTGGTTTTTCATCATGAGAATGAAATTACAACCGCTGTTAACGGTGTGAGTTTTGCAGTTGAACGGGGAGAAACCGTTGGGATTGTCGGGGAGTCGGGATCCGGGAAATCGGTAACTGCACTTTCAATTCTCAGACTACTTCATTATTCCGGGGGCGAGATCGTAAAGGGAAGCATTTTTTTCCGGGATAAAGAAGAGGTAGAAAAATCGCTGATGTCGCTATCGGAAAAGCAGATGCAACAATTCAGGGGGAAAGAGGCGGGTATGATTTTCCAGGAGCCAATGACTTCATTAAACCCGGTACTGACTTGTGGCTTTCAGGTGATGGAAGCGATGCGATGGCATCTTAAGATCGGCAGGAAAGACGCCCGGCAAAAAGTGCTTGACTGGTTTGATGAAGTAGGCCTTCCCCGGCCCGAAGCAATATTTCATGCTTATCCCCACCAGCTTTCCGGAGGGCAGAAACAGCGGGTTATGATCGCAATGGCGATGTCGTGCAACCCTTCCCTGCTGATTGCGGATGAACCCACTACAGCATTGGATGTAACGGTTCAGAAAACCATTCTTGAGCTTATGAAGAAACTGCAGGCAAAACACGGTATGAGCATTTTGTTCATTACACACGACCTGGCTTTGGTTTCTGGTTTTGCTGACCGGGTATTGGTAATGTACAAGGGAGAAGTGGTAGAGGAGGGTGAAACAGGGAAAATCTTCAGTATGCCTTCCCACCCTTATACCGCAGGTTTGTTAAAATGCCGCCCGCCAGCAAACAAACGGCTTAAAAGATTGGTTACCATTTCGGAGTTTTTAGAGCCAGGAACCCGGTCTGTTCAGGAACCAGAGGCAGAAACCCCTGAGGAGCGCCGAAAAAGGCATGGTATATTATACTCACAGCCCCCGATACTACAGGTTAAAGATCTGGAAACAGCATTTCCGACCCACTATTCTTTCTTCGGCAAGGCGGATGCGTTTGTAAAAGCAGTGAATTGCGTCTCATTTGATGTATATCCCGGAGAGACGTTAGGCATTGTCGGAGAGTCAGGAAGCGGCAAGACAACCCTTGGAAGAAGCATACTCCGGCTCATCAAGGCCAGGGAGGGAAAGATTATTTATAATGGCCGGGAGATAGGGGAACTGTCACAAAAAAAATTAAAATCACTTCGAGGCGACCTTCAGATAATCTTCCAGGACCCCTATTCTTCGCTCAATCCCAGGTTGACTGCAGGTGCGGCAATCATGGAACCGATGTTGGTGCAGTCTCAATACAAAAACAGGGAACAAAGAAAACGCAGGGCTGCTGAACTGCTTGAAATGGTAGGTCTTGACCACACCCAATTTAGCCGGTATCCTCATGAGTTTTCGGGAGGACAGCGCCAACGGGTGTGCATTGCAAGAACGCTGGCGGTGAACCCCAAACTGATTATCTGCGACGAATCTGTCTCTGCCCTTGATGTTTCTGTTCAGGCACAGATCCTTAACCTTCTTAACCACCTGAAAAGGGAATTTGGATTTACTTATGTTTTTATTTCCCATGATCTGTCGGTAGTTCGTTTCATGTCTGACAGGCTCATTGTGATGCGAAATGGACAGATTGAAGAGATGGGAGAGGCTGATAAAATCTATTCCTGCCCGGAAAAGGAATATACAAAGTTGCTGCTGGGGGCAATACCCTTGTTAGAAACAGTTTCAAAATAGTGGTTAGGCAATACAAGACCGTAAAAGTTACAGGTAACAGGATAATTAAAATCCGCAAGAAAGTTAACATTGTTTTAGTACCTTTGTTAACTGAGCGGCAGAATAGTGTTAAATGAAGTATTTAAATTCAATAATTCTCGGATTGTTGCTGGGATGTCTTTTGGAATTATTCCCGACTTCCACTTTCTCCCATTCTGTTCCGGTTGATCCATCCAAACTTGTTTTTCTCAGGGACTCCATCAACAAACTGGATTCGCTGGTACAAGTTACCATGATAGGAACCCCGACCCTATCCATTAAATATGCAAGAAAAGCCGTAGGTTATGCACTTAAACTAAAAACCCCGGAAGACCTGGTTCATGGTTATTCTTTAATGGGGCAGGCTTTTTATAAAAACCGTAAAGATTCCAGCTATATTTATTTCAACAAAGCACTGAAAATTGCCGACAGTACAAAACAGAATAAACGAAAACACCTGCTGCTTTTCTATTGTGCAAAACTTTATTATGTTGCAAAGAACTATAAAACTGCGATTATCCTGTTTGATTCCTGCATAGGGCTTGCAGAAGCACAGAAGGATTATACAACGATCGCTTCGGCGTTCAACCTTCTTGGGAGTATCAATATTGACATTAAAAACAAGGATGATGCTTTAAAAATGTTTGATTCGGCAAATAAAATTGCTGTCAGGTATTCGATTCCCAGTCAGATTGGTCTTTCGCTTGGAAATCTTGCCAGGTTTGAAAAAGATCCTGTCAAGGCGAATAAGCTCGAGAAAGAAGCGATACAATACTTATTAAAGAGCAAGGGGAATGAAGAAGGGTTAGCAAGAATATATATCAACATCGGATTTCGCGCAAAAAACCCGGATACGGCCCTCTTCTATTTTAAGGAAGCATTGAAACAAACCCGAAATACGTATTTGCCAGAAGTTGAATTGCCCGCCTATAATAACATGGTGTATAGCTATCTTGATAAGGGGAAAATAAAGGAGGCAGAAGAATGTTTGGTTGATCATGCCATTCCTCTCGCTCAAAAAGAAAAGAACGATGACTGGATGGCGACATTATGCGATACATATGCGGAAGTGCTTGTCAAGAAAGGGGACTTCAAGGCTGCTGCAAAATGGCAGAAAACAGCTATGGATAAAAGGATATCAGCTGACAGGGCACAGGCTTCTGAACAAGTCAGATTGCTTGGAGTTTTACTTGATGTGAAAAGTAAAGAGGTAATCATTCAGGATAATCAGAAGGAAATTTTGTTACAGCAAAACCGATTACAAAAAACCCGGCTGGGGCTGACGATCACAATTTTTATGATCATCGGTTTTGTATTCATTATCCTCTGGTTACAGCAGCGAAACCGGGTAAAACTGCAGGTACAACAAATCCAGTCTGCAAAGCGGATCATCGAAATGGAAGAAAACGAGAAGGCAAAAACAGCCAGGGAGTTGCATGATATTACCGGACAGCTGTTTCTGGGAATAGCGGGGGAGATTGAAAATCTTGAAATAAAAGACAACCTTGTCAAGGAAGAGATCAAAGGTAAGATTAAAAACCTGGGAACAAGCATTCGCAGGATATCCCACAGGATGAATAAGGCAATGCTGGATAATTTTACTTTCGAGGAGCTGATCGTCGGTCAGTGTGAAGACATAAAGAAACTCGTTGGCTTGCAGATAAATCTTGAAATGCCTGAAGAGCCGCTCGTCCTCGACGAAGAAGTAGTATTGCATTCATACAGGATCGTACAGGAGTTACTCACTAATGCCGGGAAATACGCCAAGGATAGTTATGTAAGTTTGGTTTTTCTAAAAACCTCATCGGAGTTGATCTTTACATATTCTGACAATGGGCCGGGGTTTGATACAAGCCTGATTGAAAAAAGGGGAATGGGTTTATTGAATATCTTTGAACGGGCTAAATTGCTGAATGGCACGGCAAAGGTGACATCTTCACCGGGAGACGGGACTTCATGGGAAATTAAATTTCCGGTTGTCCCTCTCAAAATAAAAACGATATAAATATCATCAATTCATGATCAGGCTGTTTACAATTGAAGACCATCCGGTAATCATTACAGGATTACGAAATACGTTCCGTCCATCGAGGGATGGTGTTGAAATAGTCGGTAGTGCCAATAATGTTGATGAAGCCATACAAACTGCAAATCCTTACTCCTTTGATGTCTTTCTTCTGGATTTGTGGATCCCGGGATACCAGCCACTTCAGAATATTAAGAAGCTCAAGGACCATTTCCCGGGGAAACCGATTGTCATGTTTACTTCAGAAGACTCAACACTTTGGCAACGGAAAATGTTTGAAGCAGGGGCCATGGCATATCTTCTGAAGAATGCGGAAAAAAGCGAAATCCGTCTAACGCTGGAGAAAGTTTCCCAGGGGATGACGGTTTTTACAGGTATGATTGAACCGGAAAGAGAACAGGCCTTCCGGGCAGGGTTTGCAGATCCCAGGTATGTACTGACCCCAAACCAAAAAGAATACGTTGTTTTTTTATCGAACGGATTGACCCAACAGGAGATTGCCGAAAAAAAATCTCTGAGTATTTCCACCGTTGAAAAAACGATAAAAAACATTCGAGAAAAGTGTGCTGCTAAAAATAATGCAGAACTTGTGAAAATTCTCCTTGAAAGAGGAGTTATCTGAAATCCCGTTTTATCACCCACCCCCAACTTCATTTTATTCACAAAACACGGATAGTTTTCAACAAAAAAATCTATATCCATAACCATCTTTTTCAAAAATCCGTCGAAAAAAACTTTTTCATGGCGTGTAAGCTGCACGCCATGTTAAAAGGTTAATAAGATGAAGATCAATGATATAACGTTTTTTGTTATTAAACGTATAGTGGTTTCCCGCTAGTTCATTTTACGGATTTCAGCAATTGCGCAACATGATTCACTGGTGTATTTTTACATCGTAATTAATTCAGGTAATAAATTATAAACAAATAATCTCCCAAAAAAATGAAAAAAGTACTTCTTCTGGCGATTTCGATTCTGATGGTTACATCAGTTTTTGCAAGGAAATCGGGTCTTCCTATTCCATCTTACAATTTCCCCTTGAAAAGCAGTGCTTATTTTCAGGAAGATTTATCGCGTCCGGGTCATAATAATTTCTCTGATGAAAAAAGAGATGTAAATGTTACGAACGAAGGAGCTGCCGGAAGCGGCCCTGTCGGATCTGCTATTATAGTATACGTGTACCGTCTTGACGGGACAACTACCATGGGACCATATTATGTACCCTCCGGAGAAACCAGGACAATTTCAATTGACGGGCATTCTTGGGGTGTATATGCCCTGACACTACGTCCGACCTATATTTCTGTCTGGACAACCGACGACTTGTAATAAAGAAAGATAGCAGGAAATAAAAGACAGATAAGTATAAACCTGTAAAACCGAAAAAAGAAAACAAAGATAACCTGCCAGAGACCAGGATGAATAAGGGATCGTGATGGAATAAAATATGTAGCTATATTAAATCCAAAAATTCCGCCGCCAAAGATAACGAAAAGTTATCAAAATTCCCTCCTAAATTTCACATCCTGATAATTATTCTACCTGGTCTTGAAGCAGGCCACTATTAAGAGGGCTGACCTTACGGTCAGCCCTCTTTTGTTTTTCCGGCAATGGCGTAAGGCAATCTCACATCCAAATGATGTTAAAAAGTAGTACTTTTACTATACTTTATGAAAAAATAAAAGAATGAGAAAAAAGAAAAAGAAGGCATACGAAAGTGCAAATACTTTTGTGAAAAGTGTGGTGGAGGTATTCCAGAGTGATCCGCACAGCAAGTTCAATAACAAGCAGGTTGCCTCTCGTCTGGGGATCACTGATAAGGCCAGTAAGGAGCTAATCAGCGGCATTATTGAACAACTTGCTGAGAGCGGGGAACTGGAAGAGGGTAACCGGGGGAAATTCCAGTTAAGCAAGCAAAGTGAAAAATTCCCACACAAGGGGACGGCATATATGACCGGCACGATAGACATGAAGCAAACCGGGAAAGCTTATGTCATCCCGGATGATAAGAGTTTAAATGAAGATGTTTTCATTTCACCCTCAAGCACGGCTCATTCACTTCATGGTGACAAGGTCAAGGTACTGTTGTTTCCGAAAAGAAAGGGGAAAAAAACGGAAGGACAGGTCGTGGAAATTCTGAAAAGAAACAAAAAGCAATTTGTCGGAACCATTGAGGTGTCGAGAAACTTTGCTTTTCTCATCCCGGATAATCCTTCCATGCCGGTACATATTTTTATCCCTTTATCTCATCTGAACGGCGCAAAGAACGGACAGAAGGTTGTTGCTGAGATAACAGAATGGCCGCCGCAATCGGAAAATCCGTTTGGTGAAATCACGCATGTGCTTGGCATGCCGGGGAACAATGATGTGGAAATGGATTCAATCCTTGCCGAATTTGAGTTTCCACTGTCTTTTTCACCCGCCTCTGAAAAGGAAGCAGAACAGTTTCCTGTAACAATTCCACAGGATGAGATCCGAAACAGGAAAGATTTCCGTGATGTTTTCACCATCACCATCGACCCGGCAGACGCCAAAGACTTTGATGATGCCATTTCCCAGAAAAAACTGCAAAACGGCAACTGGGAAATAGGGGTCCATATCGCAGATGTTTCCTATTATGTCAGGCCCGGAAGCGCCATCGACAAGGAAGCATATATGCGCGGAACCTCTGTTTATCTTGTCGACCGTGTAATTCCGATGCTTCCCGAACGATTATCCAATCAGCTGTGTTCCTTACAGCCTGACAAAGACCGGCTCTGCTTTTCGGCTGTTTTCGAAATGGATGAAAACGGAGGAATTCATAATGAATGGTTCGGGAAGACCATCATCCATTCCAACCGACGCTTCAGTTATGATGAGGTCCAGGAGATCATCGAATCGGGTAAGGGTGATTATTCTGAAGAGATCCGTGTTTTTAACAAAATTGCAACGAAACTGAGGGATGAGCGTTTCCGGAAAGGCTCTTTCAATTTTGAGACCCAGGAGGTGAGGTTTAAGCTAGATGAAAAAGGGAAACCCGTGGAGATTTATCTCCGGGAGATGAAGGATGCAAACAAGCTGATAGAAGATTTTATGCTGCTGGCAAACCGCAAAGTAGCTGAATGGGTTGGAAAGAAAAAGGGGAATGCTGAGCCAAAAACATTTGTTTACCGGGTTCACGACAGCCCCGTGCCGGAGAAACTTGAAAATTTCACCCAGTTTATTGCTAAACTTGGTTATAAGGTCAATTTTACAAATAAAAAAAGCCTGGCAGAGTCGTTCAACCGTCTTTTTGAGCAGATCAAAGGCAAAGGTGAAGAAAACATGGTCGAAACCATTGCAGTCAGGACTATGGCAAAAGCGATCTATACAACAACCAATATTGGTCATTACGGGCTTTCTTTTCCGTATTATACACATTTCACTTCCCCGATCCGCCGTTACCCCGACCTTATGGTTCACCGGCTGCTGCAGGAATATCTATTAAAAGGGAAATCGGCTAACCGGGAGGAATATGAGGTCAAATGTGATCATTCCTCCGAAATGGAAAGAAAAGCGGAAAGTGCAGAACGCATGTCGGTAAAATACAAACAGGCCGAATTCATGGTCGATAAAGTTGGACAGATCTTCGACGGATTGATTTCGGGAGTGAGCAAATGGGGAATCTTTGTAGAAATCGTAGGAACCAAATGTGAAGGAATGATCCGGCTGAGAGATATGAACGACGATTTTTATTACCTGGATGAAGAGAATTATCAGGTTATCGGTTCACGAAAGGGGCAACAATACAAACTTGGGGGAAAGGTCAGGATCAAGGTAAAAAAAGTGGACCTGCCAAGGAAGCAGATGGATTTTATTCTTGTTAATTAAATAAGGGAACGATCCATGGAATCCTTTTCTGACAGAGGGGAATTATGATTTATTTTCAATCCGGTCAAAAAAGGTTTTGCGGTAAGTTTCACTGATAGGGATTAACCGGTCCCCAATCTTGATACGGTTTCTCTCTACGCTGTCGATCTTATCCAGGGCAACAATAAATGATTTGTGTACCCTGACGAACTGATTCTATGGAAGTATCTCTTCCAGTTTTTTATAGTTAAGAAGACTCATAATCCTTTTTGATGCTGTAATAATCCGCCAGTAATCACCCATCCCTTCAATAAATAGAACATCTGCATAACGGATTTTTTCGATCCGCGTTTCCGTTTTTACAAAGAAAAAAGGGTCTCCCGGAGAAATGGTCAGCACGGATTCGGTGGCAGTCAATGACTTCTGGTCTGCCTGAACTTTTTCATAGACCTTGTTGACACCTTTCACAAACCGCTCGAAAGAGATTGGTTTTAAAAGATAATCCATTACGTCAAGTTCAAAGCCCTGCAACGCATACGAATCATAAGCCGTGGTAAAGATCACATAGGGTCGGTGGCTCAATGCATTTAGCAGCTGAATCCCCGAGAGTTCCTCCATCTGGATATCCAAAAAGAGAAGATCGAGGGGATGATCCCGGATATATTCGATAGAATCCAGGGCATTTTCAAACGTTTTTTCCAGGTTGAGGAAGGGAACCCTTGAACAATAATCACGGATGATATCCAATGCCAGGGGTTCATCGTCGATTGCGATACAATTTATCTTCATTTATGCCTGTATTTGTAGTTTTATAATGTAAAGATCGTGCTCCTGTGTCGTTTCGAGGGAATATTTCCCGGGATAGATCAGTTCCAGCCTTCTTTTGATATTCTGTAAGCCGATGCCCCCGATTTTATCTTTTGATCCGACAAGATTCTTCTTCAGATGATTTGAAACTTCAAAAAGCAGCTGGTGGGGAGCAGCAACCAGATGAATCCGGATTCCAGGCATTATTCCCGTTTTGCTGCCATGTTTAAAGGCATTTTCAACGAACGGGATTAAAAGCATGGGGGCGATGGTCTTGTTCCCCACTTCTCCCTCAATCTTAAGTTCCACAAAATCAGAATGCCGGATGCGCAACTTCTGGAGTTCAATAAAACTTTCAAGGTATTCGATTTCCTTTTCAAGAATTACTACTTCTGTATTGGCATCATAAAGCATATACCGCATAATGGATGAAAGCTTCATGATGGCCTCAGGGGCATCGGGTGATTTTTTACAAACCAGGGAATAAATGTTGTTTAGTGTATTGAAGAGAAAATGAGGGTTCACCTGGGAACGCAACAAAGCCAGTTCGCTGCTCTGTTTCTGATTTATCATTTCCGCCTTCAATTTCTGTGTATCAAACCAATCAATCGCGAATTTGATCAGGATGGCATATGCCCCGGAGATGATAGAAAGCCTTAATCCGGCGTAGAACCATTCATTGAGGTTTGACATCTCCTTCGGGGGGAGATGCATGATCTCTTTCCAGAAGACAACCTGGATATAATACCTGGCAACCGCAATGATAAATAAAAGCAGGGCCCCGGTGAGGATGCTTAAAAAAATGTTCCTGTTCTTGATCAGGAAAGGGAGGATAAAATAAAAAGCATAAAAATTGATCAGGCTTAAACAAAGTGTCAACGCAGTGTCCGTCCAGAAATAACTTTCTGTTTTATTGATATACCATGGATACAAAAACTGGTTAATCATATAAAACCAGTAAATGACATGGATCAGGATTTTGGTTTTTCTTTTCATTTCAACAGCTTGTTCTCATTCCGAATTCAATAATTGACCTTACGAAGGTACTGATAAATAAAGCGGAAGTAAAGAGTCCTGGCTGTATAATCTACTGAATGCTGGGTTTGTTCGATATAACCGTTAAAATATCCGGTGTTCTTATTGCCTCCAGAACTCTTTTTCTTACCTTTCGGTAATGAAAATTGCGCACATGAAGAGACTGTTCACATTTCTTCCAATCCTGGTTTATGCAATTTTCCTGAATGGAATTCCGATTGAGGGACAAGTTCAGTATCATTTTTTTTATGGTAAAGTGCTGACCGCCGACACCCGGGAACCACTCGCCAATGTGAATATTTCATTCGTGGGATCAAAAATGGGGTCCATTACGGATCAGAAAGGAGCTTTTTCCTTTTACATTGATACGATCCCGGTCTTTATGGTTGTCAGCCATCTTGGTTATAAATCAAAACGTGTCCTTCTTGACGGGAAATCAAATTCAATGACACTCTACCTTGAAAAGGAAATCCGTGAACTGAAGGAGGTAGAGATCAGGGCAAACAAGATTGAACCCTTTTTCAGGGATGAGCATTTTACGATCCGCGATTATGAGATCGACAGCGGGATGGTCTATCTGCTTGTTTACCGGAACCGTATCTCAAAGGAGGAGTTAATTTGCAAGAACCTTGAAGGGGATACTGTGGCACGATCGGGCATCCTTCTGTTTACCCCTGTTTCAATCCTTAAGGATTGCCTGGGGTACCTTCATGTTATAGGAAAGGATTCCGTATACCAGGTTTACAGACAGGACCGGCAGTTGGAAATGATTCATCCTGTTGGTATGGAAAAGTTCAATGATGTGCTCCTCAACTGTGTAGCTTCAACCAGCCAGGTACTGTTCTTCAAAAAGATGATCAATTTAAGCCAGGGTGTTCAGTATTACGGCATCGATCGTGTGAGCCTTAAAAGGTATGAACTGACTCAGGTGATTGATGAACAGAAGGCAAAAATGCTGAGGCGAAACCCTGAAGATATATGGTCATTGATGGGCAGCCAGCCCGATTTTTCCCCTGATAACCTGGTACAATACAGGGAGGAATTTCTCTTGTGGAATTTTACTCATAAAACGCTCTACAGGCCTATTAAGACTGCGCTTTACAGGATCGGGGATTTTATCTGCATTTTCAACATCCCGGCTAAAGAACTGGAGTTCTTTGATTTGGAAGGTCACTTTTCGTATAAACTGAAAATCAGCATTGATGAAATCAAAGATGGCAGATGGTCGGGCGATATATTTTTGGATGAAAGCCAATCGAAAGTTTACACTTCCTTCCTGAAAAGCAGCGGGACCGGTCTTTATAGGATTGATCTTAATACGGGAGAACTTCACAAGATTCTTTCGCTCATTCATCCCTATCCCCAGAAGATCAGGATTTACAAAGACCAGGTCTATTATCTGTATGATATCCTGGGTGATCCTGATAATAAAACGTTGTTCAGGCAGAATTTATAAAAAAGCCCGCCGATAGTAAAACCGGACGGGCTGAATTCCTGGTGCAGCTGTTGGATTATTTTACCAGGGTAAGTTCTTTGATGAGCCGTGTATCGCCTGCAAATTTATCAATGATAAAAAGAACGTACCGGATATCTACATTGATGGTCCGCTGCAAAGCAGGTTCAAAAGAAATATCCCCACTCATTGCCTCCCAGTTGCCATCGAATGCCAGTCCGATCAGTTGCCCGTTTCCATTTATGACCGGACTTCCGGAGTTTCCTCCTGTGATGTCATTGTTGGTAAGGAAACAGGTTATCATTTCTCCGTTTTCACTGTATTGTCCATAATCCTTCGCATTGAAAAGTTCTTTCAGCTTAGCCGGAACTATGAATTCATCGTTGTTCGGATCTTCTTTCTGCATAACGCCTTTCAAGGTTGTATAATATTCATAATGAACGGCGTCGCCGGGGAAATAATCAAGTACCTGGCCGTAAGACATGCGGAGGGTTGAATTTGCATCGGGATAGGATACCAGTTTTGGGTTCATTTCACGAAGACCGGCAATAAAATGACGGTTTCCGGCAGAAACGGCAGTCCTGGCGGAGCTATAGGCAGCAGCATACTGGCCGCTGGCATCCTGGAATGATTGAGACATAATGGAAACCAGGTCTTTCTTAAACACCTTTGCATTTGGCTTATTCAGAAATTCTATTGTTTTTGCTTCTGTTGCGAAGACAGATGTTTTGAAAACAGCATCGGCAAAGGCATTGAAATCATTGTTATAATCCTTTTCGATCAGTGCAAAAATAGAAGGCAGCTGGCTCTTTGGGACATTCAAGGAATAAATATTCAGAAGTTCCGCCATTGTTTTTTGAGAGACAGCAGGATCAATGTTCTTAAAATGATCTTTGGTGGTTTCTTTCAATCCTTCAATTGATTCTTTGATTGTGGACTTGTTCTTTTTTTCCATTGCCGATTTCAGGCTGCTGAATTGTCCCGCCAGCTGAACTGCATCAAGCCCCATGCCGGCGATATTTGCATAAAAGAAAGGGATTGCAACGGTGCTCATTTTGCTGTAACCGTTTTTGATATTGTCAAGTACAGTTCCGTATTTTTTCTGAAGTTCCGGTGACTTGCTGTACCAGGCTGTAAATTCAGCTTCGATGGCTTTTTTCTTATCTTCCACCTTGTTTTTTACCAGCATTTTTGACTGTCCGATAAAATTTTTCCAGGTATTGGCAATACCGGCATAGGTACCCGCATAATCAATTTTTACTTTTGTATTTACGTCCATCCGTTCTTTCATGACTTCCAGTTCTTTTCCGAAAAGTTTGATGAGTGTGGGATAAAACGTGTTCAGGTTAAAGTCCATTCCATAGGAAGTCAGGTACCGGGTCGTACTTCCGGGATATCCCCAGATCATTGCAAAATCATTCTTCTTGACTCCTTTCAGGCTGATGGGCAGGTGATACCGGGGTTTCAGGGGAACATTTTTCTCACTGTAGGGGGAAGGATTTCCTGCAGAATCAGCATAGATACGGAAAACAGTAAAATCGCAAGTATGCCTTGGCCACATCCAGTTATCTGTATCTCCTCCGAATTTTCCGATGGATGAGGGAGGTGCCCCGACAAGGCGAACGTCCTTGTATGTCTGAAAAACAAAAAGATAATATTCATTTCCTCCATAAAAAGCCTTGACACTGACCTCGTATTTCCCGCTTTCGGAAGCTCTTTTCTTCATTTTTGCGGTAAGTTCCTTAACCTTGTCAGCACGGGATGCTTCCTTAAGCGTGTCTGACAAAAAAGGAATGATGGAATCTGTAACATTTTCCATCCTTATCAAAAAGGAGGCACAGAAACTCTCATTGGGCAGTTCTTCCTTTTCACTCATTGCCCAAAACCCATTGGTAAGATAATCGTTCTGAGGTGTACTATGGTTCTGAACCGCATTGTACCCGCAATGATGGTTGGTAAACAGGAGCCCTTCACCAGAAACCACTTCTGCTGTACAGAAAAACCCACCGGAAGCGGCACCACCGCTTGAAAGGCCGACAATGGCATCTTTCAGGCTGGAATGGTTAATGTCATATAGTTCCTGGATCGTAAGGTGCAGCCCCATCTTCTCCATATCGACATAATTCAGCCGTTCAACGAGAATGGGCAGCCACATCCCTTCGTCAGGCGGGGTTCCCGCGAACAGATTCATCATCGGGGAAAAGAAAAGGAACAGTGCAAGTAAAATGATTTTGTATTTCATCCGTAAGGAAAAAAGTAAAGCAGACAAATTTCTTTCGCGATTATCATTCATATAACAGAGGTTGATGAGGTTTAATTTTATTTAGTTTTGCAATATTACGCAGAAGATAGACCCAGGACAATTTTTTTTGATTAATACCGGATAAAGTCGATAAGTTGGGTCATTTCGGGGGTTAACTTCATTTCGGGTTTGACGAACATATCAGGGTGTTGATCTGTGAAAACTGCGCAAATATCAAAATTCCTTTGGATTCGGATGGATTAATAGGATATTTGAAAAAGAAAAAAATCCTGCAATGAAGACTCAAAAAGTTCAACACAAGGTCCGAATTGGAAGCATTCTCATGCATCTGCTCTTCTGGGCATTGAGCCTGGCGCTCTTTATGGTTCTGATCTTTCTGACGAGGAATTTCAGATTACAGGCCATGGATTTACAAACAGCCCTCAGCATTGTGGTCACATTGCTTTTTCTTGCTGTTTCAGTATACATCAACCTTCTCATCCTGATCCCGTTGTTCTTTGAAACGCGCCGGTATCTAATGTTTTCCTTGCTAGAAGTGTTTAACATTGCTTTGTTCATCTGCCTGAATTACTTCGTTTCTATGGCTTTCGAGGGGAGGCACCCGAATTTTCTGAATGAAATGGTCGCAGAATTCTTCCTGGTTCTGGTCTTCCTGGTTATAACAACTTTGATCAAATTTACGCGGGACTCCATTTCACTGCAGGACGCCAACCTCAGGATCAAAGAAATAGAAAGAGAGAACGTAGAGTCCGAATTAAGAGCGCTGAAAGCCCAAATCAACCCTCATTTTTTCTTTAACACCCTGAACAGTATTTATTCCCTGAGTCTCGACAAGTCTGAAAAAACACCGGAACTGATCCTCAAGCTTTCGGAATTGATGCGATACATCCTTTATGAAACACAGGATGACTATGTATCCATGCACCGGCAGCTGGACTTTCTTCAAAACTATATCTACATGGAGAGGTTGAGAACCGATGAAAAAATAAGGATTGAAATGGAAATATCAGGAGAGCACACAGATCTCATGGTCGCCCCATTGTTGTTTATTCCGTTTCTTGAAAATGCGTTCAAGCATGTAGCGAAGGAAAAAGATAACCCCTCCTATATCCGGGTATCTTTTAACCTGACACACCCGGACAAGGTCATGTTTTCTGTAAGAAATACAAAATACAGTTCTCCTGGTCCCAGTTCAGGACCCAATGAGGGTATCGGGCTTGCGAATGTCAGGAAACGTCTGAATCTGCTTTATCCATTAAAGCATGAATTAAAAATTTCAGATACGGGGGATGTATTTAAAGTTGATCTAACCGTGGAGTTGGTATGAAAATAAAATGCCTGATCATCGATGACGAACCCCTGGCTCAGCGGGTCCTCGAACTTTATGTCCTTGATGTTCCATCCCTTGAGCTGGTCAGGAAATGCAACAATGCACTGGAGGCAATTGAAATCCTGAAAGAGCAGAAAATAGACCTGATCTTTCTCGATATCAACATGCCCAAACTCACGGGGTTGGAATTTCTCCGCAGTCTTAAAAACCCTCCTCAGGTCATCATTACGACTGCCTATGCCGAATTTGCGATTCAGGGATATGAACTGGATGTTGCTGATTACCTGATGAAACCATTTGGATTTGAGCGGTTCCTTAAAGCTGTTCAAAAAGTGCTTGACGTGATCAAACCCAGGGAATCTTTTATACCGGTTAAGGCCGCCGGTGATACCCAGGAAGACCAGTACATCTTTGTAAAATCAAGCAAAAAAACTTACCGCATCAGCCTTAACGACATTCTATACATTGAAGCCCTCGGGGATTATGTGAAGATTTACACGACGGACCGGATGGTCATCAGTTACCATTCAATGAAAAGCCTGGAAAACCTTTTATCTCCGAAGCAATTTCCAAGGATCCACAAATCCTATATAGTATCCCTCTCCAAAATTGAACTTATTGAAGGGAACCAGGTCAAACTCAAGGACCGCTATATTCCGATCGGGACCAACTTCAAAACAGAATTTGAAAAACTGATCCGGACCATCTGATTTTCTCCGGCAGGGAAAACGGTTCCCTACTTTCCTGTTTCTTCCGGTATGGGTTTTCGGATGACCAGGGAAAGGTAGATCATCATGATCCCGAAGACTGCAGCAAAGATCCCGATGAGTTTTACAAGGAATTCCGCGAACGTTTCCGGACTAAAAAACATGACGGCGCCCAGTACGATTGTCAACAGGCCGTTGAAGAGGATCAGGTTTTTATTGGAGAGTGTTTGTTTGCTGTTTACAAGAACCACCAGCTGGAAGATCCCTGCGATCACTGACCAGATCCCGAGAAGGATAAAAAACATGTGGAGTGAAGGGTCGGGATAAAACCTGATCCCCAGCCCGATTGCAAGAAAGCTAATTGAGAGGAGGATTGTTATTGCAGCGCGTTTATCGTTTTTGAGCTGGTAAATTGCGACCACAAGAAGCAATACCCCCAAAATAGCTATCGTCAGCCCTGTAATGGCAACAGCCGCACGGATTACCTCCATGGTCAGAAAAATAAGCATCAATCCAACCAGGATCGCAACGAGTCCGTTTATTGCCAGAAACCACCAGTTCTTATTCGTTTTTGTTTTCATAGGGATCCTTTTTTAATGAAAGAATAAAAATCAGCAACAGGTTTATTTCAGTGCCTTGAAGTATTCGAGCAATGTTCCGCTGATGATAAAAGCGCCGAAGATGAAAAAGAGAATACCCACGATCCTGTTGATCCAGCGTTTGACCTTTGGGTTCCCGAGTACCTTGATCTTATTGGCAAGAACAGCTTTAACAATATCGGTTGCGAGGATCATTCCCAGGGCTCCGGCAAAGAACAAGGCAACAGATTGCCGGTCGCCGCCATAGGTTGAGTTTATCGAAACGACCCAAAAGATCCAGAAGAACCACAAGGTTGGATTTGCCACATTGAGGAGGAATCCTTTGAAAAAATATGGCAGGACCCCCGGCCTTTTCACATGGATCTCGCTGATGGCTTCCACCTGCTCGCTTTGCGGTACTTTCCGGAAAAAGGTATAAATGGCATATGAGATCATAAGAACCCCTCCCAGGATGCCGAATGCCAGGTGAAATTTCGGAGCCGTGATGATCTCGGATACCCCGAAAAATGCAAGGACTACGAGAAACAGATCACTGGAAAAAATACCCAGCGCGAGGAATATCCCCGTCTTTACTCCATGTTTGATACTGGTTTGCAGAAGTGCAACAAGTGCCGGACCCAGTGTGATAGCGACTGTTATACCGAGGAGAAATCCTTCGAATAGCGGATGTAAAAGTTTGACGAACATCTTCCTCCTATTTTGTTTGGTTCCGCATTTCCGGCTTTATCATTTTCTCAATGTGTGCTTCCCATTCAATCCTTTGTTTTTCATGTAAAACCCTTGGAAATTTATGGGCGCCGCCTTCCTTCCCTTTGGTTTTCATCCAGTCATAAAACACATGCAAAGGTAAAATTTCCACATATACTTCGCGGATGGCTTCAATACGTTCAACCCGGTAGTCGTCATTCAGAATGGCCAGGTATTCATCCAGTTTTGTGGCAGCAACGGCAGGATTTATAGGGTCGTCGGTCCCGAGGAACCATTTGTGTGCGAACAGGCTTCCGTATCGTATGCCGGTAACTGTAAACTCATTGATTTTGATGTTGAATTCATCCTGGAGCATTCTTATTGCGCGGTTCATGTTATCCTGCGATAAGTGTTCCCCGCAAAGGCTCAGGAAATGTTTTGTACGCCCGGTTAGCAGGATCTCACAGGCATCTGTACTTGTAAATTTAATAACGTCGCCGATAAGATACCGCCATGCACCGGCACAGGAGGAGAGCAGCAAGGCATATTCTTTATCCACCTCCACATCAGCAATGGTAAGAATTTCAGGCTTTGGAAGAAGGTTTCCTTCGGAATCAAAATTGACACTGTTGTACGGGACGAATTCATAAAACAGACCGTTGTCGAGAATCAAGGTAAGAGCTTTCCTTGTCCCTGCCTGCTGGTATGCAATGTAACCTTCGGATGCGAGGTAGGATTCGTTATAAACGATAGGTCTCCCGAGCAATTTTTCAAAACTTTTAGCATACGGCTCGAAAGAGACCCCGCTATGCACATAAGCCGAGAAATTGGGCCAGATCTCATGGATATTTTTTATACCATAATGTGCGATGATCCTCTCAAGGATGATCTGGATCCAGGCCGGGACTCCTACGATTACACCGATGTCCCAGTCCTTTGCTTTCCTTACGATCTCATTGAGTTTCAGTGACCAGTTCTCTTCTTTTGAAATTCTTGGCCCGGGTTTGTAAAAATGCTGAAACCAAAAGGGGATGTTGCTTGCTGTAATGCCCGAAAGATCTCCTTTGTAATAGGTTCCTGTATACTGAAGATGTGTGCTTCCTCCAATCATCAGGATCCCCTTCTCGTAAAAATCATCCGGGAAATTGTATTTTGTCGTCATCACCAGCTGACGGATGCTTGCCTTCTGAATGGCCCGTAGCATGGCAGAGGTGACCGGAATGTGTTTTGAAGAAGATTCGGAGGTTCCGGATGTCAGGGCAAAGTACTTTACTTTCCCTGGCCAGGTTACCCAGGGTTCACCGTTTAGACTCCTGTACCACCAGTTTTTAAACATGGAATTGTAATCGTGAACAGGAACAGATTCCTGGAAAGCCTTTACAACATCCTTTTGGGAAAGTATTTCAGCAAACCCGTAATGCTCTCCGAATGCTGTATCCTGCGAACGGTTCAGCAATTTTGTCAGTTCTTTCCGCTGGACGATTACCGGGTTGAAATTCTTCTTAATGTCAATGGGAATCTGACGGAGGGTATAGGCAGTCTTTATGATGGATCCAAGAATGGGCATGCAAACAGAGACAGATTATAATAGCGCAGTAAATTTATGAAAAAAACAGTACATTTCGGCCCCAATTCAAAGCAGGTATGAAAAGAAGGAGTATCCTGATTAAAGTAACCGCATGGATTTTTTTGATACCGGCAAGTTTTTTCCTGGCATTCGTCCTGTTTCTGACTGTGGCGGATTATCATCCGGCTGAAAAAGAAGCAATCAGGATAATCCCAAGGAAAGGGGTTGTCATTTCGAAGATGAAAAGGGAAATTACGTTTCTTACCTGGAACATCGGGTATGCAGGGTTGGGACAGAAAATGGATTTCTTTTACGAGGGAGGGACAAGGGTGCGACCGGAAAGGAACGAATTTGAAGGTTACATGGAAGGAATCTCCCGGTTTCTTGCCTCCAACGATTCGGTTGATTTTGTCTTTATTGAGGAAGCGGATGTTCATTCGCGGAGGAGTTATTTTACGGATGAGGTTTCAGCTATAGCAAAAGCATTGCACGGACGGATTTCATTATTTGCAAAAAATTACGACTGCCGGTTTGTTCCCGTTCCACTGGATGACCCCATGGGCCGTGTGGTCTCCGGGATTGCCTGTTACCCGAGGTTTATTCCCGGATCTGCCGTACGGATCGATCTGGGAACCCGGTTCTCCTGGCCGAAACAACTGGTGATGCTGAAACGCTGCATACTTGTGATGCGCTACGAGCTGACTCCTGGCAACCAACTTGTTGTCGTGACGCTCCACAACTCTACATTTGACAAAGAAGGTGAACTCAGGAAAAAAGAATTACAGAAACTGAATGACCTGCTCACGAAGGAATATTCAAAGGGTAATTACGTGATTGCAGGGGGCGACTGGAACATCAACCCGCGCGGGTTCCGGCCGGAAACGATCATCACCGGCGATCGTTCAAAAGCAATTGATCCTCCGCTGGATCCTGCTTTTCTGCCCGGATGGCAATTTGCCTTTGATGCAGCAGCCCCCTCTAACCGGGATGTTGAGGGACCTTACCTGAAAGGAAAAACCAAAACGACAATTATTGATTTCTTTGTTGTGTCGCCCAATGTTGGTGTACAATGGGTCCGTACCCTTCCAACCGGCTTTCGCTGTTCGGATCACCAGCCGGTAATTATGAAAGTCAGATTAAAATAGGCAACTTCCCGTTTTCTTCCCGATCTTTGCAGCAAATCATTGATATGAAAATCAAGCCGGAAGAAGAGATCTCCTTATCCGATCTTCTGATCAGGGAATTTAAAACCGGGTCACGTTCCATGGTTAAAAAGATTATTATCCATGGAAGTGTGACTGTTAACGGGGAGATCGTCACGCAACAACATCACCCGGTCAAACCCGGTGATGAAGTTGAATACACGAAATACCGGGCGCCGATTGATTCTCATGATTGCCCTTTTCCGGTCCTTTATGAAGACGAACACCTGATCATCGTGGTCAAAACAGCCGGGATCCTCACGTATGGTGAAAAGGGAACCCATGGAACCTCCCTCTACAAGGAGTTAACCGATTATGTACGTGACCGCTCAAAGGGAAAGGATAAGATCTATGTTGTTCACCGGCTCGACAGGGAGGTATCGGGGATACTGGTATTCGCAAAATCGGAGAAGATCCAGGAAATGATCAAGGACCACTGGAAAGAAACAGAGAAAAAGTATTATGCACTTGTCGAAGGAAAGCCTGAAAACAATGAAGGTAAACTTGAAAACTGGATGCTGGAAGGATGGGATCAAAAAGTATTTACCCTGAAGCAGGAACGTCCTGGAGCAAAGATGGCCATCACCCATTACAAGGTTCTGAAGGAGCTTAAGAATAATACCCTCGTTGAGGTCAGGCTCGAAACCGGCCGCAAACACCAGATTCGGGTTCATATGGCGGAAATGGGCTGCCCGATCGTAGGCGATTTTAAATACGGAGCCAACAACAAGATCAAAAGGAGGATACGGCTGCATGCCTATTATTTTTCCTTCAATCACCCGGTCACCCGGGAGCATCTTGAATTCAAAACACAGATGCCGAAAGGATTTCTGACGCTCGGGGAGAAGGACGAACACTACAAGTGGTGAACCAATTTAATTACGAATCCAAAGTTACGAATTACGAATTTCCCTTAGGATGTATCAGCTAAGAGCGATACGTATTAAAGGGAGAACAGAAACATTTCCGGCGGATACTTGTATCTTTGTAAAAATGCTCTTACAAATATTCAGATAAACAAATCGTCAACCATTAAAATCTAACGGTATGTCAAAAGGAAAAGATGTTAAGAAGGATGTTAAAAAAGCACCGGCAAAGTCACCCAAAGAAAAAAAAGCTGCAAAAATTGAAAAGAAGGCGAATAAAAAGTAACAATTAGCCATCCGGCATTAGAAACCGGATGTTTTTTCGCTGATTCACTCCTTCGCCCTTTGTTATTTTGTAAAATTCCGCTGCCGCAGTGCTTCAAAGACCACGATTGCTGCGGAAGCTGAAACGTTCATTGAGTCGATCTTTCCGCTCATCGGGATTTTGATCAGTTCATCGGCTTCTTCCATCCAGATTTTGCTCAAGCCATAAGCTTCAGATCCCATAATTATGGCTGCCGGGCCTCTGAGATCGGTTTCATGGTAGAAACGGGAAGCTGTAAGAGCGGTTCCAAACATGCGTATTTGATTTGATCTTAGCCAGGCAATGGTTTCTGCTGTTGAACTTGTCACAACAGGAACGGTAAAAATACAACCGATGCTTGACCGGATGGCGTTGGGATTATAAATATCTGTTTGAGGATCACAAATGATTACTCCGTCAAGGTTGGCTGCGTCTGCTGTCCGGAGAAGCGCCCCAAGATTGCCCGGTTTTTCAACCGATTCCAGAACAAGAAACAAGGGCCGGGTCTCAATATGAAGGTCGCCGAAAGAGCTCCTTTTTGGGATTGCCAGTGCAATCGCCCCACCATGATCTTCACGATAGGCAAGCCGGTTGTAGATCTCAGCCGGAACTTCCGCCATTTCAAACGGTACAGAAGAGGCAGCTGCCATTTCCTCTATGTCGTTGTCATGGATCAGTTCCCTGCAACAAATAAGATGA
Organism: Bacteroidota bacterium; assembly: GCA_026391795.1. Classification (GTDB taxonomy): domain Bacteria; phylum Bacteroidota; class Bacteroidia; order Bacteroidales; family FEN-979; genus FEN-979. The sequence continues at coordinate 182,536 of JAPLDI010000004.1, forward strand.
GTGATTGTAAACCCGGCCCCCAGGGCAAGCTTTATCTCACGAATCCCCTCGATGACCGTAAGGTTCTTTTCTTTTCTTTCGCGGGGCTTATCGCGGAGAAGGAGAATGTTTCTGATCAGGGGGTTCTGGAAACTGGCTATTGTTTTGACCATTGTTCAGAGATGAAATTTATTTGATATCATCGATAAAGATCAAAAATAATTTTTTTTTTCGTTTTTTCTTTGGTGAATCAAATTTAGTTTTATATTTGCGCATTCAAATACCTAAATATCTGTTATGGCAAAAATATTTTCGATGTCTGAAGCTGCTTCGATTGCCATTCACAGCATGGTATTGATTGCCCGGAATGAAAATGGCATCAATGCTGTTAAGATTGCTGAATATACAGGATTTTCAAAGAACCATATTTCGAAAGTAGCACAACGGCTTGTGAAGAACGACCTCTTAAAATCTGTGCGGGGGCCGGCCGGGGGATTTAGCCTGAAAAAGCTCCCTGCGGATATTACCCTGCTCGACATTTACCAGTCGATTGAAGGTCCGCTTGAAATTTCTGATTGTCCGCTTGCAAATGAAGTCTGCAATTTTGATCAGTGCCTGATGGGCAATGTCGTCAATAAAATGACACTCGAATTCAAACGTTTTCTGAATGAACAAACGCTAAAAAAATACCTCTGATTTTTTTTCTCCCTAAATAGGTAATTATATACCAGAATATAACAATAGATAAAATGAAGCGTAAAATTATCCGGATTGATGAAGAAAAATGCAATGGCTGCGGACTCTGTATTCCAAACTGCCAGGAAGGCGCGTTGCAGGTGATTGACGGGAAGGCACGTCTGATCAGCGACTTGTTCTGTGATGGCCTGGGTGCCTGCATGGGTCACTGTCCGGAGGATGCTATAACCATTGAAGAACGGGAAGCAGAGCCATACAATGAACGGCTGGTTATGGAGACGATCTCAAAGAATGGTAAGAACACCATCCTGGCCCACCTTGCACATCTCCGCGACCACAATGAACAGGAATATTTGAAGGAAGCAATATCTTATTTAAAAGAAAATAACATCGACATGAGTGAAAATGAAATGAACAAACAGCAGGAAAGTTTCCATGGTTGCCCCGGGTCGGCTGCCAGGGATTTCAGAATTGACACCGAACAGGTTGAGAATGCAGGCAAGGAGACAATTTCCAGTCCTGCCGATGCGCCTTCTGAACTCCGGCAATGGCCGGTACAGCTGCACCTCCTGAATCCACTGGCATCTTACTTTAAAAATGCGGATGTGGTTCTGGCTGCCGATTGCGCTGCTTTTGCGATGGGCAATTTCCATGCACGCTACCTGAAGGGAAGATCAGTCGCTATTGCATGCCCGAAACTGGACACCAACAAGGAATCCTATCTGGAAAAACTCACTTCGATGATGAAGGACTCAAAAATCAACACGCTGCAGGTTGTCATCATGGAGGTTCCCTGTTGTGGCGGACTTGTACAAATGGCAGAAACCGCGAAGGTAAATGCCGGACTTAAGGTCCCGATTAAAGTATCGGTCATCAGTGTCCAGGGAGAGGTTCTTGAAGACGAATGGATTTAAATAAATAGCGAAAATGAAAGATAATCAGGATAAATGCAATTTAAAAAAAACGAAAATTTATGAAAACACGTAGACTCTGGATCGGCTTTATTGCCGTAATGGTTATCAGTTTTTCTGTTCTGCTTTTCTTCGGCAGGCAGATCTACCGGGAAAAACCACCCATTCCGGATGAAGTTATAACAACCGGAAATACTGTACTCTTTACAGGGGCAGACATTCGCGATGGTCAGAATATCTGGCAATCCATCGGTGGCCAGGAGGTTGGAACCATCTGGGGGCACGGGTCTTATGTTGCACCTGACTGGTCAGCCGACTGGCTGCACAGGGAAGCAGCATATATGCTCGATTACCTGGCAGATACTTCGTTCCACAAAACTTTCAAAGACATTCCTGCTGAAGATCAGGCAATGCTAAAGGTCAGGCTGCAAACGGAAATGCGCGCCAATACGTATGACCCGTCTACAAACCGTACCGTGATTTCCCCGCTCAGGGCGCGGGCGATCAAATTTGTGTCAACCCATTATGCTTCGTTGTTCATGAATGATCCTAAACTGGTGACACTTCGTGACAATTACGCAATACCTCCCAACACCATCAAGGATTCTTCCCGGATGGCCAAGATGAATGCATTTTTCTTCTGGACAGCGTGGTCATGTGTTACCAACCGCCCGGGAAGCGATATCAGTTATACAAACAACTGGCCCTCCGACGACTTTGTCGGGAACCATGCAACAAGTTCCCTGATTCTTTGGACGGGTTTCAGTGTGATCATGCTGATTGCCGGGATCGGGCTGATGGTCTGGTTTTATGCTTCACGAAAAGATGAATCCCTTGAACCGCACGAGATGCCTGGAAAAGATCCGCTCTTAGGCGGGATTATGACTGCATCCATGAAAGCCACGCTAAAATATTTCTGGGTTGTCACTGCCTTAATCCTGGTTCAGGTACTTATGGGAGCAATCACGGCACACTACGCGGTGGAGGGCCAGGCTTTTTACGGTCTTCCTTTATCGGGGTTATTGCCATATTCCATTTCACGCACCTGGCATATTCAGCTTGCTATCTTCTGGATCGCCACATCCTGGCTGGCTACGGGGCTTTACCTTGCACCGGCTGTTTCAGGGAAAGAGCCGAAATACCAGGCGCTCGGTGTGAATTTCCTTTTCCTTGCACTCCTCATCATTGTTGTCGGATCACTTATCGGTCAATGGTTTGGTGTAATGCAACGCCTGGGTCTGGTTCAGAATTTCTGGTTCGGGCACCAGGGATATGAGTATGTAGACCTGGGAAGGTTCTGGCAGTTATTTCTTTTTGTCGGCCTGGTAATCTGGCTATTCCTCATGGGCAGGGCATTGATGCCAGCCTTTAAGAACAAATCGGAAAACCGTAGCCTGCTCACCATGTTCCTCATTGCCTCCATCGCCATTGCTGCATTTTATGGTGCCGGCCTGATGTGGGGTCAGCAAACGCACCTGGCCATCGCGGAATACTGGCGCTGGTGGGTAGTTCATCTCTGGGTGGAAGGATTTTTCGAGGTGTTTGCCACGGTAGCCATTGCCTTTCTCTTTGTAAGATTGGGACTGATACGCCTTTCAACAGCAACGGGCAGTGTTCTGTTGTCGACGATTGTTTTTCTCTCCGGGGGAATTATCGGCACCTTTCATCACTTGTATTTTTCCGGGACACCGGTTGTTGTTCTTGCACTGGGGGCGACTTTCAGTGCGCTTGAAGTGGTCCCGCTTGTCCTGATGGGATTTGAAGGATATGGAAACCTGAGGATATCAAAAGGTACTGAATGGATCAAAGGTTACAAATGGCCGATCTGGTTTTTTCTTTCCGTCTCTTTCTGGAACCTTGTTGGTGCAGGTATCTTCGGATTCCTTATCAATCCGCCCATAGCCCTCTATTATATGCAGGGGCTGAATACAACTCCGGTACACGGACATACTGCGTTGTTTGGTGTTTACGGAATGCTGGGCATCGGGCTGATGCTGTTTGTGCTGAAGAGCATGGATCCGGGCAAGGAATGGAACGAAAGATGGATCCGCTTTGCTTTCTGGATGATCAATATTGGTCTTGCACTGATGGTGCTGATCAGCGTTCTGCCGGTTGGTCTTGCCCAAACCTGGGTAAGTGTCAGAACCGGGATGTGGTATGCACGTTCTGCAGATTTTATGCAGGATCCAACGATCACATTCTTCCGCTGGCTGAGGGTTGTCGGGGATACGGTATTTGCAGCTGGAACGCTTGCTCTCGCCTGGTTTATATTCGGACTGAAAGGCGGATGGTCGATCCGGAAAAGTAATTAACTATATTTCTGTCTTTCACATGATTTATAAAGATGAAAGATCCCTTGTTTATCGAAAAGAAAACACTTACTGCGATGATCAAGATCTATTGTGAATCCGTGCACGGAAGGAAAGCGTTGTGTGATGATTGCCGGAACCTGCAGGACTATGCCTTGCAAAGGATTGAGCGTTGTGTGTACGGAAATGACAAGCCAGCCTGTAAAAATTGTCCGGTTCATTGTTACAAACCGAAACGGAAAGAAGAGATCAGGAACGTGATGCGTTTTTCAGGACCAAAGATGGTTTACAGGCATCCTGTTCTGGCTGTCACTCACCTTATCAAAGACGGAAGGACCATACAAAAACCCAAAATTATAACATCTTAAAAAACAAAGAAATGGAAAAAAGTATTTTCGAACCCGGCAATAAATTCAGGTTCAATGAAAGCGTGGATTACTCCACCGACGGGATCGTCAGCAAGCGGGTGCTTGACCGCACCGTAGGAAATGTTACCCTTTTTGCTTTTGACAAAGGTCAGCGGCTGAGTGAGCATTCGGCTCCATTTGATGCCATGCTGCAGGTTGTGGAAGGATCCGGGGAGGTGATCATTAACAAAATTCCGCATCAGCTTGAAAGCGGTGACACGATCATTATGCCGGCAAACATTCCCCATGCAGTAAACGCAATCGAAAAATTCAAAATGGTATTGACCATGATCAAGGGATAAGATCCGCAAAAAAATTCAGATCCATAATTTTAAAAACAGTGTAGAATGAGTGAATTGATAAATAATTCCGGACAACGGAAAGAACTGCTGAAACACATGATCCTCCAGCTGCATGAAGGTGTTGCACCGCAGGAGATCCGGAAGCGGCTGGCCGATCTGATGCAGAAAATTCCTTATGACGAGGTAGTTGAAGTGGAACAGGAACTCATCGATGAAGGGTTACCGGAGGCAGAGGTGCTTCGTCTTTGTGATATCCATACAGAAGCTTTGGAAGGCAGTATTGACCTGAGCGGTGCAAAACCTGTTCCTCCGGGACATCCTGTTGACACATTCCAGCTGGAGAACCGCGCACTGGAGGCAGTGATAAAGAAAATCAGCGAACTTTTCGAGAAGGAGGACAACCTGATATCTTCCATTGGTGTTGAGGCTTACCGGAACAACCTGAGGGCTCTTTTCAACAGCCTGATGGATGTTGATAAACATTATCGCAGAAAAGAAAACCTTCTTTTCCCATTCCTGGAAAAATACGGAATCACAGGCCCTCCAACCGTGATGTGGGGCAAACACAATGAAACAAGGGGATTGCTGAAAAGCGCGATTGAATCCCTCCTTTCTCCCGGAAGTGCAAACCCCGGGTTGCTGAAAAACGCGATTCTTTTGCAGCTTCAGCCGGCAGTTAAAGCAGTTGAAGATATGATCATGAAGGAGGAAGAGATCCTGTTTCCCATGACCATGGACAAGCTGACAGATGAGAACTGGTATGAAATTTACCGCCAGACCAATGAAATCGGGTATTGTCTCTATGACCCGACGACAGAGTGGAGGCCCGAAGGGATCCTTCTGGCAGAAACCAGATCTGCCGGTGACAATGCAATTCATCTTCCCAGCGGGAACCTTTCCGTTGAAGAATTAATGAGCATTCTGAACACGGTACCATTTGATCTGACTTTCGTTGACAAGGACGATAAAGTAAAATATTTCACCCAGGGCAAGGAGCGTGTTTTCGACCGCAACCGGGCGATCCTCGGACGCGATGTGCGAATGTGTCACCCGCCCTCCAGTGTACATGTCGTTGAACAGATCCTGAGCGATTTCAAGTCAGGGAAATCCGACAATGCTCCCTTCTGGATACAAATGCAGGGAAAGTTCATCCACATCGAGTATTTCGCCTTGCGGAATGATGAAGGGGAGTACCTTGGAACGCTTGAAGTGTCGGCAGACCTGACCGAAAAAAGAGCCCTGGGCGGGGAACAGAGAATCTTATCCTATAAAAAATAAAAACATGGAAGCACCAGACTGGTTAGATAAAACGAAAATCAAGATCACCCTTGATGCCCTGCCGATCCTGGCATCCGGCGAACATCCGCTGCAACGGGTCGTGGAAGAATGCGCCACTCTTCAAACCGGGGAGATCTATGAGATCATCACGCCTTTTGCGCCTATGCCCATGATTGAAAAATTATCCGCCCAGGGATTTGGGAATTTCACAGAAACAACGGATGATGGATTGTACCATACCTATTTCATGAAACCCTTATTCAGATAGTACAGGGATCTCCTTTTCCTGGTATTCCACATTGTATCTTTCCAGGAACAAAACATATTCTTCGCGAAAGGTCTTTGTTTTGTGATACTGAGCCTGGTTTTTAATGTATTCATATACCTTTTCAACCTGCGAACTTCCATAAGAAAAGGCACCGAAACCATTCTGCCACGAAAACTTCTCTCGTATCCAGTCTTTCTGGTTGATAAAATTTGCAGAGTTGTTCTTGATGTCTCTTACCAAAGCAGAAACGGTCACCCCCGGCTTCATGCCAATCAACACATGAACATGGTTTTGCACCCCGCCGACGATGACCGGCTTCTGGCCTTTCTTCCGGATGATCCCTGAAATATATTCAAACACCTCTTCCAGGTTCTCCGGAGGAAGCAGGCTTTTCTTGTTTTTCACCGAAAAAACAACATGAATGAAAATCTGAGAATACGTCGCTGTCATAATGTTTTGTTTAAAAATCATCTTTAATCGGCCAGCGAAGTAAAAGGTAATACGGTTTATTGAAAAATATTTCCTATGTTTGAAACCAGGAAACAGGATCACCAACCATGAGCAACCCTTTAACCTTACCGGAGATGCAACTTCTGACCCCGTCGAACTGGAAGGATTATGAGCTCATTGATACGGGAGGGCTTGAAAAACTCGAACGGTTCGGAAAGTTTATCCTGGTGCGTCCCGAACCCCAGGCAGTGTGGGATAAATCACTTCCGGAAACGGAATGGGAACGGATCTCTCATGCACGTTATCAAAGGACTAAGGGTGTCGACCCTTCAAAACAGGAACAGGGTGACAAAGGTGACTGGAAACTTAAACCGGGGATGCTGGAACAGTGGACGATCTCCTATTCCTACAAGGAAATGCACCTTAAATTCCGGCTTGGACTGACCTCCTTTGGCCATATCGGAGTTTTTCCTGAACAGGCAGTCAACTGGGATTATATATTTGATCATCTGAACGCGTCGCGCGTCAACCGTCACGCAACACGTGTATTGAACCTGTTTGCCTACACAGGCGGTTCTTCACTGGCAGCCAGGGCTGCGGGAGCAGAGGTGGTTCATGTGGACTCGGTCAGGCCGGTGGTCACCTGGGCGAAGGAAGACATGGAAGCCAGCGGATTGCAGGATATTCACTGGGTGGTGGAAGATGCCCTGAAATTTGTGAGAAGAGAAGTAAAGAGGGGAAACCATTACGACGGGATCATCCTTGATCCGCCGGCCTATGGCAGAGGCCCGGATGGAGAAAAATGGATCCTTCAGGACTCCATCAACGAAATGGTTAAATGCTGCAGTCAGCTTCTGAATTCAGATGATGGATTTTTCATTCTCAGTCTTTACTCCATGGGGTTTTCCGCAGTGATCGCTGACAGCCTGTCAAAAGCGCACTTTACAAAAACCGCAGAACAGGAGACTGGGGAACTCTATTTTGCAGACCGTTCGGGGAAAAAATTACCACTCGGAACTTTTTTGAGATTCAAAAAACAGGTCTGACGCGATTCCATCCGCGAAAAGCTTTCCTTCATCCGTCAATAAAAAAACACCTTCTTTTTCGATCACATTGCCCGCACTCACATGTGAGGCAACATGAACGGTGAACCAGGTTGCCATACCCGCCCCGAAGTCATTTCTTATTTTTCGGATGTCACACCCCCACATGGTTCTCAGCGAGACCATTACATACTCGTTGTACTTCTGTACCGGCGTCAATTCTTCCGATTCAAAAAAAAGTTCATCCCTGCTGACCAGATCGATATAATGAACAAGATTGGAGATGTTCCACTGACGTGAGGAGCCATTGAAAGAGTGAGCGGAAGGTCCCAGCCCGAGGTATGGGATTCCTTTCCAGTACATGCTGTTATGCCTTGAATAAAATCCGTTCTTACAGAAATTAGAGATCTCGTAATGCTCAAATTGCTGTTCTTCCATTTTCCGGAGAAGAATCCTGAAATGTTCAAGAACTTGTTCTTCCACGGGCCCGGGCAATTTGTTTTTCCGGATGAGCAGATCCAGGGCTGTTTTGGGTTCGACGGTAAGTGAATAGGTGGAAATGTGAGGCACTTCTAAAGAATATGCCTTATCGAGGTTATTTTCCCATTTTCCCGGTGTAAGTGTCGGAATCCCGTAAATAAGGTCAATGCTGATGTTTGAAAAACCTGCTTCTTTGGCTTGAACCACAGATTCTTCGGCACGTTTTCCGGAGTGGATCCGGTTAAGGTATCCGAGGTCATCGTCATAAAACGACTGGATCCCGATACTCAGGCGGTTGATCCCGGCCTTCAGGTACTCACCCAGAAGAGCCGGATTCAGATCGTCAGGGTTCGCCTCCAGTGTGATCTCGGGATTTTCTCCCAGGGGATAATATTTCCGGATTTCATTAAGGAGCCCTTCTGTTTCGGAAATGTTCAGAACAGAAGGAGTTCCTCCGCCGAGGTATATTGAATCGACCAGGGTCTCGCCCAGGTAATCTTTACGAAGAAAAATCTCTTCCTTCACGGCATCCAGAAAACGTTCCTTATACTGCAGCGAGGCCAGCGAAAAGAAGTTGCAATAATGGCATTTTTTCCGGCAGAAGGGAATATGAATATAGATGCCGGACATGGTTATTTTTTCTTTTTCAGGATGATCCGGAAGGTAGTTCCCTTGTTGAGCACGGAAGATCGCACGAAGATCTTGCCGGAATGATAGTTTTCAATGATCCGTCTCGATAACGTGAGACCGAGTCCCCAGCCTCGTTTTTTGCTTGTATAGCCGGGATTGAAGATCGTTTTGAACCGTGATTTCGGAATTCCCTTTCCGGAGTCGGACACATCGATGAACACGCTCGTTTCATCTTCGGAAATATCAATGTTTACCTCACCGTTCCCTTCCATGGCATCCACAGCATTTTTACACAGGTTTTCAATCACCCATTCAAAAAGATGGATGTTAAGCGGCACCATAATTTCCGTATGGATATCAGGAGTGATTGTAAAATGCACTTTCTGAGATATTCTTGACCGGATGTAGGAGATGGAATCGTATATCAGTTTCACGATATCCGATGATTCAAGCCGGGCTTGTGATCCGATCTTGGAAAACCTGTCTGTAATGGTTTCCAGGCGGTTTACATCTTTTTCGATCTCGTTCAGGGTCTCCTGGTCGACACCTTTCAGTTTCAGCAATTCGACCCAAGCCATCATCGAAGAGAGCGGGGTTCCTAACTGATGTGCGGTTTCCTTGGCCATACCGACCCACACCTGGTTTTGTTCCGACCTCCGGGCCTGACTGAAGAGAAGGTAGGCGATCAGGAGAAAAAGGCTGATCACGGCGAGCTGGACATAAGGATAATAGCGCAGTTTGGTCAGCAGGAACGAGTCCTCGTAATAGATATACCGGACACCCGTTTCGGCAAGGTTGACCCGGATGGGTTTATTATGGGCAGCCATGGATTCAATGGTTTCCCTAACAAAAGCCGGGTCCTCCATTTTTTTGGCGGGAATATTCCCCGAAACAATTCTGCCATTCTCTTCACGGATGGGATTCCTGAGGCTGTCTGTGATGATAACCGGGACGGAAGCGGAATTCAGCACCACTTCTGAAAAAAACGAATTCACCAGATCGTCAAGAACTTTTCGGAGGTCGGTAAATATTTTTGAGTCTTTGTAATAAAGAATCAGCTTGGCTCTTGGATTATAGGGATTATAGCTTTCAACGATCGGGGGATAAAGAGAAAATTCCTTTGTCAGCCTGGGGGTCATTTTGGGAACAGTGTCTGTATTGAAATCTACATTTCTTGCGCTTTGGATGTTCCCTTTTTCATCGGAGACGATCACCGGAATGGAGACATTGTTCTCAACGATGCTGCTTTCGAAGGTCAGGTCCTCACTGATATTGGCTGTGATCATGCGACGGTGGGTCTCCGCCACAGTCTTCATCCGCAATCGTTCCTCATCCTTAACCTGTTCGAAAAGTTTATTGGTGTAATTGACCAGTCCGGCTCTATGATGGATCGCATCGGCCCATATCTGCACATTCTTGCGTTCATCCTTCCGGATTTCACCCACGAGAATATTGGTGTAATAAAGGGAAATGGAGACAATCACAACGGCAGTGCCGAAAAGAAGCCATTTCCACCGTTTTTTCCTGAGATAAATATCCACGATTGGTTCGTCTTGCTGTTAATAAACGCCGGATCGGATCACTTATTTTCTAAGCGGAAATTACATTAAATTCTGCAGATTCTACGGATTAAACGTATTTTTCTCCTTTTTCCAGGCGTACGTCATTGACAAACTGACGGATCTGTTGTTCGTCCGATTTCTTACAGACCAGCAGGACATTTTCCGACTCAACAACGATATAATCATTCAGCCCTTCCAGCACGACCAGCTTCTCCTGCGGCATATTTATGATGCAATTTGAAGATTCAAACAACATGACATTCTTGCCCACAACTGCATTCAGGTTCTCGTCTTTTGAGCGGTTTTCATAAAGAGATCCCCAGGTTCCGAGGTCAGACCATCCAAATTCGACAGCAAGAACGTAAACGTCGCTGGCTTTCTCCATGATCCCATAGTCGATGGAGATGCTTTTGCAGATCCCGTAAGCCTCGTTGATAAATGCTTGTTCGCCGGGAGTTCCGTATTGACCGATCCCTTTGCGGAACAGGACATTGATCTCGGGCAGAAAGTCTGCAAACGCTTTCATGATACTCTTGAGCGACCATACAAAGATGCCGGCGTTCCACAGAAAATCGCCACATTTAAGAAAGGTTGTGGCCAGTTCAAGGTCGGGTTTTTCGGTAAATGTTTTGACTTTTTTCAGGTGTGGGTCTTTTGGATAGACCGATCCTTCTTCAAATTGTATGTAGCCGTAACCGGTATCGGGCCTGCTCGGCCTGATCCCCAGGGTGAGAAGCCACTCATGTTCTTCGGCGGCCCGGAGTGCGGTAAGAATATTTTCAAGGAAGATATCTTCTTTCAGGATGATATGGTCGGAAGGAGCAACAACAATGCAGGCTTCCGGGTCCCGTGCAAGGATCCGGAAATTTGCATAGGCAATACATGGTGCCGTGTTGCGCCGGGCGGGTTCGCAAAGAATCTGTGCCTCGGAGATAACTGGGATCTGCTCCTTTACAAGCGATTTATAGGCTTCGTTTGTGACGATATAAATATTTTCGGTGTTCATGATCTTTGAAAACCGCCTGTAGGTCTGCTGAATCAGGGTTTCTCCCGTTCCGAGAATATCAATAAATTGTTTGGGATGGCTGGTCCGGCTCATCGGCCAGAACCTTGCACCAATCCCTCCTGCCATGATCACACAAAAGTGATGATTTGATTTCTCCATTTGAAAATCTTGAAATTCGCTGCAAAAGTACAATATAATGAACAGAATCCAATGAGCCAGCGGTAGTTGTCAGGCCCGTGACGGGATAACCCTTGCTATCGGGCTGAAAAGATAAATCTTTCGGTTGTCGAGGCACACACACCGGTAACGTTTCCTGAGTTTTTCGCCTTTGCGGAACCTTCTTCCCGAGGGCAGGGAAAAATACGCATACATAGGCAGCGACTCAATGAATACAGAATCGTCCGGGAGGTCGTATTTCATTAAAACAGCAACGAGGGCCTGGTTTGATTTCGAGGATGAATGCAGATGTTCAAGGTATTTTGCAAGGGGATGAAGCACCTCTTCAGGAAAGACGGATTCCTTCAGAAGCGGATTCATAAGCCGCTGGTAATGGCTTTTCCATTCCTTCCCGTGCGGGCGGGGCCTGCGTTTTCTCACATGGATTCCAAAAAGATGTTTAGGGGAGTTGGCTTCACTCCAAACTCCATGGTGCGCCATTTCATGAACCAGCGTGATCAGGAAATCATACCGGTTCAGGTTCCGGTTCACCGATATTTTGGCAGGAATATTTTTCAGCGGAGAGCGGTAATCGCCGAATTTCGATGAACGTGTTTTTGAAACCCTGAATTTTACCGGATTTGACCGGAACCATTCCAGGATGTACTCCAGGGAATTTTCCGGGATATAAGGTTGAAGATCCTGAATTGTCAGATGGATATTTTGTGCAGGTTTGACACCGGCTGAGGCTGATTTTGGCTCCAGGAAGAGGGGCAGTTGCATGATTTCGGTCGTTTATTATTATATCTCTGATGAGAGGTTGTAGAACAGGAACCAGCCATTAGGGTGAAAAATACTGCAATGAAACAAAATCCCAATCGGGTGACTTTCATTCTGCAAATATACGAATAGTAAAACTTACGAATGAATGAATTACAATTTCAGATTGAAGGTACGATTTGCTGAATTCAGATTCATTTGTAAATCGTCAATCTTACAATATATTCTTAACTCAAAAACAGGCCAATCGTAAATCAAGTGGTTTCCCTGAATAAAAGATTGAAAAAAATTCATTCCTTCTATGCATAATGAAGGATTGTTGTAATTTTAGCAAAAATATTCCAGTGGAGTTTAAGGTATTCACCCAAACCGGGGATTATGTGCTGCTGATGCTGAGGGTTTTTACAAAACCCCAGAAAGCAAGGATATTCTGGCAGCGCCTGATGGATGAAATTCAGGGACTTGGTATTGAATCCATCGGAATTGTTGCCTTTATTTCGGCCTTTATGGGCGCTGTTGTTGCCATTCAGACCGCCTACAACATCGACAGTCCTTTCGTCCCTCTTTCCGCTGTCGGGTTTACCGTCCGCCAGTCAGTCATCCTCGAATTTTCACCTACGGTCATCAGCCTCATCCTTGCCGGAAAGGTAGGTTCACGTATCGCCTCCGAGATCGGCACCATGCGGGTGACCGAACAGATCGATGCACTGGAGATCATGGGTGTAAACTCTGCAAACTACCTTATATTCCCCAAAGTTGTTGCACTTCTTCTGATCAACCCGGTTTTGATCGTTCTCAGCATGTGGATGGGGATCCTGGGAGGATGGCTTGCCATGAGCGGCTTCGGCCTGGTCACAACCACCGACTATGTTGACGGGATACGTCTGGATTTTGAAGCGTATACAATTTTTTATTCGCTCATGAAGACCCTCTTTTTTGCATTCATTATCTCAACGATTTCCGGGTTTTATGGATACAAAACCAACGGCGGGGCGCTTGAAGTTGGACAAGCCAGTACCAAGGCCGTGGTGGTCAGCAGCATCCTGATCATCCTCTTCAACCTCGTTCTTACCCAACTTTTCCTGACATGATCGAAGCAAAGGAAGTAGATAAATCATTCGGCGAACATCATGTCCTGAAGAACATCTCCTGCTCGTTCGAAAAAGGGAAAACAAACCTGATCATCGGCCAAAGCGGATCCGGGAAAACGGTGCTGATGAAATGCCTGGTTGGCCTTTATGAAGTTGACCATGGAAGGATTATCTATGATGACCGGAACTTTTCCGAGATGGATTTTGAACAACGGAAAAATCTCCGCCAGGAGATCGGAATGCTTTTTCAGGGTGGAGCCCTTTTCGACTATATGACGGTGGAAGAGAATGTGATGTTCCCTTTGAATATGTTTACCCATCAGACCAAAGAAGAAAAGCTTGATCGGGTAAATTTTGTACTGAAAAGGGTCAATCTTGAAAATGTCAACCGCCTGATGCCATCCGAACTCAGCGGAGGCATGCGCAAACGAGTGGCCATTGCCCGGGCAATCTCCATGAATCCAAAATACCTTTTTTGCGATGAACCGAACTCCGGCCTTGACCCCCAGACCTCAGGAGTTATCGACCAGTTGATAAACGAAATCACCAAGGAATACGGGATCACCACGATTGTCAATACCCACGACATGAATTCTGTTCTCAGTATCGGAGATAACGTGGCCTTTATTTATAACGGTGAACTTTGGTGGAATGGAAATAAAAACACCATTCTTCATACGGAGAACAAAGAACTTAATGAATTTGTTTTCGGTACTGAACTTACTTCAAGGCTGAAACGTTGATTCATGAACTGGCTTGACATCGTCATCTTCTGCATTGTTGGCATTCTTGTGATAAACGGGATCAGGAAAGGATTTATCCTCAGCCTTGCCACGCTCATTGCACTGGCCCTTGGGATCTGGGCAGCCATTCATTATTCCGGTTATTTTAGCAACTTTTTACTGAAAACATTCCATCCGTCGGGCAATTGGCTGACGATACTTTCTTTTACCCTGACATTTTTAGGAGTCGTGATCGGGGTCATCCTTCTTGCTAAATTATTGGAGAAGGCAGTAAAAACAGTTGGCCTTGGACTGGCAAACCGGCTGGCCGGAGGATTGTTCGGGCTGATCAAAGGAATTCTGGGTGTCAGTGCACTCTTGTTTATTCTTGTTGTTTTTGATTCCAAAGCAACCCTTATAAATCAAAAAACCAAGGAAGGATCCTTCTGTTACGGTTATATTAAAATGGTCTTTCCGGTTTATACTAAGTTGCTGGTCAAATAAATAACAGGGTTCTGAAAATGATGACGATGCCATTTTGTAATTCTATCCTGAGTTGAAGAATGTTTGTTTTTTTAACACGGTAAAATTCTGGGGAGGCGGTGAAAAGCTCCACCTGGAATATGCACTGAAATTCAAAGAACGGGGTTACCGGGTTTTTCTTGCAACCAGCAAGAATTCACCGCTGTCACAGAAGGGGCTGCAAGGTGGCTTGCTGATCTTCAACATCTATGCAGGCAATCTCTCGTTTCTGAACCCGGTTAAATATTTCAGGCTTTACAGGTGGTACCGGAAGGAAAAAATTGACACGGTTATATTTTCCAGTTCCCAGGATGTGAAACTGGGATCCTTTTCAGCCCGGCTGGCCGGAGTCACCAACATTGTGTATCTGCGCGGACTTGCCGCCCCGGTGAAAAATTCTTTTGTCAACAGGTTCCTCTTCAATCATGCATTGACCCATATCGTGGCAAATTCGGAAGAGACAAAAAGAACTATACTAAAGAATTTGCAAAAATCGGTTGCAGCAGAAAAGGTCAAAGTGATCTATCATGGAATTGATCTGAAAGATTTTGACAGCCGTATTCATCCCGAGATCAATCCTGCTTACCGGGTCCGGCCCGGTATCGTGCTTGGAAATGCCGGAAGGCTGACCTCACAAAAAGGCCAGCATCTCCTGATCGAAATTGCAAACCGGCTGAAACAAAAGAACATCCGGTTTACCCTGTTCATTGCCGGAACAGGTGAAATGAAAGCTACACTTGAAGAACTGATCGACAAATACAACCTTCATAAGGAAGTTGTTTTACTGGGTTTTGTTGAAGATGTTGAAAATTTTATGCACGCGATCGATATTTTCATCCTGACCTCAATCTGGGAAGGATTCGGCTATGTGATCGTGGAGGCGATGGCTGCCCGTAAGCCAACGATTGCATTTGATATCTCCAGTAACCCTGAGATTATCATAAATAACCAGACCGGTTTTCTGGTCGAATATCCCGACCTGGAAACATTTTCGGGGAAGCTGGAAACATTAATAAACGATGAAAACCTGCGGCTGAAATTTGGGAATCAGGGCAGGGAAACGGTCGAGAGACAGTTTCAACTAGACGACAGGATAACAGACTTTGAGCGTTATCTTTTATCGGGGGAGTAATAAATTCTCTCTTAATCCAGGATGGCTTTGACGCCCGGCAGCTCTTTCCCCTCGATATACTCAAGCATGGCACCACCCCCGGTCGAGACATAACTGATCCTTTTGGCCAGATCATATTTGTTGATTGCCGCCACGGAATCACCTCCTCCAACAAGCGAGAAAGCCCCGTTATCTGTAGCCTTCGCAATGGATTCAGCAATTCTCTTCGTTCCCTCTTCAAAATTCCTCATCTCAAAAACCCCCATCGGTCCGTTCCACAAAATGGTCGATGATTGTTCAATGACATGTTCAAATTTATGAAGGGTATTCGGACCGATATCAAGGCCCATCCATGGATCCGGGATATCATGGGCATTGCAGATTTTGATATTTGCATCGTTGGAGAAGGCATCTGCAATCACCGCATCCACAGGTAAATAAAGACTGACACCCATCGTTTTGGCTTTCTCCACAATGTTGCGGGATATATCCAGGAGGTCTTCCTCCACAAGCGAGTTTCCTACTTCTCCGCCCAACGCTTTGATGAAGGTGAACATCATCCCGCCGCCGATGATCAGGTTATCAACTTTGTCCATCAGATGAGTGATGACCTCAATCTTTCCCGAAACCTTCGCTCCGCCAAGGATTGCAGTAAACGGGTGCACCGCTTCCTTCAGTACCTTGTCAAGGTGAGTGACCTCTCCGGCCATTACATACCCAAAACATCGGGCCTGTGGAAAATACCTGGCAATGACGGCGGTGGATGCATGTGCACGATGAGCCGTGCCGAATGCATCGTTTACATAGATATCACCAAGGGATGCCAGCTTTTGTGAAAAGGCATCATCTCCTTTTTCTTCTTCCTTGTAAAACCGAAGGTTCTCAAGCAGCAAAACTTCTCCCGGTTTCAGGGTGGATGAAAGTTCAATTGCCGACTGACCGATACAGTCATCGGCAAATTTCACATTCAGTTTCAGTTGTTCCGAAAGGTAAGGCAGGAGATGCTTCAGCGAAAACTTTTCCTCCGGCCCTCCTTTTGGTCGTCCCAGGTGCGACATGAGAATTACAGATCCACCATCTGCAAGGATTTTCCGGATCGTGGGAAGGGTGGCATCGATCCGGGTGGTATCAGTAATCTGGTAATCGCTGTCGAGAGGAACATTGAAATCCACACGGATCAGCGCCTTCTTATCTTTAAAATTAAAGTTATCAATGGTTTGCATAAATACAGGTTGTTTATAATCAGGACAAAATTAAAATTTTAGAACAGAAAACGGCAACAATTTTTAATTTTACTTTGGAATTGACCGGCATGAGCAAAAAGGATATTAACATCGTTCTTCTGCAATCGGATATCTTTTGGGAAGATATCACGAAGAACCTTGCTCATTTTTCCGGAATGATAAAGAAGATCACAACGCCAACAGACCTGATTGTATTGCCGGAGATGTTTAATACCGGCTTCACCACAAATACCAGGAAATGTTCAGAATTCATGAATGGACCTTCCATGGAATTTCTCAGGGAAGCAGCAGTCACACTGGGTTGTACGGTTGTGGGCAGCCTGCTGATCGGCGAAGAAGACGGCTTTTATAACCGACTGGTCTGCATGTTTCCCGACGGGAAATACCAGGCCTGTGATAAACGCCACCTGTTCAGGCTTAGCGAAGAACACAAAGTAATGCGGAGCGGTGACAGGAAAATCATCGTCCGTTGCGGCGACTGGAATTTTCTTCCACTTGTCTGTTATGATCTTCGTTTTCCTGTATGGAGTAAAAATACTTACCGAAATGGGAAACATGAATATGATTTTCTCGTTTATCCATCTAACTGGCCACAGACAAGGTCCTATGTCTGGAAATCGCTGCTGGTTGCAAGGGCCATTGAGAACCAGGCATACGTCATCGGGGTGAACAGAACCGGAACCGATGGCTACGGGATCAGGTATGCAGGAAACTCGCTTGTCGTGGATCCGAAAGGGACCCTTGTTGCAGAAGCCGGCGACAAAGAAGAAATTTTGCAGGCAACCCTATCACTGGAAGAGTTGAACCTATACCGGGAATCCTATAAAATAGCCCTTGATTGGGACAGGTTCAACATTGAAACATAGCATATGCAGCAGTTGTCCGTTGTCATTATCACCCATAACGAAGAAGAAAACATTCTTCGCTGTATTCATTCTGTCAGGGAACTTGCTGACGAAATCCTGGTTGTGGATTCCTTTTCGACCGACCGGACTGTTGAGATCTGTGGAACTTCCGGATGCAGGGTGATCTCACACCCGTTTGAAGGATATGGACAGCAAAAACAATTTGGTGTTGAACAAGCCGGGAACAACTGGATTCTTTCGCTGGATGCCGATGAAGTGGTTACCCCTGAGCTAAAACAGGAGATTACTGCCATTATGCATCAGGAGGGCATTCTGCATGGCGGATACCAGATCCCGTTTTCACTTTTTTACATGGGAAGGATCCTCAGTCATTCAGGTACCGGAAATGAGTTCCATCTCCGGTTGTTCGACCGGACCCGCGGTGGATTTACCATGGTAAAAGTCCATGAAGGAGTGGAAACGAACAGTTCTGTTGGTAGACTGAAAGGGAAGATTATTCACTATTCGTACCGGGATCTTTTTCATCATCTTGAAAAGATAAACACCTATACCAGTCAGGCAGCCCAGGGTTACACTGCACGCGGTAAAAAGTTTTCAAAAGCGTTAATCCCCTTTCGGTTCCCGGTTGGTTTTTTTGTCAATTATTTTATCAAGCTGGGAATACTTGATGGCTATCCCGGGTTCTACTATTCGTTCCTGGCAGCTTTTTACAGTTCAGTGAAAGCGGCAAAAACCATTGAAATGCAGGAGAAGAAATGATGACATACCTTCTTGTTGTTTCTGGAATCCTCCTTGTCCTCCTGATCCTCCTGGTCCTGGAATACAGCTTTCTTCTTCCAACACAAAAAGGACTTCCTATATTGATGTACCATAAAGTTACGGAAAACCTGAACGATGATATTTCCATTTCCGTGGAAAAACTCAGACAGCAATTTGAATTCATTCACAGAAAAGGTTATCACACCCTCTCGTTTGAAGAGCTTGAAGATGCTGTGAAAACCGGAAAGTCGCTTCCAAAGCGTCCTCTGATCCTGACTTTTGATGATGCCTACCGGGACTTCATGGGAAATGCTGTTCCGTTACTGACCTCTTTTGGATTTAAAGCCAGTGTATTTATCCCTGTGGGATTTATGGGGAAGACAAATTCCTGGGACAACGGTTCAGATCCGATCCTTTCGGCCGCCGAACTCAATGCCCTGACGAACAAAGGTGGGATCGAATTCGGGATTCATTCGTTTCTGCATCGCAGTTATGCAGAGCTTGATCCGGAAGGGATGGAAAAGGATCTTGTGCAATGTATGGAGACCCTGAGTTATCATAACATCCCCTTTGTCCGGGTGCTGGCTTATCCATATGGTGCATTTCCGAAGAGAGACCCTATGCGTAAGGCGGCAATGAAAGAAATTTTTCACAAATCGCGCCTGCAGTTTGCCTTACGGATCGGCAACAGGATCAACCGGCTGCCCATTAAAGATCCATACGAACTGAAGCGGATTGATATAAAAGGAACAGACAGCTTTTTTACATTTAAGACTAAATTGCGAAAAGGGAGAAGGAAAATATTTTCCTGAAACGGAATGACAGAAACCTTTTACAAAAAGTTTATCCGGGCAAACTATCTCTTCGGCCTGGCAGTGATGATCATCTTTGTGCCCCACTCAAAGATCATGATCAGCCTTGCCCAGTTCTGGCTAGCTGGCACGTTTGTCATGGATCGTTACAACACCCGCAGATGGCTCGGGTTTTTTCGGGAAAATCCACTTTGGAAGTGCATTACAGTGGCTTTACCGCTCAGCGTATATCTGTTGTTTGTCAGTATCCTGAAAGGTCTCCGTGCTTTTGTGAAAAACCGTCCGGCTATGGTATTCAGCTCTATCCTGCTGATGCACCTCTTCGGGGTGATCTATACTTCAGACTTTGACTATGCACTGAAGGACATGCGGACAAAACTCCCTTTGTTCCTTCTTCCCCTGTTTATCGCCACTTCACCTTCCCTGAACCGCAGATACTTTTACGGGTATATGCTGCTTTTTGCCGCGACAGTCCTGGTTCGCACGCTGATCAATTCATGGAACCTTTTCGGGGGACAGTATGTAGATATCCGCGACATTTCAAAGTCAATTTCACACATTCTTGTTGCCTTGAATATCAGTCTTGTCCTTTTCATACTCGGGTATTTTATTTTAAAAAGAAGAACATTTCCCGTCGGATTGAAGATGCTTTTCGGCGTTGTTTCAGCCTGGATGATTGTTTATCTCATTCTGTCGCGCTCTTCAACCGGCCTTATTATTTCCAGCCTGACCTTATTGACCCTGGTCATCATTTTTTTGTTCCGGAGCAGGAAACTTTGGCTGAAGATCAGCCTTCTCACTTTTCTGCTGCTTTCAACAGCCTTTTCCGGATTCTATATTTTCGGGATGGTAAAAGATTATTACAAGGTTAACCCGGTCGATTTTTCAAAACTTGAAAAGATGTCTCCACTCGGACATCCCTACCTTCACAGCCTTGTTGACAGGCAGACTGAAAACGGGAATTACCTCTACATCTATATTCAGTTTGATGAGTTACGTGAAGCCTGGAGCAAGAGAAGTTCCATTCCTTTTGACGGACGGGATAAGCGGAACCAGTTGATACCAAATACCCTCGTCAGGTATCTCACATCCAAAGGCCTCCGGAAAGATGCCGGCGGGATGAGTCAGCTTTCCGACACAGAAATCAGGGAGATCGAAAAAGGAACCGCCAATGTGGTTTTTACCTGGAAATTCAGCATCCGCGGGCAGGTCTATGAGTTTTTATGGGGAATTGATGAATACCGGAAATCGGGAGATCCGACAGGCTCCAGCCTGATGCAGCGGTTTGAATTCTGGAAGGCATCCGCGGGGATCATCAAAGACAACTGGCTGACCGGTGTCGGCACAGGCGACATGAATGAAGCCTTTCAGCAGCAGTATGACAAGATGAAGTCAAAGCTGGCTCCTGACCAGCGCTGGCGGTCGCACAACCAGTTTCTTTCCGTCTTTGTCGGCTTTGGGGTTCTCGGCCTGATCTGGTTCCTGTTCTCAATTTTGTATCCCCCCCTGGCACTGGGCAAATTCAGGGATTATTTCTTCCTCGTCTTTTTTATTATTGTCATGCTCTCCATGATTCCCGAAGACACCATCGAATCACAACTGGGAGTGACCTTCTTTGCTTTGTTTTATTCTTTATTCCTATTCGGGAAGAAGGAGGAAGATAAGATCCTGCGAAACAATCTAGTGGAATAAAACACCGATTTTAAATCCTGCAAAATTATAAGGCACCGTGTAATCGGTGGTTGTAAAATGTGTTGTGGAATCGGCTGCAGTATAATAGTTCCGGTATGAAGATTTGATGGCCTGGTACCGGTAAAAAATTTCGTATTCAAATTGAAAGCGTTTTCCGATCTTCATCTTGTATCCAAATCCAAGATTGAACATCAATCCCCCGGTCCCTGAATTGTAATAGTAAGTACTGTCACGTTTGCCGAATGCCTGCCCCAGGTTAATATAGGCGAACGGGGTGTTGTCTTTTGGCGTGAAGTCATACCAGAGATGCGCAAACACGGGGTAAAACATTCCTTTCTGCCAGAACTCCGCACCCAGTCCAACCCCCAGTCCTGCCCTGCCCGAAATGATGATCCCATTAATGGTCTGAATGGAAACCGTGATCTGGTCATTTTTTATCGATTTCTGAATGCCATAATAAATGTCAGTCTTGAATTTTCCCAACCCGATTCCGATCCCGGATTCTGTCTTGTTGAAAAACCGGAAAGCCGGCTTGGCAGCAGGATCCTGGCCGGATAACCGGGTAACCAGCCCGGCGAGTATCAGGATGAAAAATAAACGGGAACAGATCTTCATGGCAATGATGGATAGGGTTTATGAAACGGGAAGATAAAAGTACAAAATTTACACGCAAGGTAAATTTCTTTAAATTGCACCCGATTCCATCCGAAATAAACCTATGACAAACACCACACCCATTCCTCCGGATAAATGGCTTATCATTGTCAATCCCAATGCAGGGGTTAAAAAAGGGGTCAAAGACTGGCCATTGATCTCAAAGCTCCTGAATTCAGCAGGCATCTCACACCTTTGTGTTCTGACCGAACACCGCGACCATGCCAATAAGCTCGTAGGCGAATTCATTTTTGAGGGATACCGCAATATTGCAGTAGTAGGCGGCGATGGAACCATGAATGAAGTTGTGAACGGGATATTTATGCAAAAACATATCCCTCCGGGTGAGATTACCCTGGGGATGATTCCTGTTGGAACCGGTAACGACTGGTGCAGGACCTTCGGGATTCCTTTTGATTACGGGGAAGCCATCCGGATCCTGCAAAAAGGGAAAACCTTTTTACAGGATGTCGGAGAGATAAGCTATTTCAAAAATCACGACCTGATTCAGCGCTATTTTATCAACATTGCCGGAATGGGATATGATGCCCTGGTTGCAAAAAAGACCAACATTTCCAAGGAAAAAGGAAGAGGCGGACCGCTCACCTACCTCTATTTCGTCTTCGCCAGCCTTTTCCAGTATAAATTCATTGAAGCCGTGATCGAGGTTGACGACCAGCAGGTATTTAAAGGCGAGATGTTTTCAATGAATGTTGGAATCTGCAAATACAATGGGGGAGGTATGATGCAGGTTCCGGCAGCGGTTCCCGATGACGGGCTTTTCGATGTCACGCTGATCAAAAAAGCCCCGAAATGGATGGTGATACGCCATGCAAGCAAACTTTACGACGGCACCCTGGTAACGCTGCCGTTCATCAGCACGTTTCGCGGAAAGTCAATCAGGATACGATCGGTCGGGAAAATCTATCTTGAAGCCGACGGAGAATCACTGGGCCATTCACCGTTTGTGTATGAGATGCTGCAGCAGGGATTGAAGGTAGTCGTGGGAATTTGAAATTTCGTCACGCGTGACGCATTACGCATCACGATTCTCTACCCAATCCCCGTTCTCTTTTATCAGCTTGATCAGCTCTTCCAGGGCATCGGCTTCAGCAATGTTTTTCTTTATCACCTCCTGCCCCTTGTACAACATCACCTTTCCCTTGCCTGCGCCCACATAACCGTAATCTGCATCTGCCATTTCGCCGGGGCCATTGACAATACAACCCATCACGGCGATTTTTAAGCCCTTGAGATGACCGGTGCGGAGTTTTACTTTTTCAAGGACCTCCTGTATGTTAAACAGGGTCCGGGCGCAGGTCGGGCAGGAGATGTATTCGGTTTTCGTGAAACGGACCCCGGCTGCCTGGAGGATTCCATAAGCCACCGGGATTTCATATTCGGGGTCTTCGGTAATGGATACCCGGATCGTATCCCCTATTCCGTCGGCAAGCAGGCTTCCGATCCCTATTGCCGATTTGAGGCGTCCATCTTCACCCGAACCGGCTTCGGTGACACCGAGGTGGATGGGGAAATTCATCTGTTCAGACTTCATCCGTTCCACCAGCAGCCGGTTTGCTGCAATCATCACTTTGACATTGCTCGCCTTCATGCCAAGCACGATGTCGTGAAAGTTAAAGGCATTGCAGATACGGGCAAACTCAAGCGCCGATTCAACCATTCCTTCGGGAGTATCTCCATAACGTTCCGTGATACGGTCAGAAAGAGAGCCATGGTTCGTTCCGATCCGGATGGCAGTGCCACGATCCTTGCAGATGCTGATCAACGGGGCAATCCGCTTTGCGATGTCATCAAGCTCCCGTTTGTAATTTGTATCCAGCATCCAGTATCCGGCATCCAGCTTCTTTTTCTTATCCACATAGTTTCCCGGATTGATCCTTACCTTTTCAACAATCGTCGCTGCGATCTCGGCAATGTTCGGATTGAAATGAACATCTGCGATCAGGGGTGCTTTATACCCTCTTCTGCGAAGTTCGTCTTTGATGTTCTGCAGGTTTCTGGCCTCCTTGATTCCCGGAACGGCCATCCGCACATACTCACAACCTGCTTCGATCATCCTGATCGACTGCTGCACTGTAGCAGTGGTGTCAAGCGTATCCGTATTGGTCATTGACTGTACACGGATGGGGTAATTTCCGCCCAGGGGGACTATCCCGATATTTACGACACGTGTGGGAAAGCGGAGAGGAATCATAAAGATAAAGTTACAAAGTCACAAAGTGACAGAGATTATATTTCATGTCAAAAGTACGATTCAAAACGATTCTTCAAAATTGATTTACCTCTGGATTGCTTTCAATAAGTTCATTCCTGTGCTTTCTGTACTCGATGATGGGCTTATCCCCCATGACGAGACGTTCATCCATCCGTACTGCACTTTTTTTCGGCAACTGGGTTATAACGACACGTTTGTCCTGCCGTAAAATCACGATACTGGATAATTTGCCGATGTAATTGAAAAGTTCTCTCAGGACCGGGATCTTAAGCATTCTCTGATAGTACCGGATATAGATAATGGAGTTTTCTTCGTCAACCGGGACAAAGGCTGCAAATGCACGGATTTTATCAGAGATATAGTTTTGCCAGATGTTGGGAAAATGAAACTGAAGATGAAAAAGTTTTTCATAATCAACGATTTCATCCGGCTTCAAAGGAATTGTTTTACCGTCATCTTCCACGTTGTTGACATAAAAGGTGATCAGTTCCTTATCTCTTACCACAACCGGGCCGTTGACCAGGGTTTTATTGCCACGGCCGATCGTTGATTTATGCACAAAGGGTAGATGTACAACATCGAGCTGGTTTTCTATCGCCCTTGAATAATGGACACCCCAATGATCCTTAAAACTGGAATAGGAAAAATCTGCAAGTTCCCTGAAAAAGAAAGGTTCTTCTGTCGTTTTATCCTCATCACCCCACCATAGCCAGATCAAGCCATAAGCTTCGAATGTTTTATAGGATTTTACCTTCATGGTTTCCGGCGCAGGTTTGTTCTTTCCGTTAGCGGGAATCATCAGGACCTTTCCCGATTTGTCATAAATAAACCCATGAAACGGACATTCCAGTTTCCCGTTGATAATTTTACCGCAGGAAAGCGAAACCCCGCGATGACAGCACCTGTCGGCAATGCAGCATACCTTGTTATTTTCGTCGCGCCACAAAGCCAGGGGTTCACTGAAACGTGTAATCCGGAGAGGCTTATTTTTTTTTAATTCTTTCGATTCAAGAACGACATACCATTGATTGGGAATCATACTGAATATCTTTATGAATTTAAATCTGTTTCCGCTGGTCAGAACCTGCCAATGCACCGCTAAAGATACAACTCTTTTACTTTCCGGATGTACGCATTGACATCGAACTTCCTTCTGCAGCCAGCCTCGTTCATGTATCGGATCTTTCCGAAAACCATGCGTTCGCCCCATGCCCTGTCGTGCACCCCCCCGATGGCCCAGGCTATACCCGCGTATCCATTGGGGTCACGTCCGTCGAGCGAATATTTATCATTCAGGAAGATGGTAATTGCAATGGCTTCCTCTGGCGAACGGGTCCATTCCAGTATTTTTTTTGCCCAGTACATTCGCATGTACCCATTCATCTTTCCGGTGTTCACCATTTCTTTCTGTGCTGAATTCCATAGTTCATCGTGGGTTTCGGCATTCTCAAACTGTCCGGTTTCATAAAGAAACGGACGCCGGTCATCGCGGTGGTCATTCAGGGTTTTTCGGGCCCAGGGCGGGAAACCTTCAAAAGAATCATAATGCGGATTGTAGAAACAATAGTTATCGGAAAGCTCCCTGCGTATGATCAGTTCATCCAGGAAACTGTCTGCAACACCCTCTTCGTATTCCTTGCTGAAGACCATCTTTGAAAGCTTTTGTGCAGAGAGCTGACCCCAATGAAGGTAGGGGGATAACCCCGACTGGCCTTCTTTCACAGGATCATTGGCATCTGTTTTATACCGGACAAGCCGGTTGCTGACGAACTCTTCCGCAGCTTTTTCAGCAGCGCCCTCACCGGCGATGATCCATGAATATCCGGGTGATCCGGCATGGAGGTTCCGGACTGAATCAAGGTCAATTTCTCCAATAAATGGGCAGGTATCCATTGGAAAAGGGTGAATGATCAGATCAGGGAAGGAATCCATGTAATTATTCAGCAGACGGCTTATCTTTGGCCGGATTGTATAGGCTCCGAACTCCTGTTTCGGTGATGCAGCCCGACAGGGAACAATGTTATGGGCATCGGTTTCAAACAGGGGGATCGTGATTTTTCGAAGAAGATCCTCCTTCCACCTCCTGGTAGTCCTCAACGGATTGAAATCGGTGACAAGAGCACCGGCATCGCAATGTTCAAGAAATCGCGGGATTGTTTCCGCCGGGTCACCTTTCATCAAACAAAACGGAACCTTATGGCGTTCCAGTCTCAGGCGAACCTCTGTCAGGCCTTCAAGCATGAACCGGGATTGCCCCGGCATGGCAAATGAATAATTCGGTAGAAGACAAAAGATGACGGCCAGGGGTTGTTTCAATTTCAGGGCGAGCTCCTGTGCATAAAGCAATGCCCAGTTGTCATTCACACGCTGGTCCCGGCTCATCCAGTAGATCACCGGTCCCGGTTTAAGGGGGAGATCATTCAACTTTAACGTACGGGTCGGATTGATCATGGTGGTTGGGTATTTCATTACGCGATACGCGAAGGTCTTCGCCAGATCACCATTTCGCTATTTCAATCCTTTGACCCTTGGCTTTCCTGCCACGAAATCTTTCAGGTAATAAGGCTCAAAATAAGCAAGATCCGCAAAGTTATTCCGGATAAATTTTTCCTCGGATAAGGGGATCATAAACTCAGCGGAGGTTTGAAAATCTTCTGAAAAGATGGCATTGGGATGATTGTCAAGGATTTTTCTGCATTTTAATGCCCCGTCGCCTGCAAAGAGAATCCTGTTTTTTACAAGGTATTCCTGGAAAGAATTCTCATCTACAATCTCTGCCCTTATTTCCCTGACTTCTTTTCCTTTTTCATCAAATATCGCACAGTAAACTTCCATTCTTCTTGCATCGATCATGGGACAGAAAAGCAGTTGTGTTTCCGGAGCCGTCGAAACCGCGTGTGCCATTCCAAGCGCCATTGCCCGCAGGGTACTTATCCCGATCAGCGGCTTATCCAATGCATAACAGAGCCCTTTGGCAGATGCCACCCCGATCCTCAGCCCGGTGTACGATCCCGGACCTTCGCTGACCGCGACTGCGTCAAGGTCGCCCAGGGGAACCCCGGTTGTCCTGAAAACATCATCCATCAGGAGGGTAAGAACAGAAGAATGACTGTTCTTCACGGTTGATTCTCTCCGTTCCACCAATTTACCATCCCTTGCCAGTGCAACAGAACAGACACCGGTAGCCGTTTCAATATTTAAGATCAGCGACAATTATTTCTCAGTAAACAGGTCTTTTTTGTCCACCTTCTTCACCTTATCCTTGTCCTTGAGGTTTTTTGAGATGGCAGAATACGGTCCGGTAATGATCTCCTGTCCTTCTTTCAGGCCGGTAAGGATCTGGATATAGGTGTTATCCTGGATTCCGGATTTGACATTAACTTTTTTGGCGGTTCCGTTATCGAGAACAAAAACACACTCCTGGATCTCGCCGGTCTTTTTCTTTGCGCTCACAATCTCCGTTTTTTCATCGCCATCTGTCTTTTCGGTCACCCCTTTTGCATTGTATTTATCCAGGGTATCCTGGGCAACCCGCGTGGTCACTGCTTGTATGGGGATCGACAATGCGTCTTTGGCCGTTTCGGTCTGGATCTCCACCGTGGTGGTCATCCCGGGACGAAAGGGTGAGTAGTCGGGACGCACCGGATCCAGAAGGTCTTTATAGGAAACTTTCAGGATATGGATCTTGACATTGAAGTTCGTGATCTGGTCAACGCTGGTGCCGGTTGAATTAGCTGAAGTGGCAATTTCAGTCACTACACCCTTGAATTTCCGGTTCAGGTAGGCATCGGCTTCAATAAGGGCAGTATCGCCGAGTTTTACACGAACAATATCATTTTCGTTCACCTCCACCTGGGCCTCCATTTCATTCAGGTTTGCAATCCGCATGATTTCTGTTCCACTTGAAAATTGGGAAGCCCCGGTAACACGTTCTCCTTTTTCCACGCTAAGTTTTGAAACGGTTCCGTCATTCGGGGCAAAGATGGCAGTCCGGGTCAGGTCTTCCTTCGCTCTTTTCAAACCTGCTTCCGAACTTTTTACCTGGAACCCGGAAGCCTTGATGTCTTGTTCTGAAGCTTCCACCTGAGCTTTTAACACTTCATACGATGATTTTGCCTGGTCAAATTCTGCTTGTGAAATCACGTTTTGTTTAAAAAGTTTTTGCTGACGCTCGAAGATCAGCTTTGCATTATCATACTGCGCCGATGTCTGTGCCAGCCGCGCCCGGGCATTGGCTTCATTTGCTTTTTGTGAATTCAGGGCAGCCGTACTCTGGTCAAAAGCAGAGATGTAAATTTCCGGGTCAATCTTGGCAAGCAGATCGCCTGCCTTTACCTGGTCGCCCTCTTTCACCATGAGCTCCACAACTTCCCCGGAGATATATGGGCTGATCTTGATGTCCATTTCCGGCTGTATTTTGCCGTTGGCAGAAACTGTCTGGGTAATGGTTCTTTTGGTGACTTTTTCAGTGATCACCTTCACCCCTTCGTTTCTGTGATTCTTTACGACAATCACAACAATGATCAGAACAACAAGAAGTACAATTCCCGCAATGATACCAATCTTTTTTTTCGATTTTGTTAAAGCCATGGAGAAAGTTGAGTTAAATTATTTGTTAATACTGATGGGTTTCCCCATATAAAAATCAAGTATGGTAGTCTTGAAAATAAAGTCATATTTTGCCTGCAAAAGATCAGATTGTGCTTTGGTTAAATCCTTCTTGCTGTTGTTAAAATCGAAAGAGGTCATCATCCCGACATCAAATTTCTGCTGGGTATATTTGAAGGACTCTTCCTGTGCTGATACTCTCTGAAGGGAAGCGTTGTATTGCTGGAGGGAAGACGATGCATCTGCATAAGCCTGTTCAATGTTTTTCCTCAGGTCACGTTTCTGGATCTCCAGGTCGAGTTCTGCTTTTTCCTGCTGGATTTTTGCCAGGCTGATGTTGGTCCTTCCGGTCCACCCGTTAAAAATAGGGATACGAAGGTAAAAACCGAGTGACTTGTTCTGGTTGTCGACCATCTGGGTGCCGAAATCCCTTGTCTTGTAAGTGTTACTTGGATAATAACCAAAAACAGTATCTCTGGAAATATTGGTTATCCCGATCGTTTCTCTCTGGTAAACGGTTGATTCCACCTGCTCGCTCGCGCCCGAGTAACCGGTACCCCATGTCCCTGCAAAGGAAAGTGAGGGCGACAGAACTCCCCGTGCGATGGCGAGACTCTTCATGGCGCTCTGAACCCGAAGATCTGCACTCTTGATCTCAGGACGTTTTTCAACGGCAAGATTGAATACCTGTTCGGGCGTTAAAAGTTTGTCGGGTTTTTCGACTGGTTTCAGGAGCGGCTTTTCAACCCGGAATTCAGTGGTAACCGGAAGATCGATCAGCTGCTGGAGGGAGATGCTGGAAATGTAAAGCCGGTTCTGCGCCTGAATGACTGTCAGGGCTTCTGCAGATTCCTGGGCCTGTATGTTCAGCAGGTCACCCTTAGCTGAAGAACCTGCCTCCACCATTTTTGATATCCGGACCACCTGGGAACGGGTAATTTCAATCTGGTTGTTCGCCACATCGTAAAGCTCAAGGTTAAGCAACATATCCAGGAAGTATCCGGCAACAGCCAGCGAGATGCTGTTTTTCAGCACATCAAGGTCATATTGGCTCGCCAGCAGGTTGATGGAATTTTGCTTGATGGTATTGACTTTCGTTAAGCCGCTGAAAAGAACTGCACTGGTCTGGACATCGAAGTTGTTTGACCGAACGGTGGAATTTGCGAAAGTATTCGTGTACATATCAATGGTCTGTCCGAAATTCCAGACATTGGTTGCATTCATGTTCAGGTCGGGAAGCAGGTTTAACTTGCTCTGAAGCAACTGCTTTTTGCTCACCTCAACAGAAAGGATCTGCTTTTTAATATCGAGGTTGTGATCCAGCGCATAATTGATGCAATCTTCAAGGGTCCATACTTTCGGGGTGTCCTGGGCAGAAGAGATAAAAAATCCGGTAAGGAAAATAAGGATGAAAATAACTCGGATCAAGAAAAGCCGGCAGAGATGGTACATAGGATTGAGATTTTGTTAGAATTTGATCGGCAGGTATCTATAATAAAATTCTTCGCGGGAATAAGTGTTCAAAATTAGTCAAATTTTTTTTAGGCCTGGGCGATTGTGAAAAAGATAACATGAAAAGCAGGCGAAAATAAGACGAGGAAATTGCCAGAGAGTTACAGTATATTTATTTTTCCTGTATCTTTGCGCCTTGTACAATGCCTAATCCTTTTTGATTATGAAACGTAAATTCCCGGTTTTTCTTGCATTGATTTTGCTTTCCGGAGCTTTTTTCTTATTTTCATGCAAGGAGAAGGCGGCTTCGACCGGAACCTTATCAATCACAGCAAAGAACCAAACCGGAGTAATTTCAAGCAATGCATCTTTTCAGATCTATCTGGCTTCAAGCAAAGCCAACCTTGATAATCATATCTATTCTTATACCAATTGGTCAGATGCAAACGCCTCTACTATCTTCCGCGATCTTACGCCGACCTTTTACTGGTATCGTGTTGAAGGATGGGAAGATTATGGTGCGATTGAGGTGTTCTCCGGCGTTGATGCGTCTGTAATCCTGTGGCTCAATACTCCATCCACAAAAAAGAAATAATTTTATATCTTTGCCGCCCTATAAAAAAACAACAGGTAAATTCATGATCCGTTCACGTTTCGCCAGCTTGTTCCTGGTTTTTGTTCTGTTGGGTTCATTTGCCTGCCTGACGCAGGTTCATGCCGGAACTCTGGTGCAGGAAGGTTCAACGCTGAAGCCGGCCGATTCTGCTGCAGTCAGTGAGATGAAGGAGCAACCGGGGGGAGAAAAGTTCAACCCCGGTGAAATGATCATGGAACATGTCGTCGATAACCATGAATGGCACATCGCTACGATCGGGCATTTCGATCTTTGTATTCCCCTGCCGGTTCTGCTGATATGCAACGGACAGATTCATGCTTTCTGGTCGGCAAAATTTCACAACGAAACACATTCTTACCTTGGCTTCACACTTTCCAAAGAAGGCGCAAACAAGGGGAAGATTGTCACCATTCAGGAAGAGATGACGGGGAAGGGACCCAAAGTTTACGATTTCTCGATCACCAAAACGGTACTGGCCATCTTTATCAGCAGCTTTTTCCTGATTCTTATCTTTGTTTCCGTCGCCAACCGTTACAGGAAAGAACCCAACCAGGCACCTCACGGATTGCAAAACATGCTGGAACCCCTGATCCTTTTTATCCGCGACGATGTGGCAAAGAGTTCCATTGGTGAAAAAAGATACGAAAAATACCTGCCTTACCTTCTAACGATCTTCTTCTTCATCTTTTTCAACAACATCCTCGGTATCGTTCCGATTTTTCCGGGAGGGGCCAACGTCACAGGAAATATTGCAGTAACCGGCGTCATGGCCTTCTTTACTCTTGTCATCACCACGGTCAGCGGAAACAGGCATTACTGGATCGACATCATCAATACCCCCGGGGTGCCATGGTGGCTGAAAATCCCGATTCCCCTGATGCCGATTGTTGAGATCATCGGGATCATCACAAAACCCTTCGTCCTCATGGTCCGGCTTTTTGCCAACATGACGGCAGGACACATCATCATCCTTGGCTTTATCAGTATCATCTTTATCTTCGGACAGATATCTGCAGCACTTGGTATCGGCGTGGGTATTCCCACACTGCTGTTCATGATCTTCATGGACCTGCTCGAGCTCCTGGTGGCATTTATCCAGGCGTACGTCTTTACCCTGTTATCAGCCCTTTATTTCGGACTGGCAACGGTTGAACCACATCACAGTTCATAAAGTTTATAAAGTTATAAAGTTCATAAAGTTGCTTAATGCCTTGTTTAATATATAGTAATTAACCTTAAATCTTGAATTATGCATTTATTATCAATTTTACTGGAAGTAGCAGCCAACTTTGCTCCGTTTGCAAAGATGGGCGCCGGTTTTGGTGCCGGGATCGCTGCCATAGGTGCTGGTATCGGCATCGGGCAGATCGGTCGTGGAGCATTGGAATCGATTGCCCGCCAGCCGGAAGCACTCGGCGATATCCGTTCAAACATGATTATTGCCGCTGCACTGGTTGAAGGCGTTGCATTCTTCGCTATTGTTGTTTGCCTGTTGATCCTGTTCATCTAGGATCCGGGCGGGATTTTACGGGTTAACGGTTGGTTAAGGCGTAAAATCCAAATAAGTTACTGCAGAGACGCAGAGACGCAGAGGATATTATTTTGCGTCTTAGCGTCTAAGCGGTAAACTGCAAAAAAGCCATTCAAATAAAACGTTAGAATATGGAACTTGTAAATCCCGGTATCGGCCTGATCGTATGGATGACACTTGCATTCCTGGCCATCCTGTACATTCTCGGCAAGTATGCATGGAAACCGATCCTGAAGGCGTTGAAAGAAAGGGAATCAACCATTCATGAGGCATTGAATTCAGCTGAAAAGGCAAAAGAAGAGATGCTGAAATTGAAATTTTCCAATGAGGAGTTGTTGCAGGAAGCCAAGAATGAACGGGATGCCATTCTTGCAACAGCACGCAAGATAAAGGAATCGATCATCGAGGAATCAAAACAAAAAGCCTCGGAAGAAGCCAACCGGATCATCGTCGCCGCAAAGGAGAGTATTCAGAATGAGAAAATGAATGCCATGACCGACCTGAAGAACCAGCTTGCTGATCTTTCGCTGGATGTGGCGAAAAAAATCCTGAAAAGAGAATTATCCGATCCCAAAAAACAGGAAGAATACGCAAAAGAATTGATCAAAGACGTGAAATTTAATTAGTCATTCCGTTGGAAAATATTTCACATATCGCGGTTCCTTATGCCAAAGCGCTCTTTGACCTTTCCATGGAGAAGAATGCCATTGACGATGTTTACAAAGATATGCTGGCGCTGGCTTCACTCTGTAAATCAAACCGTGATTTTTACCTGATGCTGAAAAGCCCGATCCTGAAAACTGAAAAAAAGCAGAAAGTACTGACAGCGGTATTCAAGGACTCCCTTTCAGAGATCACGCGAGGGTTTTTAAAAATCATCACCGCAAAAAGAAGGGAAGCATTGTTGCCCGATATGGCCGTGGCATTTGTTGAACTTTATAAGGACTACAAAGGAATCCTTACCACTTACGTTAAGAGCGCAGTCCCGCTGACAGATGAGCTGCGTAAAGAGATCCTTAACCTGATGAGCGCACAAACGAAAGCGAACATAGAGCTTGTTGAAGAAATAAAGGCGGATCTGATCGGGGGGTTTGTTCTCCAGTGGAAAGACATGCAATATGATGCGAGTATCCTTAACCAGATCAACAGGATAAAGAAAGGATCCGCCAACATCAACCTGTACAAAACGAAATTGACCAAGTGATTCAGAAGTTCAGAAGAAGGAAAAAGAAACCACAAATAAAGCGATAATCATGGCAGAAATCAAGCCGGCGGAAGTTTCCGCAATATTAAGGCAGGAATTGGCCGGGTACAAGAATGAAGCCAGCCTGGAAGAGATCGGTACTGTTCTCACGATCGGTGACGGTATTGCCCGGATCTATGGCCTGACAAATGCCGAATCAGGTGAATTGATCGAATTTGAAAAGAACGGGATGAAGGCCATTGTGCTGAACCTCGAAGAAGATAATGTTGGTGCCGTGTTGCTCAGCGAAGCTCGTGACCTGACAGAAGGAGATACCGTAAAAAGGACGCGCAAAATTGCCTCGATCGATGTTGGCGAAGGGTTACTTGGAAGGGTTGTCAATACCCTCGGCGAACCGATCGACGGGAAAGGAAAAATCACCGGTGAGCGTTTTGAAATGCCGCTGGAGAGAAAAGCTCCTGGTGTAATTTACCGTCAGCCGGTGAACCAGCCGCTTCAAACAGGAATCAAGGCGATCGATGCCATGATCCCGATCGGTAGGGGCCAGCGTGAGCTGATCATTGGTGACCGCCAGACGGGAAAAACGGCCATCGCCATCGATGCCATCATCAACCAGAAGATGTTTTACGACAAGGGCGACCCTGTTATCTGTATCTATGTTGCAATTGGACAGAAGGGATCAACAGTTGCCAACATCGTGAAAACGCTCGAGGAAAAAGGAGCGATGCCCTATACAGTTGTAATTTCAGCTACCGCATCCGACCCGGCTGCCATGCAGTTCTACGCTCCGTTTGCAGGCGCGGCCATCGGGGAATTTTTCCGTGATACGGGACGCTCCGCTCTATGTATTTTCGACGACCTTTCGAAACAGGCAGTGGCTTACCGTGAAGTTTCTTTGCTCCTCCGTCGTCCTCCGGGACGCGAAGCCTATCCCGGCGATGTTTTTTACCTCCATTCCCGCCTGCTTGAAAGGGCTGCAAGGATCATTTCATCCGATGTCATTGCGAAACAGATGAACGACCTTCCGGCTTCTATCCGTGACATGGTGAAAGGAGGTGGCTCGCTGACCGCTCTTCCAATTATCGAAACACAAGCCGGCGACGTTTCTGCCTATATTCCAACCAATGTTATTTCAATTACCGACGGACAGATCTTCCTGGAGACAAACCTTTTCAACAGCGGGATCCGGCCTGCCATTAACGTAGGCATATCGGTATCGAGGGTCGGCGGAAACGCACAGATCAAATCCATGAAAAAGATTGCCGGCACCCTGAAGCTTGACCAGGCTGAGTACCGCGAGCTGGAAGCATTCTCGAAATTCGGTTCCGACCTTGATGCTTCGACAAAGGCAGTACTCGATAAAGGCGCCCGGAATGTTGAAATTCTCAAACAGCTGCAATATACCCCCATGCCGGTTGAAAAACAGATCGCAATCATCTTTTGCGGAACCCGTAACCTGCTGAAAAATATTCCTGCAGCAAATGTCGCAAACTTTGAGGTCGAATTCCTGAATCACATGGAATCGAGCCATAAGGAGGTGCTGAAAAATTTACAGGAAGGGAAATTGCTTGACGAAGATGTGAAAATCCTCGAGCAGGCAGCAAGTGAAATTTCAAAAAAATACGAAGCAAAGAAATAACACACAAGGATGCCGGGTTTAAAGGAAGTTCGTATACGTATTGCATCGGTTAAATCAACCCAGCAGATCACCAATGCTATGAAGATGGTGGCAGCCTCCAAGCTCCGGAAGGCGCAAACTGCCATTATCAAGCTAAGACCTTATGCGGCAAAACTGACAGAGATCATGCAAAACCTGAGTTCCAGTCTTGGCGACACAGGAGACAGCCCTTACACACGCGAACGGATTCCGGAAAACGTCCTGCTGGTTGTGATCACGTCCAACCGCGGACTGTGCGGCGGTTTTAATTCGAACATCATCAAAGCCACCCTGAACCTTCTTTCCGGAACATACAATGCCCAGCTCAGGAAGGGCAATGTCAGCCTGATCACCATCGGAAGAAAAGCCTCGGAATTTTTCAGGAAAAGAGGATACAACGTGGTGGAAAGTCATGACGACCTGTTTGACCACCTTACATTTGACAATGTTTCCCCCCTGGCCGAACAACTAATGAAGGCCTTCGCTGATAAAAAGTACGACCGCATCCAGTTAATTTACAACCAGTTCAAGAATGCTGCAGTTCAGCGCCTGATAGTCGAGCAGTATCTTCCAGTCCTTCCGGTTACCCCGGTTGCACCTGCTTCAGTGATGCATACGAAACATGCCGATTACATTTTTGAACCCGACCAGGAAACCATCGTTCAGCTGCTGATCCCGAAATCCCTCCGGATCCAGCTTTACAAATCGCTCCTCGACTCTTTTGCTTCCGAACAGGGCGCCAGGATGACAGCCATGCATCAGGCTACGGAAAACGCCAAGGAATTGCTCAGGGCACTTCAGATCTCATACAACAAGGCCCGCCAGCAGTCCATCACAAAAGAACTACTCGAAATTGTCGCCGGAGCGGAAGCCCTCAAAGGTTAATTGCGAATTATGTTGCTTCGTCACTTCGTTCCTCGCAGTGACAGATCTTCTTTGCATGCTTAGCGGGTAAAAATGTTTCGCCACTACGCATTTTTGCTCCTTTTTCTTCCATTCCTGCTTACCTTTGTATTCTACCTTTAATAATTGGATTATGGTAACGAAATCTGTAGAAAAAGAAATTAATGAGCAGATACTCAGGGAAGAACATTCCTCAAGGATCTACATTGCGATGGCATCCTGGTGCCAGGTGAACGGCTACCAGGGCGCAGCAGCCTGGCTTTATGCCCAGGCGGATGAAGAACGCATTCACCAGTTGAAACTTATCCACTACCTTGACGACCGTGGAGGAAACGCCCAGTTATCGGACCTGGAAAAACCGGCACATAAATTTAAATCGCTGCTCGATGTTTTCCAGCAGGTGCTGAAACACGAAGAATATATATCTGCATCCATCAACGAAGTTTATTCGGTCAGTATAAAACAAAGCGACTTTGCCACCAGCAATTTCCTGCAATGGTACATCACCGAGCAGACGGAGGAGGAAAGTACAGTGCGGGGAATACTCGATCAGATCCGGCTGGCAGGGGAGGATAAAGGCGGGCTGTTCATGATGGACAAGGAGCTGGCTGCACTTGCCGCTAAAAAACGGGCTTCGCTGCTGGCAATGGCCGGTATGAATGCTGGCGTTTAGAAAATTCCCGCATCCATCATTTCCGCATTCCCGCATTACTGGATCAAGTATCTTTGCAACATGATCCAACTTGACAGCATTCTTATCTCAGATGACCTCCGCGATGTGCACTTTTGTTGCGATCTTCAGCAATGCAAAGGTGCCTGTTGTGTTGAAGGAGATGGCGGCGCCCCCCTGGAAGAAGAGGAGATCTCTCTCCTGGAGGATTATATTGATGAGATAAAACTATTCATGGTTGAAAAGGGAATCGAAGAAGTAAAGAAGACCGGGATTTTCGATTATGATGCAGACGGGAAGTTTGTCACGCCACTGGTGAACGGGAACGAATGCTGCTATGTTTTCTACGAGGATGGAATTGCGCGCTGTGCCATTGAAAAAGCCTTCCAGGAAAAAAAAATCCCATTCCCGAAACCCTTGTCATGTCACTTGTATCCTGTAAGGATAGAACAATTGCGCCATGGCGAAGCGGTGAATTATCACAAATGGAGCATCTGTCATAAAGCGCTTGAAAACGGGCGTAAACTTGATCTACCCCTTTACCGGTTCCTGGAAGATTCTCTCATCCGGAAATACGGACGTTCGTGGTACAATAAATTGTTAAAACTGATTTATTAGCAGTTAATTGGGTTATTAACATCTTCATCCCCGCATTTTAGTAATTACTCATTACTCATTTCCCCGGTTTATCACCTTCTTTTACCGCCAAGACGCAAAGGTGCACGAAGTACACACAAAGGATCACAAAGAGAATCTGCGTAAATCCGCGTAATTCAGCGAGAAATTTTTGTACGAATGCTTTTTAAACTGTAGAGGTCGCAAAGGTTCTACGCAAATTCCGCAAAGAATTTTCGCGAAGAAAACGCGAAGTCCCTCTGTGTATCTCCGTAAATTCTCAGTGCTTCTCTGTGTAAATCTAAAGTGAGTCGGACCTGGTAACGCACAAAAAAGATTCACAAATCATTAGGTTTATCCTTAAATTAGCCTTATATTTGATATGTCAAAAACATAACAGTTGCCAGAGACAAACAAAAATAGTATCTCCTGGGGTTTGAGCGGGGGCATGGGCAAGCAAGTGGTGTTTGTTCAGGAAACAAAGGGCAAGCGCAAATACATGCGAAGCTGGCCTAAGAAGATCGATAAGAAAAAGCGGACAGAATCCCAGAAAATGCACCTGAACAGGTTTTACACACTTGGAACAGGTTACTGGAAATATGTAAAAAGCAACCCCGATCTTCTTGCGGCTTACAAAGCGAAAGCCGTTTCACCTGTGAATGCCTATAACCTTGTCATGAAGGATTTCATGAGCGACCCGGAAATAATTGAGATCGTGCCCGATCCCACTTCTTCTGCAATGCAGCCGGTAATCCGGATTCGTGCCACGGATGTGATCGGGGTGAAAAAAGTAGATGTTACCCTAATGCAAACGGACGGTGCCATCGTCCTCTCCGGCTCTGCCAAGCGCTCCGGCCATACCGACAACTGGCTCTTTGCCTGTTCCCTGCCGGATCCTTCCATCCGGGAACTCAGGGTAAAGGTGAAGGCCTATGACTTCCCGGAAAATTCCACAACCACCGAATGTCTTTTTCCCTTTCCTTTTATCGATACCCTGATCCGTTGACAGACTATCCAAAGGATAGACTACTGATAGATGAGTGTTAAAGAAGTGATAGACGAGTGATAGGGAAATATCAAGCGCCGACTATATCTTCATTGAATATTCACTGATGAAAGATGCATAAAAGATGAATGAAAGATCCATATTTCCCGTCCTGAGATTTATTGTATAATATTAAAATCAGTTAACAGAGGTGGTGTGGTGAGTATTCTGCATTCCTGCATACCTGCATTCCAAATTCCTGCATTGATATATCTCAACCCATCAACTGATTTATTGCGTGCATAAATTGACATTTAGCTTTCTTCATATCTCCCTATTTTCTAATTGGATAAAATTTTTACCTTTGCGGCCAACTATCTGTTAACTGAATAACATATGAGTGCTGAAAGCCTGATTTTATTCTTTATTGTCGGGGCATTTCTGGTAGGTGGCGCCCTCGTCTTCTCCAGTTTTATTCCTCCCACTTCAACCAATCCACAGAAATCTGAAACCTACGAATGCGGCATCCCCACCGAGGGATTGTCATGGCTTCAGTTCAATGTCGGGTACTACCTCTTTGCAATTATTTTCCTGGTATTCGATGTTGAAACGGTATTTATTTTTCCATGGGCGAAGGTTATGAAGGAAACAGGGATGATCGGTTTCGTTGAAATCGTCATTTTCTTTTTTGTCCTGGGTATTGGTTTGCTTTATGCCTGGAAGAAAGGAGCATTAAAATGGGAATAAAGAACATGAAAGAAAAGGATTTCCGGGATAACGAAACCCTTGAATCCTTCAAAAAAACCGGCCAGGGGATCCTTCTTACGACCATCGATGACATCATCGACTGGGGCCGCTCAAATTCTGTCTGGCCATTGACCTTCGCAACCAGCTGTTGCGGTATCGAAATGATGGCCACAGGCGCTTCACGTCACGACTTTGCCCGGTTCGGGATTGAGGTGTACCGTGCAAGTCCCCGCCAGGCCGATGTAATCGTAGTGGCAGGAACCATCGTAAACAAGATGGCCCCGGTCCTCAAGAGGCTTTACGACCAGATGTCGGAGCCAAAATATGTGATTGCAATGGGTGCCTGCGCCGTTTCCGGCGGACCTTTCTACTATAATTGTTACCATGTCGTCAGGGGTGTTGACCATGTCATCCCGGTGGATGTCTATATCCCCGGCTGCCCTCCGCGTCCCGAAGCTCTTCTTTATGGCGTCATGCAGTTGCAACGCAAGATCAAACTTGCACACATCACTGATGCAGTTAAAATCCAAAAAGTTAAATGATTTAGCTCTACCATGGATCTCGAAAAATTAAAGGAAAGAGTACTTACCCTTGTTCCCGAAGCAGAATTTGAAGAAAACAAACAGTTCCTCACGTTCTTTCTACCCGCCGGGAAGCTTCATGCAACGGCACTGCGGCTGAAAGAAGATACGGATACCGCTTTTGATTATCTCTTCTGCCAGAGCGGCACCGATATGGTCAAGTACCTCATGGTGGTTTACCACCTTGAATCCACAAGCCTTGGACATTCGCTTGTTATGAAAGTAAAGACCGAAGACCGCGAAACCCCTGCATTCGACACGGTTTGTGATATCTGGCGAACAGCCGAATTTCATGAGAGGGAGATCTATGACCTTCTCGGAATCCGGTTTACCAACCACCCCGACCTCCGCCGGATTTTCCTGGATGAGAACTGGGCCGGTCATCCCCTTAGAAAAGATTATCAGGACGAAGTAAACATCGTTGAATTTTAAGTATGAAAGAAGTCATCCATACCCCTGTTCCCTCCGTTGAAGAAGAGGAATATCACATCAATATGGGGCCACAGCATCCGTCAACGCACGGAGTGCTCCGGTTGGTAGTTTCCCTCCAGGGAGAGATCGTAAAGAACCTGAAACCGCATTGCGGTTACATCCACCGCGGGATGGAAAAGATGTGCGAAAAAGACACCTATCCCCAGATCATTCACCTGACCGACCGGATGGACTATCTTTCGGCGCACATCAACAACCATGCAGTCTGCCTGCTGGTGGAAAATGCCCTGCAGATCGAAGTTCCTGAAAGGGTTAAATACATCCGCACCATCATGGACGAACTCTGCCGGATCCAGTCTCACCAGCTCTGGTGGGCAAGCTTCGGGATGGACCTCGGCGGACTGACCTGCTTCTTCTACGGACTGAGAGACCGGGAAAAGATCCTCGACATATGGGAAGAAACAACCGGCGCACGGTTCCTTCAGAGTTATTATACACCGGGCGGGCTGATGTGGGACATTCATCCCGATTTCCAGAAAAACGTTAAGGCATTCATCAAGTATTTCAGGAAAAAGATCAGGGATTATGAAAAGATCCTTTCCGGTAATGTGATTTTTACAGAACGTTCAAGGAACATCGGCCTCATGACCAAAGAGGAGGCAATCTCCTATGGCGTGACAGGTCCTTCCGGAAGAGGCTCCGGCTGGTCATGTGATATCCGGAAACACCATCCGTATGCTCTTTATGATAAGGTTGAATTTAAAGAAATACTTTACCACGAAGGCGATACCCTTGCCCGGTACATGGTGAGAATGGACGAAATGTACGAATCGATGCACATTATTGAACAACTCATCGATAACATTCCCGAAGGAGATTTTTCGGCTAAAATGAAAGCCGTAATCAAACTGCCGGCCGGTGAATATTATCAGCGGGTGGAAAGTGCCCGGGGCGACCTCGGCATATACTGTATCAGCGATGGTAATAAAACGCCTTACCGTATGAAGTTCCGTACACCGAGCTTCAGCAACCTTTCAGTTCTTGATCATATCAGCAGGGATCTGAAAATTGCCGACCTGGTTGCCATCGGCGGCTCCCTCGATCTAGTTATTCCGGATATTGACAGATAATACATTCAATATGGCTTCTACTAATATCTATGACAATTTTGTAACCTCATTAACGCAGTCGATCCACAATGGGCTTTACAGTTCAATGTCTCCCACCTGGGCGCTCATTACGGAACTGGCCATCATCGGGTTTGTGTTCCTGATGTTTTATGCGCTGGTCGGCCTCTTCCTGGTTTATGCCGAACGGAAGGTCTGCGCATTCATGCAAAACCGGGTAGGCCCAAACCGGGTAGGAAAGTACGGCATCTTTCAAACCATTGCCGATTTCATTAAATTGCTGATGAAGGAATTGGTGGTTATTAAAAATTCCGATAAACTGCTCTTTACCCTTGCGCCTTTCATCATCATCATCGCTTCTTTTATGGCGGTAGCTGCTATTCCTTTTGCAAAAGGGCTTCATGCCATCGACTTTGACATCGGCATCCTTTATGTGATTGCTGTTTCATCATTGGGCGTTGTAGGTGTGCTGTTGGCAGGATGGTCGAGCAACAACAAATATTCACTTATCGGTGCAATGCGAAGCGGTGCACAGATCATCTCCTATGAATTGTCGGTCGGGATGTCGCTGCTCACGATTGTTATCCTGGCAGGAACCATGCAGTTTTCTGAAATTGTTCAGGGTCAGGAATTCGGATGGTTTATTTTCAAGGGACATATTCCAGCCGTTATCGCCTTCCTGATTTTCCTGATAGCATCCACCGCTGAAACAAACCGCGGACCTTTTGACCTTGCCGAAGCCGAATCTGAATTGACAGCCGGTTTCCATACCGAATATTCCGGCATCAAATTCGCCTTCTTCTTCCTGGCCGAATACATGAATATGTTCCTTGTCGCCTCCATCGGTGCAACGATCTTCCTCGGAGGCTGGATGCCTTTTCATGTTTCCGGCTGGATCGGGTTTAACCAGGTAATGGACTACATTCCACCTACTTTCTGGTATCTTGGCAAAACGGGATTTATCATCTTCCTGATGATGTGGTTCAAATGGACGTTCCCGCGACTGAGGATCGACCAGCTTCTGACCCTCGAATGGAAATACCTCTTACCCATCAACCTTTTCAACATTCTCCTGATGGCATTTATAGTATTAATGGGTTGGCATTTTTAAACTATGAACAGCTTCTTCAACTATTTCGCAGATATTTTTTCCGGTGTGAAATCCCTTCTGATAGGGATGAGCGTAACCGGTAAATATTTTTTCAGCCCCGGGCAGATCGTGACACAACAATATCCCGAAAACCGGAAGACCCTCAAGATGTATGAGCGGTTCAAGGGCGAAGTAATCATGCCGCACGATGCGAACAATCATCACCGGTGTACCGGTTGCGCCATCTGCGAGCTGAATTGCCCCAACGGATCCATCGAAATCGTTTCGGCACGGATCGACGGCCCCGACGGGAAAAAAGTACGGGTCATCGACAAACACATCTACCACCTCGGGATGTGCACTTTCTGCAGCCTTTGCGTGAAGACCTGTCCCGAAAATGCATTGGCGTTCGGACAGGAATTCGAGCACGCGGTTTTTGACCGTTCCGTACTGACAAAGATTTTAAATCAACCGGGTTCATCCATTATAAAAGGTACTGAAGAATGACGAACAATCAGATCATGTTTTTTATCTTTTCGGCGGTCATAGTGATCTTCTCCATACTGACCGTGACCAGCCGACGGATTTTACGGGCCGCTACCTTCCTGCTGTTCGTGCTCGTTTCCACTGCCGGGCTCTATTTTATGCTCCGTTTCAACTTCCTGGCCGCCATTCAGCTTACGCTCTATGCCGGCGGTATCGTCGTGCTGATCATCTTCTCGATCCTTCTGACGAGTCAGGTTGGAGCCAAACTGGAGTTGCCGGGGCTCTCAAAGAAGATCTACGCCCTAATAGCTGCTGCGGCGGGAGCAGCGTTGTGCATCTGGACCATCCTGCAATACAATTTTCCCCGCACTTCCATCGAAAGCGGACGGACAAGTATTGACGACATCGGAAAGGCACTGACCAGTACCGGGAAATACGGATACGCACTCCCTTTTGAGGTGATCAGTATCCTGCTGCTGGCCGCCATGATCGGGTCCATTGTTATTGCCAAGAAAAGAAAAGATTAACGAATTTAACATTCATTCCCATGTTTGAAGGAGTTCCATTAAACTGGTTTCTGATCACAGCCACCCTGATGTTCTTTATCGGCATTTATGGCTTCCTGGTCCGCAAAAACCTGATCACAATGCTGATGTCACTCGAACTGATCCTGAATTCCGTGAACATCAATTTTGTGGCATTTAACAAGCTGCTTTACCCGCAACACCTCGAAGGCATGTTCTTCACGGTTTTTATCATTGCGGTTGCCGCTGCCGAAGCATCTGTAGCCATCGCTATCATCATCAACATTTACAGGCGACTGGTCAACATTGATGTTGAGAATATGAACGAAATGAAAAATTAACGATCCCGTCAGCGGGAGACTAACAATAATTCGTAATTCGTAATTCGTAATTTTTAAGATATGATCAATTTCGGTTATACAGTCTGGATCGTTCTGATACCGCTTTTCTTATTCATCCTGATCGGCTTTTTCGGGCACAAGTTCAAACCCATTGTCTCCGGCATCATTGGCACATCAGGCCTTTTTGCTTCCATGGCGATATCCTATTTTACTGCCTATCAATACTTTTTTGTTTTGCCGAAAGTCGGCGAAACCTTTGTGAAGGTCATCGGATTCGAAACCACATGGCTAAGGTTCACGGAAAAACTCGTAATCCACCTCGGCGTGCTGCTCGACCCCATCTCCGTGATGATGCTGATCGTGATCACCACCGTATCATTCATGGTTCATCTCTACAGTATAGGTTACATGGAAGGGGAAAAGGGCTATATGCGGTTTTTCTCTTTCCTTTCCCTGTTCAGCTTTTCGATGCTCGGGCTCGTGGTGGCAACCAACATCTTCCAGATGTACATCTTCTGGGAACTCGTGGGGGTTTCGTCGTACCTGCTGATCGGATTCTATTATACAAAAGACACTGCGGTCGCTGCCTCCAAAAAGGCTTTCATCGTTACCCGTTTCGCCGATCTTGGTTTCCTCATCGGGATCCTGCTCCTGTCGTTTAACACCGGGACTTTTGATTTTATCACCCTTACAGATCCCAAAGGTGCCGCTATTGCTCAGGGA
This sequence comes from Bacteroidota bacterium, assembly GCA_026391795.1. Lineage (GTDB taxonomy): Bacteria > Bacteroidota > Bacteroidia > Bacteroidales > FEN-979 > FEN-979. The sequence continues at coordinate 226,794 of JAPLDI010000004.1, forward strand.
AGCGGGATCATGTTCCTCGGACTCTCAACCATGACCTGGTCCATGATCTTTATCTTTATGGGAGGCGCCGGAAAGTCGGCGATGTTCCCGCTGCACATCTGGTTGCCCGATGCCATGGAAGGCCCCACACCGGTGTCCGCCCTGATCCACGCCGCCACGATGGTTGTTGCCGGCGTTTACCTTGTGGCACGCCTTTTCCCGATCTTCCATTTTTCTGCTCCCGTCGCCCTCGATGTGGTCATGTATGTCGGGGCATTCAGTTCGATCTTCGCGGCCGTTATTGCCTGTACCCAATTCGACATCAAACGGGTATTGGCCTATTCCACGATGTCGCAGATCGGGATGATGATGTTTGCACTCGGAGTGTCGGGATACGGTGAAGAAGCCGGACTTGGATTCATGGCTTCCATGTTCCACCTGTTCACCCATGCTTTCTTCAAAGCACTCCTCTTCCTCGGTGCCGGTGCGATCATCCATGCGGTGCACAGCAATTACATGAACGAAATGGGCGGATTGAGGAAACACCTTCCCATTACCCACATCACCTTCCTGATCGCCTGCCTTGCCATTGCAGGGATTCCTCCGCTGGCAGGATTCTTCAGCAAGGATGAGATCCTGGCGGCCAGCCACCAGAAAGCCATGTGGATATTTATTCTCGGACTTATCATCTCAGGCCTCACCGCCTTCTACATGTTCAGGCTTTACTTTTCGATCTTCTGGGGGAAAGACCAGCATTATCACCATACGCCTCATGAAGCCCCGAAGGTAATGACCATTCCCCTGATGCTTCTTTCACTGGGTGCCATCTTCGCAGGACTCCTTCCCTTTTCATCCTTTGTTACTTCCGACGGGAAACCGTTTGCATCGCACATCGACATGGCAATAGCCATACCCGCAGTCCTGGTGGGGGTTATCGGAGCCCTGACAGCAATGGTTTTTTATCGGAAAGAAACCAACATTCCCGAAAAAATATCAGGCTTTCTGGGAGGATTTTACCGTGCCGCTTTCCGGAAATTCTATATCGATGAAATTTATCTGTTTATCACACGGAAGATTATCTTCAATTACGTTTCCCGCCCGATTGCCTGGTTCGACCGCCATATCGTGGATGGCTCGATGAACGGAATTTCCTATGTAACGAATGAAGTTTCCGGCCGGATCAAGGGTCTTCAGTCCGGACAGTTGCAGACGTACGCATGGGTTTTTGTTACCGGAGCTGTAGCCCTGGCGCTGACATTCATTTATTTATGGACCAATTAAATTGTTGAACGAATGGATATCCTGACCTCATTTATTGTAATTCCGTTTCTTACCATTGCCGGGCTCGTGTTCTGCAAGGATCATAAGCAGGTCAAGCTGACCGCAGCCATTGGCATGGGCATCCAGCTGATCCTGGCTGCGGTCCTTATCATCCTCTTCCTGAGGGAGCGAGCAGCAGGAAACATGGCCGAGATGCTCTTTGTAAAAGACCTGGTTTGGTTTCCGAGCCTGAATATTCATTATCTCATCGGGGTTGACGGTATTTCGGTTGCCATGATCGGACTTACCTCCATTGTCATCTTTGCGGGGATCTTTGCCTCCTGGGAAGTGGTGGAGCTGCCTAAGGAATTCTTTATCTTTCTGATCCTCCTCTCTTCCGGGGTATTTGGTTTTTTTATCTCTCTCGATCTCTTTACCCTGTTCCTCTTTTATGAAATTGCCGTGATCCCGATGTACCTGCTGATCGGCATCTGGGGTACCGGTCCGCGTGAATATTCAGCGATGAAACTTACGCTCATGCTGATGGGGGGATCTGCCCTGATCCTGGTGGGGTTGCTGGGTTTATATTTTAATTCCAACCCGTCGGGTGGACAGCTTACATTCAGCCTTCTGGCTATTTCCAAGGTGCATATTCCGGTTGAGATCCAGAAGTTTTTCTTCCCCTTTCTCTTCATCGGTTTCGGAGTGCTCGGCGCCCTTTTCCCTTTCCATACATGGTCGCCCGATGGTCATGCCTCTGCACCTACTGCTGTTTCGATGCTTCATGCAGGGGTACTGATGAAGCTCGGGGGTTACGGCTGTTTCCGCGTTGCCGTGTTTTTATTACCCGAAGCAGCGCACGAATTGGGATGGATCTTCATCATCCTCACTACGATCAGCGTCATTTATGGCGCCTTCGGCGCCATCTGGCAGAAAGACCTTAAATACATCAATGCTTATTCCTCAGTGAGCCATTGCGGGATGGTGTTGTTTGCCATTCTGATGTTCAACAAAACCGCAATGACCGGTGCTGTACTGCAGATGATCTCCCACGGTATCATGACAGCCCTTTTCTTTGCCCTTATCGGGATGATCTACGGACGGACCCATACCCGTTACATCAACGAAATGGGCGGACTCATGAAGGTAATGCCTTTCCTTGGCGTTGCATACGTAATCGGCGGTCTTGCATCCCTCGGTCTTCCCGGATTCAGCGGATTTGTGGCCGAGATGACCATCTTCGTTGGTGCATTCCAGAATGTAGATGCTTTCCACAGGGTAGCCACTATTATTGCCGTCTCCTCCATCGTGGTGACAGCGGTTTATATTCTGCGTGTCGTGGGAATCCTTTTACTGGGCAAGATCAACAATGAACATTATGAACACCTTGGCGATGCAAAATGGTATGAACGGCTGAGTACCGGTGTGCTGATCTTCGGGATAACCGCGATCGGAATGGCACCCTTGTGGTTGTCGGAAATGATCAATGGCGGACTGGGCCCCATCATCCAGCGGTTGCTGATGGCATCCCCGATTCATTAACACAAGTTACCCAGAGGTAAAAAAGATAAAAGATAGTAACAATAAAATAGAGACCGATGCTTATAATGAGACATGAATTGCTGCTGGTTACCATCACGGTAATTCTTTTGCTTGTCGAGATCTTTCTGCCCCATGACAAGAAGCATAAGATCATCCTTCCGGCCATTTTATTAATGGGACTGGTAACGATTGCCGGTTTCATTCCCGGCCCTACCGGAATTCTTTTCGGCGGAATGTACGGAACATCTTCCCTGATCCTCCTGATGAAAAACATATTGAACATCGGGGTCTTCATCATTTTCGTACAGTCTGTTTCCTGGCTGAAGCTGGAAGAACAGAAGGAAAAAATCAGCGAGTTCTTCATTCTTCTGCTATCCACCCTGATCGGGATGGACTATATGATTTCATCCGGTGATTTCCTGATGTTCTACCTGGGCCTCGAACTGGCTACGATTCCTTTAGCTACGCTGGCTGCATTTGAACGTTACAAGGAAAAATCAGCAGAAGCCGGGGTGAAGTTGATCTTTACCTCTGCCTTGTCGTCCGGAATTCTTTTGTACGGACTTTCCATGATTTACGGAACCACCGGTACGGTTTATTTCCCTGAAGTTTCTGCAGCTTATACCGCTGCACCGCTTCAGATCCTGGCTTTCATCTTTTTCTTTGCCGGAATGGCCTTCAAGATCTCCCTCGTTCCGTTCCACCTCTGGGCTGCTGACGTGTATGAAGGAGCCCCCATCAATGTCACTTCCTATTTGTCGGTTATTTCAAAAGGAGCTGCTGCCTTCATCTTCATGATCATCTTATACACGGTTTTCAATAAAATAGCCCTGATGTGGAGGGATGTGATCTATGTCATCGCCATTCTGACCATGACCCTGGGTAACCTTTTTGCGATGCGTCAGCGAAACATCAAGCGATTCCTGGCATTTTCATCCATCGCACAGGCTGGGTTTATCCTTCTTGGTATCATCGGGCAGAGCCAATTGGGAATGACCACCGTGGTTTATTTCGTGCTGATCTATATTTTTTCCAACCTGGGGGCATTCGGCGTTGCTGCCATCATTTCCAACAAAACAGGTAAGGAGAGCATTGATGATTATGATGGATTTTACCGTACCAACCCCTTGCTGAGCCTCACCATGATGCTGGCACTATTCTCGCTGGCGGGCATTCCCCCTGTGGCCGGTTTCTTCGGGAAATTTTTCCTCTTTGCTTCCGCTGCAAAACAGGGAATGTACATCCTGGTTTTTATTGCTGTACTGAATACGATCATTTCCCTGTATTATTACCTGCTGGTGATCAAAGCCATGTTCCTGAACCGCAGCGATCAGCCGATCGGCTATTTTAAAAGCGACGGGTACACTAAATTCGGACTGGCCATGTGTGTTGCAGGTATCATCATCATCGGATTGGCCAGCCCTGTATATGAGTTTATCCTGAAACTGAGCTACGGCCTCTATTAATGCACCGATAAAAAGCGATAAAAGCTGTCATCTGACGACAGCTTTTTTAGTTTCCGGGTTATTTGTAAGTTTGTACATAAGAAAAAAGATAAAAATATGGCGCTGAAGAATGGCAAACATATCGTTGCAGAGATTGAAGGCGTTCGTGCCACCGTGGTCGAATCGGGATTAAGTGAAAGCCGCGCTCTTTTTTTAAAGGAACTTCTCCGGAACAACGGATTTGAAGTTAAGATGGAAAAGGATAAGGCCAAGGATGGAACGTTGCTTGAAACCTGGATCCTGGGTGTAACGGATCTTGAATTCAACCCGATGATCCGGGTCTATGAACAGAAAATACGCCGGCCCGACGGACACCCGGTGACTCCTGCATACTGGAATCAGTGGGCCGTTGATCCAGACCTTCCTTACTGGATGGTAGTGAAATAATGCCTGTATGTCAAAATACTGGAAAATATTTTCCGTCGCAGTTGTACTGATGTACTTCTTCCTCGGATTTTTCGTGCTTCTCAGTCCCCGGTTTCAGGTTCTCACCCAGGAGATCAAAGTGATCTTTGCCGTCTTTCTTTTTCTTTACGGAGGCTGGCGCCTGGCAAGGATTTTCACAAAGGACAGGGAAAGAAAAGAGGAAGAATAGCGAAATTCAGATACCTGTCGTCACCTACCCTGCGATTTTCCACGGAATAATTTGATGCAGAGAAAATAAATTTTATATTTTTGTGTTCTATCATTAGTGAAACCACTAGCTTTGGCAGTTCAAACCTCAGGATGATGAAAACAACGATAATTTCCCGTTTAACGGGTTTTTTTATCATTTGCGGACTCCTCCTTTTTTCAGGCTGTGGCGGGGGGCCTTCGAATTCAAAAAGCATGGACACGCCAACTACCGGAACCATAAAAATCGGGATCGACGATTCTTACAGCCTGCTTCTTGATGCCGAACTTTTTACCTTCCATTCACTTTATCCCAATTCCCAGATTGACACCCTGTGCAGGAACGAGGTTGATATTATAAATTCCTTCCTCAGGGATTCCATTCCGCTTATGGTCATCAGCAGAAAGCTTACCCGGGATGAAGAATCACAGTTGAATTCCGCACAGATCTTTCCCAAGACCACGAAGATAGCGTACGATGCCATTGCCTTCATCATGAACCGCGAGAACCCTGACACTGCATTATTCTTCGACCAGGTGAAAAGTATTTTTGAGGGAAGGATAAAAAGCTGGAAAGAGATCGCCCCGAAATCCAAACTCGGCGACCTCAAGATCGTCTTCGACAATTATAAATCATGCAATACGCGATATTTACGTGAAAAGTTCAACCTTCAGAAATTACCGGATGTCTGTTTTGCAGTCCAGAACAATGCCGAAGTGATCAATTTTGTTGAAAAGAACAAAGGTGCCATTGGCATTGTCAGTGTAAACTGGGTAAGCGATAAAAGTGATACGGTTTCCCACTCCTTTCTTAAAAGGGTTGTGGTTGCCGGTATCAGCGCACCTGGCAGCAAAGATCCCAATGGAGCGTTCTTCACCCCGCACCCGGGATACATCGCAGAAGGTGTTTATCCCTTTACCCGGGAAGTGTATTGCATTAACCGGCAAGCCTACATGGGTCTTGCCTACGGTTTCTCATCCTTCATAGCAGGAGAAAAAGGACAACTTATTGTACTGCATACCGGCATGGTCCCTGCTGCAATGCCCGTAAGACTCGTTGAAATAAAACACTAATTTGTAGGAGGATTCGTTATGACAAGGATTTTTAAACTGGGATCAGGGATAGCATTGTTGCTCATTATTCTTTCAGGAGGCATCCGTGTTCATGCACAGGACCTCCAGGTCGCCCAGAAACTAACCAGGGCAGAGCGGTTTGACGATGCAAATGCAGCGTTTCAAACGCTTTTAAAACAGAACCCGAACGACGGTGATGTTTATTATTACTATGGTGAGAATTACCTCCAGGAATACTATTCGGACACTACGAATAATTCATTCAAGGAATTGTCTGATCTGGCAGGAAATCTTTTCGTAAAAGGAACCACCGCCGATCCTGCTGATCCCTTAAACTATGTTGGCATCGGACAAATTGCACTGATGTTGAGGGATATGACAAAGTCACAGCAGAATTTCGGCAAAGCATTATCCCTCCTTCCTTCCAAGGCAAACAAAGGGCTGGTGATGTCGCCGGAAAAACATGCCACGGTCTACATTAAAATTGCAAATGCTTTTATCAAAGCCGGGGTGAATGACACTGCCACGGTTTTCAATTTCCTTCGGACAGCTGAAAAACTCGATCCTAAGAACTATGACCTGTACATCGTCAAGGGTGACGCTTATATCTTTCTCCTGAATGACGGTTCAAAAGCCATCCAGAATTACAATATCGCACAAAGCCTCAATCCTAAATCCCCATTTGCCAAACTGCGTGTCGGGCAACTCTGGATGCGGGCCCGGAATTACAAGGATGCCCTGATCTATTATCAGGAGGTGGTAAAGATTGATTCAACTTTTGCACCGGCATACCGGGAGTTGGGGTACCTGCTTTCGCGTGCTAACCGGAACGATGAAGCACAGCAGAACTATAAAAAGTTCCTCCGCTTGTCCGGAGGAAATACAACGGCCCGGATACAGTATGTCAATACACTGATCGAACTTAAAAATTACAATGAAGCCATCGTCCAGCTCAACGAAATATTGAAGAACGATACATCAAACAATGACCTGAACCGTGCACTGGCATATTCTTACTTTGAAACAGGACAGTACGATAAAGGGTTGCTCTATAGTAAAAAATTCTTCCGGCGGGCTGACCTTTCAAAGGTGCGTGCTACCGACTTTGCCTACCTTGGAAGATTGCTTGCAAAAACGAAACAGGATTCCCTTGCCCATGAAATGCTGCTGAAAGCTTTTAAAATGGACACATCGCATTCCGAACTACTCTCGGAAGCCGCCATGTCGATGATCAAACTTAAAAAATACGATAAGGCCATCGATATTTATAACATGAAGATCACCGTAAAGAAAATTGTACCGAATGATTATTATAACCTCGGGAAAGTTTATTACAATGTAAAGAGCTGGGGTAAGGTCGACACTACACTGGCCTATTACAGCACCCTGATGCCGGATCATGTCCAGGGTTACCTCTGGCGGGCCCGGGCACTGGTTAACATCGATACCACAAGCAAACTCGGACTGGCAAAACCGGTTTATGAGATCATGATTGAAAAGGCCAGGGTGGATTCCTTGAAAAATGCCAAAGAGCTGATGGAGGCATACTCCTATCTTGCTTACTATTACCTGGTGCAATTCAAGGAAACTAAAGATCAGCAGTATGGACTGAAATCGATTGACTACTGCAACAAGGTTCTTGCGATCATACCTCCGGATCCCGGGTATACGGATAAGGCAAAAGCCATACTCAAGGACCTGGAACCAAAGATCAAAAAGCAGAACTGAGATGTTTTTTGAGATTCGATTACAGAAATCCTTTAAGCACAAAGCAATTAATTAAATGAGATAGTGAAAATTTTCCATTTATTTTAATAATTTTGCTTCTGTTAAAGAAACTATCAATTCACACATTAATAATTAAAAAACAAAATCAAAATGAGCAAGACAAATAAACAAGGCGGACAATCCATTGGTGACGCTTTAAAGTCGTGGTTTACAGTGGCTGTTATACTGATTTCATTTGTGATTGCCTACCTGGTGTTCAAGTACATCATGGGAGCTCCGATCAACTTTGAAGGCGGATATGATCTGATAAAGAACCATGTTCCTGCCGACAAATGGAATCCGGTACCCGGCAACTATCTTGCAATGGTATATAAAGGCGGTTTGATCGTTCCTCTTTTGATGACGGTATTACTCGTCCTGATCACCTTCTCCATTGAGAGAGGTATTACTCTTGCACGTGCCGGCGGTAAGGGAAGGATCAATGTTTTTGTAAAAAACCTTCAGAATTTCCTGGCCAATGACCAGATCGAAGAAGCAATCGCTGCCTGCGACAAACAAAAAGGATCACTTGCCAACGTAATGAAAGCCGGACTTCAACGGTACCGTTCATTGCAGAAAGATTCAACCCTTTCAAAAGACCAGAAGATCCTGGCTTTACAGAAAGAATTCGAGGAAGCAACTGCACTTGAATTGCCGATGCTTTCGAGAAACCTCGTCATTCTGTCCACCATTGCTTCCATCTCCGTGTTGATCGGTCTTTTGGGAACGGTTCTCGGGATGATCCGTGCTTTTGGAGCTCTTGCTCAGGCCGGCGCCCCCGATGCCCTCGCTCTCGCAACCGGTATTTCGGAAGCTCTTATCAATACCGCTTTTGGTATCACTGGTTCTTTGCTCGGTATCTTGATGTACAACTTCTATTCAACACAGATCGACAGCTTTACATATAAAATTGATGAAGCAGGATTCAGTCTTGTACAGTCATTTGCAGCCCAGGCAAAATAATTCCCGGGTTGACATTGCAGCGTACATTCATTCTGTCAGTCATCAATTTAAAATAGAATACCATGCCTAAACTTAAACCACCCGTACGAACTCCGCACATAGACATGACGCCTATGGTGGACTTGTTTTCTGTACTGTTGATTTTTTTATTGCTTACAGCTTCGTTCCGACCGCAGGAAGCCACAGTCATCAAAAGCCCCAATTCGGTATCTGAAAAACAAGCGCCGGATAAGGACATCATGACGATCATCGTCAACAAGGATGGAAAGATCTTTTTCAACCTGGATAACGGAAAAGATTCTGCCAAGCATACCCGTGTTGACGTCCTGACGGAAATGGGCAAACAGTACAACGTCAAATTCACGCCGAAAGAGTTGAATGATTTCGGTCACTGGGCTTCTTTTGGTATGCCCATGGCAGATTTTAAGAAATGGCTGAACTCGAAGGATTCAAAAGAAAAAGAGGGTTTGCAGACCGGGATTCCAACTGATTCAGTGGGAACCCAGCCGTCGGAGCTGTTTTTCTGGGTCCGTTTTAGCCGTCTTGCAAATCCGAATGCCGAAGTCGCCATCAAGGGTGATGGAGAGACCAACTACAAAAAGGTAAAAGTGGTTATGGACCTGCTGCAGGAAAACAAAGTCAACAAATTCAACCTTGTTACGAACCTGGAAAAACAGGAAGTGACCCTGAAGGATCTTCCAAAATAGTCGTAAAAAGTGTTTTACATGTATAAAGAAAAAATATATGGCTGAAATAATAGTACAAGAAAAAGGCAAAAAAGGTGGCAAACGCAGACCCAAAAAGCAATCGACCAGGATCGATATGACCCCGATGGTTGACCTTATGTGTCTTCTGATCACCTTTTTCATGCTTACCACAGCCTTCAGCAAACCCAAGGTCATGGTCATCACCATGCCTGAAAAGAAAACCGAGAAGGAACCCGAAGTAAAAATTGCCGGCTGGAGAACCCTCAACATTCTTCTTACCGGCGATGACCTCGTTTATTATTATGTTGGCGAGGCAAAACCGCCATTGCCTGCTTTGGTTAAGAGCGATTTCAGCAAAGACGGGATCCGCAAAGTCCTCCTTGAGAAGAACAAGGACCTTTTCAGGCAAATCACCGAATACCGTGATAAACGAGTATCAGGCAAATTGATCGTAGCGGATACTACCGCGGAATCGGCAATAAAGAAGATGAAAAAGAATGATATGAAAGGGCCGATCGTTCTGATCAAAGCGGATGACAAAGCAAAGTACAAAGACATCGTCAACATTATTGATGAAATGTCAATCTGTAACATTGCAAGCTATGCGGTCGTCGATATATTACCGGTCGAGCTGGGAATGCTGAAAACTGCCCCTAAATAATTGTAAGGATTTCTTAACCTCTTAAACAGAAAGAAAATGGCAACCGAAAATAAGCGTATAGAATCGCTGGAGGAGATGGTTTTTAAGTCCAGGAACAAGGACTACGGCGCATATGTTCTCAGGAAAAAATACCAGAAGTACACGTTGATCTCCCTGATCATTGGTGTTTTCGCGATCGGTGCCGGCGTTGCTTACCCGGTGATCGCTGCCTATATCAACAAGAACAGGATCATCAAGGAAAACGTTAACGTTGGGGTTGAGATGCTGAACATTCCTAAGGAAGAACTTCCGCCGCCACCGCCGCCGCCACCACCTCCCCCTGACGTTGTGCAGCAACAGCGGTTCGTGGCTCCCGTTGTGACCAGTGATAGTGTTGAAACAACCATGGTCACCCAGGATGACCTGAGCAACAAACCCAACACGGAAGCTCCGACCGAAGAGAACATTGAGGTCGTTGAAACCAAGACCCAGGTTATCGAACAGGAAGCACCCAAGGAAATTTTTACCGTGGTCGAAGAACAACCCACCTATCCAGGTGGCGACGAAGCCCGAATAAAGTTCCTGCAGGCAAATATGAAATATCCTGAAGAAGCAAAAGAACTGGGCGTACAGGGAAAGGTTTTCGTGACTTTCGTTGTGGAAGCCGATGGCTCCATCACCGATGTTAAGGTCCTCAGGGGAATTGGTTCCGGGTGTGATGATGAAGCTGTCCGCGTCGTCAAATCCATGCCGAAATGGGTTCCCGGGAAACAGAGAGGGGTGCCTGTTCGTGTACAGTTTAACCTGCCCATTAATTTTAAACTTCAATAGTGAATTGATACAGGAGGAGGAATCCTCAAAGTTCAAAACGAGCTGTCATGATTTTATGACAGCTCGTTTTGTGTTCACAGACTAACAGAAAAATGCATTTTTTGAAATCGAAGTACTGACAAGGGAAATGGGGTTATCAGTTGAAATAATTCCCACTTTCATTAATTTAGAATATTTCCAAAAGAAACTTTTTATAATTTTGTATTGTAGAAATTTTTAATGAGGCTCTTTTTTTTTACATGTATACTGTTAACAAATTAACAACTGATAAAAAGTTCTTTAAAAACTTCAATCATACGAAATGATAACACTTGGATTGCTGGAGAAAAATACTTTTCTGGAAGCTGTCAACAAAAAAAGCGGCGCCAATGTGCTTGAATGTTACCAGTGCGGGAAGTGCGTTTCCACCTGCCCGGTATCTTCTTACATGGATTTTCCCCCGAGAGAGATTATGCAAATGATCAAACTTGGATTGAAGGAAGAGAGCTACATGGCCAATTCGATGTGGTTCTGCCTTACCTGTTCTGCCTGCAGCGGCCGGTGTCCGCGGGAAATTGACATTCCTGCTGTTATGGAAGCCATCCGCCATCTTGCCATCGAGGAAAATTACAGATCTGAAAACAAAAAAGTTAAAGATATCCGCAAGTTTCATGATATTTTCCTTGACATGATCAAACGTTACGGGCGGAATTATGAACTGCGTATGATGGCAGAATTTAATATCCGTACCCGGAACCTCTTTAAAGATATGCACCTTGCACCAAAGGCCCTGCTCAAAGGCAAGATCCCGATTGGCCATGAATCCACGAAGAGCGCCAAGGCCATCCAGAGAATGTTCAAGCTTGCAGGAAAGCTTGAAAAAGAAAAGAGATAAAGATCTTTCACTCCTATTCTACTCAATTGAATTGACATGAACAAACTAACCTATTTCCCGGGTTGTTCTGCACACGGTACCAGCGAGGAATTCGACCACACGCTCAAGCTTGTGATGAAGACCCTGGATGTGCAGATGGAAGAGATCCCCGACTGGAACTGCTGCGGGGCCACATCCGCCCACGTCATGACCGAGAACCTGGCGCTTGCATTGCCCATGCGCAACCTTGTGCTCGCCGAAAAGCTTGAAAACAAAACCATGGGTATCGCATGTGCTTCCTGTTATTCGAGAATGAAAGGCACGAAGAAGCACCTGGATGAAAATCCAGAACAGGCTAAGCGGATCAACAGCACCGTAATCGACGAAGGAGAATACCAGGGCACCGTGGAGATCAAATCGATGCTTCAGTATTGCTTTGAGGAGATTGGGCTGGAAACCATCAAAAGCAAGGTAACCAAATCACTCTCAGGTCTCAAGGTGGCTTGTTACTATGGCTGCCTGCTTACCCGCCCTAAAGATGTTACCCAGTTTGATTCGCCCGAATATCCGATGTCGATGGACCTTCTGATGGAAGCCCTGGGTGCAAAGGCGATGGAGTTCGATTTCAAAACGGAATGTTGTGGTGCCTCCTTCTCCATTTCAAATACAGAGGTCGTGGAATCCCTGACAGGAAAGATCCTGGAAGTGGCAAAAGAAAGCGGAGCCCACCTGATCGTGGTCGCCTGCCCATTGTGCCAGTCGAACCTCGACATGCGACAGCCGGATATCGAAAAGCATTCAGGGAAGAAACTGGATATCCCGGTGATGTACTTCACGCAGTTGATGGCCCTGGCCTTCGGATATCCCGAGAAGGAACTACGCCTTCCAAAACACATTGTCCCGGTTGAGGCCGCCTTGAAACACATTGGCGACCCTGTACCGGAACCTGAAAAAGTGAAAAAAACCAAAAAAGCTGTCGAAGCAGAAAGCGAGGTAGAATAATGGCCAGAGTAGGTGTTTTCGTTTGTTATTGCGGAGCTAACATTGCCGACTTCATTGACGTTCCGGCAGTGGTGGAAGAAGCAAAGAAAATAAAGGAGGTCAAGATCTCCGTTCTTTACAAGTATATGTGTTCCGATCCCGGGCAGGGAATGATCCGGGATGCCATCGTGCAAAACCGGCTTACATCGGTGGTTGTTGCCGCCTGTTCTCCCCGGATGCACGAAAAAACATTCCGCAAGGCATTGTCGGATGCCGGGATGAACCCGTACATGCTGGAAGTTGCCAATATCCGGGAACACTCCTCCTGGGTGCACCAGAAAGATAAAAAAGCGGCAACGGAAAAAGCCAACGACCTCATCCGGATGGCAATCGCCAAATCCATCGCCAATGAACAGTTGCACGAGATTTCTGTTCCTGTAACAAAACGGGCACTCGTAATCGGGGGGGGTATTGCAGGGATCCAGGCAGCGCTCGACATTGCAGATGCACGCATACCGGTCACATTGGTAGAAAAAAGTCCCTCCATTGGCGGCCGGATGGCCCAGCTTGACGAGACTTTTCCAACCCTCGACTGCTCACAGTGCATTCTCACTCCAAAGATGGTGGATGTTGCATCGCACCCTTATATTGAACTGATTCCCTATTCAGAGGTAATCGAACTTGATGGCTATGTAGGGAATTACAAAGCCAAAATCAAAAAAAAGGCATCCTACGTTGATTTCAGTTCCTGCACAGGCTGCGGGGCATGTACACAGAAATGTCCGGTAAAGGTTCCCAACGAATTCAACATGAACATCGATAAGCGGAAGGCCATTTATACACCCTTTCCGCAAGCGGTTCCCAACAAACCGGTCATTGATGCCACACATTGCACTATGCTCCTGAAGGGAAAATGCGGTATTTGTGCAAAAGTCTGTGAAAAAGGATCCATCAACTTTAAAATGGTAGATGAGGTCATTGAAAGGGAAGTCGGTGCCGTGGTCATCGCTACCGGCTATGATCTCTGGGATCCAAAGCCCTATGAAGAATATGGTGTTGGCCGCTACAAGGATATCATCACGTCACTTGAATTTGAACGGATGGTCTCTGCAAGCGGTCCGACCAATGGCGTTCCCATCCGCCCGTCGGACGGGAAAGTTCCGAAGAATGTTGTTTTCATCAAATGCATCGGATCTCGTGACGAGGCCAAGGGCATTGAATACTGTTCCAAGATCTGCTGCATGTATACAGCCAAGCATGCGATCCTGCTGCACCACAAGGTACACGACAGCCATGCCTATATATTCTATATGGACATCCGCGCTGCCGGCAAGGGATATGAAGAATTTGTGAAGCGCGCCCAGGTTGAAACAGCAGCTACCTACCTGCGCGGAAGGGTGTCGAAGATCTACAAAAAGGGTGATAAACTGATGGTCAGGGGAGAAGATGCCCAGATCGGGCAGGTGGTGGAAGTCGAAGCCGACCTTGTGGTATTGGCAACCGCCGTGATCGCTCCGAAAGACAATCCCTCCCTGGCAAGGTTACTCGGTGTCTCTTACGACAAATACGGGTATATGTCGGAAGCACATCCCAAGCTTCGTCCTGTTGAAACCGCCAAAGCCGGGATCTTCCTGGCCGGATGCACACAGGCTCCCAAAGATATTCCCGATACTGTCGCCCAGGCTTCTGCCTGTGCTGCCAAAGTTTGTGGTTTATTCGCCGGGGACACGCTGAAAAAAGATCCGATGGTCTCAACGATCAACAACGAATTTTGCAGCGGATGCCAGAACTGCGTAAAGGTTTGTCCTTACCAGGCCATCGTTACCGAAGAAATCCCGCTGGGGCATGGTTCGAAAGAGTTGCGCACCGTTGCCAAGATCAATGAAGGCGTATGCCAGGGATGCGGTTCCTGTGTCGCCATCTGCCGCAGTATGGCCATCAACCTGGCTGGTTTTACCGATCCTCAAATCATTAACGAGATAGTCGCAATCTAATGGAAACTGAAGTAAAAGAAGCTCAAGGGAAAATTATCAGTGCAGAGAACCCGGATATCGTTGCCCCCGCCGATTGGCAGCCGGTGATCATGGGGATTCTGTGCAACTGGTGTTCCTATGCCGGTTCCGACCTTACAGGGACCTCGCGTATACAATATCCGCCCAACATCCGGATCATACGCGTGCCCTGCTCCTCAAGGGTTGATCCATGGTTTATCATCAAGTCGTTGCAGACCACGGCCGACGGGGTGCTGATTTCGGGGTGTCATCCCGGTGACTGCCATTACATTTCGGGTAATTATTTTGCCCGCAGGAGGTTTCTGGTGACAAAGAAGCTGCTGAATTTTGTCGGGTACCACGAAAACCGTGTTCAATTCTCATGGGTTTCGGCTGCCGAAGGACCAAAATTTGCGAAAGTGGTGGCCAAGGTAACCGAAGACATCAAGAAGTTAGGACCTCTTCACAGATATAAAAAGGAAAATTTCTGATAATGGACCATTCAAAACAAATCCAGGACATCGCGTCGAAGCTCTTTGCCGAGAACAAGATCGATTATTTTGTCGGGTACAGGCAGAACGCTATCGACGACAGCCAGGTTCCTTACCTGATCTCGGATCCGGCAGAGATCCCAAGGCTTGTATTTACAGACCGGTCGGTTTTCAACCTGGCCAACTACCTGAAGCCGGAACATACCAGGAGGAAACGGGTAGGATTGGTTGTAAAGGGTTGCGACAGCCGTGCCCTGAACCTGATGCTGACGGAAAGCCAGGTTAAACGTGAAAATGTATACATCATCGGGATCTGCTGCGAAGGTGTATTGAACGAAAAAGGGGAGAAAGCCCAGAATTGCATCGAATGTGTGATGCCCGACGCGGTTGTGTATGACGAGATGATCGGAACACCGACCGGAAAAAGGGAGTACATTGTCAATGCCGATATCAAAGAACTTGCAACAATAGCACTGGAAAAAAGGGCTGATTATTTTGAGGACATCTTCTCGAACTGCATCCGGTGCAATGCCTGCCGCCATTCCTGCCCGCTGTGTTATTGTGCCAAATGTTGTATCGACCAGGAAACATCCACGCTTTATCATGGTGCCAATACTTCCTCAGGCGCGATGCATGCCCTGATGACATGGTCGCTTCACCTGGCCGGGCGATGTGTGGACTGCCGCAATTGCGAAAAAGCCTGCCCCAGCCATCTGCCGTTGCACCTGCTGCATAAGCAGAATGAGAGTGTTATCTATGAAAACTTCCAGCAGCATCTTGCAGGAATGGAAAAAGATGACCGAGGCGCTTTCTACAAATACAGCCTGAGTGACCCTGATGATTTTATCTTATAACACAAAAGACGATGAGCGTTTTCATAGTTGAAACAGATAAAGCCGGACTTCAGAAGTTCTATGAGGAGATCATAGGAAAGTTTGAAACCTATGCCCCGGTGGAAAAATTCGACAAGTACGATTACAAAAAGGTTTCGAACCTCAGCGAATGCAATCCGGATTCCCCGATTGAAACGACCATGAGCCTAAAGCCACTGTTCTTTCCGAAAACCGCAAAGATCATGAAGTTTCAGGAGGACAGCAGCGGAACTACGTTGTCGGAAACCGATGAGGATCCCCTTGCCGGCAGCCGTGTGATTCTGGGTGTGAAACATTGCGATGCAAGGGGGTTGCAGGTGCTTGACCAGGTTTATAACTGGGATTACATCGATACCGATTACCAGAAAAGAAGAATCAACACCGTGATCGTTTCCACACGCTGCGACAAAGCCGGTAATCAGTGCTTCTGTACATCGCTGGATTATGATGTGGAAAACTCCGATGCCCACGATGTACGAATTGTAAATGGCCTTGACGGGAAGATCTACATTCAGGGTGTAACAGAAAAAGGTGAGAAACTCATCAAGTCATCCAGCATCCAGCAGCCGGCATCTGATGGTGCAAAGGATGAACTATCAAAACATTACAAAGCCTTTGATGCCTCTTTCCGTCTAAAGATGAATTATACTGAAGTCAACGCGAAACTTCAGAAGCTGTTTGATTCCCCTGAATTTGAGACTGTTTCCTCGAACTGCATCAGTTGCAACACGTGTGCTTTTATTTGTCCGACGTGCCATTGTTTCAAGATCTCGGATGAAAAAATCAAAGACACCGGGGTCCGTTATAAGAGCTATGATTCCTGCAACAACGGTTATTTTACCCTGATGGCAGGAGGGCATAATCCCCGCCCGGTAAAATACCGCAGGTGGAGGCAGCGGTCGCTTCATAAATTCGTGTATTATAAGGAACGGTTTGGTATGAACCTGTGTGTGGGGTGTGGGCATTGCGCCATCTCCTGTCCGGTGAATATCAGCATTTTTGATGTAGTCAACCAGGTTTCAAAAATAATGCAGTAATTCAGAATGCAGGAATGCAGGAATTAGTAAAGTAACAAATTTGTTTTTAATCCGCTGTGGCGGATTTACTCCTTTACAAAAATAGTATGGAACAATTACTGGTCCCCTTGATGTGTAAGGTCGATAAGATCATCGATGAAACACCCGATGTCAGAACCTACCGGTTAATAATGAACGATCCGGCCAGGATGGAAACCTTTAAATGGATGCCCGGGCAGTTTGTAGAATTCTCGCTGCTGGGTCACGGAGAGTGCACTTTCTGCATTTCATCTTCTTCCACCCGCCCCGGTTACTTTGATTGCTCGATCAAACGGGCAGGGGTGGTGACGGCCGATATTCACAGCCAGCTGGAAGAAGGCATGGATGTGGGAATCCGCGGCCCTTACGGAAACTGGTTCCCGACCGAAGAGATCAAAGGCAAAAACCTTCTCTTTGTTGGCGGAGGTATCGGATTGGCACCCCTGCGTTCACTGATCCAGTATTGTATCGATAATCGCAAAGATTACAAGGACTTTACGATCCTTTATGGTGCACGGACCTCTGCCGACATGTGCTACAAGGAAGAAATTGAAGAATGGAAGAAAAACCCTTCTCTGAAAGTCATCCTGACCATCGACAAACCCGAAGAAACCTGGAAGGAAAATGTGGGTGTGGTTCCGAAGATCCTGGAAGAGGTGGTAAAGCCTGCTGTCGAAAACACAAAAGTCATTACCTGCGGTCCTCCCATCATGATCAAATACACCCTGGTATCGCTTGATAAGCTCGGATTCGCCCCGAAGGATGTGATCACCACCCTGGAGATGAAAATGCAGTGCGGACTCGGAAAATGCGGCCGGTGCAACATCGGTTCAACCTATGTCTGCAAAGATGGTCCCGTCTTCACCTATGAGCAGCTGAAAAGCCTTCCGGACGAGTTTTAGAACAGAGAACAATTAACAGTTGACAGATAACAGTTAAGGGCGAACGGTCTTTTTATTGTCATCCGTTAACTTGCGTTTGGATCCGGATATTCCACTATTTTTACATAGGTATATTAGAAGGGAATACTCAGTCATGAGAAAGAACATTTTTTTATTCATCGTGCCGCTTATCCTGCTATCGGTTGCCTGTAAAAAAACAGAAAATACCGGCATCGGCCCGACCTATTATTTCTTTAAGATCACCTCCCCGGCAGATTCATTGCTGGTCTATGACACCATCCAGGTGAAGTGGTCAATGAACATACCCCCGAAACTGATCCGCTTCGAATACTATATTGACTTTAGCCTGTCTGAGGCCTTTGATACCGTGCCCGAAAAGTTGTTTTTTTACCCGCGGGATTACACCTCCGGGACGAGGCACCAGATACAGTTGAAGGCCTATATAAAAGACGGCAGGGAATACAGCTCAAATATTGTGACCGTTCAGATCAGCAACCTGATCAAGCCTCAGATTTTTGCATTTACCGGCATCAGCAAGTCCTCGCTATCTTTCAGCTGGAGTGATGCAGGCCAGTTTGAAAGCGGTTACCGGGTCGAACGGAAGATTAATAACAGTTCCTTCAGTGTATTGACCACATTGCCACCAAATACGGGCCAGTATACCGATACCGGACTTGACAGCCTCAACAGCTATGGATACAGGATTATGGCCTTTAACAAGGATGAAGATGTCTTATCAGATGAAATGAAAACAGGGTATAATACTTCCAACTTTCTTCAGACCCGTTTGTTTCAGCTTCCCCCCATTGTTTCCGGCTGGATTGCCGTAGATCCCACCGCCTCCCGATGTGTTGCAACCCGGTACAATGAAACCCCCGTGCCGATGATTGATATGAATACCGGCAATATCACCTATCTGGCTGGCCATACCAACGGATCCGGCGGGGTCGACTTTAATTCTGATGGAACACTCGTTGCTACCGGTGGATATGATGATATAACCATGAAGGTCTGGAAGACCTCCGACGGAGGTCTTTATAATGAATTCAGTCTTCCCGGCTCCGGGATATTTGTGGTCAGGTTTAATGACAATGGCCAGTATTTAGCAGCTGGCGGGGCCATAGAGGCAACGGTATACAATATCTGGGACGGAACCAAAACCAGGACCTTTAACACTTCAGGCTTCACAAGGGGTATGGCGTTCACAAAGGACAGTAAACGATTACTGACGGGGGGAAATGCCGATGTCATGGAATTGTGGAGCATGGAATCCGGAGCCTTGATCAGGACATATGCCGGTCATACCGGGCACATTGGTAAAGTGGTATTCAGTAATGATGAAAGCAGGATCTACAGCGCAAGTTACCAGGACAACACGATAAAACAGTGGCAGACCGAAACAGGACAGATGTCGGAGTTCTATGCCGGAACTGCAGGTTTTTCAGGGCTGATCTGCTTAAGGGATGATAAAATTGCTTCCTGTGAATATACCGGGAAGGTCCTCGTTTTTGAAAATACCGGCCAGCTGATTCAAGTTGTAAACCTGCCCAATAAGATTCTCGATATGGACTACTGCCAAAACCAGGATATGCTTGTCTGTTACGACAACAACGGCGGCATCCGTTGCCTTCAGCGGACAGGACATTGGGAACAACTGTATCAGTGAACAGATAACAATTAACAACGAACAGTTTTGCCTGATATTTGTTAATTGTTCATTGATCTTACAGATTGATGGTATACCCGTAAGATTCTGATCCTCCGCTTTTCTTCTCAGGTGATTTTTTTTCGGGTGTGGAATAGTTGATACTGACCCGTGGAAGTGTGAATGTAATTTTTGTTTTGGTCGTCACCTTGACCCTTACGCCCCTGTTCCTTGCCTTTTCATAGGATAACATGCTTACAAGGCGCACAGCTTCCTCATCGCAGCCATAACCCAATCCCTTCAGAACATGCGGGGAAACCACCTCCCCGTTATCGTTAATATTGTACTCAACAACCACACTTCCTTCAATTCCCGCCGCCAGTGCCTCTTTCGGATATTGAATGTTTTTAGCGATAAATTCTTTAAATGCCATACTGCCGCCAGTATACCCGGGAAGTTTCAGAAATTTTTTCTTTGAAGAATGATTGGGCATGGCAGGTTGTTAACAGCCCCCGAATGTACATAATATTTTGATTGGGGGTAACAGGTTATCCTGTACAAATAGCTCTCTTCATTTTCGCGAATCATGGGCTTAAGTGTCAAGTCATAGCATTATTTTCACCATTTTTGTAGTATGAATCCAAGGATTGTTTACACGATCATTCTTATGTTCTTTCTTTCGTCCATCACCCTGGTGGCGCAGACATCGACCGTGGAAGTTGCGATAAAACCCGCGGCTGGCAAAAGGGTAAGCGTTACCGGTTATGACGGATTCCGCGCAGACACCCTTGCATCCATCACCCTGGATTCATCCGGGCAGGGAAGAATAACAATTCCTTACCGCGGTTTCATTCTCCTGGTTATGGAAAATGGAAGGATATTTCCCCTGATCCTGGATAAAAAAAAGACCCGGCTTGTTGTGGAGGATTATGCTAAAACCCCTGAATTCAGGAAGGACGAGGAGAATACATTCTTTTATCAGATGCTGATATCAAGCCAGAAGATACTTGGAAAGAAGCAGGCAATAAACGAAGGATTCAGATTCTTTCAGAAAGATGACCCCTATCGCCCGGCACTCGATGAACAGATGGATACACTGACGAAAAGAAAAGCCCGGTATGAAAAAATCGCAGGGGAAAGAAAGGAGGGACTGGCAGGCGTTCTGTTACAAAGCAAACTGCTGATAGAATCGACTTCCGGAATCACAACCCGGGAACAACTGGACGACCGGAAAATGGCCATCCTGCGGTTTATCCGGAGTCATTCAGACAAGCTGAAACACACCGATATGCTTCGTCAACTGGCATTTCAGTATGAAATGATGAATGAATACATCGCCTGGGGGCAATATCCGTATGAACAGGTTATGGTAGATGATGTGGGAACCTGGATCGATAGCCTTGGCCTGCAACTGGGTAAGCGTGAGATCGTCCGGTATTTCCTGGAATTTTACCTGGGCAGGTCGATGGTAAGTATGGCCATCAAGGTGGCCGACCAGCATCTCCCCTGGTCACTTTGCCCTGTCGTGAAGGAGGGGGGAACAGATACGATTGCCGATGTGGAAGTAAAGATTTCTGATTCAAGACTCGTTGCTGGAAGTCTGAAAAAAATCTCGGCTTTTAAGATCCTGTTTTTATATGATTCCGGATGCCCCGCCTGCATCGCCGAACAGGTCTCGCTGATGCGCATCCTGAAGCAGGAAAGGTTGCCGGTTCCCATGATCACATTATTTTCGGCCGCGGATGAGGAGAAGGGGCTTTCCATCCTTACCCGGTTGCAGCGTGAGACTTTTCTATATGCAGTTTCCGACCGGGTAATCAAATCCACGGGTGTTGATTATTTCCCTGCTTTCCTTGTTGTTTCAGGAGATCAGAAAATAATGAACAGGTTCTATACGATGGAAGATCTCAGGAAATGGATCGCCACCGTGACAAAAACTTCAAGATGAAGAGAATCCTTATACTGATTTTATTTTTCCTTTCGGTGATGGTGGTGACCGGCCAGCACAGGATAGATATCAACATGACCGTCTTCGACACATCAGATGGTGGAATCCGGTTGATGGTTTGGAAAAACGGACGGGATTTTGAAGTTGTGAAGGGCATGATGACGAAAGGCAGGGGAACTATTGATATTGATGATTCCGTCGGCCCTGGCAGGTACAGCCTGTTTTTCGATAAGGGATCCTTACGGGAATTGAAATTCATTTACACAAAGGAATCAATATCACTTGAGCCGAAAATTACACCGGGCGGAAATAACCTGATGGTGAAAGGTAACGGTGAGACTCCCGTGTATTATTCGTTCCGCACCCGGCTGGATTCGCTCTACTCCAGGATCTCTCAATACAGAAGAATGCTGAATGCCTTTTCAGATGAGAAAAGGTTTTATGACATCACAATGAACTTTATGAAAAGGGATCTTGAGAAGGTTGACAGCCTCTATTCCCTGCTCGATTTAGAATATAAATCCAGTCTTTTCATCCATTTCCTTAAGGCATCACGTTTTTGGCTTCCGGATTTCACGCTCGGCCCGGTCAGTCAGCGTCAGGAGTTGCTGGATCATTTCTTCACCTGGTTCAACCCCCTGGATTCATTACTGCTGCAAAGTTCGGAATACCGTTCGAAAGTGGAAGAGTATTTTGTGATCAGTGAAAATGCAGACTCAAAGAGCCCGGTTGAGAACCTGAAAATTGCCATTGACCGCTTCATGGAGAAAGTACAGTCATCGGAGCCTGTCACAGAAGCGACAGGCTCCCTGATGCGGTCATGGCTGAACCGCCAGGGATATGACGATGTGGCCGAATATCTTGATGTGAAATATCTTTCTCAACAATGTCGTGCGGGATCCGATATCAACCTAAATATTCGCCTGGAGGCTTACAAGCGACTGGCAATCGGCCATGTTGCCCCTGATATTTCCTGGAGCAATGGAGGGAAGGATACGCTCAGGCTTTCAATGATAGAGGCTGAGCATACCCTGGTGATCTTCTGGGCAACCTGGTGCCCGCACTGCCGTGAAATTCTGCCCCAGATCTTCGGGTTTTTAAGTACACGTCCTGATGTAAAAGTCGTGGCTATCGGGCTGGATGAAGAGACGAAATCGTGGGAAGCTGCCATTGAGCGATTTCCCGGATGGTATTCCATCCAGGCACCTGAGAAATGGGAAAACCGGTGGGCAAAACTCTATGGTGTTTCGGGAACACCGACGTTTTTCCTTCTTGACAAAGAGCATAAAATCATAGGAAAACCGAGGAACCCGGAGGAGTTGAAAAAGATGTTTCCATGAATTCCGGCAAACAACTTCCTGCTTTGTCACCTTGCGCCTTTGTCACACTAATTCCTAATACACCTCACTGAATAGCTGCATGCCCTTGGATATTCGCTTATTGAGGCTGAACTTCCATCAAACGAAAGTGTATATTATTTCTTTTTTTCTCTCTTCATTTTGGCTGAACAGGATTTACTATCGAAAAACAGGATTATTCACGGGGGTTTTTACAGATTACAGTGGCACATAACCGCACACCTGTGCGCTTTTATGGTTTTCCTTCTGGCAGAACATAACATTTTTCCGGTATAAGAAAACATTTTCAGCCGGATTAATACATAATAGTTTGAATATCAGAAGTCTGGTTAGGAATTTGCGGAATGGCCCCTCATTCAATATTTCTGGCATATCCTTTGCTTTACTACAGTCGCTGCATATTGTCCTTGAAGACTGTACAAAGGTTCTCAGGCCCCGGAACACTCCGGAGGAAAAATAGTTGCATTCAGGCATCAAACAAAAGAAGCGTTATTAATAATCTTCGGAGCATCACTATGAAAAAACAAATTACCCTTTTCTTCGCACTTCTGATTGTAACCCTGCTCAGCGCCAATAATATTTCAATAACTAACCCTTCTATTACAGGGAAAAACACCACCGATCATTATTCACTTGTACAATTCGATCTGAACTGGGAAAATTCCTGGCGCACATCTGCATCTCCGAACAACTGGGATGCTGCCTGGGTGTTTGTGAAGTTCAGGTTCAGCGAGAACTATGTTTCAGCAGTAGGCGCAACTTCTGTCAATACCCCGGATTATGTTTCAGGTGCAGGTGCTACGTCTTCATTGATTGAAGAATATGATGCCTGGGATGCTTTCTCAGCAGGCTCTACCATTACAATCGGCAGTTCAGCTGGCATCGATCTTAAGGTTGGAATGGTCATAACGGATTATGCCGGCAATTTTGATCCGGGGACCCTGGTTACAGCAATTATTGATGCGACGCATTTTACGGTATCTCCTCCACCCAATACGACTTTAACCGGGCAATTCATCATGGGTTCGAGTACAGTCATCATCGTTGGCACTACGGCAGGGCTCAAAATCGGCATGCCTGTGACTGTCACAAGCGGTACCGGCGTCTTCGCTGCGGGAACAGTAGTTACACAGATCATTGATGCAACAACATTTAAAATTTCAACAAGCCCAACTATTGATTTATCCGGTGGAGCGGTGGTTACCGGCTATGGCGCCACCATTACAGTAACCAGCACTGCGGGGCTTGGCCTTGGAATGCCTGTGAGCGTAACGGCTGGTACCGGTGTCTTTGCAGCGGGTTCAATAGTTATCACAATAATTGATGCAACACATTTTACAGTATCTGGCGCGCCTACCACCCCTTTGTCTGGAGGTGCCAGTGTTATTACCGGTACCCCGATCTGGCAACACGCTACACTTAACTTAACAGGAAACACGGCCCCTTCAGGCTGCAGCATTTCTCCGGCATCCGATGGCATCGGCGCATTTATTTACCGTAACTCTGACGGCACCGGAATATTGTCCCTTACCGGGATACAGCTCCGCTGGAATTATGGCACCAATGGGGTAAGCGATGATGCGGCATTGGACATACGGGTTTATGCTATCGAAATGGTGTATGTGCCGCAAGGCGTGTTTGCATTGGGAAGTGGCAGTGAAGACGGCGGTCCTGATGGAGGAGGTGGTATTATTGAGCCTGAAAAAGGACACTTTTTCAGATATCCAACTCCATCAAATACATTTTCTGTAACTTCTGAAGATGTTATAACAGTTGATGCTGTAAACGATGATCTCTATTATGATAACCTTTTTGATGGATGGTATGGTTATGGGGATGCGACAGGACCCATCCCTGCCGCTTTCCCAAAGGGTTACAATGCTTTTTATTGCATGAAATACGAAATAAGCCAGCAGGCATATGTAGATTTCCTGAACACCCTTACAACGGCACAAGCCTATAACCGATATTTTAATAATACCGGATATAACAGAAATGAAATTTTAGTAACAGGTAATGTTTATAGTACAACAAACCCTTATGTAGCCTGCAACTATTTAAGCTGGACGGATCTGGCTGCCTATCTTGATTGGAGCGGATTGCGCCCGATGACCGAGCTTGAGTTTGAAAAAGCTTGCAGGGGCACTGCATCCCCGGTACCCTGCGAATATGCTTGGGGCACTGCAGGTATTGCCAGCAGTCCCTATACATTGAGCAATAGCGGAGCCAGCAATGAAGCCATAGAAACCAACTACGACACGTATTCCACAAACTACGTTTCAGATCCGGGGGCTTCTGACGGTTATATCTCGGATGCGGGAGCCACTGGTAACACTTCTTCCACCACCATTACAGTTACGAGCACTGCAGGTCTCACCGTAGGAATGATTGTCAGCGTAACAGCAGGTACAGGGGGGTTTTATCCGAATACAAATGTGTCAACCGTTAACGATGCCACGACTTTTGATGTGAACACGCCCCCATCAACTGACTTATCGAACGGAGCGATTGTTTCTGCATATAGCCCTGATAAGATTATCACTGTTGCCAGTACCTCCGGACTCAGAATTCAAATGCCAGTAAGCGTAACAGCCGGTACCGGTGTTTTTGCCGCAGGTACGGTAGTAACTGATATTATTGATGGAACTACATTTTCAGTTTCTGCTTTACCGGCAACTCATTTAACCGGCGGGGCAACGGTTGTTACCGGATATGCAAACTGTGGCAATGCAGCAGGTTTTTTCACAACATCATCCCTTGTGGGCGGGATAAACGCTCCCTTGCGGGTAGGAATCTTTGCAGGTACTGGCGGTAACACCGGGAGGGTAACAGCCGGTGCAACTTTCTATGGTATTATGGAAATGAGCGGTAACCTGGCAGAGCGACCGGTAACTGCAGGCAATGTTGCCGGACGCAGTTTTACAGGGCTGCATGGTGATGGCAACCTGAATACGAACGGAGATGCAACAGTGGATTATTGGCCGGGAATAAATGGAAATTATGATGGAGGCATCTCAAATACTGCTTACAACGGTAATATTGGGGTAACCGATATGGCAGGTGCCGATTTCCGCGGCGGCGCTTATGACAACTCAATTGACATTCTAAGGGTTTCATACCGGGGTCAATCCTACTATCTTACATATAATCCTGGTCAGGATGGCCGGTTGTCGAATAGTGGTGGTCGCGGGGTTCGTATGGCGCCTTAATCTGAACAAGGAATAAAAACTAAATTAATAAGCATGAAAAAAATTATTCTGAGTTTCGTCTTATTGCTATTATTTTCAACATGCACGCTGGCACAATTCGATGGAGGCATTGGCCGTGGAGACTTTTCCATTGCCTTCAGCGACCCGTCTTCGAATGCGAATATCATCCTGGTTGCCGGTTCGAACGGTGCAAATGGATACTATTCTTCCTTATCCAACGCTTCAGGTGCTTTCAGTGCAGTTAACGGAAAGGATCAGAGCGGAGAAATAATAACTGTCATTATTCTGGGTAATTCAACTTCGGAAGCAGGTACCATCGGCTTAACCGAAGGTGCCTGGACAACGCTTACGATCTACCCGACGAGTACAAATCTTATCATCAGCGGCACTGCCGGCGGGCCACATATTACGGTAGATGGCGCCGACAGGGTGACCATTGACGGACGCGTAAACGCATCTGGGGCGATAAAAAGTCTGACAATCAGTAATATCCGGTTCATCAACACTTCTATCGGCAACAAGATAAAATATTGTTCTATAACAGGTGATTTATCCATGTCGGGTAGTTCCTATTCCACAATGGAAGGCGAAATGACAGTAGGCGGAAATCTCACACTGGAAGGGGAAAGCATGTTGTCAACTTCTTCAACAAGTACTTTGACGGTATCAGGTATCTTTACGTTGCTGCCTTAGGGATTACCTGTTATGATCCGGAGGATGCATGCAAGAAAAAGTGAAATCCGTTTGATTTTCATGGGATTTTTTTCAGAAGCTGAATAGCTGATGCTGACCGTGGGGAGTGTAAAAGTTATTTTTGTTTTGGTTGACCTCTTAACCCTGACACACCTGTTTCTCGCCTCTTATAGGAAAACATGCTTACCGGACAGAAGGCTTCCTCCTCGCAGCCAAATCCCAATCCTTTTTAAATATGCGGGGAAACCACATCCCGTTTTTGTTAACAGTATATTCAACAACAACACTTCCTTCAATTCCGGCGGCCCATTCCTCTTTCGGATCTAGGAAGATTCAGGAATTTCTTCCTATGTTGATGGTCTGGCATTCTCAATATTCAGATTTGCTTCCGGAGAAAGGCAAAAAATTTTTTA
This sequence comes from Bacteroidota bacterium, assembly GCA_026391795.1. Classification (GTDB taxonomy): domain Bacteria; phylum Bacteroidota; class Bacteroidia; order Bacteroidales; family FEN-979; genus FEN-979. The sequence goes on from JAPLDI010000004.1 coordinate 254,085, forward strand.
CGAAAATGTTAAACCATGTTTTTTTGTATCTTTGTTTTTGAAAAGCCGTTTATCGCTTGTTCACCGTATAGCTACAGATTAAGTTTAAATTGAAAATCTTTTTTTTAATGATGGGGTGGTGATGCATACTCGTGAATGTATCTTTCGCACCATGCCCATATGAAGAGAATGAGTTTTCGTGCTCTCCTCAGGTTTCTCATATTCGCGGCATGGGACCGGTCGTTTTGATGGGAATTGAATGGGTTACTGATTGAGGATAAACGCGCAAAAGTATATTCATTGACCGTGAATAGATTTCCTTTCAGGAAAGAATGTGAGTTAAGATTTTGTGATCTCAACAAAAATCATTCTGATGAAAGCGAAAATCCTTTTTCTGATAAGTATTGTCCTGGTGTTTTGGTCTTCCGAAACCATTGGCCAGGTTAGCATTAGTACCGATGGCAGCGCTCCGGACGGCAGCGCGATGCTGGATATAAAATCAACTTCAAAAGGGTTTTTACTTCCACGCGTTGCATTAACATCTTCTGATGCACCGGATCCGGTATCTTCCCCTGCAACCGGGTTGATCTTATATAATACAGCCACCTTCGGTACTCCTCCAAATAATGTTACTCCCGGATATTATTGCTGGAGCGGAACACGATGGATTCCCGTTGCGCCTCCGCAGGGTACCCATGTTGGAGATCTGCTGTGCTGGGACGGAGTCCAATGGACATGTTTACCGCCGGGAAGTGATGGCAGTGCCCTTATTGTAACTTCCGGCATGCCCGGCTGGGGACAAATTTCGGCTGAGATTCCCACACTGCAAACCTACCCCGCATCAAGTATAACGGCTCTTGCTGCTTTCGGTGGAGGCAACGTGGTTGATGGTCGTGCAATCGTGACAGAAAGAGGTGTATGCTGGAGCACTTCTGCGAATCCGACAACTTCCGACAACAGAACAAGTGACGGCCTCGGATGCGGGACATTTACAAGCACACTTACCGGATTAACTGCAAATACGATCTATTACATACGGGCTTATGCTACAAACAGTGTAGGAACAGGATATGGAAATGAGGTAAGTTTTACCACCGGCGCCATTGCATTAACAACAACGTCCGCTTCATCGGTTACCTGCAACTCAGCAGTCAGCGGAGGCAACATCACAAACGACGGGGGCAATGCCATAACCGCCCGGGGTGTTTGCTGGAGTACTTCTTCAAATCCTACCACCACAGACAGCCATACTACCGACGGGAGCGGCACCGGCTTCTTTACGAGCAGTCTCACCGGCCTTACCCAAACAACAATGTATTATGTCAGGGCCTATGCCACAAATGGTATCGGTACCAGTTATGGAAACGAAATCAGTTTTACAACAAGCATGTTCTTTTACATTGGCCAGAGTTATGGGGGGGGAATCGTTTTTTATTTGGATGGCAGCGGGCAACACGGACTTATTTCTTCCACCATCGATCAAAGCCCGGCACCCTGGGGCTGTTACGGAACTTCAATTGCAGGAACATCCTTCGTCCTTGGGTCGGGACAAACCAACACGACGCTTATTATAAACGGATGTCCTACTCCAGGTATAGCAGCCCGCGTCTGTGATGATCTTGTACTGAACGGATACAGCGACTGGTTTTTGCCATCAAAAGACGAGCTGACCCAGATGTACCTGCAAAAAACAGTAATCGGCGGTTTTGCGAATGATTACTATTGGACTTCTTCTCAATCAACTTCTAACTGGGCGATCCTCCAATATTTTGGTGATGGCACCCGATATTTTGGGGTCAAATCCACCCCCCGAGTTGTCCGTGCCATCCGGGCATTTTAATTCACAATATAACTTTTTGACAGTTCAGTCATCTTAAAAAGCGAGGTGAATTTGATCAAAAACATTGAAGTATGAAAAATGTATTCTTATTTATCGTTTTAAATCTGCTCATTACGAGCGCATTGTTTTCCCAGATAGCCATCAATGCCGATGGCAGCGCTCCCGATAATTCGGCTATGCTGGATGTGAAATCGACAAACAAAGGATTATTGCCTCCCCGGGTTGAACTTACCGCAATCAATTCTCCCGATCCTGTTATTTCTCCCGCGGTGGGTTTGTTTGTGTACAACACGGCTAATGCGGGTACCCCGCCAAACAATGTAACTACCGGTTATTATTATTGGAATGGAACTCATTGGATTCCCGTTTTCCTTTCTCCGGGGTTAAATGCCGGAGATCTGCTTCGCTGGGACGGGGTTCAGTGGTCGTGTTTATCCCCGGGAAGTAATGGCATGGCTCTTATTGTGACCTCAGGCGTACCCAACTGGGGATATTATCCGGTTCCGGTTCCGTTGCTGCTGACTTTTGCCGCATCAGGAATAACAGCTATTGATGCATCAGGCGGAGGCACTGTATGTGATGTTGGCACCCTCGTTACAGCAAGAGGTGTTTGCTGGAGCACTTCCTCAAATCCCACAATTTCCGGCAGCAAAACCAGTAACGGCGACGCCTGCGGGACCTTTACCAGCGGTTTGACCGGATTGGCAGCAAATACGAAGTATTACGTAAGGGCTTATGCAACAAACAGTGCAGGAACAGGATACGGAAACGAAGTAAATTTCACCACACGGGATGGGATCATCACGCTGACAACAACGGCTGCATCAGCAATAACTGCCATTTCTGCCACCAGCGGCGGTACGATTTCCGATGATGGTGGTGCGGCAGTGACGGCGCGGGGTGTATGCTGGCGAACAACATCGGGACCGACCATTACAGACAGTAAAACCAGCAATGGAACCGGGACAGGCACTTTCCCAAGCAATCTGACCGGCCTCACGCCAAATACAAAGTATTACATAAGAGCATATGCCATAAACAGTGTCGGTACCAGTTATGGAAACGAGGTAAGTTTTACCACGAGGGATGGAATTATCACGTTAACCACGACGAATGTCACATGCATCGTCGTTCCCGGTGGTTCCAGTGGCGGTAATATAACGGACGACGGGGGTGCAGCGGTAACCGCAAGAGGTGTATGCTGGAACACCTCACCCAATCCCACAACCGCCAGCAACCATACCACCGATGGCAGCGGCATTGGCAGTTTTACGAGCAATTTGTCACTCCTCGTCCCGAATACCCAGTATTATTTACGGGCATATGCCACAAACAGCGTCGGTACCGGTTATGGAAATGAAGTGAGTTTCACAACCTCCCAATTTTATATTGGCCTGAGTTACGGCGGTGGAATAATCTACTATCTTGATTGTACCGGGCAGCATGGATTAATAGCCCCCACCACCGACCAAAGTTCCTGGGTGTTCTGGGGCTGTTCCGGGACCTTAATTGGTGGCACATCAACGGCCATTGGCACGGGACAGGTTAATACGACGGCGATCGTAAACGGCTGCAGCGAGACAGCCACGGCAGCCCGAATTTGTAATGATCTTGTGCTGAACGGATATGATGACTGGTTTTTGCCTTCGAGAGACGAGCTGAACCAGCTGTATTTGCAAAGAACGGTGATTGGCGGTATAACTGGCTGGTACTATTGGAGTTCTTCTGAGACCAATTCCCTTGAAGCAATGGAACAATGGTTCACGAGCGGCGCCATGATGTCCATCGGCAAATTCGGCAATGAAGGAGGGACCAGCATGCGCTGCACCCGGAGTTTTTAAAGGGTGAGCAGATTGAATTCATGGCAGTTAATTCTATGACGACACGATGGCGGTTTTATAAAAAGCATTGAAGCATGAAAAAGATATTCTTTTTACTCAGTTTGATTCTTCTCGTTACCCGCTCATTGTTTTCGCAGGTAGCCATCAGTAACGATAACAGCTCAGCCGACAATTCGGCCATGCTGGATGTGAAATCAACCAGCAAGGGATTATTGCCCCCCCGGGTTGCACTTACAGCAATCAGCTCTGCCGTGCCTGTTACTTCCCCGGCTGCTGGTTTGTTTATCTACAATACAGCTTATGCCGGGACTTCGCCAAATAATGTAATACCCGGATATTATTGCTGGAATGGAACACAGTGGATTCCCGTTTTGCCTCCGCAGGGCACAACCGCCGGAGATATGCTTCGCTGGGATGGAGGTGAATGGTTGTGCTTAGCTCCCGGAAACAATGGAAAAGCACTGGTTGTAAGTTCCGGCTTACCCACCTGGCGCAAATATTCGCTTGGGGTTCCGCTATTGCTGACCTATCCGGCTTCAGGTATAACGCCAGCCACGGCTTTAAGCGGAGGCAATGTATGTGATGGGGGTGCAGTCGTTACGGTAAGAGGTATGTGCTGGAGTACTTCACCGAATCCCACAACCTCCGGAAGCAAAACGGTTGATGGCGCCGGAGGCGGGTCCTTCACAAGCAATCTGACCGGGTTAACTGCAAATACCCTGTATTATACGCGGGCATACGCCACTAACAGCGAGGGAACCGGATATGGAAACGAGGTGATGTTTACTACAGGTGGAATTACATTGACAACCACTGCTGCATCCGCTGTAACTGCCATTTCGGCAACCTCCGGCGGTACTATCACAAGCAATGGCGGATCTGCAGTCACAGCCCGGGGTGTTTGCTGGAGTATTTTTCACGCCCCTACAACAGCAGACAGCAAAACAAGTGATGGGAGCGGTAATGGCACTTTTACAAGCAGCTTGACAGGACTCAATGCAAATACTACGTATTACATTCGCGCTTATGCCACAAACATCATCGGAACGAGCTATGGAAACGAGGTAAGTTTTACCACCCTTTCGGGGATTGTGACACTGACAACGACCAATCTTTCATGCATCATTGTTCCGACTGCTTTCAGCGGCGGGAATATTACGTTTGACGGGGGTGCCGCTGTAACTGCAAGGGGTTTATGCTGGAGTACATCTCCCGGGCCGACAACGGCAAATAATATAACATCCAATGGAAGCGGGATTGGAAGTTATACAAGCAATCTGACCGGCCTCACCGCATCCACCCAATATTATGTCAGGGCATATGCAACAAACAGCGTGGGGACCAGTTATGGCAATGAACTGAGTTTTTCAACACCCGCTACTCCTGTATTCTCAATTGGCTGCAGTTATGGAGGCGGGATTATATTTTATATTGATGGCACAGCACAGCACGGGTTGATTTCAGCCACCACAAACCAAAGTGCGAATATGCACTGGGGATGTGACTACACATCAATTCCAGGAACTTTATTTGCAATTGGCACCGGACAGGCCAATACGACAGCGATTGTAAACGGATGTACCGAAACAGGTGCGGCCCGCACCTGTAAGGACCTTAACCTGAATGGATACAATGATTGGTTTTTGCCATCAAAAGACGAACTAAACCAGATGTATCTGCAAAAAAACGTAATTGGTGGTTTTGGCAGTAACTACTTTTGGACCTCCTCGCAGAACGATGCCAGCACCGGGTGGGACCAGTCCTTCAGCAACGGTACCCAGGGTCCCTACTCCAAATTTTTATCTGACTATGTGCGTTGTATCCGGGTTTTTTAAAATGTCGTGAACAACTCAACATTGAACCGAAAACCAGATGCATCGGGTCCAGGGTTCTATTTCCCCGAGCTTGCCCCGGAATTCGAATCTCTTGGGTCCCCGGGATCCCAAAGTTCATATCCTTTGATTATTTCCAATTAAAATTTTATAAAGTAAGATGGGGTGATGGAACATTACAGGGAAAGCGGTACCGGTCGTAAAAATATTCAGTAACTTGCATCCAGTTTTCAAAAATACGACTATGAAAAAATTTCTTATCTGGATGGTTGTGATCATCCTGCTTTTCCTGGGGCTGTTTGTTTACTGGAAATATTATTTCACCTACAGTGAAGGCAGCCGTGCAGGATTATTGCAGAAATTCTCTTACCGGGGTACTGTTTTCAAAACCTATGAGGGAGAGCTTGTCATGAGCAGTGTTGAGAGCAACAAAAATGTTGCACTGGCATCTGAAAAATTTTATTTCTCTGTTTCGGATAAAAGTTATGCCACTACCTTAAGCGGGCTGGAGGGCCATTTCGTCGTTGTTCATTACAAACAAAAAAACGGGATCCTGCCCTGGCGTGGTGAAACAGAGTACATCGTCGATAATGTCAGAGAGGGCCAATAACAGCTGTCCTCCTTTCCGGCCCGACATTTCTTAAACCCCCTTGCAAAATCTCATTTTTCAATGATCACTGCAGGGAGAATGATTACCTTTGTATAGTTAGATACTGAACAATTTCCCGGATGATTGTGGTTTATATCCGAAAATCATCAGACAGGGTTCAACTAAACAACCTTCAGCATATGAAAAACAAAGCCCAGTTGATCCTCCTGGTTTCAGGGATCATCCTTTTTACCCCGTTTTTTTCTTTCGCACAGAAAAGACCTTTTTCCACAGAGGAAAAGATGAAAATGCATAACGAACGACCCGGTGACCCTTATCTTCCTAATCCATACAACGGAACGAAGACCTCGCCTGCCGGAAACTATTACGGTTCCGGTATCATTACCCGGCAGGTCAATGTAAATTCCAGCGGTCAGAATATCCTGGGTGATGCAGCGAACGAGCCCAGTATTGCGGTTGACCCGGCGGACCCCAATCATATCACGATCGGCTGGAGGCAGTTCGACAACGTGGGCAGTAATTTCAGGCAGGCCGGCTGGTCCTATTCCAGTGATGCCGGAATGAACTGGACTTTCCCGGGAGTAATCGACCCGGGTGTTTTCCGCTCCGATCCTGTACTTGGCTTTGATACGACCGGGAATTTCTATTATAACAGCCTTACCTATGACGGTACCAATTATATGTGCAAGGTGTTTAAAAGTACAAACGGAGGTGCTGCATGGAACGCCGGAGTGGATGCAAGAGGAGGGGATAAACAATGGATGACCCTCGACCGGACAAGTGGCACGGGTAGCGGAAATATCTATTCCTTCTGGACATCCTATTACAGCGTTTGTCTTCCCGGCTTTTTTACACGCTCTTCGAATGGCGGCAGCAGTTTTGAGGACTGTGTCCAGGTTGGCGGTAATCCCTATTGGGGAAATATGGCAGTTGGCCCTGATGGAGAATTATACTGTGCCGGAGGTGGTGCCGTTGATGGATTGATGGTGTCAAAATCCATTAATGCCCAGGTTCCCGGTTCATCGATCATCTGGAACTTTTCAACCCAGATCTACATGGATGGATACGTCACAGGCAGTGCCCCCATAAACCCGGTAGGGATTTTAGGCCAGGCAAACGTCGCAGTGGACTGTTCCAGCGGACCTGGCCGGGGCAACGTTTATGTTCTGGCTGCACTTCAGCGGATTTCGAACGGCGACCCGGGAGATGTCATGTTTGCTAGAAGCACAGATGGCGGACACACATTCAGTACCCCCTTACAGATTAATGATGATGGATCATTCATAAATACCCAGTGGCTTGCAGTCATGTCGGTTGCCCCGAATGGAAGGATCGATGTTGCCTGGCTTGATACACGTGATGATCTGACGTATACAGATCAGTCAGCGCTCTATTATTCCTATTCCAATGACCAGGGCGCAACCTGGTCTGTGAATGAAAAATTGTCTGAATCTTTTGATCCGCATGTGGGATATCCCCAGCAGGATAAAATGGGAGACTACTTCGATATGGTATCGGATAACACAGGCGCACACCTCGCATGGACCAACACCCTGAACGGGGAAGAGGATGTTTATTACAGCCACATCACACCCGGAACAACAGGTATCAATGACGGCAAGGGGAAAGATAATTACGTATCACTTTCCTGCTTCCCAAATCCCGTGAAAACAGAGGCGCAATTCAGGTATCAGATCAAGGATGAATGCGCTGTGAATATGGTGATCTGCGACGTGTCAGGGAAAGAGATCTCCACCCTGGTGAACAAGATGCAAACAGCAGGAATTTATACAGTTGATTTCTCGGCAGGCAGACTTGCCCCGGGATATTACCTGTGCCGGTTGACTGCAGGGACCGCTATGATATATACCCGGCTGGTCGTCGTAAAGTAATCCAAACCACTACCGCCTTCGTTATTTTACATGGACAGCTGTGTCAGGAGCCTCATAAAATCCCTTCCTGTCCATGTTCTTTTTGAAGTATTCAAGCAGCTCCCCGCTTGAATTGAATGGCTTTTTTATAAACTTATCAGAAGGAGCCCAGGTTATCATCTTGTCATTCTTAACCTCGTATTTGAAAAAGTAATACCTGACGGGGCTGCCCAGTTCACAGAAATTCAGGATCCTTTGATTTTTGACCACGGTGATAAATCCCCGGCCCTGCGAAATGACATGGATTCCGTTTTGCTTATTTTCACGAAATTCAATGAAAAACTCATGTTCATTGAACTGAACGAATTCGACCGTGTCGGATTTCCCCGTTGCGGTTGGATAAACCCATTTGCCAAGAAGTTCAGGGGCAATGGAAGAAGTACACGAATTGCCTAAAGGTACCGGTGATTCATAGGGACAACCGGTCATTGCGAAGATCATCATGATTCCGGCAATGAAAATGCATGGATTCCTTTTCATTATTCTTTCGTTTTAAAATTCAGAAGACACGGGTGCCTGTTCCTTCAGCATCCGTTCCTTTTTCTTCATAAAATAACTGAATACAAAAAGCGCCCCGGTGAGAATAAAAGGGAAATTGATCGCTAAAATGACAAACAGGCTCATCCAGACCGAATGGTTCATGGAGTAATTCATAAAAAAAACCGGAGGGCTTAAGATAAGGGCAAACGCACCCAGGATAAGTCCGCCTGCCAGCTCCCACTTCCAGGCAATGACCAGGAACAGGATCAGGATGAAATTCGGAATGAGGTGCATGAAAAATGCACCCAGTTGCTGCCATATTGTGTATTTGGGATCAAATGAATCAAGAGCAAACATACCCACAAACAGGATGGCCAGAATGCACAGAACCCGGGGAGCCCAGTGGATGATTTTGATGGATGTTTTCATGGTTTTCTTTTTCAGCTGTTGAACAGACCTACCTCAGGATGAAGGGAACAATGGTGGCAATGATACCTGTGCATACCACCACCATGATGAAAAGGTTATACCTGACATTGTAGTTGCCCAACAAGGTTTCATCATAGTACTTGGCAACATCCTTGTCTTTATACATGGTGATCAGTCCCTTTACCAGTTTCATGCGGGTTTGCCTTCCCTTTAACAGTCCTATGATGACTACGAGGTTTACCAGGACGATCAGAAATACAAAAACGAACATGACCGCCAGGGATGAGGATTCGGTCCTTGACTTTTCGACGAGACCCGAGTTAACGGCAAGGGTGACCAGGTTCAGGATGATGGCTGTAAGGATAAAAATAATATCCGTTTTGGTGTTTTGTTCCAGCTCCTTTGTGATGTGATTATGAACATGTTCAATCATAATATACCTCCTTTTTACAGATGAAGAATTTTTTCAAAGATAGACTTATTTTTTTCCGAACCGGATACAGTATCCATCCAGCATATCTGTTTCAATCCCCATTTCATCAATCGGGATCGGTGGCTGGGCTGAAATGTCTTTGCTCATCTGGTCTATGTTTTCTTTTGGCTGGAAGAGTTGGGCAACCTGGCTTGTAAGGTCAACGATTTCAATGGAAGGGTCGCTGAAAGTAACCTCCCATTTGCTGAGAATGACACTGACCCCGGTTGTTTTTGCAAGCTCGGGTAACTTATCTTTTACAAGAGCTATGACATATCCACAGGAACCGTTGCTGAACACAGTCTGGTGTAAAAGGTGCTGGAACGACATTGCCCGGATTGAAAGTTCTTTTACCCGCGCAGTATCATGGGCTTTTTCTGCTGAATCGTTCTGCTGTTTGAATTTCATCATGGGTTGCTTGAAAAAATCCGATCGTGACCATGCAAAGATGATGATCCTGGAATCGTAGGTGCCGATCTTAACAACCGATGATGGTTTCTGACCAAAGGTTGAACTGCCCGCAGGGAACAGAATAGTTAAGACGAATAATGTAAATACTGAAAGTGAAATCTGAACTGTTTTTTTCATGGTTGGTCTCCTTCATATTTAATTATTGATATTTGTTTGAGGCTTTGATTTTTCATTACTTTTGTTTTTTCAGAAGGATTTGTTTCTGAATCCGGGATCAAAATTAACCGGTAAGGTTCCGGATGATTTGAAATTCATTTGTAAATCGTTTGTAAAAAGTTTTACAAGCGTTCTGCACACAAAATCCTAATAAACACATCAACTTTGTCAGGCAAGAAACATATTTACTTCGAACACCTGAAAACGAAGATTGTGGCTGTGATGCAGGAGACACACCCGGGGATCAACTCCTCCATTGCGGAATGGAAAGGACAGGATATCACCGATTTCCAGGAAGATCTGCGCATCCGGGCAAATGCGAACATCAGCGAGAAGTGGTTTTACACCCACATGAAATCCGGCCAGCCTTCTGTTCCCAGAATCGATATGCTGAACCTCTTGTGCAAGTATGCCGGATATTCAAACTGGGATGATTTTGTTTTTAAAAACAACAACCTCACTGGAATAAAAAACGATTCTCCTTCAGGTTCCTCACCGAAAAATCAAAACCGGTATTTCTATCTTGTTCCGCTTCTGGGACTTGTCGTTGTTGTTTTGTTTTATGGCCTTTTTAAAATGTTCAACACCCAGCAGTACCGGTTCTGTTTCTATGATGCCGACACCCACGAACCGATAACTGGTTGCCGGATTGAAGTGACCCTGCTTTCAGAAGGAGAGACTCCGGTGCAGAACATGTCAGGTACGGATGGTTGTTTTTCACTGAAGACAGACAAAAGCCTGGTAAACATGGTGGTGAAGGCACCCTACTACCGCACCGACACGATAAAGCGCATCATCCGGAAGCTGAACCGGAATGAAATGGTGATGCTCCATGCAGATGATTACGCCCTGATGATCCATTATTTCTCGGTGATGCAAGTGGATGACTGGGAAAAAAGGAGAAGCCGGCTCGAGGCCATGATCGACGACGGCGCAATGATCTGCCAGGTGGTCAGCGACAAAACGGCAACCGGAATGGCATTGTACAACAAAGAAGAGTTCATCAACAGGATGACCATCCCTTCCGGTAACCTGAAAAACATTGAGATCCTGAACACACAGATGCGGGATAACAAAATCGTTGTGCTCAGGTTCCGTATCAATGAGAAGAAAAAATGAGTAGAAGGTTAACACTATTCGGTCTGATCGTGATTTATTTTCTCGCATGCGGAAAGAGCTGTGACAATAATGAGCAGTTTAATGCCCGGCAGGAACAGGAAAAGATCGATACAGAGACCAAAAAACTGATAACAGAATTCAGGGCCGATAGTTTGTCGGTCACGATGATACAAGCTTTTGAGGCGACGGCGGTGCAGAAATTTTACGATTACAATGACTACCTTGACATCCTTTCAGACACAACCCTGGCCACTTCCTTCAGGGATAAAACGCGGAAGATGATCAACAGCCTTTTCATCCCCGGTGCTGAACCCGTAAAGCCCGGCAGGCCGCTCAGTCTTTTCAGGGTTAAGATCAAAGAAGGGTTTCACCCTGACAATGATTCAGTTTATACGGGCCGGCTGGGATTCACATTTGTTTCTCCGCGGATGCCTGTATATTCAGACCTTCTCATCCGTGATTCCGCCGTTATTGATGTTTTCCTTGTAAAACATTTTAAGGAATTCGGAAAGGAAAAACTGCGCGTTTGGGACGTGTTTCTTGGAAAGATGAATAACAGATGAAAAAAAAACCTTCGTACCTCCTTTATCTCTTTTTTATAATTCTTACGGTTTCGGTTTGCCTTCATGTTTACAGTTTCTGGTTCGGGAATGCAATTCCTTTACCCGTGATGGCTGGTTCGCGCTGGTTTGTGATTGCGTTTGTGTTTCTGTATGCTGTCCGGAAAAAGTCGCTCACTACCTGGATTATGTTCAGCATGCTGGCAGGGGCGGAATTTGGCCATGATTTTCAGTCGGTGGCCATCCACCTGAACCTGATCAGCAAGATCTTCCTCAATCTGATCAAGACCATCATTGCACCGCTCCTTTTTGGCACACTGGTAGTCGGGATAGCCGGTCATTCCAACATCCGGCAGGTTGGCCGCATGGGATGGAAATCGATCCTCTATTTTGAGATCGTTTCCACCGTTGCCCTATTTATAGGCCTCCTGGCTATTAATGTCAGCAAAGCCGGGGTTGGTGTGATTCTTCCGGAAGCGATGGCAAAGGGAACGCTTCCCGAAGTTCCCAAACAAACCTGGGATCAGATCATTTTGCATGTATTTCCTGAAAACATTGCCAAATCCATCGCCGAAGGCCAGGTGCTGCAGATCGTTATCTTCAGTATCCTTTTCGGGATTGCGGTTGCCCTTGTAAAAGAAAAATACCGCTTACCCATGGTACGTTTTGCAGAATCGCTTTCGGAGGTGATGTTCAAGTTCACAAACATCATCATGTATTTTGCACCGTTTGCCGTGTTTGCCGCACTTGCTTACCGTGTCGGGCACATGGGCATCGGGATCCTGGTAAACCTCGGGCAGCTGCTGGGTACACTGTATATTGCGCTGATTCTTCTGATCCTGCTGGTATTCCTTCCCATCATGATTCTGCTGAAAATCCCGATACGAAAGTTTATCAAGGCAGTCACAGAACCTGCCACACTGGCGTTCGCAACAACCAGCTCCGAGGCTGCGCTTCCCATCGCGATGGAGAACATGGAGCAATTCGGCGTTCCGCGCAAGATCGTTGCCTTTGTGATCCCGACAGGTTATAGTTTCAACCTCGACGGAACCACGCTATACCTTGCACTGGCCTCCATCTTTGTCGCCCAGATCGCCGGGATCCATCTCTCCTTCGAAACACAGCTGGTGATGATGGTTACATTAATGCTGACCAGCAAAGGCGTTGCCGGGGTTCCACGGGCCTCGCTTGTGATCCTCCTGGGTACGGCTACAAATTTTGGGCTTCCGGTATGGCCCATCTTCATCATCCTCGGTATCGACGAACTGATGGACATGGCCCGCACTGCGGTTAACGTGATCGGGAACTGCCTGGCCACGGTGGTTATTGCAAAATGGGAAGGGGAATTTAATCACTCCGCTTGAAAGATATCCACACTTGAAGTTATCTGTGTCCAGTTCATATCGATGACACCCCCCGCAAACAAAACGATATTCCCTGCTGAAGCAGCTGTCAGAGCCACTCTCGGGAAACTCAGCTTGGCAACGCTCCAATTGCCGGTATTCACATTGTAGATGTCAATCACATCATAAATCATGAATCCGTCGCCTCCTCCGGCGAACAGGATCAGATTCCCGACGCTAACCCCGGCCATAAAAAGCCGTGTCTTGCTGATGCGGGAAGTGGACCAGAGGCTGGTATTCATATCATAAATGTCAACAACCCCGACAATGGAATCCTTATCATCACCGCCGGCAAACAGCACCTTGCCTCCTGCTGCCTCCGCCGTTATTCTCCCGCGTTTGGTACTCAGATGCTGAATCGTCCATTGTTCCGTCGAAGTATTGAAAATGTCCACTGCATCGGAATAGAGACCGGCACCATTTTCTCCGCCTGCGAAAAAGATCTTGTCCCGGCACCCTGTGCCGCAAGGGTAATCCCTCTTGGAGCTAAGGGGGCAGGTGGTCCATTGTCCTTTTGCGGAATTGTAAAGATCAACAATATCGCTATATCCGCTATTGCTCCACCCGCCTGCAAATGCCACAAAACCCCCGGCCGATCCCGCTGCAAAGTCAGTCCTCCCATCGCTGAGGTCCCCGGAGGACCATCCCCCGGTTGTCCCATCATAGATGTCAACCCGTTTTGACTTCTGATTGTTCCCTAATGATCCACCCCCAATAAATAATTTGTTGCCTTCGGAAGCGGAAACAGCGCTGGCCCTTGCTTCGCCCAGCTGGGATACAGACCAGGTTCTCGTGGTGATATCGTAAATATCCACTGTTGAGAAATAAGTATGGGTATTGTCCACACCCCCGGCAAAGAGGATCCTGGTGCCGGCGGAACCACCGGCAGTGTACAACCTGGCCTGCGACAGGTTCGTACTTCCGAGGTAAACAATCTTTGAATAATTTGTTCCGGAAGAGGTCTGTTCATCCTTGTTTTTTTTACAGTTAGTAAAACAGGTCAGGAGAGCCGCTGAAACCATAATATTCATAAAAAGAACGGAGAATCGTTTCATGGAATGTTTTTAGAGATCAGGTGAGGGAATCAAAGATTAATTGTTGCAGAGATTATTGTGCCTTAAATATATCCACGGTAGAAGTAACATCAGAAGAGTTCAGGGTCGTCAACCCTCCGCCGAAAAGGATCATATTCCCGGCAGCAACCGCAGACATGTATTTTCTCGGAGAACTTAATTTTGCAGTACTCCATTTTCCTGTTGTTACGTTATAAATATCGATTATGTCGGAAATAATAGAACCGTGCTCTCCCCCGGCAAACAGCACAAGGTTGCCTACCGAAACGGCAGACATTTCATCCCTCGGGGCACTTACCATGTCAGTAGTCCAGTGATTCGTATTCAGATCATAGATTTCTACCCGGCCAATGAGTGAAGCATCCTGAGGATCCCCGGTAAAAAACACTTTACTGCCGGATGAGCAACCAACAACCATGCCTGTTTCAGTGCTTAACTGGGAAGATGACCATTGTGAATTTGTTGCATCAAAAACATCTACATCTTTCGAATAAATGGCATTTCCGATCATCCCGCCAGCAAAAAAAATCTTGTTCATGCAGGCGGTACCTCCCAGGTAAGACCGGGCACCGCTAAGATGGCTTGTTGTCTGTTCTCCCGTACCGGCGTTATAAATATCAACCACATCACTGTATCCCCCGGCATATCCGCCTGCAAACACCACTAAATTACCGGCAGCTGCAGCTGCAAGTACTCCCCTGGCCTGGCTGAGCACAGCGGAGGTCCATCCTCCGGTAGTTACATCGTAAATATCAACAGTGCCCGAATTTTGAGCTGAGCCCGCCACCATTCCCCCTCCGAAAAAAACTTTATTCCCGGCAGCTGCAGCTGCAAGTCCAAACCTGCTTTCGCTCAGGTAGGAAACAGTCCAGTTTCCGGATACAATATCATAGATATCAACCGTATTATAATCTGTATTTGGACCTTTAAAGCCACCGGCAAACAAGATCTTGTTACCTGCCGAAGAACCTGCAATGGAATACCTTGCCTGCGATAAATGGGTAGTTCCCAGGTATACTATCTTCGAATATTCAGTTGTGGGTGAAGTTGTTTCTTCCTTGCTTTTTTTGCAGGAAGCAGAACCTAAAAGCAATGCGATGGCAGGAATCAGGACTACTGAAACGGATGCGAATCGGTTCATGGCGTTTGTTATTTTAAGGTGAACAAATCGGCAGTAGTGGTAACATCAAGCGGGGTGACACCGTTTTTTCCGCCTGCAAAAAGAATCTTTGTATTGCTGGCCCCGGCAGCCAGGAACGCCCTTGACTCGCTCAGCAGATCAGTCGTCCAGGTGCCGTTAGCACTGTTATAGATGTCGACCACTTTTGACAGGGAGATGCCATTTCCGCCACCGGCAAATAAGATAAAATTTCCGGCTGATATCCCACATAACCCCCCGGATGTAAATGTCAGCGAGGAAACTGACCACTGTCCCGTGGTGATATCATAAATATCAACTTTGCCCGAAAAAGTATTTATTGTTTTGTAACCACCGGCGAACAGCACTTTATTTCCGGATGCCGCGGAAGCAAGGTTAAAACGTGCTTCGCTTAATTGAGTCGCTGACCATATCCCGGTGCTCAGATCGTAAATGTCGACCACATCGGATGCGCCATTTGCATTATATCCTCCGGCAAAAAACACCTTATTACCAAGAGCGGTGGCCGTGAGAAAAGCCCTTGGTACACTCAGGTGCCCTGGACTCCGCGTTAAAGTAGTGGCATCGAAAATATCCACCTGATCAACGTAAGCATTCACATCGGGAGCACCCCCGGCGAAAAACACTTTATTACCTGCTGCAACCGCTGCCAGGTAATAACGGGGTGACGACAATGCCTGGTATTTCCACAAACCGGTTCCGATGTTGTAGATGTCAACCATGCCGGAAGGACCGTTAGCATCATTGCCGCCGCCGACCCAGATCGTATTACCGGTACCTGCCGCCGCCAGGTTTCCCCTTGGGCTACTCAGGGATGAAGTGCTCCATTGACCGGTTAGTACATCGTAGATATCCACTTTAGCAGACAGGCTCCCTGCCGGTCCGTTTCCGCCGGCAAAGAGGATTTTGGTCCCTGCGGAGGCAGCGGCCAGGTTCCATCTTGCTTCGGAAAGGTTTGTATTGCCCGAATATTCCACTTTAGAATAAACGGTTGATGGTTGTATATCGGAAGTATGCTTTTTACACCCGGTGAAAATCAGGAGAAGCATGGGAAAAAATAAAATTCCGGTGAAAATCAGGGTTCTTGCTTTCATAAGCCTTACTTATTAAAAAGACATCTGAAAAACGGAAAGTGCAGTAAGGAAAGAAATGGTTTCTTTCCCTTTCATGGTGCAATATAGTAAATTTTCTTAACCATTGCCAGACAGCAGAGCCTGGCGATGTTTTTTCCATGCCGATAACCACCCTGGCACTGCGTCCCTGAGGATGATCACAACCGATGCCATGATCACCAGCGTGAGCGTGAGGTTGAGAATCCCGTTGACCCTCGTGGCAGCGTTGGCCAGCTGCGGGAGATAGATACCTTTCATGTTAAGGATTCCGGCTATGAAGGTGGTGATCCCGACAAATACAAGGGGAATAATGGTGACCCAGGCATACCGTACCTTTCCCCGGTTGATGATGTAAGAAGTTCCGATGGTGAGCGCTATCGTCGCAAGCAACTGGTTTGCCGTCCCGAACATCGGCCAGATCGTGGCAACACTTCCGGTGTAGATAAAATAACCCCAGAATATTACCACGATGGCACTGGCAAAGAGATTTCCCGGGAGCCAGTTTGCGCGGGTGAAGGGTTTGAAGATTTTTCCCAGGCTTTCCTGCAGGATGAAACGGGCAATACGGGTTCCGGCATCAATGGTGGTGAGGATGAACAGTGCCTCAAACATGATCGCAAAATGATACCAGTACGACATCAGGTTTTTCAGTCCGGGAATGGAGGAAAAGATCTGTGCCATCCCAACAGCCAGGGAAACCGCACCCCCTGTCCTGCCTGCCACTTTTTCCCCTACTTCTGCCGAAAGCCTTGGAAGGTCGGAGTCAGTAAATCCCATGGCATGCAGTTGCGGCAGGATCTGGTTGAATTTTTCAGGCGAGACATTGATCTGGAAATAATCGAGCGGGAACAAACTGGAAGCCGCGATAAGGGCAAGCACACTGACGACTCCTTCCGCCAGCATGGACCCAACCGCGATGACTTTAATGTGTGATTCCTGCATGATCATCTTTGGGGTCGTTCCGGAGCTGACCAGCGAATGAAATCCCGAGATGGCCCCGCAGGCAATGGTGATGAACAGGTAGGGAAATAACGTTCCCGGAATCACCGGTCCGCCGCCCCAGACATACGCAGTAAAGGCCGGCATTTTCAGGGTAGGGGCGACAATGATAATGCCAACGGCCAGCATGGCGATGACCCCGAGTTTCATGATCGAACTTAGATAGTCTCGCGGAGAGAGCAGCAGCCACACAGGAAGCACCGATGCAAAGAACCCATAACCTGCCAGCAGGATGGTCAGGGTCTTACGGTCGAAATTAAACCAGGAAGCAAATGGTGAGGACGGGATATATTTTCCGAAGATGACCGCTCCCGTGAGCAGGATAACCCCCATCACGGTGGCCTCCACGGTTTTCCCTTTCCGGAACCTGAACATCCAGATTCCCATGAACAGGGCAATCGGGATCGTGGAGGCAATGGTGAAGGTTCCCCAGGAACTCTCCGACAGGGAATTTACTACTACCATCCCCAATCCGGCAAGAGCCACGATGATGATCAGAAATGTTGCTACCGATGTGGTGATGGTGCTGGTTACTTTTCCGATCTCTGCACGGGCAATCTCTGCCAGTGATTTTCCGTCGTGGCGGATCGAAGCGGTGAGAATGACGAAATCATGCACCGAACCAGCCATTACCGCACCGATCACCATCCACAGAAAACCGGGAAAATATCCGAACTGACAGGCAAGCACGGGTCCTACAAGGGGCCCGGCACCGGCAATGGCAGCAAAGTGGTGACCGAAAAGCACCCACTTGCTCATCGGGTAATAATTCTGCCCGTCAAACAACCGCCCCGCAGGTGTGGGCAGCGAATCGTTCAGTGTCAGTACTTTGGCGGCGATAAAAGAAAAGTAAAAACGGTAGGCAAGGACAAAAATGGCGATCGCCGTGATCACCAGCGGCATTGCATTCATCGAGGTGTGTTGGGAGCCCAAATTTATTTATTTTTGGTCAACCCCGGGGCCTTTTCAAAAAAAAGATATCTTTGTAAAGAATAATTCTAAATTATGGATCGCTCTTTTTTCTCGTCGGATTATCTCCCGATCCTCATACAGTCAGTGGTGGCATTCGGATTCGTTGCCATTACCATGACAGTCACCCATTTTATCGGTGGAAAACGTAAAAAAATTCATACGCTGAGAAAAGAGGAAAACTTTGAGTGCGGAATCGAAATCAAAGGAAATGCAAGGTTCCCGTTCTCCGTTCAGTATTTCCTGATCGCGATCCTGTTTGTGTTGTTCGATGTGGAAATCATTTTTTTCTATCCGTGGGCGATCAACTTCAAGGAATTCGGCTGGGAAGGTTTTTTTGAGATGTTGCTGTTCCTTGGATTCCTGCTGTTCGGATTTTATTACATCATAAAGAAAAAAGCCCTCGATTGGGACTGATAAGCTGATGAGTTGATGAGTTGATGAGTTGATGAGTTGATGAGTTAGTGAGTTATTGAGATGAAATGGAAGCAGCGAAATACATAAAAGTTGATCCTCCTGAAGGTTATTCTTCACCGGGACTTTTCGCCACAACGTTCGACAGGGTTGTAGGGCTGGCACGGAAGAACTCCATCTGGCCATTGCCGTTTGCCACTTCCTGTTGCGGGATCGAGTTTATGGCGACGATGGGAGCGCATTATGACCTGGGAAGGTTTGGTGCGGAGCGGCTCAGTTTCAGTCCCCGGCAGGCCGATCTGCTGATGGTGATGGGAACCATCGCGAAAAAGATGGCACCTGTCGTCCAGCAGGTATATGTACAGATGGCCGAGCCCCGCTGGGTGATCGCTGTAGGCGCATGTGCGGCAAGCGGCGGGATCTTTGATACCTACAGCGTTTTGCAGGGGATCGACCGGATTGTCCCGGTTGATGTGTATGTGCCCGGATGCCCTCCGCGTCCCGAACAGATCATCGACGGATTTATGAAAGTGCAGGAACTGGTCGGGCAGGAATCGCTCCGAAGAAGATATTCAAAAGAATACAAAGACTTACTGGAAAGTTACGGAATCCGTTAACAGGTTCGCTATTTCAATGGATAATGCATTCATCACCGGCAAACTGAAAACACGCTTCACAGAGGATATCCTTTCTGTTGATGAAAAGGGCGACATGCTTACGGTAACGGTTAACCGGAAAGTGATCCATGAGGTGATACGGTTCCTGAAAGAAAATGAATCGCTTGGATTTACCTTTCTCACGACCCTTTGCGGCATTCATTACCCGGAACAGGAATTACAGCTCGGGGTGGTTTATCACCTGCACCGGTTTTCGGAAAACACGCGGATACTGGTAAAAACATTTATCCCCCTGGATAATCCGGTGGTTCCGACGGTTACGGACGTGTTCTCTGCTGCCAACTGGATGGAACGGGAAACGTTTGATTTTTACGGGATCATTTTCGAGGGTCACCCCAACCTCAAAAGGATCCTGAATGTTGAATACCTTGATTATTTTCCTTTGCGGAAGGAATACCCGCTCGAAGACCCGACACGGGAAGACAAGGATAACCGGTTTTTCGGAAGATGAACGACAACCTTTATACAACGCTGAACCTTGGTCCCACGCACCCGGCCACGCATGGGATATTTCAGAATGTGCTTACGCTCGACGGGGAGAAGATCATCGATACCGAACAGACCATCGGATACATTCACCGTGCTTTTGAAAAGATTGCCGAACATCGGCCCTTCTACCAGGTCACGACTCTGACCGACCGGATGAATTACTGCTCTTCTCCGATAAACAACATCGGGTGGCACATGGCAGTGGAAAAACTTTTGGGTATCAAAACAACGAAAAGGGTCGACTACATGCGGATCATCCTCATGGAACTCGCCAGGATTACTGATCACCTTGTCTGCAACAGCATCATCGGGGTCGACAGCGGGGCCCTTACCGGCTTTATATACGTGTTCCAGGAACGGGAAAAAGTGTATGAGATCTATGAGCTTCTCTGCGGGGCACGGCTTACCACCAATGTGGGCCGGATCGGAGGTTTTGAGCGTGATTTTTCGCCCGAGGTAATAAAAAGAATCTACGAATTCCTCAATCATCTTCCGAAAGTCTTGCGGCAATTTGAGAAGCTCCTCCTGAGGAACCGGATCTTCATGGACCGGACCATAAAAGTAGGTCCCATTTCAGCTGAAAGAGCACAGAACTACGGGTTTTCCGGTCCAAACCTCCGCGCAGCCGGGGTTGATTACGACGTGAGGGTTACCAGTCCTTACAGTTCTTACGATGACTTCGATTTTACCATTCCGGTGGGGACCCAGGGCGATACGTACGACCGATTCTGTGTAAGGCAGGAAGAAGTGTGGCAGAGTCTGAAACTGATCCGAAATGCCCTGGATAATCTCCCGGAAGGGAAGTATTTTGTAGATGTTCCCGGGTTCTACCTTCCGCCGAAAGAAGATGTTTACAATAAAATGGAAGCACTGATCTGGCATTTCAAGATCGTAATGGGAGAGATTGGCGCCCCGGTGGGGGAGATCTATCATTCGGTTGAAGCTGCAAACGGGGAGCTTGGATTTTACCTGGTCAGCGATGGCGGAAGAACCCCTTACCGGCTCCATTTCCGGCGGCCCTGTTTTATCTATTACCAGGCATTGCCGGAGATGGTCAAAGGCGGGGTATTGTCGGATGCAATCCTGACCATGAGCAGCATGAATGTGATTGCAGGGGAGTTGGATGGCTAAAAGAATTACGAATCAGGAATTAGGAATTACGAATGGATGGATTGATAAATCATCGGTTGTATAAGAAAGAGAACAAGATTGTCAGGTTCTCTGAAGAGACACTGAAGCGTATCGCTGGGATCATTCTTCATTATCCCGCGGACCGGAAAAAATCAGCCTTATTGCCGGTCCTGCACATTGCGCAACAGGAACTGGGAGGATATCTGAGTGTGGATGTGATGGATTATGTTGCATCACTGCTGGAAATTCAGCCGGTTGAGGTGTATGAAGTTGCCACTTTCTACAGCATGTTCCATCCCGAACCGGTAGGAAAATACCTGATCGAGGTATGCCAGACTGGTCCCTGTGCACTTTGTGGTGGCGAACACATCCTTGATCATCTTGAAAATGTGCTCGGTATTACGAATGGCGGGACTACCTCCGACGGCATGTTTACGCTGAAAACCGTTGAATGCCTGGGGTCCTGCGGTACAGCGCCGGTCATGCAGATCAATACAGAATTTTATGAGTCGATGACAAAAGAAAAGGTTGAAAGTGTCATCCGTGAATTAAAAGAAAAAGATAATCAACAATTTCAGGAAACCCGATGGGCAGAGCTCTTTTAACGGAAAATATTCTCATTCCCGGTATCCGTGACTTTGATGTTTACAGGGCTCACGGCGGGTATGTCAGCGCAGAGAAAGCGCTGAAGGAGATGACTGCTGCCGACGTGTGCCGTGAAGTTACAAAGTCGGGGCTCAGAGGCCGCGGGGGAGCCGGTTTCCCCACGGGGCTGAAATGGAGTTTCCTCGACCGGAAAACAGAGCGGCCCAGGTATCTCGTGTGCAATGCCGATGAAAGCGAACCGGGCACGTTCAAGGACCGGTACCTGATGGAACATTTGCCCCACCTGCTGATTGAAGGACTGATCATCTCCAGTTTCGCGCTGGGTGTCAGGAGCTGTTACATTTACGTGAGGGGAGAATTCAAATACATTATCGGGATCCTCAAAAGAGCAATTGATGAGGCCTATCAGCATAATTTTCTTGGAAACAATATTCTCGGAACCGGGTTGTCGCTTGATATTTTCCTGCATCCTGGCGCAGGGGCCTATATCTGCGGAGAAGAGACAGCTTTGCTGGAATCCCTCGAGGGAAAAAGAGGAAACCCGAGAATTAAGCCGCCTTTCCCTGCATTCAAAGGACTTTATGATTGTCCCACCGTAGTCAACAATGTGGAAACACTTGCGGCTGTTGTTCCCATCATCGGAATGGGCGGTGATGCCTATGCCGCCATCGGCGTTGGAAAAAGCACAGGGACAAAGCTTATCTCTGCCTGCGGAAATATTAACAAGCCGGGGGTTTATGAAATTGACTTTGGGTTGCCCGTGGAGGATTTTATCTATTCGGAACAATACTGCGGAGGGATCAGGGATGGAAAAATGTTGAAAGCGGTTGTTCCCGGTGGCTCTTCGGTACCTGTTCTGCCTGCAGGGCTGATGCTGAATACGGTGAAGGGAGAACAACGGCTGATGACCTACGAATCGATGGCCGAAGGCGGCTTTGAAACGGGTACAATGCTCGGGTCGGGCGGGTTCATCGTGTTTGATGAGGACGCCTGTATGGTCAGGAATACCTGGAACTTCACCTGTTTTTACCGTCACGAATCCTGCGGCCAGTGTTCGCCCTGCCGGGAAGGAACCGCATGGATGGAACCGATCTTAAAACGGATTGAACTGGGGGAAGGAAAGTCCAAAGAGATTGATCTGCTTGTCAGCATTGCAGCGAAAATTGAAGGAAACACCATCTGCCCGTTCGGCGATGCTGCCGCATGGCCGGTTGCCAGTGCAATCCGCCACTTCCGCGATGAATTTGAATTTCATATAGATCATCCTGAGATTGTTAAGAATATTGAACATGGCTCTATTTATAAATATCCAGTATCCAGCATCCAGCATCCAGCATCGCTAAGATGAGAGTAACAATTGATGACATAACCGTCGACGTTGAGGAAGGAACCACCATTCTCACAGCAGCCCGGAAGATCGGGGGAAAGATCGTTCCTCCGGCCATGTGCTGGTACTCAAAGCTGAAAGGCAGCGGCGGGAAATGCCGTACCTGCCTGGTGAAGGTGGCGCAGTCATCGGCAAAGGATCCGCGACCCATGCCGAAACTCGTGGCCTCCTGCAGCACACCTGTCCAGGACGGGATGGTGGTGCAGAACATCACCTCCCCGGAAGTGCTGGAAGCCCGTAAGGCCATCGTGGAATTCCTGCTGATCAACCATCCCCTGGATTGCCCTGTATGCGACCAGGCCGGGGAATGTGATTTGCAGGACCTGAGCTTCCTGCATGGGATGGTGGAGACACGCAGCGAAGAACCCCGGAGAGAATTCCCGGCAATTGACATCGGCGACAAGATCAAGCTTAACATGAACCGCTGCATTCTCTGCTACCGCTGTGTTTTCACTGCCGACCAGATCACCGGAAAACGCGTACACGGTGTCCTTTACCGGGGAGATGCACCAGAGATCAGCACCTATATTCAGAATGTGATTGACAATGATTTTTCGGGAAATGTGATTGATGTTTGTCCTGTCGGTGCGCTCACCGATCGTACCTTTCGCTTTAAAAGCCGGGTCTGGTTCCTGAACGCGATGGATGCGCACAGGGATTGTACGCACTGCGGCGGAAAGGTTACAGCCTGGATGTACGGGAATGAAATATACCGCATCACCGGAAGGAAGGATAAATACGGGGAGGTCGAAGAATTTATCTGCAACGAATGCAGGTTTGAGAAAAAGAATTTTTCCGACTGGATCATCGAGGGCCCAAGGAAGATCAGCCGGGAATCGGTGATCTCCGCAAATCATTATGAAAAACTGATCAAGCCTTCCATCATTCATCCGATTGAAGGGACAACAGAAAAACAGGAATAGGTACATGGGCATATTCATCCTATACAAAACCATTCTTTCCAGCGGCATTTTAATGTTAAGCCTGCTGGTTGCCATGTACTCTACGTTGATTGAACGGAAGATCGCAGGGTTTTTCCAGGATCGTCTCGGTCCCGACCGTGCAGGTCCCTGGGGGCTCCTTCAGCCGATGGCCGATGGGATCAAATTGTTCTTCAAGGAAGAATTCATGCCCAATACAGCCGATAAATTCCTTTACATCCTCGGTCCTTCCCTTACCATGCTGATCGCATTGCTTACCAGTGCTGCCATTCCCTGGGGCGGTAACCTGGTCATCGGAGGAAAGGAATATCCCCTTCAGGTTGCCGATATCAACATCGGGATCCTCTACATCTTTGCCATAGTCTCCATCGGGGTCTACGGAATTATGATCGGCGGATGGGCTTCCAATAACAAATATGCATTGCTGGGAGCCATCCGGGCCTCTTCGCAGATGATCAGCTACGAACTGGCCATGAGCCTTGCCATCATATCCGTGGTGATGATGACGGGATCGCTCAGCCTGAAAGATATTGTGGCACAGCAACACGGCCTGAACTGGAACGTCTGGTACCAGCCGGTGGCGTTCCTGATCTTCCTGGTTTGTGCCTTTGCCGAATGCAACCGGTCACCTTTCGATCTTCCGGAATGTGAAACGGAACTGGTGGGAGGCTATCATACAGAATACAGCAGCATGAAGCTCGGTTTCTATCTTTTCGCCGAGTACATCAATATGTTTATCTCGGCTGCCGTGATGGCGACCCTGTTTTTTGGCGGGTATAACTTTCCGTTCATGGACAAGCTGGCGCTTTCACCCAATGCAATGGCAGTTATCGGGTTCTTCGTATTATTTACCAAGATCACTTTCTTCGGATTTGTTTTCATGTGGGTACGATGGACTTTGCCACGCTTCCGGTACGACCAGCTGATGCGGCTGGGTTGGAAAGTCATGATCCCGCTGGCAATATTGAACGTGGTGATCACGGGAATCGTAATTCTGATCAACTAATTTTTCGGCGATGCAGTTAATATCCGGCAGATCGGTAGTGGTTTCAAACAAAAAGATGACTTTTTGGGAGAAGATCTATCTGCCTGCTGTGCTGAACGGGATGAGGATCACCTTTTCCCATCTCTTCCGGAAAAAAGCTACGATCCGGTACCCGGAAGTCAAACGGGAATTTGCGGAGATCTACCGGGGGCAGCATGTGCTTAAACGGGATGAGGAAGGACGGGAACGGTGCACGGCGTGCGGCCTTTGTGCAGTCGCCTGTCCGGCCGAAGCCATTACG
This sequence comes from Bacteroidota bacterium, assembly GCA_026391795.1. Taxonomy (GTDB): domain Bacteria; phylum Bacteroidota; class Bacteroidia; order Bacteroidales; family FEN-979; genus FEN-979. The sequence continues at coordinate 279,451 of JAPLDI010000004.1, forward strand.
ATGATTGCCGCGGAACGGAAACCGGGCGAAGAATCACTCTACCGGGAAGAGAAATATGCATCCGTTTACGAGATCAATATGCTACGGTGTATCTTCTGCGGGTTATGCGAAGAAGCCTGTCCGAAAGAGGCAATTTTCCTGACGAAAAGAATTGTACCTTCGGATTTTGAAAGGGACGGATTCATCTATGGGAAAGATAAACTTGTTGAACCGCTGGATCCCTTAAAACGGATTGATGTTTCAAAGCGTGAAACGAAAGAGGTGCTGGAGTTTAAAAAAGATAAATCGAAGAGACACAATCAATGAGACTGCACATAAAAAATTAACCGCTAAGACGCGAAGACGCAAAATGAAACGCTGAATTTTGCGACCTTGGCGCCTTAGCGTCTTTGCGGTAAAAAAACAATACAAAACCCTTGTGAATCGGAAATGATGTTTACAAAGTACATTTTCTTCTTTCTCTCCATTCTGGCCCTCTATTCTGCGCTGATGGTGCTGATGTCGCGGAAACCCATTCACAGTGTTTTGTACCTGACGCTCACATTTTTTGCCATTGCCGGTCATTATGTGTTGCTGAATGCCCAGTTCCTTGCCGTTGTGCATGTCATTGTGTATGCCGGCGCCATCATGGTTTTGTTCCTTTTTACGGTGATGCTCCTGAACCTGAACAAGGAAGAGGTATCGCCCAAGCCGGTCTGGATAAAGATCGTGGTTATTATTGCAGGAGGAACCCTCATGATCGTAATGATCGGGATCTTCCGGGGATATGATGTTGCCTTGAAGGAGGATCCCTTCCTTACCCAGATTGGCCTTGTAAAGAACCTGGGGCGGGTGCTCTACAAGGACTACCTGCTGCCGTTTGAGCTTTCGTCGATCCTGTTTCTTACCGCAATGGTCGGCGCTGTATTATTAGGGAAGAAGGAACAAATTTAGTTCAATTACGAATTACGAATTACGAATTACGAATGAAAAACACCTTTGCATCTTTGCGTCTTTGCGGAAACAAACGATATTCAAATCATAACCAATGAACAGCATCAACGCTTCTCTACAGTTTGTACCGATAAGCTACTACCTGTTCTTCTGCACGGTACTGTTCTGCATCGGCGTGACCGGGGTGCTGATCAAACGCAATGCTCTGCTGATCCTCATGTCGGTTGAACTGATGATCAACTCGATCAACCTGCTCCTCGCAGCTTTCTCAACCTACCTGAACGACCCGGCCGGCCAGATCTTTGTCTTTTTCATCATGGTGGTCGCAGCTGCCGAAGTAGCCATCGGCCTGGCCATCATCGTTGTCATCTACCGCACCACACACTCAATAGATATTGACATACTTAATAAACTAAAGTGGTAGTCAATAATTACGCCTGCCTGCCGGTAGGCAGCAATTATGAATTACGAATTACGAATGATCAACCTGATAATAAACCTGATCCCGTTGTTTCCGCTTCTCGGATTTCTGATCCTGGGATTGGGATTTAACCGTATTCCGGCAAAAGTCGCATCGGTTGTTGGCCCGGGTACGGTTCTCCTTTCCTTTGCCGGTTCACTCATTGTTTTCTTTCACCTTTTATCTGGGCACGGTACCGGTGGTTCCGGCCGGATCGTGACGACCCTCTTCAACTGGATCTCGTTCTCCGGTTTTACAATCTCCTTTTCCTTTCTGATGGATCCGCTGTCGTTACTGATGTTGCTTGTGATAACGGGGGTCGGTTTCCTGATCCATCTCTATTCGGTGGGCTACATGAAGGGCGATCAGGGGTACAACCGGTTCTTTGCATACATGAACCTCTTCGTGTTTTTTATGCTGCTGCTTGTGATGGGTGCCGGTTATGTCATGATGTTTATTGGCTGGGAAGGAGTCGGATTATGTTCCTACCTGCTGATCGGGTTCTGGTTTAAAAACCAGGAATTCAACAATGCTGCCAAGAAAGCGTTCATCATGAACCGGATCGGCGACCTCGGTTTTCTTCTTGGAATATTTTTGCTCTTTACCACGTTCGGAAGTTTGAATTACCTCGATATTTTCGGGCAGGTGAAGGAGCTGAATCCGGGCACAGGCGTCCTCACCGTCATAACACTTTTGTTGTTTGCCGGTGCGGTCGGGAAAAGTGCCCAGATTCCGCTGTTTACATGGCTTCCCGATGCGATGGCCGGCCCGACACCCGTCTCTGCCCTGATCCATGCCGCTACGATGGTGACCGCTGGCGTTTATATGGTGGCACGGTCAAACATTTTATTCGTCCTTGCCCCGGCAACGATGACGGTTGTGGCTGTTACAGGCCTGGCCACCGTTCTGTTTGCTGCTTCCATTGCTATCTTTCAGAACGACATCAAGAAGATTCTTGCCTATTCCACGATCAGCCAGCTGGGATACATGTTCGTCGCCCTCGGCATGGGTGCTTTTACAGGTGCCATGTTCCACCTTGCCACGCATGCCTTTTTCAAAGCTCTTCTTTTTCTCGCCGCAGGCAGCGTGATCCATGCATTGGGGGGTGAACAGGATATCCGGAAGATGGGCGGACTCGGCCCCTCGATCAATAAAACACGCTGGGTGTTTCTCATCGGAACGATTGCCATTTCAGGAATTCCGCCATTTTCAGGTTTCTTTTCCAAGGACGAGATCCTGTCTCATCTCTTTAACAGGAGTTCAATCCTTTATATCTTTGCCCTGGCCGGAGCCATCATGACCTCCTTTTACATGTTCCGGCTCTATTACCTCACGTTCCACGGTAAATTCAGGGGTACTGCCGAACAGAAGCATCATCTCCACGAATCTCCATCCGTCATGCTGCTTCCATTGTTCATCCTGGCAGGGTTGTCGATAGCCGGAGGGGTGATCAATCTTCCTGCTTTTATGAACGGCTCTGCCTGGCTTCAATCCTTCCTCGCGCCGGTGTTTTCAGATGCCCTGCCCTTCCTGAAACCGCCGGAGTTTGAACCGGGACCAGGGTTGGAGTGGCTTCTCGTGGCAATCAGCGTGGTTTGTGTGGTATGTGTCATACCGGTGGCTTATTTGTGGTATGTGTTATCACAGGAGGAAGAACGGAAAGAGCCCTTGTGGCAATCATTTCTCAGGAAGATCCCTGCCAATAAATACTACATCGATGAACTTTACGATACGCTCTTTGTACGACCGGTGATGAGCCTTTCGAAAGGGTTTCATGAGATCGGAGAGAAGAAGATCATCGACCGGTTTGTTGACGGGATCGGCGTGCTTGTGGTCAGGACGGGAAATACGATCCGTTATCTCCAGACCGGACATGTCGGCTTTTATGTATTCATGATGGTGGCTGGGATCATAGCTGTTTTAATTTTTAACCTGGTAATATAACATGATCACGGGAATTCTCATTATCCTGCCCTTGTTGTTTTCGCTGGTTGTTTTCAGCCTGAAGGATGAAAAATGGATCCGGCGGATGGCAGTGACCGGATCGGTTCTTGAATTCCTGGTCTCCCTGTACGGACTTTTTCTTTATTCAACCCAGTGCCATTGCCAGCTTCTCCTGAACATCGGCTGGATCGAAAGCCTTCACATCAGCTTCCGGTTCGGGCTCGACGGGATCAGCCTGCTCCTGGTTCTGCTGACAACTTTCCTCACCCCGCTGATCATTCTCTCCTCGCTGGATCATCCTTACCGCAAACCTTCGGCATTCTACGGCCTGATCCTGCTGATGGAAATGGCCTTTATCGGGGTCTTTAGCGCCAGTGACGGCCTCTTGTTCTACATTTTCTGGGAGATGGCACTGATCCCGGCCTATTTTATCTGTGCGGTGTGGGGGGGTAACGACCGGATCCGGATCACCTTTAAATTTTTTATCTACACCTTTACAGGAAGCCTGTTCATGCTGGTGGCATTGATCTACCTTTATTTACATACCCCGGCGCCCCATTCCTTTGAGATTACGTACCTCTATGCCGCTCATCTTACGGCTCCCGAACAGATCTGGATCTTCGCCGCCTTTTTCCTTGCCTTTGCCATCAAGATCCCCATCTTTCCGTTTCATTCCTGGCAACCTGACACCTACACCGAAGCTCCGGCCGGCGGCACCATGCTGCTTGCCGGGATCATGCTGAAAATGGGAACCTACGGTCTGATCCGTTTTGTACTGCCCATCTGCCCGGTCGCATTGAAAGAATGGGGCTGGATCGCCCTCACCCTCTCCGTGATCGGGATCATCTATGCTTCGGTTATCGCCATCCGGCAATCGGATTTGAAACGATTCATTGCTTATGTTTCCATTGCACATGTCGGCCTGATATCTGCCGGGATCTTTGCACTGACCCCGAAAGCGCTCGAAGGAGCCGTGATCCAGATGGTCTCTCACGGGATCAACATCACCGGGATCCTGATCATCATCAGCCTGATCGAAAAGAGGATGAAGACAAGGGAGATTCCGCAGATTGAAGGAATGGCAAACCGGGCACCCTGGCTGGCTGCCCTTTTCATGATCCTGCTGCTGGGAAGCATCGGACTGCCATTGACCAATGGTTTCATCGGGGAATTCCTTCTTCTCCTTGGTATCTTTGAACGCAATGTTTGGATGGCGGCCATCGCGGGAATGACGATCATCCTCAGTGCTGTCTATATGCTCCGGATGTACCAGCGGACAATGCTGGGGAAACTCCGTGAGGAGTCGCCTGAGATATCCGATATCAGCCTTGCAGAGGCTGTCCCCCTGATCCCGTTGGTAATCATGGTGATCTGGATCGGGATTTTCCCGAACTTCTTCCTTCAGCTTGCAGAACCCGCGATAAGGGAGATTATGAATTTGATACATGGATAAGGATGAATGGTTTATTATTTACCGCGAAGGCGCAAAGACGCGAAAAACACAAGAATAGTTTAGCGTCTTAGCGACTTTGCGGTGATCTTTTACTTTTTAAACATGAACAAAGAAACGAATACTTCATGCTGACAATAATAGCATTAACGGTTCTCGGAGTTGTGATCCTTGCAGAGGGAATGCTGGGGAAGAAATCCTGGCACCTGCCCACGATCCTGGTGGGGTTGCTGGTGGCACTGGTGCTGGCACTTTACGGATGGAACCGGAACCTGCATTATTATAACTCCATGCTGGTAGTCGATAACACCTCCATCGCCTTCAGCTCGGTTTTGATTTTTACGACATTCATCATTTTTATGTTTGCCGGTCATTACTACAAAGATGTTGTACGGCCGCTCGATGATATCTATGCCATCCTTATTTTTGCACTTGCCGGAAGTGTGATGATGACAAATTTCGGGAACCTGATCATCCTGTTCCTTGGAATTGAAACCCTGTCGATCGCATTATATGTGCTGGCAGGCAGTCACAAGGAAGCGATTACTTCGAATGAAGCCACCCTTAAATACTTCCTGATGGGCTCTTTCCTTTCGGGATTTTTGCTGTTCGGGATTGCATTGCTCTATGGGGCATCCGGCTCGCTCAACATGGATGAAATCTCCCGTTATACCCTCAGGGAGGCAGGGCATCTTTCACCGATCTTCCGGACGGGTCTGTTCCTGGTGATCATCGGACTGGCTTTTAAAATTGCAATTGTCCCGTTTCATTTCTGGGCACCGGATGTTTATGAGGGAACCCCAACGCTGCTTACTGCTTTCATGGCCACCGTTGTCAAGGTTGCCAGCATCGTGGCCCTGTTCCGTCTGTTCAGCAACTGCTTCTCTTCCATACGTGAGATCTGGGAGCCGACGCTCTGGATACTGGCCGTGCTGACCATTCTGGTAGGCAACTTCACCGGCATTTACCAGCCGAACCTCAAACGGATGCTGGCCTACTCAAGCATCAGCCATTCCGGTTATATGATGCTTGCGGTTCTTGCCTTCAGTGCCCGTTCCTCGGGTTCCCTGCTGCTTTATGCTGCCGCCTATTCTGTCGCCACCGTGACAGCCTTCGGGATCCTGATCCTCATCCGGGGAGCAAAAGGAAATGATCTCTATACCTCGTTTGAAGGGATTGCGAAAAAAAACCCCCTGGAGGCAGTCTGCCTGACCATTGCATTGCTCTCTCTGACCGGGATACCGCCGCTGGCAGGGTTTATGGCTAAATATTATCTTTTTACAACGGCCCTGGAACAAGGCTATTTGTGGCTGGTGATCCTGGCGGTTTCAGGCTCGGCAATCAGCGTAGCCTATTACTTTAAGCCCATTGTGGCGATGTACCTGAAAGAAGGGGACGGGATAAAACTCGAAGCCGGCTTTGCTTTCAAGACGCACCTCATCTTTCTTACCATCCTGACACTGGTCCTGGGCCTGCTCCCTGTATTCCTGATTAACCTTTTATGAAAGCATAAACTGCCGGATCTCTGCAGCGTGTTCTTTCTCTTCTTCAATGATCTGGAAGATAATCTTTTTGGCATCAGTCGAGGCCCGTTTCATCAACTCTTCATAGAAGATCACACTGTCGTTTTCAAACTTATAGGCAATCTCAAGCGCCTGCTGAGGGGTTTTCACCGTCTTTGCAAGTTCAGTACCGGCATCCTTCCTTCCGAAGATGTGCGTATCGGCAAGATGGCCGATGTAATCGGATGATTCCTCCTGGTTGAACTCAAAGGTCTCGGCTTCAAATTTATCGGCCAGCTTCTGGAAAATGGCAATGTGAGTGATCTCCTTTTCGGCAAGGTCATAGAACAGCCCCTTGACATCGGTGTTCTCCTTTACCATTTCTGCTGCAGCAGTATAAAATTCCTGGCCATTCTCTTCGATCCGGATGGCAATCTCGATAATTTCTAAGCCTGAGTAATACATACGATACATTGTTTTGGATGAACAAAAGTAAATAAAAATCCGGAATTCAGATCGCTATTCGCTATTCGCGGTTCGTCATTCGCTTTTTGTCATTGCGAGGACCCCGAGTACTCGGGGGACGAAGCAATCTCCTTAGTTAGCACAACTACTTTGTCATTGCGAGCGCAGCGAAGCAACCCCCATTTCGCCAGTTATCTTCACCGTCTCCACACTTACCGTGCAGACCCGCTACAAAAGATCAACCCCCTTCTCCTTGTAACCGGCAAAGGATGCGTGGAATTCCGTTTCCGGCTTTACCTGAACAAGCCGGTCATCGTCTGTAAACGTTTAGAAGGACAAACAAAAAAACAGAGGCAACAATATCCTCGGCAATTGAAAAATTCATAAATTTGTATCCTCGTCCTCAATCAATAACAAATAAATTCCAATCCCATGAAAAGAAGTTTACTATTTATTGTTGCCATCATGGCAGCAACAGTTACATTTTCTCAGGTTCAGCGGAATAAAGTGATCCTGGAAATTTCCACCGGTACCTGGTGTACCTATTGTCCCGGTGCCGCCGTTGCAGCAGACAACCTGGTGGCAAGCGGTGCCAATGTCGCCACGATTGAATACCATAACGGCGATGCCTATGCCAATTCCTATTCAAATGCAAGGAATACCTACTACGCGATCACCGGCTACCCGACCGCACATTTTGACGGACCGACCTCAGTGGTTGGCGGTTATGCCTGCCCCGGCACCGGCCTCAGCTACACGAACAATTACAACACGGCTTACGCGGTGCCTTCACCTCTGACAGTTGACATATCCGGAACAAATGCAGGGAATTCATACAACCTCGTACTTTCTGTTCACAAGGTTTCGACGGTGACGGCCACCGACCTGCGCTTGCACGTGGTACTGGCCGAGACCGACATCTCCTGTGCACCATGGCCGGGGGGCTCGGGTTGCATGACAAAGGTGAATTTCGTGGAAAGGCTGATGGCTCCGAATGAAAGCGGTACCTCCTTCAGTTTCACCTCCGGCGACATGCAGATCATCCTGGTCAGTTTCACCAAGGATGCTTCCTGGGTGAATTCGAACTGCTCGGTCATCGCTTTTGTCCAGGACAATCCCACGAAAACAATCTTCAACGGTTCAATGGTTGCTCTCAATTCAATCCCGGCCCCGATCCCTGTTAACTTCTCCTCCAATACAGCAACAGGATGCGCCCCGGTAACCATCAACTATACCGATCAGTCAGTGGGAGTAAATAACTGGCAATGGGACCTTCCCGGTGGCTCGCCTTCTGCGCCAACCACCCAGAACCCCTCGGTCTCATACGCTTCCACAGGCACATACGACGCCACCCTGACTGCTTGGAACTCCACCACCTACAGGGGGAACAAGATGGTCAAGACCGCCTATCTCAATATTCTTGCCATCCCCGATGCACCCGGAATGCCGTCAGGAGCAACCCAGCTTTGCTCCAACCCGCCGAACCAGACCTACTTTGCAGCACCAGCCAGCGGAGCAACCACCTATACGTGGGACCTGCAGCCTCCAACAGCCGGGATCCTGACGCCAGCCGGCGCCTCCTGCACAGTTGATTTTGACAATGCCTATACGGGTAGTGCACAGCTTAAGGTTAAGGGATCGAACAGTTGCGGTGACGGTGCCTGGTCGCCAACGCAAGCCGTCACAGTCAGTAACCCGCCGGCTGCACCCGGAACACCCACCGGTCAGACACAGCTATGTCTGAATCCTCCCAATACCGATTACCAGACTTCAGGATCCTCTTCGGCGACTTCGTATGTATGGGAACTCACTCCAACACCGGCTGCAGGATCAATCACCGGATCATCAACAACCGGAATCGTCGACTGGGCAACATTCTATGTTGGTGCTGCCCAGATCAGGGTCAAGGCGGTCACAAATGGATGTGAAGGAGCCTGGTCGTCATACCTGAATGTGAATGTCGAAAGCCTTCCCGGCTCCTATTCCATGACCGGCGGTGGAGCTACCTGTGCCACCGGAGGGTCCGGTGTGGCGGTTGGTCTTGACGGTTCCCAGGCAGGCGTGAATTATACGCTCTACCTGAATGGAGGATCTACCTCGACAATCGTCCCCGGTACAGGCGGAGCCATTACTTTCGGGAACCAGTTCCTTGAAGGGAGCTATTCTGCCGAGGCCGTCAATCCTGCCACAACCTGCACCAACATGATGAATGGTTCTGCCATCGTCACAGTAGACCCGCAGGTTCCCGAAGCCCCGGCCCAACCCACCGGCAATGGAACCCCGGCGCCGGGAACAGTCACAGATTATACCACTACCGGAGGAATCTATGCCACCAGTTACAGCTGGGCCGTGACGCCTGCCAATGCAGGGACCTTCACAGGCACGGGAACAACCGGTTCCATTACCTGGAGCACATCCTACCTCGGCAATGCCAGCATCAAGGTCCAGGGTGTAAATTCCTGTGGTGCCGGTTCCTTTTCCATCGATCTTCCGGTCATCGTGGTCACGGGGATCGGGGAACACTCACAGCAGAAACTGGTCACCCTTTTCCCGAATCCTGCAAAAGGAAAAATCAGCATCATTGCTGACCACAAAATGAAAACAGACCTGAAGGTTTTCAACTCGCTGGGCACTGTTGTCATGGAAAAGAACGGCCTGGATCTCGATGGAGCCTGTACACTGGATATTTCCGGACTGGCTCCGGGGATTTACTACTTCAGCCTCCTCACCGATGATGCCAAGCAGATCCAGAAGGTGATTGTTCAGTAGCTGATTTTTTTCTTCTATTCTTATTCTCTGCCTCACCCCCCATCCCCCTCTCCTCAAGGAGAGGGGGTGAAGGGATTGAGGCATTTAATTCCGTACCTTTGTGGCCCGGAAAAAACCACCATTCCGCCGTTTTCATAATGGATCAGAAACAGCTCGAAAAATACTCCTCCGCCTTCACCCTCTCCGACATGGAGATCTTTATATTCCCTGAATTGCTCTACGCGCTGGTACTCGCGAACATCATGTCACCAGAAATATGGAAATGGCGCGACGACAAATGGTTTGAAGGAATCGATAAAATGGGACCGCTGAAAAAGATCCACCGGCTTAAGCAGTACATCATGGAGCATTACAGCTTCAACCTCGACCTGGAGACCTGGGGGCTTACCGACAAGCAAACCGAGATCAGCCGGTTTGAAGGTTTTATCGACCCGGATACCCTTCAGCGTTCCAATGCACTTTTCGGTTATGAGGGAGATAAGTATTATTTTGATATTGATATCCGGAAGCATTTCGGGCTGGATAAATTCGATTCGGATATTATTCCCTACTGGAAAACAGAAACGGTGGAGGCGATGAATGCTTTCCGGTTCAAACCCGGGTATACTACCGGGGCCGGTGAATGTGTATCCCTTGCCTGCCTCTATGCAGCGGCGCTCTTTGTGGTTGCAAAAGTCCCGCTTGAAAAGATCTTTCTCCTCGGTACCCCGCTTCATTCCCAGAATTTTATCCTGGTGGATGAAGGCGTCCTCACCAACAACCGGAGGGTTGTCACAAAATCGATGTGGTTCAACGGAACTGAACTCTCCGGACTGGCACGAAGGGCACTCGAAAACGAACAGGTCACCATGGTGGCGCATTCCACGGGATTTATCCATGCTGTTTACCCCGAAGCCACCATCTCGGAAGATGCTTATACATTGATGAAACAGAAACTGTCCGCCTATCTTGAGAGCCCGGTGAGCTTTGAGATCTTTACCAATTTCCTGCGGTCGGTATCCCGCTACCAGAAGCTGTTTCAGCTGAGTTTTCAGTGCAATGACCTGATCAAGTACATTCGCCTGGAGAAGGTATTTGCCTACGAACACGACAGCAAAAACAAGATCGGTGACAAGACGGCAAAAAAACTCTTTTGCGAGATCGACGAAGAAGATCTGTCGGTAAGTATTGAAAAGGAAAGGGTTTTAATTTCAGCTGATAATTCAATTTTCTTTCAGAAGACGAACAAAGAATTTTTTACAGTTTTACAGCAGGAATTTCCCGTGCTGGCTGCAAATAAGGAATTCATGAACGATTTCCGGAAATTCATCCATACTGTACCTCATCTTCCTTCCTCAAAGAAAACTTTTTCGCCATCCCGTCCTTTCGTCCTTTCGCCATTTCAATCCCGTGTGGATATTATTGCAGCAATATCCGGCATGCGCAAACAATCCGTAACGGCCGATCTTGCCTTTTATGCAGGCCGGAAGATGGATTCATGCGACTGGAAGCCATTTCTGAAGGCGGCGTTTGAAAGGAACCCGGTCTCGGTTGAATATTTCAGCGGGATGGATCCTGAACAGATTTATGCTGTATTATCGGGATGGCCCAATGAATCGATCTACGGTGAAAACGGGATCGCCTTGCCCGATGAGGTAGTAAATTACCAGCGGGGAGAAGGTGTCGAAAAAGCCATCACCTTCGCAAACATTGCAAAATCCCGGCACCTTGAGATCACCTTTGAACAGCATGAAAAGAAGATCATCCTGAAGACCGGGCACCGGCGGTTTGAATTCGCGGTTTCAAATAAACCACAGATACCCCAGGGAGTACTTTAGTAGCGTCCTTTTACAGTCGGCAATCCTCAGTCGGCAGTCCTCAGTCGGCAGTCCCCCACACCCACACCCACACATCCAGCATCCAGCATCCAGCATCCAGCATCCAGCATCCAGTATCCAGCATCCAGCATCCAGCATTCAGCATTCAGCATCCAGCATCCAGCATCCAGCATCCAGCATCCAGCATCCAGCATCCAGCATCCAGTATCCAGCATCCAGCATCCAGCATCCAGTATCCAGCATCCAGTATCCAGCATCCAGCATCCAGCATCCAGCATCCAGCATCCAGCATCCAGCATCCA